>CALUIZ010000031.1 GCA_944320815.1 uncultured Phocaeicola sp. | reverse complement strand
TCCTCCGCCCTTTCCGCTACGCTCCAAGGACGGAGGAAGGCGGTGGCGGAGTTGCACTTCTAACTTGACGGTAGCCGCTAAAGTTGAGAAAGCCAATGAGAAAACCGGTACCAATGAACAAGAAAAATCCTTTCGCTTATAAGGCAAAGCAGAAAAGGAAAAAGAGAGGAGGGAAGCGTATAGGAAAATCCCGTCCGGAAAAGGCGGACAATCAGCTGAACAGAAGGGTGCGCTGACTGCCGTTCAATCAAATACCTTGAATGTATAGCCTTGCTCCAGCAGCCATTCGATGGAGCGGGGGAGCGCATATTTCATGTTCTTTTCCGATTTCAGAGAGTCGTGGAAGGTAATGATGGAGCCGTTGCGCACGTATTTCTTTACGTTTTCGAACACCTGTTGCCCGTTGAGGCGTTTGCTGTAGTCGCGGGTTACAAGGTCCCACATCACGATGCGGTATTTTTTCTTCAGTACATGATATTGCGCCCAGCGCATGTGGCCGTGCGGCGGACGGAAAAGGTCGGTATGGAGATATTCATTCGCCTTGTCCGTATTGCGCAGATAGTTCTGGCTCAGGTATTCGAATCCTCGGATATGGTTGAATGTATGATTGCCTATGCGGTGTCCGTGTGCGACCACCATTTTGAACACATCAGGATGTTTGCGTACATTGTCGCCCACCATGAAAAAAGTGGCCTTGATTCCATATTTGTCCAGCAAGTCCAGTACCCATGGAGTGATTTCAGGAATTGGTCCGTCATCGAACGTCAGGTAAACGGATTTCTCGTTCCTGTCCATGCGCCAGAGTGCACGGGGGTAAAGCAGGCGCAGTATTTTGGGTGGTTGTTCTATCAGCATAATAAATCAAATTAACAATGGAGAGTGAAGAAACCGTCATCCCGGATGGCGGACAACAGGATTCTCCACTCTTCATTATTAATCATTAATTCTTCATTCTCAATTATTGTATTCTGTTCTCCAACTGTTTGTACAGCTGTTCGAAGGTCTGGCGATAATATGCGCCTCTGGGAGTGATTTCTCCCGTTTCCGGCTGTTTCAGCTTGTTCATGCTCTTGCATATATCGTCAAGGATATAGAAATGGCGCATGCAGCTTTCGTAAGAATTTGCGAAGCGTGCATCATCCAGACTCAGATACCACGCCGCATATTCGGCTGAATTCTTCGCCAGCGCTTCCAGAATCCTTTCTGCCTTCTCATATTCCCCTAGGGTGATATAGTCATCGGCCATTTCTTTCGAGCTGCTGTAAATGTAGTCGTGGCGTACCGTTGTGCTTGGAATCACTTTCTCGCAATAGTCCAGCACTTCAAGTGCCTTGTCCTTCTTCCCTTCGCGGATGAGCTGGCTGGCCAATGACACGAACATCCGGCGGTGCGTGTCACACATGCGCAGCACGGTCTCGTCCAGATAAATGTCGGGGTTGTTTATTCCGCCAAACTTGAACTTGTGCATCAGATTGTCATACATCTTCTCCGAATCGATGCGTGCGCCCAACTGGTTATGCGTGAACGGAGTGATGCGGTATGCCAGTCCTTCCTGCACAAAGTTGTTGCTCAGGTTGAGCTGGTTGTCCGCGCCCACCGTGATGGCCATATAGAGCGGACGCTCCCAGTTGGTGTTGGCCAGCATTTCCAGCATCATCAGTTCACTCTTGTAGAGGATATGTTTCCCCTTGAGCGAGATGTGCATATAGTCAGGGATAGAGTCCGGAGTCATCATGCCGGAACGTTTGATGGCTTCCTTGTCCAGTTTCACTACGATACTGTCTGTAGGAATCATCTGAAGATCCGCTTTGGGAGAGCGTACCCAATGCTCCAGAATGTTCTTCAGTTCATACGGATTGTCGCCGAACTCTTTTCTGGCCTCCTCCGGATTCTGTTTGTAGAACTCTTCAATGGTCGCCATGGCTTCCGGGCGTACATATACAGCTTCGTTGTGTCCTGAGACATAGTCGATTCGTTCCCAGTTGATGGGTACGGACGGCGAGTCGTAGGCCGGACGCCGCATCTGGTCGATATACCAGTCGGTCTGCAGGTAGCTCAGGTTGCAGACGCGCACGTCAGTGCGGAACCCTTCCGTTTCCTGGTTGTACCAGAGAGGGAAGGTGTCATTGTCTCCGTTAGTGAAGATAATCGGATTGCCTTCCGTCTGTACGGAGTTCAGATAGTTCTGTCCGAAGTCGCGGCAGGTGTAGCGTCCGCTCCGGTCATGGTCATCCCATGTCTGGCTTACCATCTGTATCGGTACGAGCAGACAGACCACTCCCGCAATGGTGGCGGCCATGGTTTCCTTCATCTTCTTCCGGGTGAGCCATTCGGTGATGGCTGCCACTCCCAATCCTATCCAGATTGTGAACGCATAGAACGACCCTGCGTATGCATAGTCGCGTTCGCGTGGCTGCTGGGGAGTCTGGTTCAGATAGAGTACGATGGCAAGTCCCGTCATGAAGAACAGGAAGAACACAATCCAGAACTGTTGTATGCCCCGTTCACCCTTGTATGCCTGCCAGAACAGACCGATGATTCCGAGGATAAGCGGCAGGCAGTAGAATACGTTGTGCGCCTTGTTGTCTTTCAGGTCGGAAGGAAGAAGACTCTGGTCGCCCACCAGCATTTTGTCGACGAACGGGATTCCTGTAATCCAGTTGCCGTGCTCAATCTCTCCCTGTCCCTGTATGTCGTTCTGCCGTCCGGCGAAGTTCCACATGAAATACCGCCAGTACATGTAGTTGAGCTGGTAGATGAAGAAGAACTTGATGTTGTCCCATTGGGTCGGTATCTTCACCATGATGGTTTCTCCGCACTGGTCGTAAGGAACCTGACGGCCTTGTATTCCGCCCACCCAGCTTTCATAGGCCGCCGCATGGGTGTCACTGTACATGCGCGGAAAAATCATGTTCTGCGCATATTTGTAGTCTGTCTTGTGGCGTACGATTTCGTAGCTGTCCTTTTCGTCCGGAGTTTCTTTCTCCTTGCGCTGGTAGACGGGTGCGCCTTCCTCCACATCGTAGATACATCCGTCGTCCACCACTTTCAGGGCGGGTTTCGATGCGTAGGTCTGTCCGTAGAACAGCGGACGGGTACCATATTGTTCACGTCCCAGATACTCGCCCAGCGTAAAGATGTCTTCGGGAGAGTTCTGGTCCATCGGCGTGTTGGCCGACGAGCGGATGACGATGACCGCATAGGAAGAGTAGCCCACCACAATCATCATCATGGCCAGAAGCGTGGTATTCAGCGTGCGTGCGCTCACACGGTATTTCTCTCCCACGTTGGCGAAGAGATAGAGAGCCAGTACGGCCAGCACGATGATTCCGATGAACACGCTGCTCCATCCGTGTCCGTAGAAGGGGATGCCCAGCAGACCTACGGTGGTGAGGAAGGAGATGTTCATGCGTTTGCGGCTCTTTACGGTGTAGCTCTCGTAAACGCCCCAGATGATGCTTGCCGCAAGTATCACCATATAAATGATGACGCCTGTATTGAACGTGCATCCGAAGTTGTTGACGAACAGCAGTTCGAACCATCCGCCCACTTTCACAATGCCCGGCACGATGCCGTAGAGCACTACAGCTACCAGCACCATGGACCCGCACAGTGCCAGCAGACTGCCTTTCAGGCTGGCATGGGGATTCTTCTTGTAGTAATATACCAGTACGATAGCCGGGATGCAGAGCAGGTTCAGCAGATGCACACCTACCGAAAGTCCTGTCAGATAGGCGATGAGCACCAGCCAGCGGTCGCTGTGCGGTTCGTCAGCCCGGTTCTCCCACTTCAGGATGAGCCAGAACACGAGAGCGGTGAAGAGGCTGGAATAAGCATACACTTCGCCTTCTACGGCACTGAACCAGAATGTGTCGCTCCATGTGTAGGCCAGTGCGCCCACCATGCCAGAAGCCATGATTGTAATCAGTTTGCCTGTCGTCAGGTCTTCATCTTTCGGGCATACCAGTTTTTTTGCCAGACACGTGATGCTCCAGAAAAGGAACAGGATGCAGGCCGCACTCATCAGTGCGCTCATGATGTTCACCATCTTGGCTACCTGTGAGGGGTCGCTTGCGAACTGGCTGAACAGATTGGCTGTGAGCATGAAGAACGGTGCGCCGGGCGGATGGCCGACTTCCAGTTTATAACCGGTGGTGATGAATTCGGGACAATCCCAGAAGCTTGCGGTAGGTTCGATGGTCATGCAGTAAGTGAATGCCGCAATGGCAAACACGAGCCAGCCCACCGCATTGTTAATCTTGTCGTACTGTTTCATTGAATATTCGGTTTCTCTTTTTTGTTTCCAATGCGGCAAAGATAATATAAAAATGTGATATACCGTATATCTCGTCTGAATATGATGAAAGTTAGCAGTTTATGGAAATTTTAACGGTTGTGACCTTCTCCGTCGGTGCCATGGACGGGAACCCGTCTGTCCGGATATCTGTTTTTCCGGATGCGTTTCTTCGTCTGGAAATACCCTTTTGTTTCAGCCGGAGCAGGCGGCTGTTTCCGTTGAAGTATCCTTTTGTTTTGCCCGGATAAGCCGGTGCTGAAATCAGCCCGTAACGGATGACTTTGAGAAACTGTTTTTTGTGGGAGTTGATAAGGCATGGTAAACCGGCTCTGCCTGTTGTTTGATTTGTTATTTTTATGGTATTAGAGAAGGGCTCTTATGTTCTTATCATACTAAAAATGGCTTGAATCGTTTTTACTGAACTCGTTATTTTGTAATGTTACACTTGCTGGTTGACTCTGCCCAATGAAAGAACCGTGTGATTTGGTATGGCTTTTTCATTGCTGTAGGGGCAGACCCGTGTGTCTGCCCGATGAGACCATGATAATGCAGCTGGGCGGACACACGGGTCCGCCCCTACGTGTCAATGGCATATTGATAGGATGTTAAAAGAGACGCGCGATTTGGATTAAAAATTTCTTGTAAAGGCTGCGTAATTGACGAAAAATCATTACATTTGCAGTGTCTCTCCACGCCATAGTCGTGCCCCTAGAGGCACGCAGAAGAGGCGGTGGGTGGGATGTTTTCATACACAAAGGCGTTTACTGACGCTTTGGTCTTGACGATCCGGGAATCTCGCAAGTTCACAAAAGTTTGTCAAGGACAAAGCAACGGGAACGCCCCTGGGATGTTAATGCACAGTCCGCATTGTGTCCTGTCGGTTTTACATGGTGTAAAGTCGGCGGGCACATAGGGCATACGTACATATTGACATCGGCGTGGGGCTTTCGGCGTTGCTCGTTCCGACAAACTTGGGCAATGCGAGAGCCTTCGGATCGTGGGACGGGCAGCAGGCACGGCTCCACGTTTTTTTGTATGCGGACCACACTAATATTATCACTTGGCGACACGGGGCCGACGCCGCAATGACAAAACACAATGAAAAAATTTTTATTTTTCGCCTGCGCATTATTCATCACCGCAACGGTTGATGCGCAGAAAGTAATCTCGGACGACGTTAACCGCACCGCAACTACGCAAATTTCTACGGCGCACGGTCATGATGACGAAGTGAACTACCTGAACAGCGGGGCAGGAATAGACTACCAAAGTATCGAAAACGGATACGGTATCGGGCTTAATTTCGCTTTTAAATACCTGTTAGTTGATCTTTCGTTCGGTTCGGCAGACAATGATTATATCGACGTAAGCTCATGGTCGGCGGGCATAGGCGGACAATACCGTTACTGGTTCAACAAGTGGCTGTATATAGAAGGACGCGCAGGTGTGCAATATCTGCACGCAACGGCGAAAGTCAAGGAAGGCGACGAAAAGGAATCAAACGGCGACTTCGGTCTTTTCCTCACACCTCTCCTCGGAGTGAAACTGTTCAAGCTCGGCAGCGATTACCTCTCGCTCGTCGGCGGTTACAGGTGGGACTTCAACAAATTCAAGTTCAAGAAAGAATACACTTCCGACTATTTCACGATAGGTCTCTCATGGGTTATGTAAACTTAGTCAACATTAAGTCAAACGCATAAAAAACAAGAAAATGAAAAAGTTTTTTTCTTTATTAATGACTGTCTTACTTACTTGCGCAGTCTGCCTTGCGCAGAATACGCAAGGTTATGCCTTGACGAAAAAAGGGGCAAGCATACAATATTCATATAAATACGGTAAGAAACAGAAACTTATGTGCTACATTGTAACAACGGTGCAAGACAACAAGTCGGAAAACGGAAAGGACATCGTAACTATTCTGTGGACCATGCTCAACAAAAAGGAGAAACCCTCAAAGACAGCGGCATTCGCTGGATTCGGTGACGGACTGCTGTCGTCAATGACGCTTGAAAGCGGGGCGTATTACATGACAATGGACCTTGGACTTGCAACCGGAGGGGAAAATAGACACGGCTATATACTCAAGATGCCTGCGACACTGAAGGTGGGCGACACTATTGAAGGCGGAACGCTCAACTACGAAAACAAAGCCATGGCCATGACATTTAAGAACGAACTTACATACAGTGGCTTCAAGGTTGTCGAGGAAGTAGACCTTGAGACACCAGCCGGCAAGTTTCACTGCCTGAAAGTGACGGGTAACGTGAAAGGCAAGTTCCAAAGAATGGACATCAACGACGACGAAGTGATGTACATCGCCCCCGGCATGGGAATCATCAGGCAAGAAATAAATTACATGGGTGAAAACAGGCCTATAATACTTGAAGCATATAAAGTCAACGGATTATGAAAAAGATTACTTATTATATGACAAAGACGGCCGGGCTGGCTTTCGGCCTGTTCGTTGGGTTGGTTTGCTGCGTGGGCTTCGCCTCATGCTCCGACGATGACGACAACGGCGGCGGTTCCGGCGGTGGAAGTGACGATGTTAACACTTGCTATTTCGAGGCCGACGGTGAGAAGTATGACTTTGGCTACGCATACTCCGAATTCGATGAAAACGAAGTTTCCTTGGTGTTCTACGATGTCGACATGATATATTACTTCACTCACCCCGATGAGGTAAAGCCCGGCACGTACTTTAACATGGCCGGCATATACTTCGATGATGTCTCAGACATACCTACGGGAACCGTCAACGGTACGGGCCGGGATGTGACGGGCGAAGCGGAGTTCAACTTTGAGATGGAGACACACATCGACCTCTACACCTTGGTCAACGGTACTTACGATGACGAGGATGACCCGAGCCTCTGGTACACCCACGACTGGTCGGGCGACCGCCCCTCGCAAATGACGATAACCAAGACTGGCGACGGCTCTTACCGCATAGAGGCTGAGGACATGAATCTCTTCAGCAGCCTTGAGCACGGTATCGACATCAACTCGCGCCAGACCACGGGCAGCTTCTTCTTCGACGGCACGCTTACTGTGATGTATGACGGGCGCACGCGCTCGACAGCGGCCGGCGGTGATTTTGCCGCATGGCTCAAGACGATAAGGGAAAGGGCAAAGCGGAACAACTAAAAAAGACAAGATGAAAAAGATATTTGCAAATTTAGCCGGGGCAGCAAGGCATGCGGCCACGGCTATGGGATGGGTAGTGTTGCTCTGCCTTGCGCTAACGGCGGTCTCGTGCGGAGGCGACGATGAGGACAATGGCACGGATATAATCGACGGGTCGCAGACCGGCGGTGAAGAAGAAAACCAGCAGTCGATATACCAGCCCGAAATGTTCTTCGGCGTATGGAAGCTGACAGAGACTGTGACAGGCTCGCAAGTCGATGTCGAGGATGACCCTAACAGCGAATGGCAGAGGGTGTTCTTCACCGACGAGTGGGACGGCAAAAGGGGCGAAGGCCAGACGCGCTTGTTTACCAACGGCGGCTTCAGGTTCGTATCCGATTATGAGTGGTGGCTTGGCAGCGGCAACCTGATACACATAATGGAATACGATAGCGGAGCGGAAGCTCCTTATGAAGTGTATTTCGAGGATGGCGGCAGGACCATGCTTCTTTACTATGTTTATGACGGTCCGTCGAGCTTCCGACGCTACGTAAAGGTGGACTGACACAGCCTTTAACTAACATGTGACAATACTACAACGAACTGAAAAACAACAAGTACGATGAGAAAAACATTTTTTGATTACATAAGAACGATGATGCTCGCCGTTTTCGCCATGCTCGTGGCTTTTTCGGTGCAGGCATGCAGCAAGGACGATGAGGGCGGCAGCATACCGTCGGGCTTCTGCGGAACCTACTGTAATAACCATCAGAACCGTGTTTACCGCTATTACACGTTCTATGAGGACGGTACGGGGGAATACCGCATGGAGGGCAATGTGTCGCTCCACCAAGGCTACTTTACCTTTGAGTTCAGTGGCGACAAGGTGATATGCAAAGGTTCAAGCACTGGAGCGTGGGACGACGGCAGCGTAAGCGGGAGCAATATCAACACTACGTTTACTTACAGCGGTGGCAGGCTCGTGACCGATGGCGGCGATGTGTACGAGAAAATATACTGAACCGAACAGCCCTACAACCAACTTGCGGCCTTTGTCACGGAACAGGGAATATTGAGTTTGTTGGTTCGGTGTAAGGAATCCAAATGTTTTCCTATTACGGATTTCTTATGCCGGGTACAAATCGTTTTACGAAAAAGTGCCTGAATGTTAAGCCCAAACAAACGCGGGGCTACGGAAACCAGAGAATATGATTTGATTGTCAGACAAATCAAACTCTGTGTTTCTGTGGCCCCGCGTTCAATTTGATTGATGTCCTTTTGTTCAGTACAGGAACTCTTTCATCCATCCGTCGGATATGTCCGTGCCGGAATGATAGCGGAGCGTCCCGTTCACGTAGGCGATGTTTTTCGCATGGGTGAGTACGGTACTGATGTCATGGCTTACAAGGATGACGGCACATTCTCCGTTGATTTCCTCCAGCAACGAATAGAGCTTTGTCTCAAAACGTTTGTCAATGTATGTGTTCGGTTCGTCCAGAATGACAGCCTGTGGGTTTGAAACCAGTGCACGTCCCAGCAGGGCGCGCTGCATCTGTCCTCCGCTCAGTTCACCGATGGCGCGCTGTTCCATTCCTTCCAGTCCCATGCGTGCGATGGTCTGTCGCACCAGCCCGTGCTGTTCCGGGGTGAAAGGGCGGAACAGCGACTTCTGTCTGTTCAGTCCTGAAAGTATCACGTCATACACCGAAATCGGGAATTTCCTGTCGATGCTGCTGTATTGCGGAAGGTAGCCTATGCAGAGTTCATCCGTTTTTCGTCCGTGGTGCAGGAATTCGATGTCTCCCGACATGGGTTTCAGCAGTCCCAGCATCAGCTTGACGAGCGTCGTCTTTCCTCCTCCGTTAGGTCCTATGATGCCCAGAAAGTCATGGGAGCCTATTTCGAGATTGACATCATGGAGCACTGTCTTTCCCTCGTATCCTCCGAAAATGTGAGAGAGTTTAATCATCGGTCCGGTTTCCATTGTCGTTGCTGTTTGATTTGTTTCCATTCAGTGCTTTGGCTATCCGCAGCATTTCTTTCTCCCAGTGGTAGCTGAGTGGATTGATGGTTACAATCTGCAGACCCAGCTCCTCCGCTATCAGTTCAGCATTCCGTCTGTCGAATTCCTGCTGGATGAAGACTGTCCGTACATGTTTTTTCCGGCAGGTGCGGATGAGGCTTTGCAGATGGGCAGGCGAAGGCTCTTTCCCTTCCTCTTCGATGCAGACCTGCTCCAGTCCGTAATCCCTTGCGAAATAGCTCAGTGCCGGATGGTAGATGACGAATGCCGGATCTGCGCCGGACATGTCGTGCCGGATTTCTTTCTCGGTGCGGTCAAGCACTTCCGATAGACTGTCCAGCCGGTTGTGGTAATAGGTCTGGTGACTTTCGTCAAGCTCGCACAATGCCTTGCAGATATTCCGTGCGATTATACGCGCGTTGGGTACGGAAGTCCATACGTGCGGATCAGTGTCATGGACATGGTGCGCATGGCTGTGGGAGTTTTGGATCAGTTCGATTCCTTCCGACGTGTCGTAGGACAGCAGACCGGGGGCGATGTCTCTGATCCGTTCCGTCCACGCTTCTTCAAACCCGATGTGTCCGATGCGGAGCCAGGCCCTGCTTTTCGAGAGTGTCACAAGCTGTTGTGGGGTAGGGTCGTAAGTCTCCGGACTGCTTCCTTCCGGCACAATGCTTGTAACCTGAAACAAGTCTCCGGCTATGGCCTGCACGAAGTAACGGAGTGGTTCGATGGTGACGGTCAGAGTCGCTTGTCCGTCTTCTTTGTCTGCACTGTGCTGGCACGAAGCCAGAAGGAATACAAGTATAGTCAGCAGGTATTTGTTCATGATTCTCTTGTCTTTTGTTCAGTTTTCAGATGAACGCTTTTTCAGTTCCCGGTTTTCCTACAATCCATACGATGTCTTTAGGCCGGAATACGGTATCCGGTCCGGGGTTCATTATGATTTCCCGCTCTCTTTCTATGCCGAGGATGATGAAGTCGCGTGCCTTCATGTTCCGTATTTTCTTGCTCATCAGCGGTGAATCGGCTTCAAGACAAATGTTCTTGATGCTCATGTGCGTCTGTCCGGAAGAAGCGTCTGGATTCAGTGGCTCTTTTTCGTTCAGTGCTTGTCCGAAAAGCTTCAGGTCATCGTCTGTCCCTACGGCTGTAATTCTGTCGTAGGGGTAGATGGGCTCTTTCCCTCGGGGGATGTTTATTTCTCTCTCACCCCGGAGAATAGAGATGATGTTCACATGGAATCTGTTGCGGGGAGCAATCTCTTCCAGAGTCTTCCCGGCATCGTGCGCGTCCGGCGACACGATGAAATCGGCCGTATGCAGATTGGACAGTGCGCTGCTTCCTTCCAGTTGGGACTTGACAAGGCGGGTGTGCTCTTCTTTTTCATCCGAGCCCTGGAAGTTTTCGTTGAACCGTTCCTCTATCATGGACGCCCGTTTGCGGAGACGCTTTGAGAAGTAGAAGCTGGCGATGATGGCCGAAGCCACGATGAGTGCCGCACCGGAAGCCACATTGAACAGTCGGGTCACGATACTCATCAGGATAACGACACATAGCAGCACCTTGACGAGTATGAGCGAAACCAGTGCGCCACGGTTGAAGCGGTTGTCACGCCACAGATTCTGGAATTCGGGCGAGTGGTTCTTCCTTGTGATGATGGCCCACAGCAGGGGAGAAATGACGGAAAATATGATTGCTCCGCTGGCCAGGGTGCCGTATATGCCCGGCAGCCTTTCCATAATGAAAGGATGCAACTGCGAGAAAAACAGCGCAATGAACACGATGCAGATGGTCAGATAGATGGCTATCCCTGTAAACACGCTTTTCAGAAGCCTGTGCCAGTCGTTCTCGTGGCGTACAGACATGGAACCGGAGGCATATCGCGCCAGAAGCTGACTGAACCATCCCGGGATATGACGTTCGATTACGTTATAGGCAGGTTCCGACAGCCGGATCATATAGGGCGTAAAGAAGGTGGTTATTACGGATACGGCCACGATGATGGGATACAGGTGGCTGTCGGTCACATTCAAGCTTACACCCAGCGAGGCGATGATGAAGGCGAACTCGCCTACTTGAGTTAGTGAGAACCCTGATTGCATTGCCACTTTCAGCGGCTGTCCCGAAAGCAGGATGCCGACAGTACCGAAGAAGGATTGTCCCATCAGCACGAGCAGGGTGAGGATGATAATCGGTATGATGTATCCGGCGATGACGCTCGGGTCAATCATCATGCCCACCGATACGAAGAAAATGGCCGCGAACAGATCCTTGACCGGTTGTACCACGCGACTTATCTTCTCGCTTTCAATGGTCTCTGCCAGCAGTGAGCCCATTACGAAGGCTCCCAAAGCGGAAGAGAAGCCCGCGCGGACTGCAATCATGACCATCAACAGGCAAAGGCCCAATGATACGATCAACAGAATCTCGTCGCTGATAAGATGGCGTATCTTTTTCATCAGTGTGGGGAGGAGATAAATGCCCAGCGCGGACCAGAAGATAAGGAATCCGATCAGCTTCAGCAGGCTTCCCAGAAGGGCTGTCCCTTCAAAATGTTGGCTGGCAGCCAGAGTGGACAGCACCACCAGCATGATGACCCCTATCAGATCCTCGACAACCAGCACGCCTAGTACGATGCCGGTAAATTTCTGCTGGAGCAGATTCATGTCGTTGAATGCCTTGAACACGATTGCGGTGGACGACATGGAGAGCATGCCCCCCAGAAACAGGCTGGTGATGTGGGTGAATCCCATCGCATTTCCGGCTGTATAGCCAAGAAACATCATTCCGGTCACGATGGTGAGGGTGGCTATGAATGCGCTCAGCCCCACGTTGAGGAGTTTGCGGAATGAGAATTCGAGTCCCATTGCGAACAGCAGGAAAATGACACCGATGTCTGCCCATATTTTGATGTTGGCGGTGTCGGTGACACTGGGAAGGAAACTGACGGCCGGTCCGGTAATGAATCCGGCCACGATGTACCCTAGAATGACGGGTTGTTTGAGCCATTTGAAAAGAATCGTGACGCATCCCGCCACAATCAGTATGGTCCCTAAATCTGAAATCAATGGTGCTAGTTCTGACATTTGAGTTGTTTTATCGGTTGGTTTCTTTTGTTGCTCTGAGAATTTCCCGTTTTCCTCCCGGCGGTCCGGGCAGCCGCTCTACCCGGAATCCGGAGGTTTGCAGCATGCGGCGTACGGTCCCTTTTGCGCAATAGGTGGTGAGGATTCCTCCGGTATTCATTATAGAGTGGAGACTGTCGAAAAGTTTCTGGTTCCACATTTCCGGCTGTTTCTCCGGGGCAAAAGCGTCGAAATAGACTACATTATATTTCTCCCTGAACTTGAACCGGGTGAAGTCTCCTTCTATTTTCAACAGGGTGAAGTGAGGGGTGACTTCCTGGGGGAGATTCCATGCTGCCTGATGGAGCGCATGAAACATTTCTGCCTGTGCCGGTGCGATGAGTTCCGGATAATGCAGTTCTTTCACGATGGTTTCATCCAGCGGATAACGTTCGATGGAGGTATAATGGATGTCACATGCCGTCTTCTCGGCTTCCAACAGAGTGAGGAAAGCATTGAGTCCTGTACCGAAACCGATTTCCAGTACGTGTATCTCCTGTAGCGGACAATGCCTCAGTCCTGTCTGGATGAAAATGTGTTCCGATTCCGTGAGTGCTCCTTTTGTCGAGTGGTAATGCTCATCCAGTTCAGGGACGAACAAGGTGTTGCTTCCGTCGGCTGTCTTTTCTATCTGTAGCATAATAAGTCAGTTAATAAGTTGTATGGTTCCGAGAGCGGTCATGACAATGATCGCGTAGCGTGCCAGCTTCCCGATGCTCATAGCGGCCGATACAATCCATACGTTGGCTTTCATCAGGCCGAGCGCGATAAGGAGTGCGTCGCCTATGACGGGCAGAAAGGAGAACAGGGCCATCCACGAGCCTTTCCCGTGGATGAACCTTGCGGCCTTGTCCAGTTGTTTCTTGTCTACCCGAAAATATTTTTCTATCCATTCCATTTTGCCCAGTCTGCCTATCCAATAGCATGTAAGTCCGCCCAATACGTTCCCGAGGGTCGTCGACAGGGTGGAAAGTATGGGGTCAAGTCCTAACGCCACACAGGCCAGCAGCACCACTTCCGAACTGAACGGCAGCACTGTACCGGCGAGAAAGGCTGAGAGAAACATCCCTCCGTATCCCCAGTCAATCAGAAATTGAATGAATCCGTCCATAGGTTGAATGAAGTGACAAGAAACCATATCCCCAAGGTTGCCCATGAAAGGATACCGGTGAATCTGTTGAAAGTGAGGGCGAACAGATGTCCGCCCATGATGGCATACACTACCAGCAGCATTGTAACCGCCGCATTGATATGGGAGGGAAGCAATGCGGCAAGCACGACGGATATGACTCCTGCCATGATTATAATCCGAAGCATGATGCGTGTCTGCACTTTGTCTTTATATCCTTGCATGACGACTTGTATGCTGCAGATGGCAGTGAGGACTGTCAGTGTCCCGATGGTGACGATTTGGGACAGAGACAATGTGTCGTAGCCGATGGCCGGTGGATGGGCCAGCCGGATGAAGGGCTGGAATGTCTTTTCAGCTTCTCCTGTATAGAGATTCCAGCACAGGAGAAACCAGTAGGGAAGAGTCGTCCCTATGATTCCTGCGAAGAAAGTGCGCGCGTTGAACGAACGCAGATTTACCATGAACAGATAGATGAATGGTATGAGATACAGAAGCCATGGGAATATCATGCTTCCCAGTCCGAGGCAGAGAAAGGAATGAAACACCGGTGTGGAAGCATATGGAGATTCGTAGCTCTGGAACAGGAAATAGATTCCGGCAACGAATAGTGGGGTAATCCATATGTCATGTGAGTAGGTATGCAGAAACGGGCAGCTTACGTAAAATAATAAAAATAGGGAGGCATGCAGCGTGGTGCGTGTGCGGATGAGCGAGAAAGAAGTGTTCAGTTCGATGAGCAGATAGGTTGTCAGCCCTATGGCCATCAGTGGGAGCAGGTCGGTAAGTCCCCGAAAGCTGACTCCTGTCACGGCCAGACAAGAAATGATGGCGGCAGGGAAAAGTGCCTTCCCTGTCGCCAGATGATATTGAAATCTGTTCTTTTCGGGCATGATCAGTCGTTACAGGTCGAATCCGATGTCAGACCGGAAATATTTCTTCTCAAAGTGGATTTTTCCGGCATTTTCGAATGATTTCTTCAGGGCTTCGTCCTTGTCGTTTCCGTAAGAGCTTACTGCGATTACGCGTCCGCCGGAAGTGACTACCTGTCCGTCTTTCATTGCAGTGCCGGCATGGAATACGATGCTTCCTCCATCCTTGGCTTCTTCAATTCCGCTGATGGGGAATCCTTTTTCGTAAGCTTCCGGATAGCCACCTGAAACGAGCATGACACATACGGCTGAACGCGGGTCGATTTCCAGTGTCTTTTCCGCCAGATTCCCGGCAGCCACTCCTTCGAACAGGTCAACCAGATCGCTCTTGATGCGCAGCATGACGCTTTCCGTCTCAGGATCACCCATGCGCACATTGTATTCAATTACCATCGGGTCTCCCTTCACATTGATGAGGCCGAAAAAGATGAAGCCTTTGTAGTCGATACCCTCTTCTGCCAGTCCCTCCACAGTCGGACGGATGATACGGTCCTCCACCTTCTGCATCCATTCCTTGTCGGCGAACGGAACGGGGGATACGGAACCCATGCCTCCGGTATTCAGTCCCTTATCGCCTTCTCCGATACGTTTGTAGTCTTTTGCTTCAGGAAGAATCTTATAACTTTTCCCGTCAGTCAGCACAAATACGGAACATTCGATACCGCTCAGGAATTCTTCAATCACTACCGTTGCGGATGCGTCACCGAACATTCCTCCCAGCATCTCTTTCAGTTCTTTCTTGGCTTCTTCAAGTGTCGGAAGAATCAGCACGCCCTTTCCTGCACACAGGCCGTCAGCTTTCAGCACATAAGGAGCCTGCAATGTTTCGAGGAAGGCCAGCCCCTCTTCCAGGTTTCCGGCGGTGATACTTTTGTACCCGGCTGTCGGAATATGATGGCGTTGCATGAATCCTTTTGCGAACTCCTTGCTCCCTTCGAGTACGGCACCCGCTTTTGACGGACCGATTACAGGGATATCCTTCAGTGCGTCATCGTTCTTGAAATAGTCGTATATACCCTTCACCAGCGGGTCTTCCGGTCCTACTACCACCATGTTGATGCCTTTGTCAAGAACGAAAGCACGGATAGCGTCGAAGTCATTGGCTTTGACGGGTACATTCTCGCCCGCTTCACTTGTTCCGGCATTTCCCGGAGCGATATACAGCTTTTTGATTTTCGGGCTTTGGGCGATTTTCCATGCCAGCGCATGTTCGCGTCCGCCTGAGCCCAAGAGTAAAAGTTTCATATGTCGTTTGTTTTTTGATATTCAAGTTATCACTTTAAGTGGTCCTCAAAATAGCGTGTGATATGTTCATGCAGATGCACCCGGTCACGTCCCACCATGTTGTGTCCGTCCTCCGGATAGATGAACAGGTCGGGATGAGTGCCCGCGTTGATACATGCGCGCAGGAACGTATAGGTGTGCTGGGGTACGCATGTCGGGTCTGTTCCTCCGATGATGATTTCCAGCCGCCCCTTCAGGTTGCCCGCTTTCTGTTTCAGGTCGGAACCTTTATAGCCTTCCGGATTGGTTTCCGGAGTATCCATATAACGTTCGCCATACATCACTTCATAATATTTCCAGTCGATGACCGGTCCTCCGGCTACACCTACCTTAAAGATGTCGGGATAGGTAAGCATCAGGTTGGTGGTCATGAACCCTCCGAAGCTCCAGCCGTGCACACCGATACGGTTGCCGTCGACATAGGGCAGTGATTTCAGCAGTTCCGCGCCCTTTACCTGGTCTTTCATCTCTTCCACACCGAGATGGCGGAAAGTCGCGTTTTCGAATCTGATTCCCCGGTTGTCGCTTCCCCGGCTGTCAACGGTAAGCATCACATAACCCTTCTGGGCCATATACAAGTCCCATCCGCGTGCATCGTAGAAGCGCGTGTCGTGTATCATCTGTGCGTGAGGGCCTCCGTACACATAGATGATGGCGGGATATTTCTTGTTCGGGTCGAAGTTCACCGGTTTGATGAGGCGGTAATACAAGTCTGTAGTCCCGTCGGCAGCCTTGATGGTACCGACGGTAATTTCCGGCAGATTGTATTGTTCCGTCATCGGGTCAGTAGCGGTGAGCAGGTTGATGCCTTTCTTCCCGTCGGTAGGCAGTATGTTGACGCTCCTTCCCACTTTCGCGGAAGTATAGCTGTCGATAATGTATTTGCCCGCAGCGGATACTTGCGCAGAGTGGATTCCTTCGCCGCTTCCTATCAAGGTGCGTTTGCCGTTCTTAACGTTCAGCGCGAACACGTTGCTCTGGAGGGGGGAAAGTTCCGTACTGGAGATGATGATTTCCTTCCTTTCTTCATTGAAGCCCAAGATGCCTTGCACTAACCAGTCGCCTTGCGTGAGCGGAACCGTCTTCAAGTGTTCGCGGAATAGGGTTTCCTCGTCCTTTCCCCTTTCGAGTTCGGGATATGTCTTCACCTTGGTGTCCATGAGGTACAGATGATGGAATCCGTCTCGCTGGCTCCAATAGATGAACTTTGTCTCATCCCAGGGCAGGAACACGATTGGGTGCTGCGGTTCCACGTATTTCGGATGTTCCTCTTCGTAAAGAACATTTTCCTTTTCGCCTGTTGCGGCATTATAGCTTACCAACTGTGCATGGTTCTGGTCACGGTTCAGTTCGATGACATAGATATGCTTCTCGTCGGGCGACCAGCTTATGTTGGTGAAGTAACGGTCGGTCGGGTCTCCGGCTTGCAGATAGATAGTCCTTCCGGTCTTTACATTATATATACCGACGGTAACCTTATGGCTCGTCATTCCGGCCATCGGATATTTGTCCGGTTCCAGTGTAGCGATACGTGTGGACGTATTCACCTGCGGATAATCAGTCACCATACTCTGGTCCATGCGGTAGAAGGCCAGACAAGTTCCTTTCGGACTCCAGAACGTACCTTTATATATACCAAATTCGTTGCGGTGTACGGCTTGTCCGTAGACCACATCCTTTTCCGGGTCTTCCGTACATCCCATGCATGACCTGTTTATCTGTCGGGAGAAGTCCCCTTCGTTTGCGACAAACAAATGGCGTCCGACGGTGTAGGCCACATATCCGTTTTCTTTGCAGAAGTCGAGATTTGCAGGCTGTTTTCCTTCACTCTGGATGCGGAACATGTTGACAATCTTCTTCTGTCCGAAGTCGTACCAGCACATATAGTCCTCGCTTCCGTTTCCGGTTTCAGCCTTGTTTAGGAACACAACTACGTTTCTGTCCCCCCAGGGCATAGATGCGGAACCCAGTGTGCGGAGCGGCTTGAACTTGAATTCAGTCTTATAAGGCTTCTCGCCATTCTGGAGTGCGTCGTTCACTTCGTCAAGCGTGACCAATACAGTTTCTTTCCCGTTCTTTATGTCCACTTTGCTGATGTTTTCCACATCGGCACGCACACATACGTCACCCCACCACTGAAGTCCGGGTATGTTCTTCGGGCGGAGGTTGAAGTAATTGCTTCCTCCCGGAATCACGTCTTCCAGCGTATAGGCTTTTTGGGAATATATGGTTACGGCTGGCATAAGAAGCAGAATCAAGCAAAGGATTGTATGTCTTATCTTATTTCTGTTCATTTTTCTTGTCCTCCGATTTGTCCAGTTCATGCCGTTTGTGCATGTACATGAAGCGTTTGGCCTGTTTGGGTTCTTTTTTGTCGGCATAAGGGCGGGAATTTTCTTCAGATTCGTTCCTCTGTCTGAATCCGCTCCTGCGTTCGCGTGTGAACTCCTTTCCGTCACCGGCTCTGCGGAAACGAAAATCGTTTCGTTCATCATCCTTTCTCGGCTTCCACTCATCGTCCCTTCTGGGCCTCCGTTCATCATCCCTTCTCGGTTTCCACTCGTCGTCTCTTCTAGGTCTCCGTTCATCGTCCCTTCTCGGCTTCCACTCGTCGTCCCTTCTGGGTCTCCGTTCATCATCTCTGAATCTGCGGCCATCGCCGGAAGTCCCTCTTCCGTCTCTTCTTCCATATTCCACTTTTTCTCCGTGGTGGCGGTTGCGTACCGGCTTTTCCTCCCTTCTGGCCTTGAATTCTTTTTCCGGATTCTCCGAGCGGTATTCCTTATATTTCCCTTCAAACATCTGGTAATGTCTGAACTGGCATTCCAATGCGCCGTTGAAGAGTGAGATTTTGTCGGAGGCTTTCAATCCGATTTGATCGAAGCATTCTTCCCGATAGCTCAATACCCATGCGTCATTACCGGTAAAGGCATGTTTCAGCCGTTCGCCGATCATTTCATAGAGTCCCATCAGGTCGTCTGATGAGATACGTTCACCGTAGGGAGGGTTTGTAATGATGATGCTCTTTTCTTCCGGTTGCTCAAACTGCTGGAACGGCTGCACCTTCAGTACAATATCCTTTCCTGCGCCCGCCGCCTTCACGTTGTGCTGTGCGATGGCGATGGCCTTGATGCTGTTGTCGTATCCATAAATCTTATGTGTGAACTCACGTTCCTGCGAGTCGTCGTTATAGATAGAATCGAACAGTTCCTTGTCGAAGTCCTTCCATTTCTCGAATCCGAATTCTTTGCGGAACACACCGGGTGCGATGTTGCGTGCGATGAGAGCCGCTTCAATGGGAATTGTGCCCGACCCGCACATCGGGTCAATCAGGTCGCATTCGCCTCTCCATCCCGTGAGCAGAATCATGCCTGCGGCCAGCACTTCATTGAGCGGTGCCTCTACCTGCTCCTGGCGGTATCCCCGGCGGTGGAGTGATTCGCCCGAACTGTCGAGTGCCAGTGTACACTGGTCTTCGGCGATATGTATATGAAGCTGGATGTCAGGATTGTTGATGCGTACGGAAGGACGGTTTCCTGTCTTCTCCCGGAAATAGTCGGCTACGGCATCCTTTACCTTGTATGCCACGAATTTGGAGTGGCGGAACACTTCTGAGTAGACCACCGCATCCACAGCGAACGTGCTTGTGGGGTCCAGATAATCCTCCCACGCGATATCTTTTATGACATTGTACACTTCATCGGGAGTCGTTGCGGTAAAATGCTTGATAGGTTTCAGAATGCGCAAGGCAGTATGCAGACAGAAGTTTGCTCTGTACATCATGGCCTTGTCTCCGGTAAACGAGACCATGCGGCGTCCGATTTCGATGTTTCCTGCCCCCAGTTCGGTGAGTTCCTGTGCCAGCACTTCTTCCAGTCCCTGGAATGTTTTGGCGATAAGCTCGAATTCTTGATTCATTGTGATAAAATTACGTAATTTCAATTGACGGTGCAAAAGTATGAATTTTCAGTCAGTCGGTCAACAGTTCAGGGTGGTTTTCGGGGCAATAATGTTGTCTTCGGAGAAAAACCTGTATTTTTAATTGAACAGCGGTTCCGGTTTCCTGAAGTCATTCCTGCTGATGGGGATGCGGTGTATAAGACTGTCTCCCGCCTCTATCACGATGCATAGCGAATCGTTCCATTCCTGCAGGCCGGCAAGACCGGAAATGTCGCACGAAGTGGTTCCGTATTCATATCTGCAGGCTGTCTTTCCTTTCGGAATCCGGGGACGGTAGCAGAGTTCCAGACGCAGGGTGTCCGGACTTTGCCGTGCCGGATCGTAAATCAAGTCGGCGGGGATATGGGAATGCGACATGTCGTCCATATCGAGGATTGATATGGCCGTACTGAAGTTGAAATAGCCGCGTGAGGCATAGCCTCCCGTTAAAAAATGCGGGGCGGCACTGCAGCTGTCGGTGATATGCCGTTCGTCTGCTTCCGTTTTGCTGATGGGGCGGATGACATCATAGGGAGTGATGATTTCGATGTCTGCATTGTCGATGAGGCAGAACTCTCCCGCGCGGTCGCTGAAGAATCGGTTTTCTTCCTTGAAGCGGATGGAGCAGTAGGCCCTTTCGTATTTGTCCAGTCCTTTTTCATAGGACACGGCAACCTCCGGATACCTGTCAGAATAGAGATAATATCCGTTCTCGTCATCGCCAACAATTGTTCCTGTGATGGTGTATCCGAGTCCTAAGTCCAGATTCTCCCTGCAAGAAGTGAGCAGGACGGAGCAGAGGGCTGTGGCCGTTATGAAACATTTCAAGACAAAGCCTTTCGTTTTCATTGTCGTTTCATTGTCTGTTTCCGCAAAAATAACGAAATTATTTTGGGACGGCAAGGATTTCGCTGTGAATTTTGGACGGCACATTCACAGCTCTTTCTAAAAAAGAAGGTGCGCTTTTTGACACACCTTCTACATTTGCATTACTTCTCTGGAAGTCCGGATTTTTATTTCTTGTCTCTCAGTTTCCGGACGAAGAAGTCGTACATGCGGTAGACTTCAAACCTCTGTCCGAGATTATGGTTCCTTCCCGGCAGGTAAAGCTGCTCGAACTTCTTGTCGGCCTTCATCAACGCTTTCACTACCTGCAGGGTAGAGGCGGGGTCCACGTTGTCATCCAGTTCGCCGTTGATCAGGAACAGGTCTCCTTTCAGCAGGTGTGCGTTGTCTACGTTGGACGAGCGGCTGTACGATTCGTCCACCGGATAGCCCATCCACTGTTCGTTCCACCATATCTTGTCCATCCGGTTGTCGTGGCATCCGCATAATGAGACGGCAGCTTTATAGAAGTCGTTGAAGAACAGCAGGGCGGCCATGGCACTCTGTCCGCCGGCCGACCATCCATATACGCCCACCCGTGTGGTGTCCATGTAGGGATATTTCTTTGCGGCGGCTTTGATCCATCGTATGCGGTCGGGATACCCGCTGTCGCGCAGGTTTTTCCAGCATACGTCGTGGAAAGCCTTCGAGCGGTTGTTGGTGCCCATCCCGTCTATCTTCACCACGATGAAGCCCAGTTCCACCAGCGGCGTGATGTAATAGTCGAAGGCGGAGAAGTTCTTGTTGACGAACGAGTCGTGCGGCCCTGCATAGATGTCTTCAATTATCGGATACGATTTTTCCGGGTCATAGTTTGCGGGGCGGAAGATTGTGCCCCAGATGTCCGTTTTTCCGTCACGTCCTTTGGCGCGGAACACTTCCGGCTGCACCCATCCCGTAGCCAGCAGTCCGCTGATGTCACATCGTTCGAGCGTGGTGATGACTTCCCCGTTCTCCCCGTTCCTGAGTACACTTACGGGCGGCATGTCCGGACGTGAATAGACATCCACGAAGCGGCTTCTGTCTGCCGAGAAGGAGAGGACATGGTTTGCGTTCTCCGGAGTCAGGTCGGTGAACCCTGTCCCGTCGAAATTCACCTTGCAGTAATGCAGGTTATACGGGTCTTCTTTCCTGTGAATGCCTGAAGCCATGAAGAATACCTGTCGTCCGGCTTCGTCCACATGCAGCACTTGCCGCACGACCCATTCTCCTTTCGTCATGCAGTTCTTGACCGTACCGTCCGTGCCGTCGATGAGGTAGAGATGCTTCCATCCGTCGCGTTCGGACAGCCAGATAATTTCTTTCCCGTCTGCCACATCGTAGCGGAAGTTGCGGGTGTAGTCGATGAAGGTGGGGGACTGTTCGTCCACCAATGCCCGGATGGTGCCGTCGTCCGCCTTCACTTCGCCTATGACGTAACGTTGGTGTCCCCGCTGGTTGAACTCGAACGTATAGCTTCTGCTGTCTTCTCTCCATCCCGTGAAGAACAGTGAGTACTGAGGTTCATACGGACGCGTGTCCAGTTGGATTTGTTTCTTCTGCTCCACGTCGAACAGGGCGGGAAGCGAGACGGGGAGCACGTCGCCGGGCTTGGCATAGTTGCGCCAGTGCAGGATGGGCTGCAGCTGTGACTCGGGTGCGGATTCCAGCAACGGAATGCGGCGTTCCTCCACTTCGCGCACTTTCATGGCGGCCAGTTTCCGGGAGTCGGGCGACCAGTGCAGCTGCCGGTAGCCGAAGCCGGGTGCGCCGTCCAGACTCAGGGCTGTAGGTTGTGCGTCTTTCTGGTCCGTGCGGACGACATATACATTATGGTTCCGTATGAAAGCTTTCCACTTTCCGTCCGGTGAGATGCCGTCATTCTGTTCCCCACTTCTCTGTGTGGATGTGGCTCCCGGCGATTCTATCATTCTGGCCAGTTCCGGGCGGTCTTTCAGAAAGTCGGCCAGCCCTTCTTTTGTGTCCGCTTTCCGCTTCGTGCCGTCTGCGGCATCCACCAGATAGAAGAACGTGCCTTCCTTTTCATAGTTTCTGTACCAGAACAGGGAGGATTCTCCCAGCCATTGCGGCTTTACTCCTGGAGAGTAGACTTTGTCCAGTCGGGTGTTCAGTGTGTCCAGTCCCGTGAAAGGGAACGTGTTGCCTGCGTTTGCTGTCATCGGAAGGAGAAGAAGCATCCAGCAGAACTTGTAGATTTTCAGTTGTCTGTACATGGTTTCGGTTTGTTGTTCTTTTGATAATTATACATGCCCGGGCTTTTCTGATTTTGGTCTGTTCAGAATAAGGCGGAGAAGTGTTGCCTGTTGTTATAAAGCATAAGGCCGTCTCAAAAAAGAAGGCAGATTCTTCATCGTTCTGAGACAGCCTTGTATTCTGACTGGAACAGGCTGTTGCTTTAGACAAAACAGCCTGATGTTTTCATACACTTATGCCGGATAGTTCAGATTGCTTTCTGTAAGCCGTTCCAGCACCTCGTGCAGGAACTTGGCCGCTTCCCATCTGGCCATCGGAAGGTTCATCATCAGATAGTTCCCGCAGTCTTTGGGGCTGGCTCCGGGAACATCCCCTTCAAATCCGGCGATGAAGCGGAAAGTTTCCTCTATCAGGGGCGCGATGTCTTCCGAACGGAGATCGCCTTTCACCACCAGATAGTTTCCGGTGAGGCAGCCCATCGGTCCCCAATAGATAATCTTGTCCGCCCATGTCGGGTGGTTGCGCAGAAAAGTGGCGGCCAGATGCTCGATGGTATGGATGGCCGACGGACTGAGTGCGGGTTCCCTGTTCGGCTCTTTCATCCGGATGTCGAAAGTAGTGACAATCTCTCCGCCCACTTCATCCTTGCGCGAAACATAGATGCCGCGCAGGAGACGGATGTGGTCAACGGTAAAACTCGGTATTTTCTTCATATGTCTTTATAGTTTGTTGGGTAATGATTTCAGGAAAGTTTCAGTGACGTGGAACGACCGGTCGGCCATCTCCGCCCAGAAGTTCAGGTATTGTTCAAAATGCTTGTCGGCTCCCGGTGTGTCACTGATGATACGGAAGCTGATGAACGGCACTTTATACAGGTAGCACACCTGTGCGATGGCCGCCGACTCCATGTCTACAGCCAGTCCGTCGGGGAAATTCTTCTTGATCTCGTTCAGCTCGGCACGGTCGGTGATGAATTTGTCCCCCGTACAGATCAGTCCGCCATGGATAGGCGTTTCCGTGTCGAGTGAGAGTGCGCAGCCGTACAGGGTCTCATTTCCCTGGAAGAAAGTGGGCAGTCCCTGAATCTGTCCGTAAGCATTTCCTTCTCCGCACCATACGTCGTGGTACACAATCTGTTGGCTCGCCACCACATCCATCACGTTCAGGCACGAGTCGATGCCTCCTGCCACACCCGTGCTGATGATGCAGTCGGGCCGGAAATTGCGTATCAGCTCCACGGTACCCGCAGCGGCGTTCACCTTTCCGATTCCGCATTGCGTAAGTGTCACTTCATTCTGTCTGACATTTCCCCTGATATACGTGAAGGGGCCTTCACGGTGTTCCGTCTTGTTCTCAAGCTGGCCGGCCAGTTGCTTCTGCTCGGAAGACATGGCCGTAATGATTCCTATTCTCATTCGTTTAAAAAAAGTTAGTGGTCGGAGACCGGGAAACGCAGGTGTGCCTTGTTTTTCAGTCCCTCGTTGATTTTACGTCGCAAAGTTAGCATTTTCATAGACTATTGTGTTATCTTTGTCCGCAGAAAACATGAATCAATAAAACAGCTTGTTATGAAAGGATTAAAGCGACTTCTTCCTGATATTGTGGCGATAGTGCTTTTCGCGCTGGTCTCGTTCGCGTATTTCTGTCCTGCGGTGTTTGAGGGGCGCATTCTGGCCCAACATGACGCGGTGGCGGGTATCGGTTCGGGAAGAGAGCATCAGGAGTATTATGAGAAGCATGGAAAGGCGACGCGCTGGACCAATGCACTGTTTGGCGGAATGCCCACTTATCAGATAGCTCCGGGATATGATTCCAGCCGTACGCTGAACTACGTGCAGAATCTTTACCATCTGTATCTGCCGACATATGTGTGGTATGTGTTTGTGATGCTGCTGGGATTCTATATTCTGCTCCGTGCCTTTGACTTCAAGGTATGGATGGCAGCATTGGGAGCAGTCATATGGGCCTTTTCGTCTTATTTCTTCATCATTATCGCGGCCGGCCATATCTGGAAATTCGTCACGCTGGCTTATATCCCTCCCACAATCGCCGGAATGGTGCTGGTCTATAGGGGGAAATATCTGGCCGGCGGAATTGTCACGGCTTTGTTCGCGGCACTGCAGATTGTGTCAAACCATCTGCAGATGACTTATTATTTCCTTTTTGTCATGCTTTTCATGGCAGTCGCTTATGGGGTGAAGGCATGGAAGGAGAAGCATTTCTCCGGCTTCCTGAAGGGGACGGGTGTGCTGGCTCTGGCCGGTGTGCTGGCTGTCTGTGTCAATCTCTCCAATCTGTATCATACTTATCAGTACAGCAAGGAAAGTATGCGCGGGAAGAGCGAACTGGTGAAGGAAAATACCGCCAACCAGACCGGAAGCGGACTGGAGCGCGACTATATCACCCAATGGAGCTATGGCATCGGAGAGACTTTCTCTTTGCTGGTGCCCAATGTGAAGGGGGGAGCGTCGGTGCCTTTGGCGCAGAATGAGAAGGCGATGAAGAAGGCTGATCCTGCCTATATGGGACTTTACAGTCAGTTGGGGCAATATTGGGGTGAACAGCCCGGAACATCCGGTCCGGTATATGTGGGAGCTTTTGTGGTGTTCCTGTTTGTTCTGGGCCTGTTTGTCGTAAAAGGTCCGATGAAATGGGCGTTGTTGGGTGGTACGGTTTTCTCGATACTGCTGTCTTGGGGACATAACTTTATGGGGCTGACAGACTTTTTCATCGACTATGTGCCGATGTACAACAAGTTCCGTGCCGTGTCTTCCATTCTGGTCATTGCGGAATTTACGATACCTCTGCTTGCCATGATGGCTTTGAAGGAGGTGGTGAGCCGTCCGCAACTTCTGAAAGAACGTCCCAATGTCTTTTACGGTAGCTTTGCGCTGACAGGTGGCATAGCTTTGCTGTTTGCGTTGGCACCTACATTCTTTTTCCCGTCTTATGTCTCTTCTGCCGAGTTGAATGCCCTGCAGAATGTGATTCCGGCAGACCAGCTGGCTCCGATTCTGTCGAATCTGGAGGAGGTTCGCAAATCTATCTTTACGTCTGATGCGTGGAGGAGTTTCTTTATCATCTTGGTTGGTTCGGTCTGTCTGTGGGCATATTGTCTGGGGAAATTGAAGGTGAAGCCTTTGATTGCTTTGCTGGCTGTGCTCTGCCTGATTGACATGTGGAGCGTAAACAAACGCTATCTTTATGATGCGCAGTTTGTGGCGAAAGGGACGGAGATGCAACCTTTCCTGGAACCGTCGGAAACAGACAGACTGATACTTCAGGACAAGTCGCTTGACTATCGTGTACTGAATATGGCATCGAATACATTCAACGAGAACAACACTTCTTACTGGCACAAGAGTATCGGCGGATATCATGCGGCAAAATTACGCCGTTATCAGGAAATGATTGACGAACATATTCAGGGTGAGATGACGGCCGTGTATGGAAAACTGGCAGAGACAAACGGTGATTTGAGCCAGGCCGGTGATTCATTGACTCCGGTACTGAACATGCTCAATACGCGCTATTTCATTGTACCTCTGCAGGGAGGGTCCACTGCACCTGTGTTCAATCCGCATGCGCTGGGAAATGCCTGGTTTGTGGACAACGTGAGCTATGTGGACAATGCCAATGAGGAGATAGAGTCTCTGCATCATGTCAATCCGGGAAAGGTGGCTGTGGTGGACAAAAGATTTGCGGAGCAGGTGAAGGCGGTAACGAATGTCGGTGACACGCTCCGGAATGTGAAGCTTGTCAGCTACGAACCGAATGCGCTGAAATATGAGGTAAGTTCGGAGAAGGGAGGAACGCTGGTCTTTGCAGAAATCTATTACCCGGGATGGCGGTCGTATGTAGATGGGAAACAAGTGCCGCACGGACGTGCCGATTATATCCTCCGTGCGATGAATGTTCCTGCCGGAAAGCATACGGTTGAATTCACTTTCGATCCGGTATCGCTGCATGTGACTGAGACCATTGCCTTCATTGCCTTAGGGCTTCTGGCTTTGGGACTGATTGCAGTAATCGTATTGGAGGTACGGAAAAACAGATAAAGACCGTGTGGATGCGTTTATCTTTTGACGACTGCACGGATGGCAAAGCCCAGATGACGTAATATTGTGGGGAAGTATCCGTAATACTTGCACATAATCCTGAAACGTTCTTTCAGTGAGGCTTTGTGGTTGCGGGTAGTCATTCCTTCATTCAGATAATCAATGAGAGTCAGATGCGTGTTGTGGAGCGTCTGGCTCTTTTTCATGATGCGGATACACCAGTCGAAGTCGGCGGAGAAACGATAGCTCAGGTCAAACGGTTCCACCAGATCGCGGCGTGCGAAAAAAGCCTGGTGGCAGACCAGCATCCCCTTCCTGAAGCTCTTCCATGTGAGATGTTCCGGAGCAGAGAGACGGCGCATGCGCAGAAAATGCCCTTCTTCATCCACGATAGCTGTCTCTCCGTAAAGGACATCGGGAAGGACATTTCCCGTGATGGAATGTACCATCATCAGCAGAGTGTCATCTTCGTGCAGCTCGTCGCCGGCATTCAGAAAGCAGATATAGTCGCCGGTGGCCAGTCTGATTCCCTTGTTCATCGCATCATACAGTCCCCTGTCGGGCTCGCTGACGACCGTATGGATATGAGTCCTGTATTGTCTGATTATATCAAGCGTACGGTCTTTCGACCCTCCGTCCACAATGATGTATTCCAGATTCTTGTATGATTGGGTGATGACACTCTGGATGGTGTCTTCCAGCGTCGCTCCGGCATTGTATGTGACGGTGATGATGGAGAACTTCGGATGAAGATGATGGATATTATGCATTTTCTCCTGTAATCTTGTTATAGACTTGGATGTATCTCATGGCTATGATGTGCTCGGAGTAAGTGCTCCTTGCCTTTCTGCGCGCCTCTTCCGACAAGCTTCTGTAGTCTCCTTCGTTCAGTGACCAGCAGATTCCGTCGGCAAGGTCTTCCGCCGACTTGTATTGGGCCACGTATCCGTTGTGCAGATGGTCTATCATTTGCGGGATGCCTCCAATGTTGAAGCCTACACAGGGCACTCCACAGGACATTGCCTCCACCACCGTATTGGGCAGATTTTCCATCAGCGACGGAGTGACGAATAGGTCGGCCGCATTATATATGTCGGCAATCTCCCTTTCGCTTTTCACGTAGTCGATGCAGTAGATAGGGAAGGGGAACAGGCTTTCATATTGCTGGGCCTGCTTACCCATGACTATCACTCCCAGCGTCTCGCAGAACTCCGGATGCTTTTTCTTGATCAGGCGGCAGGCCTCCACCAGATAGTCGATGCCTTTCCGCTTGTCGGTAATTTTCATTGAGCTGAACATCAGAAGTTTCTTGTCGGCCGGGAGATTCAGTTTCTTGCGCACCTCCATCTTGTCGAGAGGGCGGAACAGGTTTGTGTTGATGGGGTTCGGGATGTTTGTGACAGAATGCCCTTCGGTCAGGGCACTCTCTTTCGCCAGCTTTTCCAGCCATTGGCTGCAGGCGATGAAAGTGATGTTCGCGTCTTTGTAGAGCTTCTGTTTCTTCCTGAACACCCGATACGACAAGTCTGTCTTGTAGCCTTTGTACAGAGCCGGGCAGTCGTGGCAGCAGTTCGTGTAGTTGGTGCAGCTTTCCGCGTGATGGCAGATGCCGGTGATAGGCCACATGTCGTGCATGGTCCATACGACGGGCTTTCCCGATTCCAGAATCTTCCGGATATTCTTCAGTGAGAGCATTCCCTGATTGATCCAGTGCAGATGAATCACGTCCGCTTGGCGGAATTCCGGCAGAGAAGTGATGTCAGTTCCGGTATTGGCGATGTCTACGGCAAACAGGTTGTGTTTCTTGAAGTGGTTTTCTCTCCAGATGACAAACCGTTCCCATACGAAGTTCCAGATGTGCCGCCATGATCTTTTCAGTTCCACCACGGTAATCCGGTCGGTCTGTTTGTCGCGTACCAGCATTTTTGCCTTGATGCCGCTGTCCTTGAGCGATTCCATCAGGCGGCTTGCCGCGATGGCCGCCCCTCCCGTCCGTTCGGATGTATTTATGATCAGTACTCTCATGTTTCTGTCCTCTGTCAAAGTTTTTGCAAAGTTAATGTTTTCATCTTGATAAATTCGTTACTTTTGCCCGATATGAAGAGAAAAATGATATTTGTTCCTGCCGGGGGACTGGCCAACCGCATACGTGCCACGCTGTCGGCGGTCGCTTTGGCCGAGAAGTCGGGCATCAGCCTGAAGGTCGTGTGGTTTCAGGACTGGGCTTTGCATGCCGCGTTCCATGATTTGTTTTCACCTCGTTGCCTGCCTGAAGGTGTGCGGATTGCAGAGGCTTCCCCACTGGACCTGCTGCTGTATGACCGTCCGCGCCGGAAGAATTTTCATGTGCCGGCCCTGTTCCAGAAGCTGATGTTCGATATCTGTCTGTATGAGCACCAGACAGACGGACTGCGCAAAAACCGTTTTGACTTTGAGGGATGGGCCGGGAAAGGGAAGGTGTATATGGCGGCTTATCTGCCTTTCTATCCTTATCCCCCGCAGTCGCTTCATGATATTTTCCGTCCGGTGGCGGAGGTGCAGTTGCTGATAGACCGGAGAAGTTCGGTCTTCTCACCTTATACCATCGGTGTGCATATCAGAAGGACAGACAATGCTTTGTCTATCCGGCATAGTCCGCTGGAGCTTTTCTTTGACTCTATCGACGGGGAACTGGCCATGCATGACAATCTGTGCATTTATCTGGCAACTGATTCGGAGGATGTGAAGCGGGCCATGCGCGACCGCTATGCGGACAGAGTGGTCTGTGCGGAGAGTCGGGCCGACCGCGGTTCGACGAATGGCATCCGTGAAGGGCTGACTGACCTTTACACGTTGGCCCGGACCAGAAAGATATACGGCTCTTTCCATAGCTCGTTTTCGGAGCTGGCGGCCGAACTGGGGGACATCCCGCTGGTCATCGTGAAAAGATGACGGCAGGGACATGTCTGTCAGAAAAAAGTATCAGGTTGTTCTGGCCGGAATAAAAGGCTGTTCCGGTTATGACAAAGGGGTGTTTTTGCAGGCAATTCTCATGCCCCGAAATCTCCATGCAGCGTCCGTCGGATACGGCGGACAGCTTTCGCCCAGAAACAGTTGGTGCGGTGGTAATAACGTTCGAAGGCCTTTCGGGCAGCTATGTTCTCTTCAGCAGGGCTGACGGGTACCACCGGCAGCGGTTCCATCCATAAGTCAGAGCTGTAGAGACCTCCGCCGCCGCAGTTTGTTCCGCTTCCGTCGAATCCGGTATTCTGTACCAGTGATTTACCGACATTCAACGATAGAATGTCGTCCAGGAACAGACTGGCGTTCCACCGGATAGCCCATGAATTGTTTTTTCCGGCAATCTGCCGGTGGAGCATCCGGGTGAAAGGGTAGTTCCCGTTGAAGTCGAACTGCCGTGTGAGTTTCCGGCTTTTCAGTTGTGCGAGAAGTGCCTTCCCGTCCGGGTTAAAATGTTTCCATGCGCGTGCCCATGTGGCCCACCCCCAGCTTCCGGTCCATTTGATGAGAAAGGTGTCGGGCAACGACGGGTCTTTCGTGAAGTCACATGCCTGTATGTGTCCCACTTTTTCCTCTTCTTTATAGACCTCCAGCGCATCGTTCATGAACCTCAGGAAATGGGGCGCGACCACCAGATCGTCTTCCAGTACAATTACACGTCCATATGCATTGACTTGTGTGGTCACTCCGTCGATGATGTTCCGGGCCAGTCCCCAGTTCTCGTCACGTTCAATCAGTGTGACATGTCTGAATCCGTCGATGTGGCGGATATATTCCCGCACTTCCTTCACCTTGGGGGCATCTGTTTCATGACGTGCCTGGTCTGCATAGATGAACAGCTCGCTTTCTGCCGCTTCAGCATTGGCTTGCAGCGATTCGATGACGCGACGGGTGTGCTCGGGGCGGTTGTAGACGAATAATAGGATGGGAGCGTACATTTTTAGTGAAAGTTTAAGGATGAAGAATTATAGGAAATGCGGTGCTTCTTTTTTCGTTTCCCGGCGGACACGGATGACTTTGCCCGTGTGGGCCGTCAGCTTCATGGCAAGATGCAGATAGGTGCATCCGTCTTTCGGTTTGCGGCGGGCGAACGTTTGCAGTGCTTTCTTCACACAGGCCAGCACGCTGTAGGCGAATGCGTCCGGGAACGGACGGTTGAGGTTGGCATATTCGGAGAGGAGGTACACATATTCAGAACGGAAGAACGCTTCGCGTGATACGGTGCGGAACTCCCGGTCGTGACATCCGTAGACTTGAGGTGAATAGCCAGCCTTCAGTCCGTGGTAATGCAGTCGGTTCATATAGTCCTTGTCTTCTCCATAGTGGTAGAAAAGCGGTGAGAATCCTCCCACTGTCCTCAGTGTGGCAACGGGGATGAACCAGAAGGCTGCATTGATGAAGGCAGCTTCCACCAGTCGCTTGTCATGCGGAAGCCCGTCGATGTCTGGTGTGTGCGTATAGCTCGCAAACCCTTTGTCGAGCTGGTCGCCTTTCCCGTTCAGGTGGACAGGTGAAAGGATGCCATATTCAGTGTGGCTTTCTGCCAGATCCGCCAGAGTCCCGATGACATCCGGTTCAATCCATGCGTCCTGGTTCATGAGAAATACGGCATCGAAGCCTTCCTCCAGAGCTGTCCGCATGCCGATGTTGTTCGCCCTGCCGAATCCCAGATTTCGTTTGTTGTCAATGATGCGTACCGACGGATAATTCTGCCGGATAATGGATACGGTCTGGTCTTTTGAACCGTTGTCGATGACAAGTATGTCCGTCGGGTGTGTCGACCTCAGCAGACTCTCCAGACATGGCTTTATCCATTTCCCGAAGTTGTATGATATGATGATGGTAAGCACTTTCATGACTGTCTGTTTTTCAGTTTGATGATGAGTGTGGTAATCCGGTCGCGTATCCTTTTTCGGACACTGATGTGCGGGATTCCTGTCAGTTCCTTCGCCTCCTTCCAGAAGTGGTCTTCGTCTTCCAGCGCATTCCGTTTCTCCAGATACTTGTAGAGATGGTAAAGGCCGCGTTTCTTCTCATACGGCAGATGCCATACGGCCAGCCTCTCATCACCCGGCACAACATTGTTGAACAGCGGTGAAGTCCACATCCTTTTCACGTATCCGTTGGCTATGTCGTTGCGGATCTGCAACCGTTCGGCCAGCAGACTCAACACATGTGCCTCCTCGTTCAGTTTTGGCAGGTTGTCTTCGCTTCGTTGCAGATTGAATTTCCACAGATTGGGATAAGTCTGGTTGATGCGCCGCACTGTATCTCCCCGCAGGCAGACGAACTCTCCTCCATAATAAGTGAGGGGGCGTTTCGGCTTTTCTTTATAGCAAGCTTCATAGAGGCTCTCCATTTCCGGCAGAGTGATTCCGTTGATTCGGGCGTTCCGGTCCGTAATGAATTCATACAGTGCGCTTCCTTCGGTTCTGGCTTTCGTGAACAGAGGGTCCAGAGAAGCGCGGCAGAGGCAGTCGGCATCAGTCACCAGCATTACATCGTCTGCTTTCAGCCGGGCTTCCATGTAATGCAGAATGTCGTACAGATAAAATTGGTTCTGCCATGCGCCGTACCAGTTTCTGGGCGGCCTGCAGGTGTAAGGGAGGGTGACAACCTCTACTTGCAGCGTATCGAACAGGTTCCTCAGGAAGCAGGGAAGGCTTGTCTTCTGCAGATTGGTGAAGAAAATCAGCTTTGTCAGAGGGTTATAGTACCGGAATGTCCGGAAAAACGGGACCTGAATCTGCATATAGATGGAATGTACGAGTGAGGAGTCTCCTTTCTCTCCCATTTGTGGATAGAAGCTGGCATCTTCAGCCGATTCCTTGTAGAACCAGGTGACTATGTAATTGGAAGTTTCTTTCATATCGTTGTCATTGTTTCTTCAGATGTCTGTTGATGTCATACAGGCTGATTCCTGTCACACTGGAGAAAAGCGTGACCAACAGAGATGTGTAAAGTTTCTTTTGTACGGGCAATATTCGGAAGGACTTCCAGAATTCCCGCATTCCCAGTCCATATTTATGGGCCAGTATGGCACCGGACATCCGTCGTTTGTGCCAGGAAGAAATGAACAGCCGGATTCCTTTCCTGTTTCCGGCCTTATGGTATATCTCGTCAAACATGGAGTCTAGAGGGTCATCCTTCAGAATTGGCCGTCGGCTTTTGTTGTTTCCGGTTGTGAGGTGGTAGATGGTAGTGGCTGTCCGGCTGTAAGCAAAGTCGCAGACGGTCTGCAGACGGGCCAGCGTGATGATGTCCTCACCGGAAGGAATCCCTTCAGGGAATCCCCCTATACTTTCGATTGTTTCTTTCCGGACTGCATAAGCACTGGTCTGCATGGGGAAGTCTGTGCCCGATGCCAGTTCGTAATAATTGTCGAGTATTCCCTCCGGGGTGTTGAACGTGAATCCGTTCGGAAGTATTGGCTCCCGTAAAGGCATGTCTGCTTTCTTGAAATAATAAGATGTGCCGAACACTCCGCATTGGGGGTATTTCCTGTATAATCGTTCAATCGTCTCCAGATGGTTGGGTAGCCATTCGTCATCGGCATCCAGAAAGGCGATGAGTCCGTATCGGGCATTTTTTATGCCCGTGTTCCTTGCGGAAGACACACCTCCGTTGGACTGGCGGACAATCCGGATATTTGTCTGGTTGAACTGTCCGGCGATTTCAGCCCCATTGTCTGTAGAGCCGTCATCAACAACGATGATTTCATATTTGCGGAAAGTTTGCCGCAGCACCGATTGTATGCTTCGTCCTATATAGGAGGCACCGTTATATAAAGGGATGACTACACTTATCATGGCTTTTCCTTTTTTCTTCTTAATAAATACGACAATGCTTCCTGCTGTATCTTTGAGCGGGATAAATGCATGATACAGAAGTAGACGATGCCTGCAATGATGATTTTTGCTGTCATGAGAAGCCATTGCGGCTCGATGGAGACAGTCAGTGCATATGTTATTCCCATTGTGAGGAGAGCTATGCCCCCGAAAGGTGCGATGTCTTTTATAGCATCCCACAGGCGCAGACTTATTTCTTTCCGGATGAAGTGGTGCCATACCAGCAGCCATACAATATTTATGCAGGCATAGGTGAGAATCATGTAATAGATGCCCTGACGGTGAACAAGGAGTACAGCCGCCACTTGAAGGATGCCGATGGCTATTGTGTTCCACATATAAATGTCGGATTTGCCTTTGCTGATGATGAGATTGGAGCATAGGGTGCTGATCGGAAGAAAAGCTCCCCAGACGCAAAGTGTCTGAAGCATGGGGACACATGGCATCCATTTGGTCTGGATGGTCAGTTCGATAAATTCCGGCGCGATGAGTGCCAGACCGAACATGGAAGGGAAAGACAGATAGGAGGTGAAACGGAGCATTTTGCGGAATACGGCTTGCTGGCGGTTGGTGTTGTCGGTGACTTGTGAGAGGATGGGTTGTGCCACACTGTTCATCATCCCGCTGATCAGCGATGCGCCCATGGAGTTCCATTTGTTTGCCTGGCTGTAGAATCCCACGTCTTTTGGAAGGAAAAGCCGGCCGATGATGGCAGAAAAAATATTGTTGTTGGCTTGTAGAAAGATGTTTGTAATCAGCACTTTGCTGCTGAATCCGAACATTTCCTTCAGAGGGCTGAAATCGATGTGGAACGTAGGTCGCCACGGAGAAAAATACCAGAAGCTTACGTTGACGACCAGTATGTATATCAGACTCTGCGTCGCGATTCCCCAGTATGACATTCCATTGTATGCCATGATGATTCCGGTGCCTCCTGACAGAATCAGTGCAGGAATCTGGGCGATGGCCTTTTGCTTGACCATCAGATTGCGGAACAGGTATGCGCTATGGGCCGTTGCCGTGCTTGATATTACAAAGCCGAGAAAAGTGAAGCGGGCCAGCGGAATCAGGTCTGGCTGGCGGTAATAGGCGGCAATGAGCGGCGCAGAAAAAAAGAGGATGACATAAAGCAGTACGCCTGTAAGGAAGCTGAACCAGAAAACGGCATTGTAGTCTTTGTGTGTGACCTCTTTCTTGTTGACAATGGCCGTGGTGAATCCGCTGTCCTGCAAAGTGCCTGCGATGGCTGTAAATATGGCGAGCATACCTACCATGCCATAGTCGGCGGCATTCAGCATACGTGCCAGCACGATTCCGAACGCGAGATTCAACAGTTGTTGTATCCCGTTGCTGACTCCTCCCCACAGGAGGCCTTTTGCCGTTTTTTCTTTCAGAGACTGTTCGGACATGCTTTAATTGATGGATGACGGGCCGGCAGGAGATGCGTCAGAATCCTGTCGGCTCGTCGGCTGATGTTATTTCACTTCACTTCCGGGCTTCACTTCGCGCAGCACTGAAGTGACTGCCAGTGAGCCGTCGAAGTTTTCGGCACTCAGAATCATGCCTTCGCTCACCAGACCGTTCTTGAACTGGCGCGGAGCGAGGTTGGCGATGAACAGCACCTGCCTGCCTACCAGTTCTTCCGGCTTGTAGTGCTGGGCGATGCCGCTCACGATAGTGCGGTTCTCCAGTCCGTCGGCAATCTTGAACTTCAGCAGTTTCTTCATCTTCGGCACGTTTTCGCACTCCAGTACCGTTCCGACGCGGATGTCCAGCTTGTCGAAATCTTCGATTGATACGGTCGGCTTTATCGGGCTTGCCTTGTAGTTGGCAGCTTCGTTCGCTTTTTTCGTGGCAAGCAACTTGTCCACCTGCGCCTGAATCACGCTGTCCTCTATTTTTTCAAACAGAAGTTCCGCCTTGTCCAGCTGATGTCCCGCTTCCAGCAGGTCAGTACGTCCCAGCTGCTCCCAACTGAAGCTTTCCATGTTCAGCATCTTGCGGAGTCTTTCAGAACTGAAGGGGAGGAACGGTTCAAATGCGATGGAAAGGTTTGCCACCAGTTGCAGCGCGATGTGCAGGATGGTAGCCACGCGGTCCATGTCCGTCTTCGCCAGTTTCCACGGTTCGGTGTCGGCAAGATATTTGTTTCCGATACGTGCGAGGTTCATCGCTTCCTTCTGTGCGTCGCGGAACTTGAACACATCAAGCAGTTTCTCCACCTGTGTCTTCACATCCGCAAATTCTTGGAGCGTTGCCTTGTCGTAGTCGTTCAGTTCGCCGCAGGCAGGAACTTTGCCTTCAAAATATTTGTGGGTGAGCACCAGTGCACGGTTCACGAAGTTGCCGTAGACGGCCACCAGTTCGTTGTTGTTGCGTGCCTGGAAGTCTTTCCATGTAAAATCGTTGTCTTTCGTTTCCGGTGCGTTGGCGGTGAGCACGTAGCGCAGCACATCCTGTTTGCCGGGAAAATCCTGCAGATATTCGTGCAGCCATACCGCCCAGTTGCGTGAGGTGGAAATCTTGTCTCCTTCCAGATTCAGGAACTCGTTGGCGGGCACGTTGTCCGGCAGGATATAGCTGCCTTCCGCCTTCAGCATGGCGGGGAACACGATGCAGTGGAACACGATGTTGTCTTTCCCGATGAAGTGGACGAGTCGTGTCTCAGGGTCTTTCCACCATTTCTCCCATGAGTCGGGAAGCAGTTCCTTGGTGTTCGAGATGTAGCCGATGGGCGCGTCGAACCATACGTAGAGCACTTTGCCTTCGGCTCCCTCCACAGGCACGGGGATACCCCAGTCGAGGTCACGGCTCACGGCACGGGGCTGCAGACCCATGTCGAGCCATGACTTGCATTGGCCGTACACATTGGGCCGCCATTCCTTGTGGTCTTCCAGAATCCACTGGCGCAGCCATGCTTCATGCTTGTCGAGCGGCAGATACCAGTGTGTGGTTTCCTTCATCACCGGCTCGCTTCCGCTGATGGCACTTTTCGGGTTGATAAGTTCTGTGGGAGAGAGGGTGGATCCGCATTTCTCGCACTGGTCGCCGTAGGCACCTTGGGCATGGCATCGCGGACATTCGCCTGTGATGTATCGGTCGGCAAGGAATGTCTTCGCTTCTTCGTCATAATACTGCATGGAGGTTTTTTCGATGAACTCCCCTTTGTCGTACAGCTTGCGGAAGAAGTCGGAAGCCGTATCATGGTGCACTTTCGAAGATGTGCGTCCGTACACGTCGAACGAGATGCCGAATTCCTTGAACGAGTCACGGATAAGCGTGTGGTAGCGGTCCACGATGTCTTGCGGAGTGCATCCTTCCTTCTTGGCGCGGATAGTGATGGGCACTCCATGTTCGTCGGAACCTCCGATGAAGAGTACGTCCTCCTTCTTCAGGCGGAGGTAGCGCACATAGATGTCAGCCGGCACGTAAACTCCTGCCAGGTGGCCGATGTGTACCGGTCCGTTGGCATAGGGCAGTGCCGAAGTGACGGTTGTTCTTTTGAATCTCTTTTCCATATATAATCTGTTTTCCTGATACGATATTAGCTTTGCAAAGATACGGAAACTCGCTCACATACGGATGGATTTCGCAGGAATAATGCAAACTATTGGAATAAAAGGGAGATATGTAGGTTTTAC
>CALUIZ010000030.1 GCA_944320815.1 uncultured Phocaeicola sp. | reverse complement strand
CTTTCATCTTCCCCAAACAAAAAGCAAAGCCGGACTCAAAGAATCCGGCAACAATCAGAATAATCCAGTTCATACGGTTTTCTTATTTTTTGTATTATGTAATATGCGCGGGACAAAGATAGTGTTTTTTCTAGCGTGTTTCTATTCTTTATTCGATTAATCTCCCGTTGTCATTCCATTCGCCGTACATGATGCCGAGGCGGGTATTGTCGATGAACTTTTTCAGACGGCTTTCAAAGAGAGGACGTTGTTTTTTCTTGATTTGTATCGTGTCAATGCGCACACGCCGATATAAGGGTGGGAAGTTTTGGAAGTTCCGCCACACAATGGGGTCTTGCCGGAGGGCTGACAGGATTTCCTCGTCGATGGTGAAACCTCCGGGCGACATGTCGGGCAGCACGGCGCGTCCCGCATCCGTCATGCGCCCCAACCGCTCCATGCGGCGGCATCGCTCCTTGTTCAGTTCCGACCACAGGCTGCCTTTCGCGCGTGGCGCAAACCGTTGGTATGCCTCGCCGTCCAGCCGTTTCAAAGTGCTGTCAATCCAGCCGAAACACATCGCTTCCTCCACTGCGTCGATGTACCAGAATGTTCCGTCGTCCATAGGATGCCCGCGCTTGACTTTCACCCAGCACTCCCTTGCGATGGCATGATGTGTCATGAGCCATTGGCGAAATTCGTCGCGGCTTTGTATGGACAATATATTTTGCGGTTTAATGATACTCATATTTTTACTGGTTGTTTCGGTTGCGAAGATAGGGAAAATCGCAGAGCGGGGCAAGCATCATTTCCCCATCGTCTCCGTCACCCTCGCCAACAGGTTCGGAATATCCAGATGCTGCGGGCACTTCGCCAGACACTCGCCGCAGGCGACGCACGAGGATGCTGGGTCGCCGCGCTGTACGGGCGACATCGAGACGGTATAATCGGACAAAGCCCGCTCTTTATTCTTGTGCAACAGATAATTGTTGTACATGTAGGCGAAGATGTAGCCGATGGCGACGTTGTGCGGGCAGGGGATGCACTGGTAGCAGCCCGTGCAGTCGATGTGTCCCGGCGCGTGGCGGTAGGCGTAGATAGCCGCGCCCAATGCTTCGCGATCGGCTGGGGTGAGCATGTTCGGGCGGGCTTTGGCGGCATATTTCAGATTTTCCTCTACATCTTCCATGCTGCCCATGCCGCTCACCGCCACACTCACTTCGGGAATGTCCCACAAATAGTCCAACGCCCACTCCGTGTCGGGCTTGCGGATGCCCGTGGAGGCAAGCGCATCACGCATCGGCTGCGGCAAGTTGGCAAGGAATCCCGTGCGGACGGGCTTCATCACTGCCAGTCCCATGCCGTTGGCGGCGGCATACTTTGGACCGAGCACGCCCGCCTCGTATTCATAATCTAAGTAGTTGTGCTGGATGAGGCAGAAATCCCATGCCGGAGTATATTCTACTACTTTCTTGAAGAGTTGCAGGCTGTCGTGGAAAGAGAAGCCCATGAAGCGGATTTTGCCCTGCGCCTTCAGCCGCTCCATTTTCTCGATGAGTTTGTAGGGCAGCACGTAGTCCTTCCACGCACGGTGCATGATCATGTGGATGTGGTAGAAGTCGATGACATCCGTTCCGATTGTGCGGCGCGACTGGTCAAAGAACTTGTCGAAGTCGTCCGCCGACCGCATCTCCCACCACGGCATCTTGGACGTGACATACACCCGGTCGCGCCAGCCTCCGGCAAGGGCTTTGCCTACCGCCTGTTCGCTCTCGCCGCCGAGATAAACGCGCCCCGTGTCGATGTAGTTCACGCCGCCCTCGATGGCACGGCGCACCATTGGCGTGGTCCGGTCGAAGTCCACGTGCCCGTTCTTCATCAGCAGGCGCAACATCCCGAAGCCCAATGCCGACACGTTCACACCCGTGCGCCCCATCGGGCGGTACTGCATCTGCGGATTGTAGTTGAGTATGTCTTTCGACAACTGTTCCCTCGCCGCCTGCCTTTCGGCTTCCTGCGCGATGGCTTTCGTGCCGCCCACGGCTCCTACGGCTGCGGCAAGAAGTCCGCTCTTGATGAAATCACGTCTGTCCATACCTTTATAAATGAAGAATTAAGAATGAAGAATTAGTTTAGGCCGATGAGCCACACCGGATTGATGCGTACAAGCAAGTCAATGTCGCTTTGAAAAACTCCGATGGCTTGTAGTTTCAGGATACAATCCCTCATGCCCTCAATGGGATGCGGCATCACCGCCTGTCCCAAGTCCGTAGAGATAAAACTCCGTGTCGGGTCAATGCGGATGAACGAAGCGAACTCCTCGATGCTTTGTCGTTGGTATTGGGACATTTTCGTTCCCTCTCCCCAAAGGCAAGGCAGATAGCAATACTCTATGTATGCGCCAAGGTCAATGCATCGCTTGATTTGGTCGGGTGTCATTGTCCAAATGGAGGAATTGGCATGGGTGACGACAATACGCTTCACGCCGACTTCTTGCGCCCTGCGAACAAGCGTAATGCTCTCTTCCGGCGAAGAGTGACCGGTCGCAAAGATGATGTCCGCTTCGGCACATATTTCCATCACCTTGACCACTTCCGGCAGGACTTGTCCGTTATCGTCCAGCACCGGAATGCCTTTCTCCTTTCGTCCTTCACTTTGATATTGGTAGGCAGCGTCCAATGTCGGCATCCAGATGCAGCGGCACAGCCCTCCGCTCGTCTCGACCGCCTTTTGCGCTGCAAACACATTCACCCTGTCGCCATGCACCCGGTTCATGCAGAAACTACCGAAGCACTCCGCACCCGGCAACGCCTGACGGATGAGATACGCCCGGTCGTGGCAACTGAAATCGTTGGACTTGAACATCACGGCACGGTAGCCCGCCGCCATCGCGTCCTTCATAAAGCCGTATTCATCCACCGACCGCTCCCGCGAATCCGGGAGGCAATGCAGATGGATGTCGCACACGCCTTGCAAGAGACCGTCATTGGCGAACTTAACATCGTTCTTCTGTTCCTGCAACAGACCCATCGCCTGTCCCGGTATCGCCGTGGAAGCAAGCAACACCCCTCCCGTCAGGGCGGAAGTCTTGATGAAATCCCTTCTGCTTATTTTATTATCCATATTCATAACGCTTCTTCTTTGGGTGCAAAATTAGCGGTATATGACGCAAAAGGGCATAACAAATTCACGGAGGATTGTGACGGTTTTACTGATTATGGTTCTAATAGGACGGCAGAATGGGGGGAACAGTTCGCATCAATAGATGTAAACCCGTCTGTCATCATTACCCCTTTCTGTCATGCACTTCGCAAATGATTGCCAACAAAAGGATAAGATACTGTTTCATATGCCTTTTTACAGATTACCTGTTACGGCAAAAATGCAAAAAACAGAATCTGCCTTAAAATGCGTGTCGGCTAAATAAAGTGACGCGCGGAGCCGGGGATTTGTTAAGGCTTTCAAAATTGCGGAGCCGTGCAAACATCATCTCCCATCGTCTCCTTCACCCTCGCCAAGCAGAATGAACACACCTTCTGTCGAACAAGCTGTTCCCCTGCTTCCAGCAACCCCTTGTTCCGATACAAGTTCGCCGTTATTTTCCGACAACCGAAAGAGACGGTCTTCCACATCCCCTTCCCTCTCCTCTTCCCTTCTGTAACGGAATTGAAAAACGATGCCTCCAACACCCCCTTTTTCCTGTGCTTATCTCCTCATCTTGTCTCAATATTCTGTTTTTCCCAATTATTTCTTCCTAAATTCCCAAACTTTATCTACATTTGCAACTGAAAAATGGACGTATGCAGGTTTACCTTCCAATACAGAAATGGGACAGGTAACGGCGAAGCGTGCTTGAAAATCAAACCACACGAACTACCTCTACATAAAGATGAATAATAACCAAACAATTGCCAAAAACACTATTCTATTATATTTTAGAATGCTAGCAATAATGCTAGTTAGTTTCTATACAATCAGAATCGTGTTGGAAAAACTCGGGGCTGAAGATTATGGAATTTATAATGTAGTAGGAGGCATTGTATTTCTTTTTGCAATGATTAGCAACACGCTTTCTTCCTCCACTCAAAGATTCTTATCCTTTGAATTAGGAAGCAGCAATAGATTAATTCATCTTACTAGAATATTCAGATTAAATATAGGGTTTTATTTAGTACTTTGCTTAATCGTTATCCTATTATCTGAAACTATAGGAGTATGGTTTGTTAACAATAAATTGGTTATCCCAGAAGAGCGATTAGTAGCAGCCAATTGGGTCTTTCAATTCTCCGTATTAGCTTTCATCTGTACTATTGTCACCGTACCTTATACAGCAACAATCATTGCACATGAACAAATGAAAGCGTATGCTTGGATTAGCATACTTGAAGTCATACTTAAACTTATCATTGTCTTTTGTCTATCAATTTATCCAACAGATAAGTTAATATTATACTCATTCTTGTTCTTCATTTCTTCTGCCATTGTCTCCATTGCGTATATAATATATTGCAAAAAGCATTTTCAAGAATGCCAATTTGGTGTGTATTATGAGAAACGAATGTGCAAAGAACAACTTTCATTTATGGGACTAAATTTCTATGGCAGTATAGCTTTTGTCCTCCGAATGCAGGGTGTAAATATTTTGCTAAATTTATTCTTCGGCCCTTTAGTAAATGCAGCCAGAGCTTTAGCTTTTAAAATTAGTTCCACAATCAATAGCTTTGTGCTCAATTTCATTATTGCATTTAAACCAGCTATAACAAAAACTTATGCCAGTGGTGACACTCAAAGTTCATTCAAATTAACCTTTTTAGGAGTTAAGGTATCATACTATATGCTACTTATAATAGCTGCGCCGTGCATATTCGGAATGGACTTTTTGCTCCAAATATGGTTAAAGGAAATTCCTATGTACGCTATTTTATTTAGTCGTTTAGCCATTTTGGAAGCCTTATTTGAATCCCTTAGCCATCCATTAGAAAGTTTATCGCAAGCCACAGGGAACATCAAAAGATATCAGCTTATAACTAAAAGCGTTGAAATATTGAATCTTCCGCTTTGCTATATATTCTTATTGAATGGATTTCCACCCGAAACGACTATGTATATATCTATGTTATTAAGTATCAGCGGATTTTTAATCAAGCTTCATCTATTAAAAAAGCAAATCCAATATCCAACATGCACATTTACAAAACAAGTTCTTTTGCCATTAATGCTATCAACAACAATCATCACCTTGTCAATTATCTTGTTTAATACAATCAATATATCACCAATTGCAGGAACGATTTTAGAACTGTTTGTCTGCCTTTCTGTGATTCCCACAGTTGGATTATCCAAAAACGAAAGGATAAAAATATTCCAACTTTTATTATCTAAAATTAGAATTAGAAAATGAAACTAGCAATCGTAACAAGAGGTGATTTACCGGTTCCTGCAGTAAAAGGCGGTGCAGTTGAAAGTCTGATAGATCTTTTTATCAACCAAAATGAATTATATAAAGAACATAATTTATTGGTCTACTCAATTTCTGACAAAGCCAAGATACGACTTGAACACAATTTTCAATATACCACTTTTTTCAACATTAAGACCAAGAGCCCTATCTTCAGAATTAAAAATATACTAAGAAAGCTACAGACAAGACTTACGGGTAAATATTGTGGCGATGAATACATATATCAAATAATCAATAATCTGAAACTACAATCTTTTGATTATATTATAGTAGAAAACATTCCTGTTTACTCTATTATATTAAAAAGAAAGTTTCCAAACATTCCTATAATACAACATCTACACAATTCTTATATAACTTCCAATTGCTCATACAAAACAGAGATTCTAAAAGCAAATGACTATGTCTTTGGTGTCTCTGATTTTATAAGAAAAGAAGTTATGAATACATATGAAAGCATCGGATTTAATGGTAATAATGTATATACATGGTATAATGCCATTAATGAAAATTATTTCAAACCAATCGATGCGAACAGCTATAGGATTAGTTTGGATTTCAGTCCTGATGATTTTATAATTCTATTCAGTGGAAGAATTGTTGAAGCCAAAGGCATAGACAAGCTATTAGAAGCAATGAGGTTATTAACGGAATATTCAAACATCAAATTATTAATTATTGGCGGGACTTCTTTTGCGAATAGTAAACAAACCCCGTTTTCAATTCGAATAAAAGAACTCTGCGAAGCTTGTAAAGGGAAAATAAGGTTTACCGGCTATGTTGACTACAAACAAATTTATAAATACTATGACATTGCAGATATTTGCGTATTTCCATCCATGTGGAATGAGCCATTTGCCCTAACTGCATTAGAAGCAATGACTATGGGAAAACCAATTATTGCAACAAAATCTGGAGGGCTCGTAGAAGTTGTTAATGACAAATGTGCTATTCTGTTAGAAAGAGATGAAAAATTAACAAACAACATAGCTGAAGCAATATTGTTCTTATACAACAATTTAGACATACGAACATCCATGGGAATACACGCTAAAAAACGATCAAAACAATTCAGCAGTCAAATTTATTACGAACGATTTAATGAACTTCTAAGAATTATCTCATGAATATTTTATTCATATTAAATACTGTCACTCCCCAAAGAGGAGGAGTCTCAATGGTTACATATAACATATCAACCAGAATGAAGGAAGAAGGGCATCATGTGTATTATTTGTACAACCATTTTGAATCTTTCACCCCATACGGAAATAATCAATTCTTCGTATCAACGACTATTAAAAAAGACGAGCTATCCAGCATCCTGTTTGATATTTGTAAAACCAATAGTATTGATATTATAATTAATCAGACCGGTTATTCTAAAACATATACTTATGCATTAAGGAAAATAAAGTTATCGCGTAAAGAAACAAAGATTATCACCTTTCTTCATGCCTCACCTGACTTTTGGATAAAGCAATTGCAGCAACCTCCACTATACTCATTCAACATAAAAACAATTGCCTATAATGTCATAAAGCGTCTCTATTACCGTATTTATAATAAACAAAAAAGAAGAATAGAAAAAACGTATGACATCAGTGACCGGTTTATATTGCTATCTCAATTCTTTATAAACGATTTTATTAAAATATACAATGTAGGCAACGGAAATAAGCTTGACTACATAAATAATCCATGCACACTGACTTCAACTTATGAAAATAATACACAAAAGAAGAAACAGGTACTAGTTATAGGAAGATTAAGTGAGAAACAAAAAAGAATGTCAAGGGTTATAAGAATATGGAAAGACATTGAGTCCAAACACCCTGATTGGAAACTTATTTTTGTTGGCAATGGGCCTAATAAAAAAGACTATGAAAAATTAGTTTCAAAATACAATCTAAAAAATGTTCAGTTTGAGGGACAACAAGCCAATACAGCTAAATATTATGCGGAGTCTCAAATATTCTTAATGACCTCTATTTGGGAAGGCTGGGGATTAACCTTAGTAGAAGCACTTCATTTCAATTGCATTCCTATCTTATTTGACAACTTTAGTGCATGCCACGACATAATAGAAAATGAAGTGAATGGCATACTCATTCCCAACAATGATGAATACCTATTTTCCACGAAACTGTCACAATTAATGGAGAATCCTCAATATTTAAAGAATCTAAGAAATAACGGGAATACACTGAAAGACAAATTTGACATTAATACAATATATGCCACATGGAAAGAAAAAGTATTAAGTTAAACTACAGAAATCCGGTAATTATATATCTAGTTTTACTTTTCGCATATTACATTGCATATATTTTAACTCCCGTTGATTATAGCGGCAGTTCAGAGAATTATAGTGCATCTAGAATTGGACCTCAGCTATTATCTATGATAATGATAGGCTACTCCACATTCCATTTATTAAAGGACTTTAGAAACATCAGAAGACAACCTCTTTTTAGCTTTATTATATTTCTAATTTATACAATAGTTTCATACATGCTATTGTTGTTAAGTGGCGCACCATTTAGCCTATATTTCTTCTCTAACATACTAAAAATAGGATTCTGGATTTTACCTCTATATTTATTTTCCAACCATTTTAAATATATTATTCCACAATCAAATAAAATACTGCAAACGTTTATTCTGGTTTATCTTTGTTATATAGCTACATTAATGACATTGCAATATGGACATTCAGAAGAAGCCGAAATCACCGGTGCAGGAAATGGAGGTGCTATTTTTTATATCAGTCCACTTATATTTGTCATTCAAAATAAACGAATATCATCTTGGTTCTACCTCATCGCAGTAGCATTGGCCATAATTTCAGCAAAAAGGACACCCATACTTTTAATGACAATTCCACTTCTCTTTTTTGGAACATCGATCTTTAAAAAATTAAAAGTTAAAGATTATATTATAATATTTACCTTAATTCTAGGAGGAGCAATATCATTCCTATCAAAATTCACAAATATGCTTCTTGAACGAAATCAAATAGATGCCGCATCTGGAGCTTATGGCTCAGGACGTGCATCATTCTACCAAATTGTATTTGAGAACTGGTTCAATGCTGACATTTTCCATTTCTTGTTTGGGTTTGGAATAGGTGCTGTCAATCAACTTCTTTTAACTAAGTTCGGCATTGCCATCAGTGCACACAGCGGTTTTCTAGACATATTATATTCTTATGGCCTGATTGGAATAATCATATATTTATCCATATTCTGTGCTTTATGGAAATACAGAAATAAAGTAAAAAAATTTGCACCATCCATATATAAACCTTACATCATGTTCATTTGCATTTGGTTTTTCCAGAATTTTATAATACACGGATTTGCCGGTCCTCAATTTATCTGTTACACCATATTTATCGGTTACGTCATAAGTAAAGTAAATTACAACAAAAACTTATATATTGTCAGATTTAATAAAAGGTTGAATTTTTGAACGTTATGAAAATAGCCTATTGTCTCCCACAACTATTTGAAGCCGGCGGTGTAGAACGCATCGTTCTGCTAAAAGCTAAACTCTTATCAGAGAAAGGTTATGAAATGCACATCATAACAGCTGAACAATTAGGACGTCCTTTCTTTTTTAATATTCCACCATCTATACAGATTCATGATATTGGCATCAATTTCAGCTCTACATTATCGCTTACCCCATTACAAAGATTATGGAAACGGCATAAATTAATAAAAAAATACAAACGAAGTTTAAACGAGTTGTTACAACGACTAAAATGTGACATTGTTATTTCAACATTTAGTCATGAAGTGAATATTCTACCATCACTCAATGATGGCAGCATAAAAATAGTAGAAGCACATTTTCCTATATATCACAAAAGATTAATGGCTGATACATTTCAATTTCCAATAGCTACTAAATTAATGTATTATGCAAAAGACTGGGTAGAAAGACATATTATTGTACCAAAATATAAAAGACTCATAGTATTAACTACTACAGATGCAAATTTATGGAAAAAAATCACTGACAATGTAATCAATATACCTAATTTATTAGTATTCACAAACAATCATCAACAAACGAATTTAACGAACAAAAGAGTCATAGCAGTCGGACATTTTTCTAAAATCAAATCTTTTGACACTCTGATCAAAATTTGGATGCTTGTAAAAAAGCATGACAATGAATGGGAATTATCCATAATAGGTAAAGGAAAAGAATATTCCATGATGCAGAATTTAATCGAAAAATTAAACTTACAAGACTCTGTTAAAATCTTACCAACGACCTATCAAATTCGAAATGAATATTTAAACTCTTCAATCTGCACATTAACCTCAAAATATGAAGGATTTCCTATGGTACTTCTCGAAGCAATGCAATCCGGGCTTCCATGCATTGCTTTTGATTGCCCCAATGGACCACGGGAAATTATTAATAACAAAAAAGACGGTTATTTAGTAAAACAAGATGACTTGGAAGAATATGCGAAAAGACTTTTAGAGTTAATGCATAATAACAAACTACGCTGTTCTATGGGAAATGCCGCCCGCACGAATATCCAACGGTACTCTTCAGATAAAGTCATAAAACAATGGGAAAATTTATTCAATCAATTAATCACTGAAAATCAAAATGAAAAAAATAGGAATTGTCACAATTCATAGTGACTTACACTATGGAGCAGCATTACAAGCATATGCACTTTGTGCTTATCTTAAGGAGAAAGGGTATGAAACAAAAATCATAAATTACATAAAAATACCAAATGTAAAATATAGATATCATTTCCCTAAAAACATTGCATATGAACTGATGAATTATCCACGCTATATTAAATATAGACGTTTCTTAAAAAGTATGGTCACCAAAAGGAAATACAAAGCAGTTGAAGACTTTTACAACTTTTCAGAAGACTTTGATGTATTATGCACTGGCAGTGATCAAGTGTGGAATCCTCGCTGCGGTGGGCTGAACAAACCTAATCCCGTCTATTTCCTTAACTTAAAGCAACGGAAATATAAAAAAATATCATATGCAGCATCCCTCGGTGCTTACAAATACAATGACCAAGAAAAAGAAATAGTATCAAAATGGATCAATGACTATGACCATATTTCTGTAAGAGAAGAATATAGCAAAAGTGAAATCATACGAGTTTCTTCATATAAACAAGATATTCCAGTTGTCATCGACCCTACTTTTTTACTAAATAAAGAAGATTGGTCAAAAATTTGCCACAATATAATATTCAAGGAATCCTACATATTAATATACCATTTAGACAACATTTCATTGATTAGAGAATGCGCACTGCAACTCAAAAAAAAGACAGGATGGAAAATTGTCATGATGTCCAATAAGTTATTCAGGCTTGAAGGAGTCGATGTCAATGTTCATTTTTGTGGGCCCAAAGAGTTTATCGGTCTAATTAAAAATGCACAATACATCCTTACAGATTCATTCCACGGAACGGCCTTTTCTATAAATTTCAGAAAAAATTTTGCAACCATTCTGAAAGCGGACAATCCATATCGATGCAAAAGCCTTCTTGATAAAGCGAAATTAAATGATAGACTCATAAATAATATCCAAGAATTCAATCAACTGCCAATCGAAACAGACTACTCACATATGGAAGACCTGGACGCATTCATCAATAAATCCAAAGAAACCCTACTAAAATTCATCGAAGAATGAAAAACAACATAAGTCAGGTTTCACCTACAGAATGCTACGGATGCAGAGCATGTGAGCAAATATGTCCACATAATTGCATCACAATGATAAATGACCACATGGGATTTACGATTCCTCAAATAAACGATGAATGTATTTTATGTGGTCGTTGCGTCAAGGTATGTCCACGGCTGCAATATCAAGAACCAACGGTCAATCCTAAAGTATATGCACTAAAACACAAAAATGCAAGCATAAGATATAAAAGTTCATCCGGAGGTGCTTTCACTGCAATCTCTGATGCCATACTCAAAGCACAAGGTTTTATCAGCGGATGCGTTTTCAACGAGCATAATCAAAAAGTAGAATTCATATTGTCTAATTCTACTGAAGAAAGAGACAAAATGCGCGGTTCCAAATATGTACAAGCTGATACCACAAATATTTACACCCAAATCAAAAACAAATTAGAGCAAAACGTACTTGTATTATTCATAGGAACTCCATGTCAATGTGAAGGATTAAAAAGGTTTTTAATAAAAGATTATTCCAATTTGCTGATTGTAGACATCTTATGCCATTCTGTTCCAAGTCCACTTATCTTGTCTGAAGCCATAAAAAAAGACAATCATATCAAAAATATTATAATGAGAGATAAAGCTAATGGATGGAGAGGAAGTTCTGGGATGAAAATCCAAACCAAATCAAACCAAGAAATATTAGATTCCACCTATATGAATCTCTTCTATAAAGGACTTATCAACCGACCTTCATGCAGCAAATGTCAATTTACAAAAACAAACAGATGTTCTGATATAACTATCGGAGATTATTGGAAAATAAACAAAATAGCTCCAACATTTGAAGACAAACTCGGAGTCTCTTTACTCATAGCCAACTCCATAAAAGGAAAGGATTGGTTCAAAAAGATAGTCGATGATGTCGATTATATCGAAACCAAAATGGAAGATTGCATACAATTCTGCATGCAACACCCAACTACACCTTCAAATACAAGAACAAAATTTTGGGCTGATTTCCATAAATATGGGTATAATATGGTTGCCGATAAATATGGACATTATTCTTCTTGGGAGAAATTCAAATCTGGTCCATTAGCATCTTTCATAAGAAGAATCGGCTTAAGTAAAATCATTCGAAAAATACGAACAAAATTATAATCTACAATGAACATATTTAAACTAGGGGTTATAGCACATCAAGGAATTGAATATCTCATAGACAAATTCTGGGCATTTTTCATTAAAAAGTCGATGGGTAAGTGCGGAAAAAATGTAATGATAAAACCATCCACCTCAATTTTCAAAGGGTTGGAAAACATTTATATCTCGGATAATGTCAGAATAGCAAGATATGCTACAATTTATACGACAGGAGCAAAAGTAATCATAGGAAGCAAAGTCGACATTGCCCCGTATCTTAAGATCATAACAGGGAATCATAACGTGCACCACATCGGACATTTTATGTTTGATGCCGACTATGAAAAAAATGCAGACGATGACAAAGATGTTATAATTGAAGGTGATTCTTGGTTTGGCATAAACGTTACAATCTTATCAGGCGTTACGATAGGAAGAGGTTCTGTTATTGCGGCAGGAGCCGTGGTAAACAAATCGTGTCCTCCTTATTCTATTATCGGTGGAATACCGGCAAAAGTATTAAAATACAGATTTTCAGTAGAAGACGCATTAGAACACGAACGTATTCTGTATCCGAAAGAAAAAAGATACTCAAAAGAATACTTAATCAAAAGTAGAGAATCGCTATGAAAATCATCATTACCTCCCCGTCTCTTGACCCTACACAAAATGTCAGTGGAATTTCCTCTGTCGCTCAATTCATTATTCAAAATAACAAAAAGAATGAATACATTCATTTCGAATTAGGCAAGAAAGACAATGAAAAAGGAGGCATATCCCGAATTATTCCAACAATAAAGAGTCTACTCAAATGGAACAAACTCTTATCAAAACATTCTAAAGCAACCATTCATTATAATTTTCCCCTGTCTAAAGCATCAATCATAAGGGATCCTTTATTCATATGGATTGCAAGACTAAGAAGGCGTAAAATAATTATTCATATACATGGCGGAATCTTTCTGACGGCTTCATATATCCCAACTTATTTGAATACCATATTAAGAAGAGTATTCTCTCTATCATGTCCTTTTATTGTACTCAGTGAATTTGAAAAAGAAATACTCAAAAATAAATTTAACTGTAAAAACATATCAGTATTACCCAATTGTGTAGATTTAAGAGCTGCTGTTTCCTTCAAAAAAATAACCAACAACAAAAGGCAACTTACGATTGGGTATTTAGGAAGAATCACCGAAGAAAAAGGAATGGAATATCTTCTAGAAGCATGCGCCAGAATGAGGCAACAAAGCATACCTTTCATTTTGAAAATTGCAGGAAAAGAAGAAATAAAAGGCCAATATCTTCCGCGATTTAAGAAAGAACTTGAAGAACAATTCATATATGAAGGGATTGTTTCTGGAGATAAAAAAAACGCCTTCTTAAAAAGCTTGGATGTTTTTATTCTCCCCTCTTTTTTTGAAGGTCTACCCATGTCACTTATAGAAAGTATGAGCTTTGGCGTAGTTCCTATAACAACAAATGTAGGTTCCATTCACCAAATATTAAAAGAAGGTAACAATGGACTATATATCCGCCTTAAAGATACAGAATCTATTATTCGACAAATTACAAAAGTTAATGCAGACAGAAGTCTATTGCAGTACCTTTCACAAAACGCGAAACAATATATCATCACTCATTTCAACACTCAACAATATATCGACAAGTTAAACAATATTTATTCACAAGCATAAAAATCAAATCACAAAAACGCCCGACAACTAGCCGACAGAATCCGACACCTCATCGGGCATCCTGAATTATGTAAAGAAATGGGCGAAAACGGATACAAAAAATATCGTTCGCAATTCACCCTGCGGACTTTCGAGAACAGGATGAAGAAGATTCTGACGGAATGCTGTCAGCACGAGAAATCTCCCGACAATATGCCATAAATTAACAATATTCAACGAACCAATCATCTTCACATCTATAATAAGAGTTATTTTTGCAGATGGAAACAAATACAAAATGACCGACGCAAACAAAGGTTGAACTCATTTCATCGGCAGACAACAAATGCAGCACACTCTGGAGACTTTCAAGGGATGGATCGACAAAAAGCTGGATTTAAACCGCATATCCAACAGTGTTGTCAGAGGCATACTCCGCAGATATGCGGTTGTGGTTTTCATGTCCTTCCTAGTTACTATAGTCATCATTCTTAAAATCGCCATCATGATGATTTTCGAAAGACCTATGCTGCAGATTCCGAAAGACATCAAAATAGAATTGGCGCAGGCAATCCGTAAAGGATGCCTTTTTGAAGATGCCAAATATATATTCGACAATGAAGAACGAATTGACGCGAATCTGCTTTCCAACAGAAATGTGGCGGTGTTCAAGCCTAACACGGACATGATTGACGTGCTGGACGAAATGATATACGACTATTACCAAAGAAACGGAAAGGATTCGTTCTACATCGAACAATTGTATGCATTCAAAAAAGAGGCCAAAGAAAAATATCCTTTTGACAAGCTCAAGCCAACGGAAAAGAGTCTGTTTGAGAAACTGCGTGCAGATGCGGACACTTCCTATAAAACGATAGAAAGCGATGTAATAGCAATAGCAGACGAACTGAACAATAAAAATGAAGAAATTGAGACGTATCTCGCAGAAGCGGAGGCCAGCTATATTCTTTCCATTATAGCGTTCTTCATATCATTGGCCCCTTTCCTGCCGCTTTTATGGAGATTCTTCAAAAAGATATTCACATAAACGAACCTTGCTCTCCCCGCCATGCCCAAACACTTGAAAGACATCCTTCCCCAGCCCACCTCACACGGAACGGGTGAAAAGCGGGTGCTCCTGAACGGGACGGAAACGGAAACTTCCGTCACGCAGATTGCCGTCACTCTGATGCGTGCGGGAGAGACGGCCGCCATACACAAACATGACACCATGGAGGAATATTTCTTCTTCCTCAGGGGAGAGGCGGCACTGACTGTGGGGGAGGAAAGGATGGTCTGCCGTGCCGGGGACTTCGTACAAATCACTAAAGGAAACTTTCATACATTGGAAGCCATCACCGACACGGAGGTGATGACCGTCGGGGTGGCGACTGAATAACCACATCATAAATCATGGACATCAGACTGAAGAAGATTCGCATCGTCGAATCGAAACGTGACCTGGAGGCTATCCCTCAGGGCAAGAAGCTCATCAACACCATCAACGCACATTCGTACAACACGGCACGGAGGGACGGGCTTTTCGCGGAAGCTCTGCAAAAGGGTGACGCGCTGATTCCGGACGGGGCGAGCATCGTCATGGCATGCCGATGGCTGAAGGCGAAAAGCCGGCCGGAAGAGCGTATCGCGGGATGGGACTTGTTCGAGATGGAAATGGACCGCCTGAACCGCACGGGAGGGAAATGTTTCTTCATGGGAAGCAGCGAGAAGGTTCTGGCACTCATCAGAAAACGGGCGGAAACGGTCTACCCGCACATCACGGTGGAGACGTATTCGCCACCCTACAAACCGGAGTTCAGCGACGAGGAGAACCGGGCCATCATCGAGGCCATCAACCGGGCGGATCCTGACCTGCTGTGGATAGGCATGACGGCACCGAAACAGGAGAAGTGGGTCTACACGCACTGGGACGAACTGGACATCCGCTGCCACACGGGTACCATCGGCGCGGTGTTCGACTTCTTTGCGGGAACGGTGGAACGCGCGCCGGAATGGTGGCAGAGGCACAGTCTGGAGTGGCTGTACCGTCTGCTGAAGGAACCGAAACGGATGTGGCGGCGGTATATCATCGGAAATGCGCTGTTCCTGCTGAACGTGATGAGAGAAAAAATAACGGTCTGATTCGAATGAACTGACGGGATGTTCTGGCACGGACAGCCTGATATTCCAGACCTAAGGAAGAATCCCTCCGGCGGGTTCCGAAATCTTATTGTTTTTCTTTGACGGAAGACTACAAATCAATATCTTTGCACAGAAATTTTAGGAATCAATCGTTTAACTAATATTTTTACACATGAGAAAAGTAGCTTTAATCACCGGCATCACGGGGCAGGACGGTTCGTTCCTGGCAGAATTTTTGTTGGGAAAAGGATATGACGTGCACGGAACCATCCGCCGTTCATCGGTAGATTATCGTGAGCGCATCGCTCATCTGGAGGGACAGCCTAATTTCCATCTGCATTATGCGGATCTGGGAGACTCGATGAGCATCATTCAGGTGGTAAGCAAGGTGAAACCGACTGAAATCTATAATCTGGCGGCACAGAGCCATGTGCAGGTGAGCTTCGACTCGCCGGAGTTCACGGCCGACGTGGACGCTACGGGCGTGCTCCGCGTGCTGGAGGCAGTGCGCCAGTGCGGTCTGGCAGACTCCTGCCGCATCTATCAGGCTTCCACTTCGGAACTCTACGGAAAGGTGGAGGAGGTTCCGCAGAACGAGAACACACCGTTCCATCCGTACAGTCCGTATGCGGTGGCCAAGCTCTACGGCTACTGGATCGTGAAGGAATATCGTGAGGCTTACAACATGTACTGCTGCTCGGGCATCCTTTTCAATCATGAATCGGAACGCCGCGGGGAGACTTTCGTGACAAGAAAAATTACGCTGGCCGCCGCACGCATCGCACAGGGCAAACAGGAAAAGCTGTATCTGGGCAACCTGTCTTCTCTCCGCGACTGGGGCTATGCCAAGGATTATGTGGAATGCATGTGGCTGATTCTGCAGCATGAAACTCCGGAAGATTTCGTCATCGCCACGGGTGTGCAGCACTCGGTGCGCGAATTCTGTTATCTGGCATTCAAATATGCTGGCATCGAACTGGAATTCAGGGGTGAAGGTCTGGACGAAAAAGGTCACGACAAGGCGACAGGCAAGGTGCTGGTGGAAGTGTCGGAAGATTTCTACCGCCCGACCGACGTGGTGAACCTTTGGGGAGACCCGACCAAGGCAAAGGCTGAACTGGGATGGGATCCGGGCAAGACAAGTTTCGAGCAACTGGTGAAGATTATGGTGGACGCAGACATGGCCAAAGTGGCTGTGGAACGCGCCGGAGAACAGGTGAAGATGAACCTGGAGGAATATCTGGAAAAAGGAATCGTGAAATAATTAATAGTGAACAGTTAATAATTAATAATTAATAATTAATAGTTGCTCGTTATTAATTATTAACTACCAATTGGACTGACATGGACAAATCTACAAAGATATATGTAGCCGGACATCACGGACTGGTGGGTTCGGCCATATGGAACAACCTCATGGAAAGAGGATATACCAATCTGGTGGGACGCTCGCACAAGGAGCTGGACCTGCTGGATCCGGTGGCCGTAAAGAAGTTCTTCGATGAGGAACAGCCGGAAGCGGTGGTACTGGCGGCGGCTCACGTGGGAGGCATCATGGCCAACCTGCAATACCGTGCAGACTTCATCTACCAGAACCTGCAGATTCAGCAGAACGTCATCGGAGAAAGTTTCCGCCACGGAGTGAAAAAGTTGCTGTTTCTGGGAAGCACGTGCATCTATCCGCGCGAGGCTCCGCAGCCGATGAAGGAAGAGGTACTGCTCACTTCCCCGCTGGAATATACCAACGAACCGTATGCCATCGCGAAAATCGCGGGTCTGAAGATGTGCGAGAGCTTCAACCTGCAGTATGGTACGAACTATATTGCTGTGATGCCGACCAATCTCTACGGTCCGAACGACAATTTCCATCTGGAGAACAGTCATGTGCTGCCGGCCATGATCCGCAAGATTCATCTGGCGAAATGCCTGAACGAAGGCGACTGGGAAGCTGTGCGCAAGGATATCGACCTGCGTCCGGTGGAAGGAGTGAACGGAAGCAACTCCGAACAGGAGATTCTGGAAAAGCTGGCAAAGTTCGGCATCACACCCGAAGCGGTGACATTGTGGGGCACAGGCAAACCGCTGCGTGAATTTCTCTGGAGCGAAGAAATGGCGGACGCGAGCGTGCACGTGCTGCTGAACGTGGACTTCAAGGACACATACAAGGAAGGCGACAGGGAAATCCGTAACTGCCACATCAATGTGGGCACGGGGAAGGAACTTTCAATCAAGGAAGTGGCTGAAAAGATAATGAAGGAAATCGACTTCAAGGGCGAACTGCGCTGGGACGCATCGAAACCGGACGGCACACTGCGCAAACTGACGGACGTGACGAAACTGCACAATCTGGGATGGCACCACAAGATTGAAATCGACGAAGGCATCCACCGTCTGTACGAATGGTATCTGAAAGGTATCTGCATCAACCACCAGACTGCATAAACGGAAATGAACGTGTCTGCCCATGACGAAGGAAGAAATTTTTTTCAAACTGGTCCGGATAGCCCTGGGAAATGAAACCGGACTTCCCGGAAAGCTCACGGAGGAGGAATGGAGCTGCATGGCGAACCTCTCGCGGAAACAGGCGTTGGGGGGTATCATCATGCAGGCCATAGAGAAGCTTCCGCCTGAGTATAGGCCGCCACAGAAGATTCTTTTCCAATGGATTGGATGGACAGGCAAGATAGAAAACGTGAACCGCCGGCTGAACCGTGAAGCTGTGGCGGTTTCACTTTATCTTGAGAATAAAGGATTCCGCTCGATGATTCTGAAGGGACAGGGAGTGGCGGAGCTTTATCCGAACCCGCTGCGCAGAACTCCCGGCGATATCGACATCTGGCTGGACGGAACGAGAAAGAGTATTTTCCGTCTGGCACGGTCTGTCGACCCTGAAGCGACGGCCGTATATCACCATATCGACATGAAGAGGCTGTCGGAAGAGTTTGAGGTGGAAATGCATACAATCCCGTCATGGATGAACAGTCCGCTGACCAACCGCAGACTGCAACGGATGTTCCGGCGGTGGACGCAGGAAGGATTCGGAACGGAACTTACGCTGACGGGAACGGAAAGCCCTGTCAGAGTGCCGTCGATGGAGATGAACCGGATTTTCCTGCTGGTGCACATCTACCGCCATCTGATGACCGAAGGTATCGGACTGAAGCAGCTGATGGACTATTTTTACTTACTGAAACAGGGAATGACATCCGCCGAACGGGAAAAGTTCACGGAACAGGTGCGCGAGCTGAAAATGGAACGTTTCGCAGAAGCTGTGATGTACGTGCTGAACCGTGTGTTCGGACTGGAGGAGCGGATGATGCCCGTGCCCCCTTCGGAGAAATACGGGAAGAGGCTGCTGGATGAAATCATGCTGGCGGGAAACTTCGGACAATACGACACACGTATCGAACGGAAAGGAATGGACTCGGAATGGGGGCGATTCCGGGAAAGGATGAAACGCATCGTGCGCTTCGTGAGAGACTATCCGGATGAGGTGTGCTGGACTCCTTACTTCAAGATCTGGCATTTCTTCTGGAGAAAGATACATAATTCAAAGATTTGACTTTACTGACAAGTACAGAAATCATATCATATAAACACAGAAAAAGGATGAGAGGCAAATTCATAGTGATAGAGGGACTGGACGGATGCGGAAAATCGACGCAGGTGCGTCTGCTGCAGCAAAGTCTGGAGGAAAGGGGGGTGGAACACCGTTTCATCCATTTCCCCATGCTGAACCAGGGTATATACGGAACAATGGTTGCGGAATTCCTGAGAGGCGAATACGGCTCGCTGGAAGAGGTACATCCCAAACTGGTGGCACTGCTCTTCGCCAACGACCGTCTGGAGCATATCGCACAAATCAACGAATGGCTCGACAAAGGCTTTCATGTACTGGCCGACCGCTATGTGTACTCCAACATCGCTTTCCAGTGTGCGAAACTGAAATCGGAAGAAGAAAGGGTGCGGCTCAAGAAATGGATTCTGGATTATGAATTCGGACACAACGCACTCCCCCGCCCCGACCGTACACTTTATCTTGACGTGCCTTTCAGCTTCATCGAAAAGTCACTGACCACAAAAAGGGAAGGAAATGAGCGGAATTATCTGAACGGAAAAGAAGACATCCACGAACAATCAATCGGCTTCCAGCGGAATGTGATGGAAGAATACAAAAAACTCCTGAAGGAAGAAAACGGTTTCTGCCGCATTGAATGTAATGACAATGAAGGATGTATGTTAAATATTAAAGAGATTCACCTCAAAATAACTAATATATTATAATTTTTCATTGAAAATAAGAATATTTTTATTTCCTTTGCATGCAATGAGAATATAATCCACACATAGACATGCCAAGGAATAATACTTCTTATGTAAAATGGCTGAGTGCCTTTACCGTCGGATTTGAGACACTGCTCGTGGGAGCGATATTCTATGCCTATTACCGGCTGACAGAACATACTCCATGGAACAAGGTGATGGACTCACCGATGCTCCAGATTGAGCTGATTGTGATGCTGTGCTACTTCATCATTGCTACGGAAATCGGAGTGGTCCTTTATCGCCGCAAGGTGTATGCCTACCAGATTATCGGAAAAGTGAGCAAGAACATATTTTTCTTCGGGGTTCTTGCGGGAGTGATTCTGCACGTGGGAGGATTCATGGATGCATGGTCCTATTTTTATGCCACATTTCTGATACTGACATTCTGTCTCATCACGCTTTTCCGGATTGCCGCAAGAAGGTCCATAAAACAATTCAGGGCCAAGGGAAACAACCTGCGTTTTGTAGTGCTGGTGGGAAGCACGGAAAACAATATGGAGCTTTATCACGAACTGACGGAAAACAACTGGACGGGATTCAAGGTAAACGGATATTTTGATTTCGAACCCAATCCGCTGTTCCCGCCGGAATGCAAATATCTGGGAAAACCAGAAGAAGTGACAGACTACCTGAAGCGAAACAACAATATCCACTATCTGTTCTGTTGTCTGCCTTCTCGCTACGGAAAGACTATACGCACCATTATCGATTATTGCGAAAATCATGTAGTGCATTTCTACAGTGTGCCGAATCTGCACAACTATCTGCACAACCGGGTGTATCTGCAGATGATAGGCAACGTGCCGACTTTAAGTCTGCGGCCTGACCCGTTAAGCCTTTTAGGAAACAAGATACTGAAACGCACATTCGACATCGTATTCTCGCTCACTTTCCTGTGCACGTTGTTCCCCATCATACTCATTATCGTGACCATTGTCACCAAAATCACCATGCCAGGCCCCATTTTCTTCAGGCAGAAAAGGAACGGACTGAACGACAAGGAGTTTTACTGCTATAAGTTCCGGAGCATGAAAGTGAATGCGCAGGCCGACACACTGCAGGCTACCAAAGATGATCCCAGAAAGACAAGATGGGGAAACATCATGCGCAAGACAAACATCGACGAACTTCCTCAGTTCATCAACGTGCTGCTGGGTGACATGAGCATCGTGGGACCGCGTCCGCACATGCTGAAACACACGGAAGAATACTCCAAACTGATCAACAAATACATGGTGCGCCATTTCGTGAAACCCGGCATCACAGGATGGAGTCAGGTGACGGGATTCAGAGGAGAGACAAAGGAACTGAGAGACATGGAAGGACGAATCAGAGGAGACATCTGGTATATCGAACACTGGAGCTTCGGACTCGATCTGTTCATTATCTACAAGACCGTGGCCAATGCCATTCATGGGGAGAAAAACGCATATTGACAAGGTGAATTTGCCGGAATGAAGTTTTCTTGGTAACTTGCGCCGGAAATCAAAAAACAAAAAAGAATGATTATAGCTGTAGACTTTGACGGAACTATTGTAGAACACCGATACCCGGACATCGGCCGGGAAATGCCTTTTGCCATCGACACGCTGAAGATGCTGCAGAAAGAGGGTCACCGTCTGATTTTATGGAGCGTGCGCGAAGGAAAACTGCTGGAAGAAGCTGTAGAATTCTGCCGCAAAAGAGGACTGGAATTCTATGCGGTCAATTCGAACTACACGGAAGAGCAGGACACCCACGAAAGTTTTTCCAGAAAGCTGAAAGCGGACATATTCATTGACGACAGAAATCTTGGAGGACTGCCGGACTGGGGAAACATATACAGAATCATCCATTACCGCATCAAGTTTGCCGACATGATGACGGAAACCCTACAGGAAAAACTCGGTACCATTGAATATAGGCACGAGACGAAACAACAGAAAAAAAAGAGTCTCCTGGGGAAACTCTTCAGATAAACCGGAAAGACGGCCGACTGTTTCAAGACAATCGGCCGTCCTTTTTTATTCCACATAAAGCACAAGTCCTTTCAGGTATTCCCCTTCCGGATGATAGATATTGACCGGATGGTCGGCCGGCTGCGTCAGCTGATGAAGGATGCGCACGTTACGGTGGCTCTGCGCCGCAGCCGTAAAGACAGCGTTGCGGAAATCCTGCTTGCTGACTACCTGAGAACAGGAGAACGTGAACAGAATCCCACCCGGACGAATCTTCTCGAATGCCTTGGCGTTCAGTTTGGTGTAACCACGCAAGGCATTGCGGATTGCATCACGATGCTTGGCAAACGCCGGTGGGTCGAGCACAATCAGGTCATACTGGTCACCCATACGGTCGAGGAACTTGAACGCATCTTCCGCAAAAGCCTGATGGCGGGCATCGCCGGGGAAGTTAAGCTCCACATTCTGATTGGTCAGGTCAATGGCCTTGGAAGAACTGTCCACCGAATGCACCAGACTGGCTCCGCCACGCATGGCATAAAATGAGAATCCGCCGGTATAGCAGAACATATTGAGCACATTGCGCCCACGGGAATAACGCTCAAGCAGCGCACGGTTTTCACGCTGGTCGACGAAAAAGCCTGTCTTCTGTCCTTTCAGCCAGTCGACATGAAACTTCAGTCCGTTTTCCATGGCGATGTTTTCCGGAGTCCCGCCTTTCAGAAAGCCATTTTCACGCTCCACAAGATCCGCCTTGAACGGAAGAGTGGATTCCGACTTATAATAAATGTTCTCTATCATGCCGTCCATCACCTCATCCAAAGCTTCGGCCACTTCCATACGGTCGATATGCATGCCGGCCGAATGCGCCTGCATCACCGCAGTACGACCATACACATCGACGATAAGTCCGGGCAGATTGTCACCCTCCCCGTACACAAGACGGTAAGTATCACTCTGCGGATTTCCAATCAGGCCGAGCGCACGGCGCAAGTCGCGCGCCACCGACAGCCTCCGCCGCCAGAAATCCCGGTCGACAGGTTCCTGACTGAACGTAAGCACACGCACGGCGATACTTCCCACCTGATAATGTCCGCGTGCGACAAATTCCTTCGCCGAGGTATATACATCCACCACCTCACCCTCTTCAGGCTCTCCCTCAATGCGGGCGATGGCACCCGAAAACACCCATGGATGGAACCGTCTGAGCGACTCCTCCTTTCCGGGCTTCAAATAAACGATTTTCATAACTGAGTATTGTGTTTTTTGCTTTTCAGCTCTTCAAGATATTGGAAAATACGCACACATGCCCATGCGTCGGTAGCGGCATAAAGCTGCTGGGCTTCAGTCAGCACGTCCGCCTCCCAATTGGACAGCCGCTGGCTCTTCGATATTTTCTCACCGAAAAGGAGGGCATAAATTTTCTGGAGACTTTTTTCCTGAATGCCGAACAGCGAGACATAGTCCTGCAGTTCCACCCAGTTTCCCTGACGCGGGTCCTTGTGGTTACGTTTGCGCAGCATCATAAAGTCGTCCTTCAATGAAAGCCCCACTTTCAGCACATCGTTCTGCAGAAAATCCTCCAGAAAGTCGGGCAGTCCGAGGCGGTTCAGCCGAAAGAGGAAACACACGTCAGCCGTGGCTATCTGCAACAGTGCCACCTGATGCACAGTTCCCTTGCGGAAAGAAGGACGGGTTTCCGTGTCCACTCCCACCAGCACATGAGTATTCAGATACTCAACGGCCTTCCGCGCTTCATCTTCCGCATTGATTACAAAAATCCGCCCCGGAAAGGAAGCCTTCGGCATTCCGGAAACAGCCTGCTTATCGATTGTAGTCGGTATTTCTATCATTCTCTACAAAGTTTGCGTTCATTCATCGTCACCCATATCCAGCCCTTCATAAAGCTCCTCCTCCGTACAGGTGTCATCAAAAGCGTCCGACACTTCCTCCCCGTCACGGAGCTGGCGATATTTCACATCGTGAAGCGCACGCATCACGTTGACCAGACGCTGTCCCCAGAACTCCGCGAACAGTTCTCTGCAGATGACAAGCGAATCATTCATCGTCTGCCGGAGCCCCAACTGAAAGACGCACACGAAATCCTTCAGCGGCTGGTAAATGTCGGCCATTCCCTCAGAGACAGTCTGCCTTATAGGTGAATCGCTATAAGCCATATCATCGAGAAAGACCTCCAGATAGTCATCATATCCGGCCAGAATCCCCTCCACTGTAGAGCGTATCATCTCATAGTCGCCTTCAGTGACGAAGGTTTCAGGGTCAGCTTCCTCCATGCGTTCGCAATCGGGCAGCAGGGAAGCCTTGAGATAGAGCAGCGGAAGCAGCTTGAGGGCGGTGTCCACAAAACGGCGGCGGCCCATACCGGAAGCACGCTCCAGAAAGCCGCAGAACTCGGCGGCTACCGTCACAAACTCTACCGTATTCTTGTCGAATATCGCTTGGGTGGCATTTTCTTTCATACATTCATTTATATTGAGGCGCAAAGGTACAAAAAATAATTGAATGCCCGCAACATTCCAACCTACAAATGCGTTTTCAGGAGGCAACGGGAGACTTCGCACAAAACAAACTGATGTTCTGACCAAAACAAGCCGCTGTTCCGGGAGAAACATCCCGATGTTTCCGGACGGACGGGAGCTTCACGAATGCGGATGCCGAAAAGTTTTTTCTATTCCACTTTTTTCGTACATTTGCATTACAATTGAAAAAACGAGAATACAGACATGAAAAAAACAGATAACAAGCCTCTAAGAGGAAAGGGAGCCATGGCAAGCAAAGCCATCGCCGCCCTGAAGAGCGAGACCACCTATTTCATCATCGGACTTCTCTGCGTGATTTTCGGAGTGTATATGATACTGGCATTCATCTCGTTCTTCTTTACGGGAGGAAACGACCAAAGCATTCTGGCACATCCGCACCCGCAGGAGCTGATTGATACGGGCAACCGGATACAGAACTATGCGGGAGCCAGAGGGGCACAATTGGCGCAGTATCTGATAAACGACTGCTTCGGACTGCCGGCCTTTCTCATCATCCTGTTCCTGATTGTGGCGGGCATGAAACTGATGAAAGCCTACGACTTCAATCTGACGCGCTGGTTTCTGGGATGTGCGGTGACGATGGTATGGGCTTCCGTCACGCTCGGATTCGTGTTCGGCCCCACCTTCTCCGATTCGTTCATCTATCCGGGCGGTCTGCACGGCTACAATGCCGGTCTCTGGCTGCAATCGCAGATTGGAGCTCCCGGACTGATTCTTCTCCTGCTGGTGACGGCCATCCTGTTCAGCATCGCCTTGAGCAGCAAAACAATCTTTGCGGTGCGCAAAGTGCTGCATCCGAACCTGAAAACGGGAAAGAAATCCGCAGCTCCCTCGCAGGTGGCCGAAGAAGTCCAGCCGTCTCCAGCCCCCCAAGAAAAGCCGGAAAAAATGAAAAGGATGCCGGAAGAACCGGACAATGACAATGATACGGTCCACACCTTCGACCTCCCCGTAGATACGGAAGAAGACAAGAACGGCAGCGACCGCCCTTTTGAGGTAGAGCCGGCAAGAGGTGAAGAAGACGACCGTCTGCCGGCGAACGAACCCAACAAGAATGAAACAGAACCCGAATTTGAGGTGAACGACACTACAAAAGAAGAAGACGAGGAGTTCCGTGGAAAAATCGGCCAGCCATACAATCCGCGGCTGGATCTGGAACATTACCACTTCCCTACCATCGACCTTCTGAACGACTTCAACGACAACCAGCCCACCATCGACATGGAGGAGCAGACGGCCAACAAGAATCAGATTGTCAAGGTGTTGAGAAGCTTCGGGATTGAAATCAGTTCTATCAAGGCCAGTGTGGGACCGACCATCACACTGTATGAAATCACTCCTGCCGAAGGAGTGAGAATCTCAAAGATACGTAATCTGGAAGATGACATCGCACTGAGCCTGTCGGCATTGGGAATCCGCATCATCGCGCCGATTCCGGGAAAGGGAACCATCGGCATTGAAGTGCCGAACGCCAACCCGCATATCGTTCCGATGCGTTCCATACTGACCAGCAAGAAGTTTCAGGAAACCACGTTCGACCTTCCCGTAGCACTGGGAAAGACCATCACGAACGAAGTGTTCATGGTAGACCTGGCAAAGGCGCCTCACATGCTGGTAGCCGGAGCTACAGGACAGGGTAAATCGGTGGGACTGAACGCCATCGTAACCTCGCTGCTCTACAAGAAACATCCGAGCGAGCTGAAATTCGTCATCATCGACCCGAAGAAGGTGGAGTTTGCCATTTACGCGCCTATAGAACAGCATTATCTGGCGAAACTGCCCGACGCGGAGGATGCCATCATCACTGATGTGACGAAAGTGGTGCAGACTCTCAACTCTCTCTGTGTAGAAATGGACATGCGTTACAGTCTGCTGCGCGATGCGGGATGCCGTAACATCAAGGAATATAACGCCAAGTTCATCAACCGGCAACTCAACCCGGAAAAGGGACACCGGTTCTTGCCCTACATCGTCATCATCATCGATGAGTTCGGCGACCTGATCATGACGGCGGGGAAGGAAGTGGAACTCCCCATCTGCCGTATCGCACAGTTGGCACGTGCGGTGGGTATCCATGCCATCATCGCCACCCAACGTCCGACGACGAACATCATCACGGGTACCATCAAGGCAAACTTCCCGGCACGTGTGGCTTTCCGCGTGGCGTCGATGATTGACTCACGCACTATCCTTGACCGACCGGGGGCACAGCAGCTCATCGGAAAAGGTGACATGCTCTATCTGCAGGGAAGCGACCCGGTACGCGTCCAGTGTGCCTTCGTCGACACTCCCGAAGTGGAACGTATCGCAAAGTTCATCGGCAAACAGCAGGGATACCCCACTGCCTTCATGCTTCCTGAAGTGGAGGACAACGGCGGAGCCTCCTCATCAAACGATGTGGACATGAACCGCCTCGACCCGCTGTTTGAGGAAGCCGCACGACTGATCATTTATCACCAGCAGGGGTCTACCTCGCTCATCCAGCGCAAGTTCTCCATCGGATACAACCGGGCAGGACGCATTATGGACCAACTGGAACATGCAGGCATCGTCGGCCCGACCAACGGCAGCAAAGCGCGTGACGTGCTCTGTGTGGACGAGAATGACCTTCAGATGAGGATAAACAATCTGAACAACAGAAACTGAAAAAAGGACACGGACAGACCATAAACACGGAAAAGCCACCAAAACATATAGCTTATGAAACAATACATCTTATTCATCGGACTTATATTGATGCAGCTGAACGGATTCGCGCAACATGACACGAAGGCACGCACCATACTCGACCGGATGGCCGATGCCTACCAGCGTGCCGGAGCTGTCAGCATCCGGTTCAGCGGCATACAGGACGGGACACTGGACGTGAAAGGCAACAAATTCCATCTGAAAAGCGGAGGCATAGAGACCTGGTTCGACGGAAAGACTCAATGGAGCTACGTCAAACAGAATGAGGAAGTGAACGTCTCCTCCCCTACACCGGAAGAGGTGCAGAGCATAAACCCGTATGCAATGGTCACGATGTACAAGAAAGGATTCAAGTACAAATATCTCGGGACAAAAAAACGGAACGGAAAACAAGGGCAGGAAGTGCTGCTGACACCCGAAACGGGGCAGGACATAAAAAGCATTGTACTGAATGTAGGACCCGACTCCAGTCCGAACTACATCTGCATCACTCTGCAGAACAATGAGAAACAGGAATTCTTCGTAGAGAAATACCTCACGCATCAGAACCTGAGCGACGAGACATTCCGCTTCAACAAGTCAAACTATCCGGATGCAGAAGTCATCGATCTGAGATGACACGCCTTCCCCTCCGTCCTCAAAGCAGATCCGACGGACGGAGAATGGAACTGTGGGCCAGATAATCAGGATTCTCGGCATAAATATACATCACGCTCCCGTTCTTGATAGCATCAATGACGGGACGTGCAAGTTCCGTTGGCAAAGCCGGACAGCCGAAACTCCTCCCCAGACGACCGTTTCTGGCGACTGAAGGGTTGGCATAATCAGCTCCATGGACCACAATGGCACGCTCACGGGCATGGTCGTTGATACCCTTTTCCAGTCCGTCAAGCCTCAACGAATAGCCGTTGCTGCCATGATAGGTGGAAGAAGTGAGATAAAATCCGAGAGAACTCTTATAGGAACCCATCTCGTTAGAGAAGGAACGGGCATAATTTTCTCCGCTGTTCTTCCCGTGCGCCACCACAGAAGAATAAAGCATCCGGTGATGTTTCATGTCGAACACATACAGACGCTTCTCGGTGGAAGGTTTTGAGAAATCGATCAGAGTAAGCACTTCACGACGACGGCCGGAGATTTTCTTATAACCAGCCACAGCCTGACGGAACGCCTTCCAGTTGACCACCCCTTCAAGCTGCATGGAGCGGTACAGCCGAGCAGTTTCATCAGCCTCAGCCCCAATGCCGGCGACAGACACTTCAGAACGCAACACACCCGTCCCCGCATAACTACAGGGAAAAGCAAGCAGACAGACAGAGAGAACCACTCTCCGCACCACACAGCCCACACCCGGACGGTGCAGGCAAACATTTACAAAGTTTCGCATGAACTTATATCTAGGAATAACGGCTGCAAAATTACAACTTTTTCTTTATCACACCAATTTACGGCAGAGAAAAGCACATTCTCTCCTCCCGCTTATATGACAACATGCCCTGCCGTACACACAAGAACTCCGGGATTCATCCCGCGCCGGTCACTTTTTTTTCCCGAATACAGAATTGACCCACTGCGGCAGAATGCACACACCGACAATCAGATAAGAATAATAAGTGATGAGCCGCCAGATGAACGCGGCGACAAGTGCCATGCCTGCCGCAGCGAAGAAATCACCATAGTACACCTTGAACATATATTCTCCGAAACCGCTTCCTCCCGGAGTGGGGGTAACCACCAGAACCATCCATATGACAAGCTGACGGGCAAAGGCCAGCAGATGGTCACCTCCCGACGAGAAGGCAAAAAGCAATGCGTTGACCACCCAATATCTGGAGCACCATGCCCATGCCGTCATCAGGAAACATTTCAGCCAGAAGCCGAACGAACGTCTGCTCAATTCATGCGAACTGGTCACCAGATCGTCACCCAGCTTCTCCACACCACTTTTCCAGCGACGAAGAAAAGGAAGAGAAAAAAGAGCGGCCAGCGAACGGCTCACCCATACAGCCTTATGGAAAAGAGCGACATAAAGTATCAACGCCCAAAGAAAAACAACGGCCAGCACTGTCATGAACACAATCTGCACACCGGTGTCGAATGCCGCATTGTTCATGAACAGCACATCCATCGGGAACACCAGCAGTACGGCAAGACATGCAACGGCAAGGAAGAGCTCGTCCAGAAACAGATTGGCAATCATGACAGAAGTCCCTTCTCCTCCGGTCATCCCCTCCTTATGCAGATAAACCGCTATCAGACTGCTCCCGCCTACAGCCGAAGGGGTGGCGGCCGAAGTGAACTCACAGAGCATGTTCACACGGAACACCTGCTTCCACGAAAGTTTCTTCCCCACCAGAATCTTGAAGCGTTGCGTAAGCGCCAGATTCTGACAGACCATAAACAAAGCGGCAAGAATTATTCCGAACCACATCCGCGCATCCGGTCTGAATGAGGCGAACATAGACGGATTGAACTCTTTCCAGAACATGCCACCGATAACGGCCAGTCCCAGAACAATGGGCAAAGCCACATAATACGGATTGAAAAGTGTCTCCTTCTTCATGGGCGGCAACGTTTGATGAGACTGGCATAGCGTTCGCTCACCTCGCCGGCAATGTCTTCCCACGAGCGCGCCAGCGTTTCTGAAGCACGGCGGGCCACCAGTTCAAGCCGGGGCCTGTCCTGCATTATATCCCGTATCCTTCCGGCAAAACTTTCCTTGTCGTTTTCCGAAAGGAATCCATTGACACCGTCCTTCACTACCGCCGCGGCTGTAGAACCCCCAATCAGCACAGAAGGAGTCCGCAAGGCAGCCGCCTCACGCACAACCAGCGGAGCGTTGTCATAAAGCGAAGGAAACAGAAAAAGGTCGGCGGCCAGATAATACTTCCGCAGCCGTTCCCTCTCGGTCATGCATCCCAAGAAACTCACTCTGTCATCTATTCCAAGTCTTTTGGAGAGTTCTTCAAGTTCACCGGCCGCATAGCCTGTCCCTATAAAGAACATTCTGAATGGAACATCTTTCAGCAAGGCGACAGAATGAAGCAGAAACTCCAGATTCTTTTCCATAATATGCTGCCCCACATAGAGGAACAGAGGAATGTCATCCGCCACACCCAACTCTTTTCTGAAAGCCCCCCTTTCCTCCTCCGAATAGGTGCCCGCGAAATCGTTTCCGTTGTCCACCACTTCCACCCTTCCCCGGTATCCGTATTCGCGCAAGGTTTCCTCGACCGAAGCCTGCGGAATCCACACCTCATCGGCACGGTTGTAAAAATTGACAATACGCTTGATTATCAGGTCGACTATCAGCCTGCTCGGTATCACGCGCTCAAAGTCCGCACGATATTTCGAATGGAATGTGGCGACAATGGGTATGCGACGCGAATGTGCCAGACGCATGGCCAGCTCTCCGGAAGAGAACGGACAATGCGCATGCAGCAGCGTGAACGGCAGACTGTTGATCTGCTTATAGAAAGGAAAATCAATGTAGGGAAATCCCATCCGGTACGGCTTCCGCTTGGGAATGGGCATCGACACATACCTGTACACGGGGTAAGGAACATTGTCGTCCACTGGAGAATCAGCGGTGGGAGTCACCACACAAACCTCTTCTCCCTTCCGGTGAAGCCAGTACGCATAATTCTGTGTGGCGACAGACACCCCATCCATTATGGGAGGAAAACAGTCGTTAAATAGTCCGATCATACCCGTTCTTTTGTCTCTTCGCGTAAAATTCAAATAAATTCGCCGCAAATTTACAACACTATTTCTGTAATCATGCAGGATTTCCGGAAAGATTTTGCCGCATGCCCCAATTAGCCCGCAAAAAAACAACCGCCTGCCTTTGTGGAAACAGCCGCCTGTTTCAGGCAAAACAAGCGGCTGTTCCAACCAGAACAAGCGCAAATTCCGGAGGAAAAGTTTGCCTGTTCCACAAAAAGTAGCGTCCTTTGTGCAGAACAAACAAAAGAAGACTATGGCAGACAATTATATCGAAAAGCAATACGAAGCCTATGAAGCCCGCAAAGCGGCTTGGGAGAAAGAGAACAAGTACAGACGGAAAAAGACGGCAGGCGCACGTGCGGAGGCGGGAAATCATCCCTGCGAACGTCTGTTCCACAATCAGGGGAAGAAAGTGGTGGCTGTGCACGACTTGTCGGGAGTGGGACGGGTGTCGCTCATGGCGGTCATCCCTATCCTTTCCTCAATGGGACTTCAGGTATGTCCGCTACCTACGGCCATTCTCTCGAACCACACACAGTATCCGGTCTATTCATTTCTCGACCTGACCGAAGAGATGAAGCGCATCATCTCCAAATGGGAGGAACAGGACTTCCGTTTCGACGCTTTCTATTCGGGCTATCTTGGCTCGCCACAGCAGGCACAGATTGTGGAAGACTTCATCCGGAAATTCCGCCGCCCCACCGACCTTGTGGTGGTGGACCCCGTCATGGGTGACAACGGAAATCTCTACAAGGGCATGACTGAAGAAATGGTGACGGAGATGAAAAAACTGATCTGTCTGGCCGACATCATCACCCCCAACATGACAGAGCTTTTCCGTCTGCTCGACATGCCGTTTCAGGAAAGCATGAACGACGCGGAACTGAAAGCCGCCCTCAAAGCTTTGTCCGACAAGGGGCCGAGCATCGTCATCGTAACCAGCGTCCCCGTAAAGGACGACCCCCACTCCACCTCTGTCTATGCCTACAACCGCTTCGGCAACCGCTACTGGAAAGTGACCTGCCCCTATCTTCCCGCACACTATCCGGGCACAGGCGACACGTTCACCAGCGTCATTACCGGATCGCTCATGCAGGGCGACAGTCTGCCCATCGCACTCGACCGTGCCACGCAGTTCATTCTGCAGGGGATACGGGCCACTTTCGGCTATGAATACAACAACATGGAGGGAATCATGCTCGAAAAAGTGCTGCACAACCTCGACATGCCAATCCAGGTGAGCAGCTATGAGTTGGTGGAATAGTCCTTCTGTCCGGAAGTTCCGGTTGTGAAGTATCTAAAAAACCGGAGCCTTGCACGGTTTTTCTTATCCTCCACAGAATTTGGAACATTTTTCATTCCAATCAGACTTTTGAAATCCGGTTTTTTCTTCCCACTTTTGTAGAAACAAAAAACTGGACTTATTATGAACATATGCAATGGTTCCGTTTTCGCACTCGCAATGTCCTCCTGCCTGGCATTTCTGTCTGCAGGATGCGACATGATTGAATACCATCCCTACGACCTTGACATCAACGGCGAGACAGGCATCAATGACAAAAACATCCGCCGTATCGAGTCTTCGCTTGCCGGACGGAAAAGCATTTCATTCGCGGTAATCAGCGACACGCAAAGATGGTACGATGAGACGGAAGATGCGGTAGAAGCCATCAATTCCCGAAATGACATTGATTTCGTGATACATACGGGAGACCTGTCGGACTTCGGCCTGAAACTGGAATTTGAAAAGCAGCGCGACATCCTGAATCGTCTGGTCGTGCCCTATGTATGCCTGCTGGGTAACCACGACTGTCTGGCCACAGGCGAACAGGTGTTCAGCCATATCTTCGGAAAGGAGAATTTCTCATTCACGGCGGGAAACGTTCATTTCGTCTGCCTCAACACCAATGCGCTGGAATATAACTATACCACCGCAGTGCCAGACTTCAGCTTCTTGAAGTCAGAGCAGGACAACTTTCCGGCACATGCAGAGAAGACGGTAGTCGCGATGCATGCCGGCCCTTATTCAGAACAGTTCAACAACAACGTAGCCGATTTCTTTGAGGAAAGCATCACCAGATTCCCCAGCCTGCAATTCTGTGTCTACGGACACGGACACAACGTCAGTGTCGATGAATTTTTCAATGACGGCATCCTATATTATGAATGTGCCTCAGCGAAAAAACGCTCCTATCTCCATTTCACCATCAACGAAAATGATTATACCTATGAAGTGTACTCCTACTAAAATAATCTTTCTGCTCTGCGTCCTGACTTTCCTCTCTCTGCCGGAAAGTGGGATTGCCGGCCTGTCTGCAACTGACACGACAGCACTCCACACACGGAAATGGGACAAACGTGTCCATCTGAAATACCAACGCTGGGAAAAACTGAAACCAACTCATGTCAAGCTGCAATATGCGGGAGGAATGGGTATGTTCGCTGTAGGTGCGGGATGGGATTACGGGAAACGCTGCCAATGGGAGACGGACTTCTTGTGGGGATTCCTGCCTAAAAGATATGCGGGCGGAAAGACACGCTCCACCTTCACCGTCAAGCAGAACTATATTCCGTGGAGCGTCAGCATCAACGAACAATGGGCGATAGAACCTTTCTACTGCGGACTGTACATGACCACCATTACCGGAGATGAGTTCTGGAAAAAGGAACCGGGAAAGTATCCGAACAAATATTACAATTTCAGCACGAAAATCCGCCCGTACATCTTCATCGGACAACGCTTCGGGTTCAACCCCTCCCACAGCCTCCTACGGAACATCTCGGCCTATTATGAAATCAGCACATGCGAACTGTATCTGATAAGCAAAGCCACAAACCGATATATCCGGATGAAAGATATCCTGAGACTCTCATTCGGTATAAGAATGCAGTTGTTCCGCAAGCGATGAATGCAACCCTATCAGTCCATCTCACCTATTGGACATTTACACAAATGGCTCTGAGAACAGATTAAAGATCCGTTCCCAGAACCATTATCCTATTTATAGAATCATTCCAACGTTTTCAGCATCAATGATGAAGGCAAATGATAACTTCTCCCTTCCAACACTACCGAGACTGGAGCAGAAGCCGTGTACATCCACACTCCGTGCTTCTTCACCAGAAGAACGTCGGAGGAAACTCCGGAAGAGATGGAAAGATTATCTACCTGAAGCGAAGTACCGCCTCCCATGAAGCACATCTGCAACCCATTCTCCTTGTCCTTCCGCACTATGGAACAGACTGAGGATGACTTCACGCCTTCCATCTCCATGGCTTCATCCGCCTTGTCTGACGAAAGAATTAAATCTGTGTTTCCATCCACAAGCTCCACTTTCACCCCCACTTTTCCTTTGCCTTCCACTTCCGGGAAAGTGACACGCCTGATGCGAGACGGTTCCCGCAACGTGTGAGGCTCATATACTGCCACGAACGGACGGTTCCATGCCTCTCCACGCTGGCGCGCCACGAAAGTAAGCGTCGGCTGGTCGGCTATGACATACGGCATATCCTTGATCCGGCTCAGTCCTTCCGTCATCGGACTCAAGGCGGAGAACACTTCCCTGTCTTTTTCTCCTTTCATCCACAGAGTCATCGTTATGTCATCCTTGTCCGGCATACGAACCGTGAAGTCAGCCTTCACATCCTTTTCCGTCACGGCACTCTTCTTGTCATATATATAAGAATAAGCATACAGATGTCCTCCGGCAAAAGCCAGCTCTTCCGTCGGCTGAAGGTTGAGCGACTGACCGTCGGCAGCTTCCAGCGTCATTTCCTGACCAAGATTATGATAAAAATAATCGTGCATTTTGTCGCCGCCTTCCACTTTACGGCTGCGGAACACGTCAATATAGTAGCCCGTAGAATCGGAAGTGTTGACAATTCCATTCAAACGAGTCTGGTCGGAATACGTTTCGGGTTCGCGGAAATACACTTCACTGTATGACACCGGCTGATATCCTACCCTTTCCCCCGACTGAGGATACAAATGCCGAAGCTCGAACGAATGGCAGCTCTTCATCACAGGATAAGAAGATATGCCGTCCACGCAGACCGTATTGTGCGAAGGGAACTGGCTGTAATACTCCAGATAATCAAGTCCCTGATAGAGTGTCTTTCCGATACCTGCATCAGGCCCCAAGACATACCCTTTCCCATACAGTTCCATACTGATTCCGTTGGCATGCATGTGGTTGCCTTCACTGGCATTCAACGAAACCATCAGACTGTTACGGCGGTCCATGCCGTTACGCTGCACCAGCCAGCTCACGTTGGGCGCATAAAAGGAGGGAGTGACATAATCGTCTATCCTGCCCGCCTCTGTCTTTCCGTCAATCTCCAACGGCTTTTCCGCAAAGAATGAAGTCACGGCCACCGGCATGTTCTTCCGTTCCGCCGCAGGCAATGAGGCCGAAGGGTCGAAAAGCTTCAGCATGGCGGTGAACTTGCGTTCATCGTCCTTCTTCCCATGCTGCCGGGCATTGCTTACCATATAACGGAATATGTCCGTACGGAGTCCCCCCGGATGAGTGTCGCCGAAACCACATACCATCCGGTTCGGGAAAAGATACTGAGGCATCGCCTCCACCGCCTTCGGCAGCACAGGAATCTCTTTTGTCAGGTCAATGCCCAGATTGCGGTCGAAAAGATTCATGAAGCTGGAATAGTCGCCCACCACCACACTGCTGTAGCCGGGACATTCCGCCCATATGCCTGTCGACGGGTCAAACCCGTAGTCAGCGAGCCTTTTCAATGACCACTGACGGATGGACGACTTGTTCAGAAGATAGTCAATATAATACTGCCGGCCTTTCTTGTCCTGATATGCAGAGTCATCCTCCAGAACCAGCGCAATATTCATCACAAAGCGTGCCTGAAGCAGATTCCAATTGTTGTGGGGCACACCTTTGGCGATGATGTTGTCCGCACACTTCTTGAAAGCCCCCGCATAGATGTCCATCTTCTCCGGACGGTGCAGACGGAGATAATCGTAAAGGAAATCATAGAGCGGCACAAGATCATTGAGTACATCCTCGTGAATCACCTCAAACGAAGTCATTCCGACCAGTGTCTGCTGATGCCCGTGATTCAGGTCGACCGGCACATTCCGGTAGTACAGTCCTGTCGCATATGTATCAAACACCGCATCCGCCGCCTTCGCATATTTCTCCTCTCCAGTCATCCACCACAGAAAAGCCGCGTCCCTCGCAAGCTCCACTATCTCTCGGTTCACGCTCTCCACGATTCTCCCCGTCTTGCCGATATTCACCCATTCATACGTCTTTAATGCCGTATTTTCAAGATACATGCCACGCGGGTCTTCCTGGTAAGGTTCCAGCTCTTCCAGTTTAGGACGACGATAATTGGTTGCATGACTGCGCGCTCCAGTGAAAACGACCGTCGGAGCCGGAGCCTTTTCACCGCCGGCATGATCATAATACTCACCTTTTATATATACATCCGTAGCGTGTGTGTTCCAATGCATCAGCAACCGCGAAGAAAGCCAGTCACTTCCCCGGTCCACATACCTGTCGGTACGTTCCTTCAAGCGGGCGAACACCTCTTTCGCCCATTCTTCCTTCTCAATCAGCCGCCCGGTCTCCTTCTTCCCTTCCTGAGTCGTCAGATAACGCGGATGCCCCTGCGGCAGCCGGAGAGACAGGTCTGTCTGCGCATTCAGCGCCACGGCCAGAAACAGACTGGCCCACAATGCTATTTTTCTCATGTTCCTTTCTGGTTTTTCGTTTTCTGTCTTTAAATACGAACGAGCTGCCAAATATACTTAAAAAAGGAAAAACAGACCGGCATTTTTTCATATCAGGTTACCCCGACAGAAACAACGGCCTGTTCTAACCATGACAACAGCCTGTTTTGACCAGAACAACGGCCTTCTCTGCCAAAGCAGTCAACGAACCGCCCAAAACATTCAAGGCCCGGTCTGCACACAGTTTTACAATAAACATTTGTGCGGCGCACACCGCATATCACTTCTCTTCAACAGACCGGAAGTATTATCCGTTTACATTGAAAGAAACCAGCGGCTACAATCCCTCCAGAATGGCTTATTCCAAATTCACGCACACATCGATAACATATTCTTTTATGTATTTTAAATTTTTCTTTTGGTATTATTAAAATTTATATATATTTGCCAGAAACAATAAGATACAAAAAAAATTACTCAACAAATGCATATAGCTATGAAATCAAAAAAATTATTATTGTGGGTAACCTTGCTGATACCTGCATTATTGACGGTATATTGTGAGGGACGGGGTAAAGATATGCCGGAAGCGGAATTTTGTCAAGGGGATAGGTGGGATATTTATCGAAAAGGCGGAGTTTCAGGGATGAAATGCGAGAATATGAGTATTAATTTATAGAAGGGCAAATCGTAATTGATGTTCCCTACCAAATGTATCATGGTATATTATGGAGGCTGTGAGAGAACTGTGCTACTTCGCTACAAAAAATATCACTCCAAATCATACTTCGTACAATTATTTTGCGTAAATCTGTATAAAGGAATATACCTCTTTGAAATCAAGAGAGTTAGAAGAATTACCTCGTTTTCGGGTAATGAGTTGGTAACCGTTCTA
>CALUIZ010000029.1 GCA_944320815.1 uncultured Phocaeicola sp. | reverse complement strand
TCCACCAGTTCCACCGTTTCCGGCTTGTACTGGTATTTGTTTTTCTTGTAGCCCTTCTTCTTGTTCACGTAGGCTTCGATGTCTGCGCGCGCCTCTTCAAATCCCGGAATCGAGAGCTTCCGGTAGATTTCCTGGGTCAGGTCGAAGGCATCCTTCTCGTAGTCTTCAAAACGCACCTCCACCAGATTGCCTTCGGGTATGAACTTCTTGTCGGCCTCGTACTTGTGATACAGCTTCGCGTAGACTGAAAGGATGTTGTCCTGCAGTTCCTTCGCGCTGATTTCCTGAAGCTGGAGCGGCTTGATGGTGTTGGTGAAGAAGCTCCGTGTGGATTCGAACACCGTGTAGGGGTTGCGCATCAGATAGATGAACTTCGCGTTCGGGAACATCTTTACCAGCTCCTTCACACGTCCGGTATGCGGCGGGTTCTTGCTCAGGAACTGGGTGCCGTGCGTGTTCCACAAGGAAATCTTGATGAGTTTCGTGAACACTTCTTCAAATGTCTTCAGCTCTTCATCCGTGATGTCGTTGAAAAGCAGGTATTTGTCGGCATACTCCTGCATATGCTTGGGCAGGAACCAGAAGTTGTAGTACGTGTACGGCATCATGTTACAGAGCGCAAACTCCTCCTCCTGCGGAAGGTCGACCGCCAGTTCCATGTTGTCCGTCGGACGTTTGTCGGGCATCAGCCAGCTCATGTTCTTCTTGAAGAAAGGCTGGCCCCACATCATCAGATGCGGGAATACGGTCTGGTAGGTGGTGTTGTATCCGAAATGCTTGTCGCATGAGAACACGTTGTGCATGAACGTGGTTCCGCTGCGCCAGTGGCCCAGAATGAATACCGGGTCGTGTTCAAGAGGCTTGTCTGCCAGCAGCTTCTCGTATCTTTTGTCCTGCAGAGGCTTCAATACGGAGAGCAGACGGCATACAGCCTTGGTCAGTCGGAACTTTCCTTTGTAGGCCGGGTCGATGACACGTCCTCTGGTTATTTCGTTGAATGTCTTCCAGTCGGCCCCCACCAGTGTGTTGACCGGTAATTTGCTGAATTCTAATAGACCCATGTCGTTTCAATGAATAATTAATAGTGAACAATTGATGATTGATCGTGAACACTGCTCACTATTAATTCTTGATTATTAACTGTTAATTCTTCTTGATTTCGATTGCGTATCCCTGACGCTCCAGATCCTTCACGGCCGTTTCAATCGCTTCGTAGTGTTCCGGACCGATACCCAGACGCGGGAGGTCGAGCACAGGCAGTTCCATCGTGGTGTGCATATCTTTGTCATCCACCTTGTTGATGATCATGCCGGCCGCACTCGTGTTGTTGGTAATCGGGTCAATCAGGATGAAAGCTCCGGTTGCCTTGTTCTTGGTGTACGGGTCGAAGAACAGTTCTTTGGATGAAGTCAGTACCACGTGGGCTATCTGGTTCAGTTGCAGGGGCACGTCTTCCTTTTTGAGCTTGCCGTTCTCCACGTTCAGATGCTCCATTGTGTTTACGTCCACTTTGTATTTGATGGAGTCGATGCGTGTGCGGCTCATGTTGGTGGTCTGTTTCAGGAAGAACGATTTTTCCATGTCCATCTTCTCCTCGTCCATCCATACCAGCATGGCTTCAAAGTTGCGTCCCACCATCGGCACATTGTCCGGATGAACCAGCATTTCTCCGCGTGATACGTCGATTTCGTCCTCCAGTGTCAGCGTGACGGCCATCGGAGGGAAGGCATAGTCACATTCTCCGTCGGGCGAGTAGATGGCTTTCACGTGAGTCTTTTTCCCGGAAGGAAGGGCCATCACTTCATCGCCTTTCCGCACTATTCCCGAAGCAACTTTGGAAGAGAAGCCTCGGAAGTCGAGATTCGGACGCAATACGTATTGCACCGGATAGCGGAAGTCGGTCATGTTGTGGTCATTGCCGATATGTACGGTTTCAAGGAAGTCGAGCAGCGACGGACCTTCGTACCATGGGGTGCGGTCGGATTTCTCTACCACGTTGTCCCCGTCGAGTGCGGACAGCGGGATGCACGTGACATCGGGCACTCCCAGCGGGGTGATGAATGCTTTGTAGTCGGCCACAATTCTGTCGAACACCTCTTTCGAGAAGTCCACCAGGTCCATTTTGTTTACGGCCAGTACCACATGCTTGATGCCCAGCAGTGAAACCAGATAAGTATGACGGCGTGTCTGTGTGATGACACCGGCACGTGCATCTACCAGAATGATGGCCAGGTTGGCGGTAGACCCTCCTGTAATCATGTTGCGTGTATACTGTTCATGTCCCGGAGTGTCGGCGATGATGAACTTGCGGTTGTTGGTCGAGAAATAACGATAGGCCACGTCAATGGTGATTCCCTGTTCACGTTCCGCTTTCAGTCCGTCAAGCAGCAGGGCATAGTCGATGTGTTCCCCTGCGTTTCCCACACGCTTGCTGTCGCGTTCCAATGCGTCAAGCTGGTCCTCATAAATCTTCTTGCTGTCGAAAAGCAACCGTCCGATGAGGGTCGATTTTCCGTCATCCACCGAACCGGCGGTCAGGAACCGGAGCAAATCTTTTTGCTCATCCTTCTTCAGAAACTCTTCGATGGACATCTTGCCTCTCGCTTCACCTTCCATCGGATTCCCTGATTTTGTTTTATCTAATTCTTCCATTTTTCTTCAATTAATAGTTAACAGTTAATAACGGGTGCATGACCTATTCTTAATTATTAACTCATCATTCTTCATTTAAAAATATCCTTCCCGTTTCTTCTCTTCCATGCTGGCATCCTGGTCGAAGTCGATGACACGAGTGGTGCGCTCGCTTTTGGTCGTGGTCATCATCTCTTCCACAATCTTCTCGATAGTGTCAGCCTCGCTTTCGATGGCACCGGTCAGCGGCCAGCATCCCAGTGTGCGGAAACGGATTTTCTTCATTTCAATCTTGTCATGGTATTTTTCCGGCAGACGGTCGTCATCCGGCATGATTAGCTGTCCGTCTATGTTTACCGTAGGGCGTTCTTTTGCAAAATAAAGCGGAACGATTGGAATGTTCTCCAGGCGGATATATTGCCATACGTCCAGTTCCGTCCAGTTGCTCAACGGGAACACACGGATGCTTTCACCTTTACGGATGCGCGTGTTGTAAATGTCCCACAATTCCGGGCGTTGGTTTTTGGGATCCCATTGGTGGAACTCGTTGCGGAATGAGAAGATTCGTTCTTTGGCACGCGATTTTTCTTCATCACGGCGTGCGCCTCCGAATGCCGCATCAAATTTGTATTTGTCGAGTGCATGGAGCAGAGCCTGAGTCTTCATCAGGTCGGTGTGTACCTTGCTTCCATGTGTGAATGGGCCTACACCGGCACGGAACGCTTCCATATTGCTTTCCACAATCAGTTTCCAGCCGTGTTCCTTGGCATAGTCATCCCTGAATTGCAGCATCTCCTTGAATTTCCATTTCGAGTCGATGTGCATCAGGGGGAAAGGAGCTTTTCCCGGCGCGAACGCTTTTTCGGCCAGGCGCACCATTACGGAAGAATCCTTGCCGATGCTATAAAGCATGACCGGATTTTCAAAAGAGGCGGCCACTTCACGGATAATGTGGATGGACTCGGCTTCGAGTTCCTTCAAGTGGCTCAAATTGTATTCTTCTTGCATGATATAGTTATTTTTTAATTACTTTCGGTAAAATCAGTTCCAGCAGTCGGTTGACGGACTCCTCGAGCGACAGCTTTGAGGTGTCGAGCGACAGGGACGGATGGAGTGGTGCTTCAAAGGGGGCTGAGATTCCTGTGAAGTTCTTGATTTCTCCCCGGCGTGCCTTGGCATACAGTCCTTTCACATCCCGTCGTTCGCATTCTTCAATCGGAGTGCTTACATAGATTTCCATGAAATCATCCTTGCCGATGATGTCTGCCGCCATCTCACGGATGTCGTTGTTCGGACTGATGAATGCGGCGATGGTAATGATGCCTGTATCCACGAACAGCTTGCCCACTTCCGCAATACGCCGGATATTTTCCACACGGTCTTCTGCGGAGAATCCAAGGTTGTTGTTTATCCCGCTGCGGATATTGTCACCGTCAAGGATACGGCAGAGCAGATGCCGTTTCTGGAGCTCGCGCTCCAGGGCGATGGCGATGGTGCTTTTGCCCGAACCGCTCAGTCCGGTGAACCAGACCATGATACCGTGCTGGCCCAGCAGTGCTTCCTTGTCCGCACGGGTGAGCATCTTGTCGAATATAGGGTAGATATGTTCCATAATGAATGTTTGTTATTTCCTCAAGCTGGGACGAAAGGCCAGATTAAGGGGATGAGTATGATGGATATTATCATGACAATCAAGTCCATGGGGATTCCGATTCTCATGAAATCCGTGAATCGATAGTTTCCGGCTCCCTGGACAATCAGATTGGTCTGATAGCCGATGGGAGTGGCGAAGCCTGCCGATGCCGCGATACAGATTGTGATGAAGAACGGCATGGGGTCCACTCCGAACTTCTGTGCCGTTTCCAGCGCGAGCGGGAAGGCAAGCGCGGCGGCGGCATTGTTCGTGATAAGCTCGGTGATGGCGAGCGTGACGAAGTAAAGCAGGGCAAGCGCGCCCCATGCGCCCAGCGAGCCCGCCACGTTCTTGATGAAATTCGCTATCAGAGCGGCCAGACCCGATTCTTCCATTGCCGCGCTGATGGCGAATGCGCAGGCAATTGTGATCAGAATATCCCAACTGATGTATTTGGTATATTTCTTCGGAGGGAATATCTTGAGCCAGGCCATTACGACAGCCGTTACGGCGGCGAAGAAAAACATGTCCATCTTCACATTCGGGAAATGTTCCTGAAAGTAGGGAAGTTCGCCTATCGTCGCTCCTACGATCATGATGAGAAGCAGTGCCAGTGCAGTCCACTTCTTCCAGGGCGGAACGGGACGGGTCGGGATTTCCTTGCCGTTGGTCATCATGAGGAATACCGACGAGTCGCCCCATGTCTTTGTAAAGGAGTCGTCGGCCAGCAGGACCAGCGTGTCGCCTTGCTGCAGTCTCACTTCTCCCAGATTCTCGGTGATGACCTGCCCTCCCTGACGTATCTCTTTGATTTCCGCTCCATAGCGTCGCTTGAAATCAAAGTTCTTCAGCTTCCGTTTCAGACCCGGGAAACGGGAGGCAAGCACAACTTCCACGATGTGCTGTCCCTTCTCGACAGCCGCGTCCGCCTCTTCCTCTTCAAAGTTGTCCGGACGTTCCGCCGGCAGCAGTTTCTTCGATGTCAGTATGATGAATGCCAGACCGACGATTGTAATCGGAATGCCGATGAAGGCAAGGTCGAACATCTTGAGCCCCGGAAGCCCTTTGTCTATCATCATTCCATGGACAACCAGATTGGTCGAAGTACCGATCAGTGTACACAATCCTCCGAGGATGGTGGCATACGACAGCGGAATCAGGAATTTGGTACATGACAGGCCGATTTTCTTTGCCCAGTTCTTCACGATGGGCGCGAAGATGACGACTACTGGCGTATTGTTGAGGAATGCCGAGAACGCGCTCACGATGGGAAGAAGCCGCAGTTGGGCCTTCGTGACCGTGGTCTCTTTCTCCGGCAGCAGCTTCTTGACGATGGTGCTCAGTGCCCCGCTCTGTCTTACACCCTCACTGACGAGAAAGAGCAGTGCGACCGTAATCATGCCCCGGTTACTGAATCCGGCTACCATCTGCTTCGGGGTGATGATGCCCGCCGCCATGAATACTACTACCAGAGACAGCAGGACAATGCCGGGACGCATCTTGTCCAGAATAAGGGCAATCAGCATTCCGGTCAGGCCGAACAATACAAAGAGTATTTCAAAATTCATGTTCTTGATGTGAATTATAGTTAGTCTGATTCTGTGTTGTTCTGCATTTTGGGGAATACGATGAACCACGGGTTGAGCAGGTCTTCCTTGTTATAGCACAGCGGTTCGTTTTTCCCTGCCTGATAGACTTCGCCTCCCGACGCGCGCACGATGGCATGTCCTGCCGCCGTGTCCCATTCCATAGTCGGAGCGAACCGGGGATATACGTCGGCTTTTCCTTCGGCAACCAGACAGAGTTTCAGCGAACTTCCGCTTGAGATGGTTTCCACCTTATCATGCTTCTTTTCCATTTCGTCGATGTATGCCTGCGTTTCGGGGGTGAGATGCGAGCGGGAAGCTACAATCACGAAACTGTCGTGCCGGTTTCCCGACTCGGGCAGACGGCGGCTGGCGGCGATGAGCCTGTCGACGGTTGTCCCTTCCTCCAGTGCGGAGATGTTGTCAGCCTTGTATGCCCCCCATTCAGTGTCGGCAAAGTACAGTTGTTTCTTTGCGGGGATATAGATGACTCCCGCTTCCGGCCGCCCGTTTCTTACATAAGCGATGTTTACGGTAAACTCTCCGTTCCGTTTGATGAATTCCTTGGTTCCGTCCAGCGGGTCCACCACCCACAGTTCGTTCCATCCCCTCCGCTCTTCCTGGGGAATCTTTTTTCCTTCCTCGCTCAGGATGGGATAGGGAGTGGCAGCCAGTGCGCCCGCAATCACAGCGTGCGATTTGCGGTCGGCGATGGTAAGCGGAGAGTTGTCCGCCTTCTTTTCTATTTCAAAATCTGCGTTCGGATCGGTGTACACGTCCATGATTTCCGCTCCGGCTTTCAATGCAGCCTGAATGGCAACGTATAAGATATTCTTGTCCATAATACATAAATTGCTGTAAAATAACAGCTTTTTTAAAGATGGGATGTAGTTTAAAAGTCGTTTTTTTTGTCCGGGCTTATTTTCTATAACTTATTTTAAATGTTCGGCATTCATTTTTAGTCTTTGTGTACAATTCCGTGTGCATGTGAGTGCTTCCATATTCTCCACATGTAGAAGGCGCAATGAGTGAAGGCAAACACGAACGATATGGTCAGCAACGTCTTGTCTTCATTCCATCCCACGGTCTGTTGGTGCCAGAGGCCGGTGATGACGCTCAACACTGAAAGTGCCAGTCCGAGCACGTTCAGCACGATGTCTCCCTGACGGTGCGCTTTCCCGTGTTCAAGCTTGCTGTGCCTGATGCCGTAGCATGCGTACACGTCCAGTCCGACAAGCATCCACAGAACCAGACGGATCCACGTGTCTGCCGGGAGGAAACACATCATGCAGAGGCAGGTGAGTATGCCCATAATCGGCACGAAAGGCACGAATGGGGTCTTGAACGCCCTGTGAATGTCGGGCATGGTCTTGCGGACAACAAGCACGGCGGCGCATACAAGTGTAAAGGCGAGCAGTGTGCCGATGCTGGTCATTTCTCCGGCCACTTCCGCCGGGACAAACCCTGCGAGCAGACTGACCACAACCATGAAGAGGCAGTTGCTGTGGGCGGGTGTGCGGTATTTTTCGTTGATTCTTGAAAAGAAAGGCGGAAGCAGACCGTCGCGGCTCATGCTGAGGAAAACCCGGCTCTGTCCGAGCAGTGTGACCATGATGACTGAACAGTATCCGAAGAGAATGGCCAGTATGATGGCCTTGTTCAGCCATGGATATGCCGGCTGGATGGCACCGGAAGCGTCCGGAAAGCCCATCTTTTCGATGGCTACGGCAACCGGAGCGATTCCCACATGCCCGGCGAAGTCCGTGTAGTGGGCCACTCCCGTCATCACGTGGGCGAAAAGCGTATATAATATGGTGCATATCAGCAATGAGACCAGAATGCCGATAGGCATGTCGCGCTTCGGGTTCTTGGTTTCCTGTGCCGCGGTGCTTACAGCATCGAAGCCCAGAAAGGCGAAGAATACGATGGCCGCCCCTCTGAGGATTCCCGAAATGCCGAACTCTCCGAGTTTCCCGGTGTTTTCAGGAATGTAGGGGATGTAGTTGTCTGTCTGGATGAATTTCCAGCCCAGTATCACGAAAATCAGAATGACTGCAATCTTCAGGAATACGATGAGTCCGTTGAGAAAGGAGCTTCCGGCCGTTCCCCGTATCAGGATGAGGCTCATCAGCACCACGATGACCATGGCGGGGATGTTGATGATTCCCCCGTCCCACGGGCAGGCGGTCAGAGTATGGGGAAGTTCGATTCCGATTCCCTGGCAGAACACTGTCAGATAGCGGCTCCAACTGATGCTTACGGTAGTGGCAGCCACGGTATATTCCAGCACGAGGTCCCATCCGATGATCCATGCGATGAGTTCGCCCATTGTGGCGTACGAATAGGTATATGCACTGCCTGAAACGGGAATCATGGAGGCAAACTCCGCATAACACAGTCCGGCGAAGCAGCAGCCCACCGCCGCGATGATGAACGACAGTGTAATGGCCGGTCCCGTATAGCCGGCGGCCACGGTTCCTGTTATTGAAAACAGGCCGGCTCCGATGATCACACCCACTCCCAACGCCACGAGGCCGACCGGACCGAGCACTCGTTTCAGAGTCTTCGAGCCGGTTTCCGCAGCTTCATCCTGCAAGGCCTCTATACTTTTTCTTATGAACAGTCCCATCTTTTCAGTCGATTTTATACGAGGTATAAACAGGCGGCAAAGATAGTGAAAATTATTTTATTTGCCATCGGCGGTAAGGCATGCCGTTCTTCGGTTTGGAACAGCCTTTTGTCCTGCATGGAATAAGCCGGTGTTTTTGTCGGAATGGCCTGTCGTTTTCTCAGGACGCAGTCTCTGCCACTTTCATTTCAGATAATGCGTGATTTTTCCGCTGAGCTGCAGAAGGGAGATTTCGCACATCTTCGTGTCGTATTCGGCGGAGAGGATACGTTCTTCGGCATCGAGCAGACTTTTCTGCGCTTCGCGCATCTCGATTCCCGAAAGGTCGCCCAGCAGATAGCGTTCCTTGGCGATTTCGTGGTTCTCTTTTGCTGAAATCAGATTCTGGCGTTCCAGATTCAGCAGACGGATGTTGTTGCGGTAGGCCTGCCACAAGTTGCTCAGGTCGGCCCGCAGTCCCTGTTCCAGTTCGTCGCGTGCCAGCTGTGCGTTGCGTATGGCAAGGCTTGCATTTTTCTTCTCCCTCTTACGGTTCCCGTCGAAGATGTTGAATCCGACGGTAATGCCTCCGCTGAACCCCCAGTTGCTGCGCTGGCGTGTGGCGTTCACGTCGTATTTGTTGAATGTGTAGCCATAGCCGGCATTCAGACGGACATAGGGATAGTTTCGTGACAGGACTTTCTTGTAGTCCAGTTGAGCGATGGTCGTGTTCTGGTCGGCTTGCAGCAGACTGGCGTTCGTGTTCAGTGTGCCGTTCCAGAGTTCATTGAAGTCCAGATGCTCGTTGACGTCAATCAGCGAATCCTGCACTTTGATGGGACGGTCCATGTCTTCGGCGGCCATCAGTTCGTTCAGGTTGATGCGCGACGTGTGCACCAGCTCCCGCTGCTTGATATACTGCGCGCGGTCGGCATTGAAGTCGACGGTGGCCTGCTGGTAGTCCAGACGCGAGAAGTTGCCGATATGGTAACGCTCCTCCACGATGCGCAGACGTTCTCTGGAGAGCGAGACGGCATAGCGGAAGTTCTTCAGGCGGATTTCCTGCTGGATGTAGGTATAGTATTCCGCTGTCAGGGCAGCGATGAAGTCCTCCACGGCGATGCGTGTGTTGGTGGCTCCCAGCCGCTCCATCTCTTTCAGCTGTTTGTAGGTCGTGCTGATGTTGAATCCGTCGAATAAGGTCCAGTTGAGGTCGATTCCGGCATCCAGCGTCTGGTCGTAGACACCGCGTGCCTTTGTCGTCTCACCTGTGGCACGAGCCTCCGTATTGCTGTTGTCGTTCGTCCCCGTATATCCTGCGGTCAGGTCGACGGTGGGCAGATAGCCCGCATTGCCGAGTGTGGCGTTGTTCTTGCTGATTTGCTCTTCGTTGCGTGTGATGCGGAGCGAATAGTTGTTAGCGAGTCCCTCTTCCAGACACTGCCTGAGGGTGTATGTATATTGTGCCTGGGAGGGAATGCTCAAGACTAGCAGTAAACCTGTTATATAAAGATGTTTTTTCATGCTTTTTTCTTTTTGGATCGGTCAGTTGAAATGTATGAATAGATGGCCGGTACGATGTACATGGTGAGGAAGGTAGATATGAGCATACCTCCTATCACCGCCGTTCCCATTGCAATGCGCTGGTTGGCTCCTTCTCCTGTGGCGAAGGCCAGAGGAATCAGACCGAGCACGGTGGCCGCGCTGGTCATCAGGATAGGACGCAGACGCTGGAGAGCCGCATCGCGTATGGCGTGCATCTTGTCCTCGCCCGCTTCTTGCTTCTGGTTGGCGAACTCTACAATCAGAATGCCGTTCTTTGCCACCAGACCAATCAGCATGATGATGCCGATCTGACTGAAGATGTTCATCGTGATGTCGCTGAAGTACATGAATATCAGTGCTCCGGCAATGGCCAGCGGTACGGTGAGCATGATTACCAGGGGGTCCTTGAAACTTTCGAACTGTGCCGAAAGAATCAGATAAATGAGCACCAGCGCGAAGATGAAGGCGAACATCAGACTCGACGAACTTTCGCGGTAGTCTTTCGAATCGCCTGACAGGGCCGTGCGGAACGTCTCGTCGAGCACGTCTTCCGCAATCTTGTCCATTTCATCCAGTCCGTCGCCGATGGTCTTCCCTTCCGCCAGTCCGGCAGAAACTGTGGCCGACACGAAACGGTTGTAGTGGTACAGCTTGGGCGGAGCCACGGCTTCCGCGAAGTCTACCAGATTGTCCATCTGAATCATCTCTCCCTTGTCGTTGCGGATATAGATTGATTTTACGCTGGCCGGCTGGTTGCGTTGTTGTCGGTTGACTTGTCCCAGAATCTCATATTGCTTGCCGTTCATGTAAAAGTATCCCATGCGCTGCCCGCTCAGGCCATATTGCAGGGTTTCACCTATGTCGCGCACATCGACACCCATGGTCCCGGCCTTGTCGCGGTTGATGTTTACATGCATCTCGGGACTGCTGAATTTAAGGTCCACGTCGGCCATCTGGAATGTCGGGTTGTCGTACACACGGGCCAGAAACTCAGGAAGCACTTCCTGCAGCTTTTCCAGACTGACAGCCTGGAGCACATACTGTACGGGCATGCTGCTTTTCCGTCCTCCGAACGAGGATTGCTGCCGCACGAACGAGCGTGCCTTTGTGTGTTTTTGTACGGCTTTCGACACTTCTTCCGCCACTTCCATCTGTGTGTAGTCGCGGTCCTTGATGTCCTTCAGCGTAATCTGGATGTTCCCGCTTCCGCTTGATACGCGTGCGGTGACGAAGGCGGCATCCGGTATGATGGAGTCGACAAGTGTATTGATTTCTTCCGTATAGTCCCGGATGTACTCATAGCTTGCCCCTTCGGCCGCACGGGTGGCGATGGTAATCTGTGAACGGTCTTCCAGAGGAGCCATTTCGGACGGTATCTGGTTCCACAACACTCCAATCAGCACCATTGTGACCAGTACGATTGGAATGGCGATGACCCTTTTCTTCAGAAAAGCCCGGAGCGAACGGGAATACAGGTTATTCATTCCCTCAAAGAAAGGTTCCGTCTTCCGATAGAACCAGTTCTTCTTTTCCTGATATTTCAGCATCTTCGTAGCAAGCATCGGAGTGAATGTCAGGGCGGCGAAGGCGGAGATGATGACCGAACCTGCCACCACGAAACTGAACTCACGGAACAGACGGCCGCTGGTACCTTCCATGAATACGATGGGGAGAAATACGGCCGCCAGCGTAATGGTGGTAGACACAACTGCGAAGAATATCTCTTTCGCTCCTTCTATTCCCGCTTCGAAAGGTTTCATTCCCTGTTCGATGCGGATGTAGATGTTTTCTGTCATCACAATGGCATCATCAACCACAAGACCTACCGACAAGACGACGGCGAGCATGGTGAGCACGTTGATGGAGAATCCCGCCACGTACATCACGAAGAATGCGCCGATGAGGGATACGGGAATCACGATGCAGGGAATCAATGTCACGCGCCAGTCGCGCAGGAACAGGAAGATGATGATGATGACCAGCACGAAGGCTTCGTACACGGTGCTTTCCACCTCAGCGATGGAAGCACGGATAAAGCGGGTGTTGTCGAAGCCATAAGTGTAGGTTACGTCTTCGGGCAAGTCCTTTTCCATCTGTTCCATACGTTCATATACGGCATCTGCTATCTCGATGTGGTTGGCTCCCGGCTGAGGAATCACCACGACTCCCACCATGGGCACTCCGTTCATCTTCATGTAGCTTTTCAGGTCGGCGGGACCCAGTTCCGCATAGCCTATGTCACTGAATCGGATGATACGTCCGTTGTCCTCCTTCAGGATAACGTTGTTGAATTCTTTTGCCGTGTGCATGAGTCCCATCGTGCGCAGGGTCAGTTCGACTGTGTTCCCTTCAATGCTACCTGACGGGAGCTCAAGATTCTGGCTGTCGATGGCATTCTTCACGTCTACCGGAGTGATGCCGTATCCGGCCATTTTCACAGGGTCGAGCCAGAGGCGCATGGAGTAGCGTTTTTCTCCCCAGATTGATACGCTGCTTACGTCGGGAATGGTCTGGAGCTGCTCTTTGACGGTGAGGTCGGCAATCTCGCTCAGCTCAAGCAGGGAGCGGGTGTTGCTCTGGATGGCTACCATCAGAATAGGGCTGGCATCCGCATCGGCCTTTGATACGGTAGGAGGGTCGCAGTCGCGCGGAAGATAGCGTTGCGCACGTGACACTTTGTCGCGTACGTCATTGGCTGCCGTTTCCAAATCAACGGACAGCTCGAATTCCACGGTGATGCGTGACTGTCCCTGTTGGCTGGTGCTCGACAGGGACCGTATTCCCGGAATACCGTTGATGTTCTGTTCCAGCGGTTCCGTTATCTGGTTCTCGATGACTTCCGCATTCGCGCCCGGATAGCTGCATGTTACGGAGATGATGGGATTGTCCACGGACGGATATTCGCGCACTCCCAGGGTGGTATAGCCTATCAGACCGAACAGCAGGATGATTACCGTAAGCACGGTAGCCAAAACCGGTCGTCTGATACTAAGTTCGGATATGTTCATGAGTATGTGTTTTTTATTTTGCCTGTAGGGATGCAAGGTTTTGCGTCCCTGCTGTTGTCCGCAAAATTATTGGCCTATAAACTTCTTCTGACTCCCTCATTCGATACGGTCGATGATGACCGGCATGCCAGTACGCAGCTGAAGAGTTCCCGATGTCAGTATCGTGTCTCCTGCTGCAAGCCCTTCTACAATCTGCACTTCCGCTTCGGTACGGATGCCTATCGTCACGTCCACCGGATAAGCCTTTCCGGAACGGTAGACGAACACCTTGTTCTTCCCCATTTCCGGGACGATGGCTTCCGACGGGATGGCGAGCGCTTCCTTTATCTCTTCCTGTTTCAGGCTGATGTCTGCATAACGTCCGGGCAGCAGTTCTCCGTTCCTGTTCGGGTAGAGCGCACGGACGGTCAGTGTATGCGTTTCATCGTCGATGCGCGATTCGGTGGCATACACCTGCGAGTTGAAGTCTTTCAGAATGCCTTCTATCCGGAATGTCAGATTCGTGCCTTTTTTCACCTGACGGGCATAGCGTTCCGGAACGGCGAACTCCACTTTCAGCGGAGTGATTTTTGTCAGTTTTGCAATGACCGTGGTCGGTGATGCATATGCGCCCGTACTCACCTGGCGCAGACCGATGATGCCGTCGAACGGGGCACGGAGCTCTGTCATGGCAATGTTTGCCTTCACGTTCTCAATGTCGGCGTTCAGTGTGGCGAGTTCTGTCTTCACTTGTTCGTATGCCTCCTTGCTCACCGCGTCGCGTTGTAACAGTGCGTTCTGGCGGAACACGCGGTCTTCAGCCAGCGGCATCTGCGCTTCCAGCCGTTTCAGTTGTGCCTGGAGCTGGCTGTCGTTCACCTTTGCCAGCAACTGACCTTCAGTGACAAATGTGCCTTCCGTAAAATTGATGTCGATGATTTTCCCCGATGTCTCGAAAGAAAGGTCCACTTCTTCATCGGGCACGAGTTTTCCGCTCACGAACAGCTCGTCGGTAAGCAGGTGTGGCGTTACAATCTTGGCGTTGACGTTCAATGCTTTCTGCCCTTTCTGTACAGGAGCGGCCTCCGTCTCGGCCAGTTCTTCATTCTCTTTCGGTGTGAATGTGTGTATGCCGACTGCCGCCAGGCCTCCGGCTATGGCAATGATGATTCCCCATTTGATGCGTTTGTCCATGGTTATGAGTTTTTCAGGTGAATGTGACAATCAATAAGCGGCCCGATATTTCCCTTCCTCCCTGTCTTCCAGTATGTTCAGATAAGAAGTGTAGCGGGACTCGCTGATGTAGTGCTTTTCTACCGCTTCGCGCACGGCACATCCCGGTTCATTCCGGTGCGTGCAGTTTCCATATTTGCAGTTTGCGGAAAATTCGAAGATTTCCTTGAAATAATGTCCCACTTCCTCGTCTTTCATGTCGAATGTGCCGAAACCTTTTATCCCTGGTGTGTCAATGATATATCCTCCGCCTTCCAGAGGAAACATCTCAGAGAAGGTGGTGGTATGCATACCGGTGTTGTGCGCTGCGGAAATTTCGGCAGTCTTCAGATTTTGTCCGGGCAGGATAGCATTGATGAGAGTTGATTTCCCTACGCCGGAATTGCCTGAGAAGAGCGTGATTTTTCCTTTGAGCGATTCCTTTATTTCATTGATTCCGGTTCCGTTCAGTGCGGAAACTTTGAAGCATGGGTAGCCTATGTGTGTGTAGAGTGTGACCAGCCCTTCCAGATAGCGTAGCTCATCTTCCGAGTAAATGTCTGTCTTGTTGAAGATCAGACATACCGGCACGCTGTACGCTTCGGCTGAGGCCAGAAAGCGGTCGATAAAGATAGTGGATGTTTCCGGATAGTTGACCGTGACCGTCAGCATGCACTGGTCCAGGTTCGCCGCAATGATATGCGATTGTTTGGAAAGGTTCGATGCCTTGCGTATGATGTAGTTTCTCCGGTCTTCTATTTCAGTGATGAAGGCAGTCCCTTCTGCATTCATGACGATACCGACCCGGTCGCCGACGGCAATCGGGTTGGTACTTCTGAATCCTTTCAGGCGGAAATTGCCTTTTATCTTACAGTTTGTCAGCTGTCCGTCGTCTGTCTTGACCTGATACCAGCTTCCTGTGCTTTTTATTACCAGTCCTTTCTTCAAATCTTTGTTTCGTTTATGCAGGGCAGACGCATGATAACCCGACACAGGAACACGGAAGCATGACATCTTTTTTGTCGTCTTCTGTGCTCCTGTGTCCGTTTCTTGATATGGGATACTTCTGCCCTTTTGGCATTATACAGTCATGATTTCCTTGTCCTTTGCGGCCAGCAGTTCGTCAATCTGCTTGATGAACTTGTCGTGGATTTTCTGCAGTTTGGTTTCCCCATTTTTCTGCTCATCTTCCGGCATTCCGTCCTTCACGGCTTTCTTCAGCGAGTCGATGGCATCGCGGCGTGCGTTGCGGACGCTGACTTTGGCTGTCTCACCTTCGCCCTTGCACTGTTTCGCCAACTGCTTGCGTCTTTCTTCTGTCAGAGGAGGAATTCCGATACGGATAATTTCACCGTTGTTTTCCGGCATGATGCCCAGTTCAGAGTCGATGATTGCCTTTTCAATCACACGGAACATGTTCTTGTCCCACGGTTTGATGGCGATGCTTCTTGCGTCGGGAGTAGTGACGGCAGCCACATTGTTGATGGGTACCATACTTCCGTATGAATCCACACGGATGCCGTCGAGAAGACGGACATCGGCTTTTCCTGCACGGATGTGGGCCAGTGCCTCGTCCAGATACATTACCGCCATATTCATTTTGTCTTCAGCTTCGCTGATAATAGCTTTTGAATCTGCCATATTGGTTGCAATTTAAATGTGTATATTTTAATACGATGTTTTGTGAACAAAAGTACGCTATTTTTTAATCTTTTGCAATAGCTTTTGGAAAGATTTGTAAATGATTGTGTGCTGGAGTTTGTTTGGCGGATACGGAAGGTCTGCCGGGCTTTTCCCGTCTTGCATCTGGCAGGAATTTCAGACCAGTTTGTCGGGGTGATTTGTTGTCGTGGTTGAAACAAGCGGTCATTCAGGTCAGGATAAGCCGTTGCTTTATTTGAAGTAGACCGTTGTTCTTGGACGGGTATGAATGGACATCTTTAAACGCTTTCAGAACGGTGGGAGGCATGCAGTTCATGTTCCTCTTCATTTTCATTCATGTCCCATGTCCGTAATCCGAATGACAAATATCTTCATAAGTTTTGTCTGTATCTGTATTGTCGTTAAATTTGGTGCCTGAAAATAAATGTCATAAGCATGATTACACTTTATTTGGCCCGTCACGGGCAGACGGAAGAAAACTTGAAACGGATTTTCCAGGGCCATTTGCCCGGTGTCCTGACTGAGGAGGGGAAACGTCAGGCAGCGGAACTTGGGGAAACTTTGGAGGGAATTGAACTGGACGCAGTGGTAAGCAGCGATCTGCAACGGGTGGTCGATACGGTGCGGATTGCTTTGGGCGGCCGGAGCATCCCGTGGACGACGACACCTTTGCTTCGCGAAATTGATTGGGGGAGTTGGACCGGACTTTATCTGAAGACTGTAGACCGGAACAATCCTCCTGCCGATGTGGAGACTTGGGAGATGCTTTACAGGCGTGCCGGGACATTTGTCGGTTGCCTCCGTCGGGATTATGAGGGGAAGCGCGTGCTGGTTGCCGCTCACGGGCAGATAAACCGGGCGATACAGGCTTGGCTGGAAAATGTGCCGGCAGAAAATATGAACGCCATCCCGCTGATGCGGAATGGCGAAGTCAGAGAGTTTATTATAGACTGACGGAATTCAGAACCGACCAGCCCGTATGTTCAATTGTGTACCAATGTCCCGATGTTTTCTCCACTGAGCACTTTCTTCAGATTTCCTACAGTGTCCATATTGAAGACGATGATGGGAAGATTGTTCTCCTTGCACATGCAGGTGGCGGTCAGGTCCATCACTTTCAGACCCCGTGCCAGCACTTCATTATATGTGATGTCGTCAAACTTGGTGGCGGCAGGATCTTTTTCCGGGTCGGCCGTATAGATTCCGTCCACGCGTGTACCTTTCAGCATGACATCCGCTTCTATCTCGATGCCTCTCAGTGAAGACCCGGTGTCTGTAGTGAAGAACGGGTTGCCTGTACCGGCCGACATGATGACCACTTCACCGTTTTCCATCGCTTCGATGGCTTTCCATTTTGTATAGAATTCACCGATAGGTTCCATGCGGATGGCGGTCAGTACGCGGGCTTTTACCCCTTCGGCTGTAAGTGCGGAGCTGAGACCCAGACTGTTGATGACGGTAGCGAGCATTCCCATCTGGTCGCCTTTCACTCTGTCGAATCCTTTTCCTGCGCCTGTCAGTCCGCGGAAAATGTTTCCTCCGCCGATGACGATGCCTATCTGCACACCCATGTCATGAATTTCCTTGATTTGTCGGGCATATTCGCCCAAACGTTTTTCATCGATTCCATACTTTTTCTCTCCCATCAGGCTTTCGCCGCTGAGTTTTAACAGGATACGTTTGAATTTTGCCATGGCTCTAACTTTTTAGTGTTTATTCGCAAAGGTAGGAAAATTTCCTTGCTCGAGCAATTTTCTACTTAATATTGCCTGTATGATTCCCCTTGTGGCGAGATAGACGATGAAGGCCAGCCAGAGGGCATGGTTGCCCAATGCGGAGTGCAGGCTGTAATAGGCGAGGAAGAAACAGACGGATGCGATGAAAATGGCATGCAACATGATGCGTGTGGCGGTGGCACCGATGCAGATTCCGTCAATCAGGAAGGCGGAGAATCCGGCCATAGGGATGGCCAGTACCCAAAGGAAGTATTCTCCCGATGCACGGATGACTTCCCTGTCGTTGGTCAGCAGTCCCAGAAAGTTTTCCCCGCCTATGCCATACAGCAGGGTAAATCCGGCGGCCAGCACAATTCCCCATCCGAACAGTTGGCGGACGGTCTGTCGGAATTCCGTGCGGTTGCCTGCCCCGATATGCTTTCCCGCCAGTGCTTCACCCGCATATGCGAATCCGTCCATGATGTAGGAAAAGAGAGTGAACAGCTGCATCAGCAGCGTGTTGACCGCCAGTACCACATCACCGTATGCCGCTCCGGTGGAGGTGAAGAATACGGTGACGGCCACGATGCAGAGTGTGCGGAAGAAAATGTCACGGTTGACGTTGAAGAAGCGTTTCATGGCTTGCTTTTCAAACACTTGGCATCGTCTGGCATAAGGGAGAAGCCGGCGGTATCTGTGCAGACAGAGCAGGCAGGCCATGCCCAGTCCGGCATATTGGGCGATAAGTGTTCCCAAAGCCACTCCTGCCACCTGCATGTGGAGGACAAACACAAAGAACAGACTTGCCGCGATGTTGACAATGTTCTGTGTGATGGCGATGTACATGGGGAAGCGTGAGTTCTGCATTCCGATGAACCATCCGATGAAGCTGTAGAGACCGAGGGTGGCCGGTGCTCCCCAGATGCAGATATGGAAGTAGAGAGTGGCCATTTCCTGCACCTCCGGACTGGCATCGATTGCCAGAAAAGCCAGCAGACGGATAGGATATTGCAGCGTGAGCAGAATGGCGGCCAGCAGCAGACTGACAGCCAGCGAACGCAGCAGAATACGTGTGATTTCGACATTGTTCTGCTGGCCGTATGCCTGTGCGGTAAGTCCTCCGGTTCCCATGCGGAGGAATCCGAATATCCAGTATATCATGTTGAACAGCATTCCGCCCACGGCTATTGCTCCGATATAGGATGCCGCTCCCAGATGTCCCACGATACTTACGTCTACGAGTCCCAGTAACGGGACCGTGATGTTCGACACGATGGAGGGGACTGTTATATGAAGGATTTGTCTGTTGGTCGCGTTCATGTCTCTTAAAGTATGTATTCCACTTCCTTGAACATATATTTCCTGATCTGTCCCGTTCTGTCCTCCAGAACCATCTGTCCGTTCAGTTCAATGTCTGCGATACGGGCCGTGAACATGCCGTTCCGGTCCTTGAACCGGTGGAATCCTTCTTTCCGGAACAGTCTTTCCTTGTATGCGGAGATAATTCCGGAGACATCATTGGCCTGTATCTGTGCATAACGGAGAACCGCCCGGCTGAGAATCTGGTGCAGAATCTCTTCGGGCTGGTAGTGTTTTCCCGTAATCTGCAGGAGAGATATGGGATTGGGGGCGTTACTTATAAACCGCTCCTGGTTCAGGTTCACTCCCGTGCCTGATATGGAACGGCTGATGCAGACCCCTGTCAAATCGTTTTCTATCAGTGTGCCACAAATCTTTTTGTCTTTCCAATAGATGTCGTTCGGCCATTTTATAGTGATGTCTTCGGCATATTGCGCCAATGTTTCCTGTAGTGCCAGTGCTGTGGCCTGCGACAGGAGGAACTGCCGTCCGGCTTCCAGAAAGTCGGGATAAACGACAAAGCTGAACAGCAGGTTTTTCCCCGCTTCCGATTCCCAACTGTTTCCTCGCTGTCCTCTTCCAGCCGTCTGGTAGGCTGTGTACACACAGGTAAAGTCTTCTTGCACTTGCCGGTCGCAAAGCTGTGCCAGATATAAGTTGGTGGAAGCAGTCTCTTCCAGTGCGATAGGTTCCGGATATTTCATTTCAGTTTGTTTTTTTAGTGTCGGACGCAGGTATTGCTGTCCGGATTCTACTCCCATATGGGAGGCAGAAAAGCGTCTTCTATGTGTTCGATTCGGAAAGGAGTTTCCATTCCTACTATCGTGATGACATCGAAACGGACAGGAAGGTCTATCTCAAACTTGTTCAGATAGGCTTCTGTCGAGGCTATGATATGCCGTATCTTTTTGCCGGTCACCGCCTCTTCCGGGCTTCCGTATTCTTCGTTGCGTCTGGTTTTCACTTCTATGACGACTAGCGTGTGGTCTTTCTCCGCCACGATGTCCAGATCGCGTTTCCCGGAATGCCAGTCGCGATGCCGGATGTTGTATCCATGGGCCTGAAGGTAGGACACGGCGGCCTTTTCACCTTCTTTTCCCAGCTCATTATGTGCAGCCATATTTCTCTTTTCTGCAAAAATACGTATTTTTGTGCAATGAACCATTTGACTTTTCAGGTTTTTGGGTTCATACATTTGCAGTCAATAGAATAAATTACCTACGATGGATGACACATTTTATATGAAGCAGGCTCTTCTTGAGGCGCAGAAAGCGGCCGAAGAAGGAGAAGTGCCGGTGGGGGCGGTTGTGGTGTGCCGCGGGCGTGTCATTGCCCGTGCCCATAATCTGACGGAGACGCTGAACGATGTGACGGCGCATGCCGAGATGCAGGCCATTACGGCTGCGGCCAATGCTTTGGGTGCCAAATATCTCACCGATTGTACCTTGTATGTGACGGTGGAACCTTGTGTGATGTGTGCCGGAGCGATAGCTTGGGCACAGACAGGCCGTCTTGTGTTCGGCGCAGGTGATGAGAAGCGGGGGTATCGGAAATATGCTCCTGATGCGTTGCATCCGAAGACGGAAGTGGTGTCCGGAACGATGGCCGACGAGTGCGCTTCGTTGATGAAAGACTTTTTCCGGAAACGTCGCTAGTCCTTGATCTCTTCAAAGTCTATATATTCGCCTTCGTCCCGATCGAATATCTTTTTCTTTTTGTCGGATGCCTCATGGCCGTCGGGCGACGCGTATATGGTGTAAGGGGAATCGTCCTTGGGGCGGGAAGGGCCTTTTCCGGTCATTCTCTTACCTATATTGAATATACCTCTGATGATTCGTGACACAAGGATTATCCCGATGAGGAGTACGACCAGCAGAAGAAACAGTATGAATCCTATTACTTGAAGCATAGAAATGAGATCAGTTCTTTTTATATGTCAGCAATGAAAGTATGATGTACCATACGATTACGGCTGCAAATCCGCCGAGGCGGAAAATAAGAAGAAGAGGGACACTTACGATGAGGAAAATGTAGGTCACCTTGTTGTGCTTCCATGACAAATCCTTGAATTTCAGTGAGAACATGGGTAGTTCTGCCACCAAAAGCAATGACATCGCCACTACCAGTATGAGCAGGTAGAGGGCATTGAAGTGGGGAGAAACCAGAAATTCATGTCCGCCTACGGCCAGCGACCCCCAGAACAGCGCGTTGGCAGGAGTGGGCATTCCGATGAATGAGCTGGTCTGCCGTTCATCGAGATTGAACTTGGCCAGTCTCAAGGCCGAGAAGACCGCAATCAGGAAAGCCGAATAGGGGAGTATGCCTGAAACCGGCAAAAGGAAATCCGGATACTGCACTTCCTTGAACAGGGAAAAGGCAATGGCTGCAGGAGCCAGACCGAAAGTCACGTCGTCGGCCAGTGAGTCAAGTTCCTTGCCTATCGGGGATGAGACGTGGAGCAGGCGCGCGGTCATCCCGTCGAAGAAGTCGAACACGGCACCCAGCACGATGAACAGCAGTGCCATTCCGTAATTCCCGTGGAATGCCATATGACAGGCGATGCATCCGCAGAACAGGTTACAGCTCGTGATGGCGTTCGGTATGTTCCGTACAACTGCGTTAGGCATAAGTCAGTCTCCTTGTTATTTTAGTTTTGCGATAACCGTTTCGTTTCCCGTGGTGGCCTGTCCCATCTTCACGCAGACCTCCGTACCTAACGGGAGATACACGTCCACTCTCGAGCCGAACTTGATGAATCCCATATGCTCGTCGATGTAGCAGTCCTCTCCGGATTCGGCATAGGTCACGATTCTTCGTGCCACCGCTCCGGCAATCTGTCTTGCCATGACGGTCTGTCCGTCGGGAGTCTCTATAATGATAGTAGAACGTTCGTTCTCCGTGCTGGCTTTGGGAAGCCACGCTTTCATGAACCGTCCGTTCTGGTGGCTTACGTGTTTCACCACTCCGTCCACCGGATACCAGTTGGCATGTACGTTGGTGATTCCCATGAAGATGGAAATCATCAGCCGTCTGTCGTGGAAATATTCGTGTTCCTCCACTTCTTCTATCACTACCACCCGTCCGTCGGCAGGAGCCACGACTATTTTTTCCGTATCCCCCTTGAATATGCGGATGGGACAGCGGAAGAAGTTGACCATCAGCCCGTAGAGAACTATACTGACAAGCAGAACGGCATAGAACGGCAGCCTGCATTCCAGTCCCCAATACAGAATGCCGTTGATGAGTGCGAGAAGCACTGCGCTTATCAGCAGAATATGGGTGCCTTCATGATGGATGCGGATTTTCTTCAGTTTCTTTATCTTGTTCATTCGGGTTATATCAAAAATCAGTGTTCGACCGTGCAAAAATAGGTTTAATTTAAAAAATCTGCAAATAAAGCGGCGGAAAATGCTTTCTTAAGGTGGCAAAAAACTTTTCCGGGGGTGCTTTTTGCCGGCATGGATATGACGGGAGGATAACGGGTTGTTCTTGTTCGGATAACGGCTTGTTTTGGCCGGAACAGGCGGTTGCTTCCGGAAGAATGGCCCGTTGTCTTTTTCAGGCGGTCGCCGGTCTGCGTCTTTCGCGGATTTTCCCTGGAAAAGAACCGGATGGAACGAAAATGCAGATGAATTGTAACAAAAGGAATGGAAGAAGTACCAATTACTACATATTTTTTGCCATTTTTTGCAGGTGTATATGCTTTTAAAGTTCTAATTTTGTACAATCAAGAACATTAACTAATATCTGATATCATGAGTACATTTGAAAAAGCAGGCGAAAAGATGACGAATTACCGCTGGGTGATTTGCTTCATGCTTTTTTTCGCCACCACGGTCAATTATCTTGACCGCCAAGTATTGTCGTTGACATGGAAAGATTTCATCGCTCCGGAGTTCCATTGGACGGACACGCATTACGGGACAATCACCGCCATTTTTTCCATCGTTTATGCGGTGGCCAATCTTTTTGCCGGACGTTTTGTCGACTGGATGGGGAGCAAGAAAGGGTATCTTTGGGCCATTGCCGTATGGTCGGTGGGTGCATGTCTCCATGCATTCTGCGGATGGGCCACTGAAGTGACCCTGGGACTGGACAATGTCTCCGAAATGATTTCCGCTACGGGTGCCGTCACTTCTACCATCGCCATCACCAGCGTCTATTATTTCATCGCGGCGCGTATCGTGCTGGGAGCCGGTGAGGCCGGAAACTTCCCTGCCGCCATCAAGGTGACCGCCGAATATTTCCCGAAAAAGGACCGTGCGTTTTCCACTTCTATCTTCAATGCGGGAGCTACGGTGGGTGCGCTGATCGCTCCGGTCAGCATTCCTCCTTTGGCAAGCTATTTCAAGAGCATAGGTGTCGGGAACGGATGGGAAATGGCCTTCATCGTAATCGGTGCGTTGGGTTTCGTGTGGATGGGCCTGTGGATGTTCATGTACAAGAAACCGGAGCATAATCCCCGCGTGAATGCGGCGGAACTGGCCTATATCCATCAGGACAAAGAGGCGGAAACGGCTGGGGAGGCCGACCGTCTGTCTGACGAGCCGAAACTTTCGCTCTGGCAATGTTTCAGATACCGCCAGACATGGGCGGTGGCCATCGGAAAGTTCATGACCGACGGCGTGTGGTGGTTCTTCCTGTTCTGGACTCCGGCCTATATCTCCGACGTGTATGGCTATGCTTCCGACAGCGGAACGGCCCAACTGCTTATTTTCGTGCTCTATGCCATCACCATGCTGTCCATTTATGGAGGAAAGCTTCCTACCATCATCATCAACAGGACAGGGAAAAATCCTTATGCCGCGCGCATGAAGGCTATGCTTATTTTTGCCGTATTCCCCTTGCTGGCTTTGTTTGCCCAGCCGCTCGGCAACATTTCTTATTGGTTCCCGATTGTCATTATCGGTATTGCGGGAGCGGCTCATCAGTCGTGGTCTGCCAACATTTATTCGGTGGGAAGTGACATGTTTCCCAAGAGTGCGGTGGCTACCATCATCGGCATCGGGGGAATGGCAGGCGGCATCGGCTCTTTCCTCATCAACATGAGTTCGGGTATCCTGTTCGACTATGCAGCCGAGACGAATATGTCCTTTATGGGATTTGAAGGAAAGGAAGCCGGCTATTTCATCATTTTCTGTGTCTGTGCGGTGGCATATCTGCTGGCATGGTGTATAATGAAGGCACTGGTTCCGAAATATAAACTGATTGAAGTGTGAAAGTCCGGGCAATGCTCCGGCAACTGACATGAACGTTGCTGTGGCTGTGCCGGAACGGAGGTTGGTCTTGTTCCGGCACAGCCACAGTCATTTAAACAAAGAGCGGCTTTCATTTTGTCATCCTGAACGTAGTGAAGGATCTCAAATACGCAAGTTGGTGCACACGGGATTTTTCGCTACGCTCAAAATGACATGTCTTTCTGATAGCCAGCTTTTATTTTGATACACCCTTCCAAACGTCAATAAGTAGTGGAATATGCCCCAGATGCGGAGGAAGACTGGTGGAGCGCAAAGGCGGTTACGGTCGCTTCCTTGGATGCAGCAACTATCCGCGCTGCAAGTTCACCCGGCGCATTTAGGGTTCCGGGTCGCTCATTTTTTCAGCTCGGGATATTTGATGCGGGTGTGATACATCGTTTTCAACTTTTCCTTGAACACCGTCTTGATTGTGGAGATGTCCTTGAACGTAATCGGACACTCCTTGAAATACCCTTCGTTCACTTGTCCGTCGATGATTTTGTCAATCAGTGCCGAAATGCTTTCCTCCGTATATCCCTGAAGGCTTCGGGAGGCAGCCTCTACAGAGTCGGCCATCATCAGTATCGCCTGTTCTTTTGTGAACGGATTCGGACCGGGATAGCGGAATGCTTCCATGTCCACGTCTTCATCGGGATGTTCGTTTTTGTAGGAAATATAGAAGTATCTGGTCAGCCCTTTTCCGTGGTGTGTGCGGATAAAGTCTTTGATTACCTGGGGAAGGTCGTTCCTGTCGGCCAGCTTCAGTCCGTCAGTCACATGGTTGATGACGATTTGCGCGCTCTGTTTGTAGCTCAGTTGGTCGTGCGGATTGACACCTGTCTGGTTTTCAGTGAAGAACACAGGGTTCATCATCTTCCCGATGTCGTGGTACATGGCTCCCGTACGCACCAGCTGGCTGTCCGCTCCGATGCGGTTCGCGGCGGCTGCGGTAAGATTGGCCAGTTGCAGGGAGTGCTGGAAAGTTCCTGGCGCCACTTCCGACATTTCTCTCATCAGCTTGTTGTTGATGTTCGACAGCTCTATCAGCGTCACGTTCGAGGTGAAGCCGAAAATCTTTTCGAGGATAAACAGCAGCGGATAGGTGAACAGCAGAAGAATGCCGTTGATGAGGAAATTGAAATACATGTGGGTGCTCAGTTGCGACAGTTCGCTGACATTGATCAGGTCGAGCGAAAGATACATCACCGCATACGAACAGGCCACCAGAAGTGCGCTCCTCAGCAGTTGGGAACGTTGTGACAGCTCACGCAAGCTGTATATGCCTACCATGCCGGCAAGTGTCTGCAGCAGGATAAATTCATGTGGTGAGCGCAGGCAGATGGAACACAGGAGTATGGTTATCACATGTGCCATGAAAGCCGTCCGGGAGTCCAGAAAAATACGGATAATCATCGGAATCATGGCATAAGGCACGATGTAAATACTTAGCAGTGCCTGGTCTACCATCACAGACGTGATGACCGGGAAGGCGGTGATGATGATGAACAGCAGAGCAAGGCACCTGTGCTTGCTGTAGTAGTCGTGGCGGAACAGTTCCAGATAAATCATGAAGCATCCTATCAGGATTGTCGCGAACAGCAGTTGCCCGACCAGTGTGAGGCGTTTTTCAGTGACGGTTTCGCTTCGTTTTCCCCATTCTTTTTCAAGTGATTTCAGAATGTTATAGGTGTTTTCGTCCACAATCTCTCCCCGGTCGATGATTTTCTGTCCGTTCTGTACGACACCATTCGCCCATGACAGCTCCGCCAGAAGGTCTTGCTTCGCCGCTTCCGACTTGTTCATGTCATATGTCAGGTTGGGGATGATGTAGTCGTTCAGGTTACAGCGTTGCAGAAGTGATTTCCGGTAATGCACCGTGTCAGATGCAAGAAGCGTTTCATACGCCCGTTTGAACGTATATACTTCATTCACTTCCTTCTGGCTCGATTTGTTCTTGTCGAATATCTGGATTCTTTTCACTGAATCTTTTTCCAGTTGGGAAAGATCGTTCGGCGCGATGATTCCTTCGGCGTAAATCCGTGCCAGAGTCCGCTCGATGTATTGCCGGTAGGCGGGGTGGGGAATGGTTTTCTTCAGGTTGTCGGCATAGTCCTTTCTGAATTTTTCAATCATCAGTTCTCCGGTTTTCGTGTCAATCTGAAAATAGGGAGTGTACCTTTGCATGATGCTGTCCTGCTCCTTCTGCATTTCTGCATCTCTCTTGTAGATGGGGAAGTCGAAGGAAGCCTGCAGCAGACCATACTTCCATGGCTTGTTGATGTCAAACTGGTAGTTGAAGCGGCCTTCTCTTGGCAGAAAGTAAACGATGACGGATACTGTGGCTACAAATATGGCGCATTTGTAGAGCAATTCTTTATATGAGAACTTTTTTTCTGTCGATAAACTTTTCATCGGTAATGGATATTTTGCCGCAAAATAAGAAAAAAACGGGAAAATTAGATTAATTTTGTGGCGTATTTTTAGATAAAGACCATTATGTCAGAAAGAAGAGTAAGAGTCCGTTTTGCACCGAGTCCTACCGGCGCGTTGCATATCGGCGGCGTGCGTACCGCTTTGTATAATTATTTGTTTGCCCGCCAGCATGGAGGTGATTTGGTGTTCCGTATAGAGGACACCGATTCGCATCGTTTTGTTCCCGGCGCAGAAGAATATATTCTGGAATCATTCAAGTGGCTGGGGATAAAGTTTGATGAAGGAGTCAGTTTCGGAGGTGAGTATGGTCCATATCGTCAGTCTGAACGCCGTGACATTTATAAGAAATATGTGAAGGTGCTTCTTGACAATGGGAAGGCATACATTGCGTTTGACACTCCGGAGGAACTGGAAGCCAAGCGCAAGGAAATACCTAACTTCCAGTATGATGCGTCTACGCGCGGAACCATGCGCAATTCGCTCACTTTGCCCCAGGAAGAAGTGGACCGTCTGATTGCGGAAGGGAAGCAGTATGTGGTGCGTTTCAGAATAGAGCCGAACGAAGAAGTGCATGTGCATGACATCATCCGCGGTGACGTGGTGATAAATTCTTCCATTCTTGATGACAAGGTGCTGTACAAGTCGGCGGATGAATTGCCTACTTATCATCTGGCCAACATCGTGGATGATCATCTGATGGAGATTTCCCATGTCATCCGTGGGGAAGAGTGGCTTCCTTCCGCACCGTTGCATGTGTTGCTGTATCGTGCGTTCGGATGGGAGGACACCATGCCGGAGTTTGCACATCTTCCTTTGCTGCTGAAACCGGACGGAAACGGGAAACTCAGCAAACGTGACGGTGATCGTCTTGGATTTCCGGTTTTCCCGCTGGAATGGCACGACCCGAAGACGGGAGAAGTTTCTTCCGGCTATCGCGAGTCGGGTTATCTTCCGGAAGCAGTGATCAATTTCCTTGCACTGCTTGGATGGAATCCGGGAAATGACCAGGAGATAATGTCAATGGATGAACTGGTCAAGCTTTTCGACTTGCGCCGTTGCAGCAAGGCGGGAGCCAAATTTGATTATGAAAAAGGAAAATGGTTCAATCATGAATATATTTTGATGAAGAGCGATGAAGAGGTTGCGTCTATGTTCATGCCTATCCTGAAGAATCACGGCATTGATGTGCCGATGGACAAAGTGGTCACGGTGGTTGGTATGATGAAGGGACGTGTAAGCTTTGTCAATGATTTGTGGGAAACTTGCAAGTTCTTCTTTGTCGCTCCGGTTGAGTATGACGAAAAGACTGTCAAGAAACGCTGGAAAGAAGATTCGGCTGAACGCATGACGGAACTGGCCGATCTGCTGGAGGCACTTGACGATTTCTCTTTGGCTCATCAGGAAGAAGTGGTGATGAAGTGGATTGAAGACAAAGGTTATCATCTAGGGAACATCATGAACGCTTTCCGCCTGACATTGGTAGGCGAAGGGAAAGGCCCTCACATGTTTGACATCTCGTCTGTATTAGGCAAGGAAGAAACCATACGACGTATGCGCCGTGCGATAGAGGTGCTCAAATAATTTATGACATGATTTATAATCTGATTATATTCCTTTATTCAAGTGCGGTCAGGCTGGCCGCACTTTTCAGCAAGAAAGTCGCTTTGATGTACAGGGGGGAGAAAGAGGCTTTCGATGTCCTGAGAAAGAGCATAGTGAAAGGGGAAAAGTATCTTTGGTTTCATGCCGCCTCTCTGGGGGAGTTTGAGCAGGGACGTCCTCTGATTGAAAGAATACGGAAAGAGTATCCTCAATATAAAATTCTGCAGACTTTTTTTTCGCCTTCAGGATATGAAGTGCGCAAACATTATAAAGGGGCGGACGTGGTGTGCTATCTGCCTCTTGACACTCCGCGCAACGCGAGGCTGTTCGTGGAGCTGGTACAGCCTTATATGGCTTTTTTCATCAAATATGAATTCTGGCGGAATTATCTGAATGAACTTGACCGGTGTCATGTCCCGGTTTATAGTGTGTCTTCGATATTCCGTCCCGACCAGATTTTTTTCCGGTGGTATGGCAGAGGATATGCAGATGTGCTTCGCAGATTTACCCATCTGTTTGTGCAGAACCGGACTTCGGTTGATTTGCTTCATAAGATTGGAATAGACAATACGTCTATCGTCGGTGACACTCGTTTTGACCGTGTCATTGAGATATGCGGACAGGCAAAGGAGCTGCCTCTGGTAGACAAGTTCAGAGGGGATTCTTTCACGTTTGTCGCCGGAAGTTCATGGGAGCCGGATGAGGATATCTTCATACCTTATTTCAACACACATCCTGACATGAAGCTGATTGTTGCGCCTCATGTCATTGAAGAAAGTCATCTGAAGCAGATTGAGAGGAAGCTGGCACGCAAGTCCGTGCGCTATACGCAGGCGACGGAGGAAGCGGTACATGAAGCCGACTGCCTTATTATAGACTGTTTTGGACTGCTGTCGTCGATTTACCGGTATGGAGAGATTGCCTATGTCGGTGGAGGATTTGGAGTCGGGATACATAATGTGTTGGAAGCCGCTGTGTATGGGATGCCTGTCATTTTCGGGCCGAACAACAGACGTTTCCGCGAGGCGCAGGGGTTGCTTGCCTGTGAAGGAGGGTTTGAAATTCATGGCCGAGAGGATTTCAACGCGTTGACGGACAGGCTGGTGGCCGACGGCACTTTCCTGAAAGAAGCGGGGAAGGCAGCCGATGCATATGTGCGTGAAAATGCCGGTGCGCTGGAAAAAATCATGAAAACTATTAGCGGAAAGCTGTAACGGCTGGAAGCGGGAAATAAGGGCAGGGGTGTACGTCCATTCTGGAATGTATGCCCCTGCCGTCGTTTTCATTCAAAATTGAAAAGTTCTGTTGAAAGATAGCGTTCGCCTGTGTCGGGCAGCAGAACGACTATGTTTTTTCCTTTGTATGCTTCTTTTTGGGCAAGCTGGAGGGCTGCAAAGGCGGCTGCTCCGGAAGAAATGCCTACCAGAAGCCCCTCTTTCAATGCCAGTTCACGGGCGGTACGCATCGCGTCTTCATCCTTTATCCGGATAACCTTGTCCACCACTTCCGCATTGTAGGTTTTGGGAATGAAGCCTGCTCCGATGCCCTGTAATTTGTGGGGCCCTGCCTTGCCGCCGGATAGGACAGGCGAGCCTTCGGGCTCCACTGCCACGATTTCAATGTCCGGGTTGTGTCGTTTCAGACCTTTCCCCGTACCGCTGACGGTGCCTCCTGTTCCGGCTCCGGCCACAAACACATCGATTTTTCCGTCCGTATCGTGCCAGATTTCTTGTGCGGTGGTCAGTTCGTGGGCTTTGGGGTTGGCCGGATTCTCGAATTGCTGCAGGATGACCGCTCCCGGAGTCGTGTCGCGCAGTTGTTCCGCCTTGCGGATAGCACCGTTCATTCCCTCGCTTCCCGGTGTCAGTACAATTTCCGCCCCCCATGCCTTGAGTAGTTTGCGGCGTTCCATGCTCATGGTTTCAGGCATGGTCAGTATGGTTCTGTATCCCTTCACTGAAGCTATCCATGCCAGTCCCACTCCCGTGTTTCCACTGGTAGGTTCGATGATGACCGCTCCCGGACTCAGCACTCCCCGTTTTTCTGCATCCTCAATCATGGCGAGCGCGATACGGTCCTTCACGCTTCCACCTGGATTGAAGAATTCCACTTTTGCCATGACGTTACCCTGCGTCCCGTATGCTTCCGACAGACGGTTCAGCCGGATGAGAGGAGTATGTCCTATCAGGTCGGTCAGTTTTGTATAGATGTGTGACATAATTGAACTTGATTAAATGATGTGATGACAAAGATAAGAAATAATACTTTGAAAACAAGATGTTTGCAGGTTTTGTTCACGGATTTTTCCGGCATGTCGGTTCCGGTGCCGCCGCATCCTGTCTGAAACATCCTGAAACCCGGTCTGAAGATTCCCGTTGTTTTGATGAAAGTTGCCTGATGTTCCGTATGGAACAGCCCGTTGTTTTCCGTCCGCATGGAGAGAAAGACCTGTCCGTTTGCTTCTGGAGACGGATGAAGCCGGATATTTTCTGCCGTCGCCTCCGGTTAATTGCAACATCCACTTTGCATCTGTGTTTCCAGTTATGAAAATGTCATGATTTATGTCAACAATATGTGTTGCAGGGCATATTTTCTTTTTGTCAGGGGATGCTCGTTCCACTTTTTATTGCTATATTTGCCTAAGGAAAAATCATTTACTAACAACTATAAATTTTATCACAATGGTTAATTACAAAGATTTAGGTCTGGTAAACACGAAAGATATGTTCGCCAGAGCAATTAAGGGCGGATATGCAATCCCGGCTTTCAACTTCAACAACATGGAACAGTTGCAGGCCATCATCAAGGCTGCTGTTGAAACTAAATCTCCGGTCATCCTGCAGGTGTCCAAAGGTGCGCGCAACTACGCAAACCAGACGCTGCTCCGTTATATGGCCGAAGGTGCCGTAGCATACGCCAAAGAATTGGGCTGCGAACATCCTGAAATCGTTCTTCACCTTGATCACGGAGATTCGTTCGAACTCTGCAAATCTTGCGTAGACCTCGGTTTCTCTTCTGTGATGATTGACGGTTCTCACCTGCCTTATGAAGAAAACGTCGCTTTGACTAAGAAAGTCGTTGAATATGCTCATCAGTTTGATGTGACAGTGGAAGGTGAACTGGGTGTGTTGGCCGGTGTGGAAGACGAAGTGTCTGCAGAACATCATACTTACACAAATCCTGAAGAAGTGATTGATTTCGCTACACGCACTGGCTGCGACTCACTGGCTATCTCAATCGGTACTTCTCATGGTGCCTACAAGTTCAAACCCGAACAGTGTCATGTGGACCCGGCTACAGGCCGTCTGGTTCCTCCTCCTTTGGCATTCGACGTATTGGACGCTGTAATGGAAAAATTGCCGGGATTCCCCATCGTACTCCACGGATCATCTTCCGTTCCTCAGGAATATGTGGACATGATCAACCAGTACGGAGGCAAGTTGGAAGCTGCTATCGGTATTCCGGAAGAAGAACTGCGTAAGGCTGCCAAGTCTGCGGTTTGCAAGATTAACATCGACTCAGACTCTCGTCTGGCCATGACTGCAGCCGTTCGCCGCGTATTCGCTGAAAAACCGGCTGAATTCGACCCGCGCAAATATCTGGGTCCGGCTCGTGACGAAATGGAAAAGATGTACAAGCACAAAATCCTTAACGTGCTGGGTTCTGACGGTAAGCTGGCTCAGTGCTGATGAGGCTTTATACACCTTAGATGAAATGAAAAAAGGCTGTTCCTCTGTGTGGGGGACAGCCTTTTTGATGTTATCCGGGAAACCGGAAGAGGCATTCTGATTACCAGAACTTGTTCTGTTTGGCATCATATTCAAATCCGGCCTCTTTCAGGTTTCTGACTATTTCGTCTTTGTTCACGTTCAGGTCAGAGCAAAGTGCATCCAATGAGGGATAGAAGTCCCTCAGTTTCATGTTGATGAAGCTGTAGAGCATCATCGGGTCTTTCGGTAATTCCATAATCAGATTGATTTTATCCTTTAAAAAACTGCCGCAAAATTATCGCTTTTCCTGTAACCTTGTCCTTCGGATACCGTATTTTTTGTAATTTTGTGATGTTATGCCCACCAGACGTTATATAGAAGACAAAGATTTCGGACGTATTGCACTGACCACACGGCGTGGGGCGCGCAATATCACCATGCGGGTGAAGCCGGAAGGTCTGCAGGTCACCGTGCCGCCTTATACGAAAGTGGGACGGGTGATGGAGGTTATCGGTCATTTCCGTGAAGACCTGCTGGAGAAATACCGTAAAGTGGCAGTGCGACCGATTGATTTCAGTTTCCGCATCGAGGCGGAATGTTTCCGGCTGTCTCTTGAACCGAGCCGTCTCAAGTGTTTTACGGTCCGTCGGACAGACTCCGGTGAGATGAAGATATATTGTCCGCACCACACGGATTTCTCCTTGAAGGAAGTGCAGAAACTGGTGCACGGTGCCATTCTCCGGGCTTTGAAGAAGTCGGCGGAAGAAACCCTGCCTCCTTTGCTGGAAGAATGGGCAGGGCGTTACGGACTCACTTATCGAAAAGTGAGGATTACCGGAGCGCGTTCCAGATGGGGAAGCTGTACGGCTGCAAAGACAATCAGTCTGTCGTGTTATCTGATGCTGGTGCCATCGCATCTGATGGACTATGTGATTCTTCATGAGCTTGCGCATACGGAGGAAATGAACCATGGCCCCCGTTTCTGGGCACTTCTCGACTCGATGACTGCCGGCCATGCGCATCAGTTGCGGAAGGAACTCCGCAGTTTTCACACGTCCTTTTGACTTATGTCAAGAAATTGCCTCTGCGGTTCATCGGAACATGATTTGGTGTAATTTTGCACGCTGAAAAAATCAGAAAGAACAGTCGATGAAGAAAAGCTTGTTGGCGCTTGCCTCCGGCACGTTGGGGCTGGGGATAGCGGAATTTGTCATGATGGGAATATTGCCCAATGTGGCTCACGATTTGGACATCAGCATTCCTGAGGCCGGTCATTTTATATCTGCATATGCTATCGGTGTGTGCGCGGGTGCGCCGCTGATGGTGGCCGTGGCGCGCACGCGTCCTTTGAAACAGATATTGCTGGGGCTGACCGCCATTTATATTCTGGGAAACCTCTGCGCGGCGATGGCACCGAATTACTGGATGCTGCTGCTCATGCGTTTCGTGTCGGGACTTCCCCACGGTGCTTTCTTCGGGGCCGGTTCCATTGTGGCCGAAAAGGTGGCCGACAAGGGTAAGGCATCGCAGGCTGTGGCACTGATGACCGCAGGAATGACCATTGCCAACCTGTTCGGAGTACCTTTCGGTACGATGTTGAGCAATATGGTCACATGGCGTTTCCCGTTCATGTTCAATGGAGCGTGGGGGCTGTTGGTGTTTTTTCTGATATGGAGATGGGTGCCTGCACTTCCTGCGCTTCCCGATACCGGTTTCAGAGGGCAGTTCCGTTTTCTCAAGAATCTGGCACCCTGGCTGATAATTTTTACTACCATGTTCGGAAACGGCGGCATATTCTGCTGGTTCAGCTATGTGACTCCCCAAATGATTAATGTGGGGGGATTCACTCCCGGAGACATGACGGTTGTCATGATGCTGGCCGGATTGGGAATGACTGTCGGGAATCTGGTTGGCGGCAAGTGTGGCGACCTTTACGGATTGGCACCCGTAATAAGGTTCACGCAGGTGTGCATGATGCTTGCTCTGCTGGGCACATTCTTCTTTGCGGGAGTGCCTTGGCTTGCCGTAGCACTCATGTTTGTGTGTACGGCGGCTTTGTTTGCCGTGTCTCCTCCGCAGCAACTTCTTCTTTTGCAGAACTCACGGGGCAGCGAACTGATGGGGGCTGCCTGTGTGCAGATTGCGTTCAACTTGGGAAATGCGTTGGGGGCATATGTGGGAGGTCTGCCTATCGAGATGGGGCTCGGTTATCGCTATCCGGCCTTGGTTGGTGTGTTTATTGTCGTGGTCGGTTTTATCAGTGTGTCGGTTTATGTGAGGCGTGACAGAAGAACCGTCTCATTGCAGGAGGGACGATGATGGAACAGGTTGTTCAGCAACGGTCGATGCAGGTCCGTTCCGAACTGCGCAGGCTGGTCATTCCGATTTTCATCGAAACCTTGTTGATAATGATGCTGGGTGCGATGGACACCATCATGCTTAGTCAGTATTCTGACGAGAGTGTGGCAGCGGTAGGTGTGGTCAACCAGATTGTGATGTTCGCTTTTCTGGTGTTTGAGGTCATCAATATCGGTACTTCCGTATTGTGTTCCCAGTATCTGGGTGCAGGATTGCGTAACAAGATGGTTCAGGTGGTGGGCGTTTCTTTGTTGCTGAATCTGGCGACGGGACTCATTGTGAGTGCGGTTCTGTATTTCGGTGCACCTACGCTCTTGGGGTGGATGGGCTTGCGTCCCGAACTTCTGAAATATGGAGTGGGATATATGGAGATTGTGGGAGCGTTCGCTTTCTTCCAGGCCATATCACTGACAGTTTCCGCCGCACTCCGCAGTGCGAACAAAGCCATTTATCCGATGCTGGTGACGGTGCTGGTGAACGTGATGAACATCATCGGCAACTATATGCTGATTTTCGGTAAGTTCGGCATGCCTGAACTGGGGGCAGAAGGAGCGGCCATCTCTACGGCGTTTTCCCGTGGAGTGAGCATGGTCGTATTGTTTGTCATCCTGTTCCGCAAGCATATTCCAAGCTTTCCCCGGGCATATTTCCGTCCTTTCCCATGGATTGAGCTGAAGAACCTGCTGAAGGTGGGACTGCCTTCTGCCGGAGAAAACATGTCGTACAGCTTCTCACAGGTTGTCATCACCTATTTTATCAATATATTGGGAAATGATGCACTGGCCACACGTACTTACACCGTGAATACGACCATGTTCGTCTATCTGTTCGCCATTGCGATGGCGCAGGGAGGGGCAATCTGTATCGGCCATCTCGTAGGGCGGAAGAAGATCCGTGCCGCCTATCTTCTCGGAAAGTATGTGATGAGGCTTTCGATTCTCGTCTCTTTGATATTGTCGTGCATCTGGGCCATATCCGGCCGTGCCATATTCGGATGGCTTACGGAAAATCCGGAGATTATCCGTCTGGGCATGACCGTTCTCGTGGTGGACGTGATTGTGGAAGTCGGACGTGCCGTGAACATCTATGCCACCAATGCCCTCCGTTCGGCCGGCGATGTGAACTATCCTTTTTATGTGGGCCTCGTGGTGCAATGGGTCGTATCAGTCGGATTCAGCTACTTTCTCGGCATTTATCTTGGATGGGGGCTGGTGGGCATGTGGTGTGCCTTCCTGCTCGATGAGAATATCCGTGCGTTTATCTTTGTCAAGCGTTGGAACAGCCTGAAATGGGCGAAGAAAGGCTTTGTGAGATAAGGTCTTTCCCGCGTCATTGGCTGTTTGCCGTGATCAATAGCCAGCCGTAGCAGACCATGATACAGAAAATGGTTATCATGAGTGCCGCGGCTGACCATTTTACCAGTCTCTTATCCCTTTTGACGGTTCCGTAGACAATGCCGATGATGGTTGTGAGGAAAATCCCTCCGATAGCTCCCACGAAGCCCTGTATGGCGAAGCCTGTCAGAATCAGGATTCCCATTGTGACAAATATGTTGCGTTTCATAGTTCCTTCGTTTTTGGGGTTACATACTGGCCTTGATGGCTTTGATGACGGCCGAAGTGAATCCGGAATGTTCCAGCTCGTTGAGACCCTTGATGGTGATTCCCCCAGGAGTGGTCACCTTCTCGATTTCCAGTGCCGGGTGCGTCCCCTCATTCTGCAGGAGAAGCTGTGCGGCTCCTTCCACCGTCTGCGCCACCATCTTCATCGCATCGTGCGGTCTGATTCCCAGTTCCACACCTGCCTGCATGGCAGCCTGGACATATTTCAGCACATAGGCGATTCCGCAGGAAGTGAGTGAAGTGGCTGCGGCGAACTGTTTCTCCTCGATGAGCATGGCCATGCCCATTTCGTTGAATATGTTCATTATCAGATTCGTCTGATCGTCCGACGCATTCCGGGCGGCTACGAGCGTCATGCTTGCTCCCAGCGAGATGGCGGTGTTGGGGATGACCCGGAATATTGTCATCTCAGGGTCTACATAGTGGGCCAGGTTCTCAAAAGTAAGCCCTGCAGCCACCGACGCCAGAATTTGCGGATGGTGCAGACGGAGCGGTTTCAGCACTTCCTCCATTTTCCATGGCTTTACGGCTGCTATGATGATGTCGGCATCCGAAGCCGCTTCCTTGTTGCTGTTTGTGGTATGGATGGCCGGAAATTCCTTTTTCAATGTTTCCAGTTTCCCGTTGCTGGGGTTCGATACGAAAATCTCGTCCGCTTTTATATAATGTCCTTTGGCCAGTCCGCGTGCTATGGCACCGCCCATGTTTCCGGCTCCTATGATTGCTGCTTTCATAATCAGGTTTGTTTTTTAGTATATATGCAAATATATGATTTTAATCGGGAACGACACTCGGAATTCATGTAAAATTGGTGGAAATGATTCGTCGGAAAAACAGTTCGGTATTCCAGCCTGAACATCCTGTTGTTCTGGCCGGAATACCGAACTGTTTTTTCTTGCAGTATGTTGGAGTTTTAGAACTCCAGCACCAGCGTTTCCCGTTTGCCGAGCGTCAGCCGCTTTTCCAGCCGGAGGATACGTCCGCTCAGGAAATCCGTCGCGCTGTCTTTGGGAAGTATTTCCCTGTAGGGAGCAAGGTCAAGCTCCTGTTCCTCATTGGTCCCGTTCATGATGACCACCACCGACTTGTTCTTGTAGGCACGCTGGTAGACATATGTGCCGTGGGCGATGGAAAAATGTTTCAGTGTTCCTTTCCCGACAGCTTCGTTGTTTTTCCTCCATTGCAGCAGTTTCTTTGTGAAATTATAAGCCTCGTTCTGGAGCTGGCTGCGCCCTTCCTTCTTGAAGCAGTCGGTCTTGTCGCCCTGCCATCCGCCCGGGAAATCCTTCCTCAGACATCCGTCACCGTCCGCCTTGTCACCGTCCATCAGGATTTCTGTGCCGTAATAGATTTGCGGGATGCCACGGGTAGTGAGCAGGAAAGTCATGGCCTGTTTGTAGCGTGTCAGGTTCTTGGCCATTTCTTCCGTACGGCTGAAGCGTGAGGTGTCGTGGTTGTCGAGGAATATGAGCAGGTTCATCGGATTGGCATAGACCAAGTCCTGTGTCTGATAGTCGTACAGTCGGTAAAGTCCGTCGGCCCAGTCGGTGGTTTCTTCATCGAAAGCCCTGTTCATCAGGTCGGTCAGAGGGAAGTCCATCACCGTAGGCAGATTGGAGTTTTTCGGGGCTGCCAGCTTGCTGTCCTTCTGCCAGTAGGACACCAGCACGTTACTGTTGAGCCATGTCTCTCCCACTATGTTGAAGTGCGGATATTCGTCGAGCACTTCCTTGCACCATTCCGACATGAAGTCATAGTCCGCGTATGGATGGGTGTCCTGACGGATTCCGTTGATGCCGGCATACTCTATCCACCAGATGCTCGACTGGATAAGGTAGCGCGCCACATGGCGGTTGCGCTGGTTGAAGTCGGGCATGACCTGTGTGAACCATCCGTCGGTAGCTATCTTCTTCTCATAGTGGCTGGCATGAATGTCCATCACGCTGGCTGTCTTGAAAGAGGTCTGCACGTAGTCCGACTTGAAATTGAACCAGTCTTTCGAGGGTTTGTCCTTGAACAGATAGTTTTCGCTTCCGCAATGGTTGAAAATCATGTCCATCACGACCTTCAGGTCTGATTGGTGAGCTTTGTCCACCAGATTCTTGAATTCTTCGTTGCTGCCGAAACGCCGGTCTATCTGGTAATAGTCGGTAATGGCATATCCGTGGTAGGAACCACTTTCCATGTCGTTTTCCTGAATCGGGTTGAGCCAGATGGCAGTCGCTCCTAGGTCGCTGATATAGTCCAGATGGTCAGCCACCCCTTTCAGGTCACCTCCGTGGCGTGCGAACGGGTCACTGCGGTCCACTTTGTCTTCTTTCATGCCTTCCACCACATCGTTGTCAGGGTTTCCGTTGGCGAATCGGTCAGGCATAATCAGATAAAGCACATCGCTGGAGGTGAATCCCTGGATGTCCTCTCCCTTACGCGTGCGGTCTTTCAGTTCATAAGGGACGGTGGCCGATTTCTTCCCTTGTTTCAGTAGGATGTCGAATTGCTGGGGAGCCGCTTCCGACAGGTCCACATAAAGCAGCAGGTAGTTCGGGTTATCCTGGCGCACGATTTCTTTTATCACAATGTCTTTGCTTGATAATGTGATATCAGCCGATGCAATCTTGTCGCCGTAGAGCATGATCTGGAGTTCCGGATTCTTCATGCCGGCCCACCAGAATTGTGGCGCGACCTTGTTTACTGTGATGGCACGGGCTTTGGTGCTAAGACCGAGAAAGCTGAATAAAGTCATAATGATCAATAAGGTTTGTTTCATGATATTTGATAAGTTTTGGGTTCTTCACAAATATAGAGCCTTTTCTCCGGCCTTTTTCCCGGATAAAATGAAAATATAAATGGGGAGAATCCGTATATCGCTGGTTGTCTTGTTGTTAAGTGGATAGAATACCTGCGATATTATAAAGGGATGAGAACCAGTGAAGGTGCAGGCAAGAGAAACAAAGGCCACAAGATATACCGGATACCAGGTCCTTTTCATATCTGTGGCCTTTGCGGTGAGCTATGCTCACGTAAAGTATGGCTGTGTTTCGCTTCAATGAAGAAGCGGCTGATTTATTCTATCACCTTATGCAGACGGTTCAGGAAGTCATCTGCCTCTTCCATGCTGAGACAGAGAGGCGGAAGCAGGCGGATGACATTCGTTCCGCTCACGCCGGTAAATACTTTCTGCTCGAACAGCAGTTTCGTGCGCAGTTCCTTGATGGGTTTTTCAAATTCCATGCCAATCATCAGACCGCAGCCGCGCACTTCCTTGATTGCCTTGAATTTCTTCAGCTCTTCCAGTAAGTGTGCGCCCACTTT
>CALUIZ010000028.1 GCA_944320815.1 uncultured Phocaeicola sp. | reverse complement strand
CGGTCTTTGCCTTTGGCTTCCATCTTGTAGGAATGTGCCGTACTTAGGTTCTTCAACCGTTCACTATCCTCACGGCGGTTGAGCAACACTTCGTCCACAACAATCATCAGTTTGCCCGCCCAATCCGCATTGAACTGGCTACGAAAATCCTCATTAGTATTGAACGTGACATTTTCTTGAAACATTGCTTTCAGAAAGTTCAGAAATGTACTCTTTCCTGTATTACGTTCTTCAGATACCAACAGAAGTATCGGCAATTTCTGTGTCGGTTTCAGATATAACAGTTGAAGGTAGTCCATCCCCAACTCATACTGCTCACCAAAGATATGTTCCACCAAAGAACAGATATGTTGGAAATCCCCTTCTGCCGGTATATGGGTTATCGGCTCATAGAGATTATAAAAATTGTTCACGTTGTGGCGGTAGTCAGTATGGCTGGGCATGGTGCAGAATCCATCGTACTTGGGTATCTGAGCCGCTTCATCCTTGCTATGGTCTTGCCGGAACACACTCATCTTCCACTCCACACGCATTTTGCGAAACGAACCATTCATCATCGGTTGGTTCAATATCCGAAATAACGTAGTGCCGATGCGTACATATTCGTCTTCCACTTTCCCGTTTTGTGGAATAATATTTTCATTTACTTCCATCACTAACCGTTTTATTCGTTCCACCTAATATGCGTTTTACATCTGACAATCGGTATCTTACCTTACTGCCGACTTTGACGGCCTTCAGATAGTTCCGTTTGTTCCAATGCCATAAGGTCGCATCGCACACTCCGCACATATCCTTTACTTCTTCCCGGCTTAGTAGCCGTTCTTCATCCGCTGCACGGAAAGCCAATGCCACTTCGTTTATCGCGCGATTGATGAGCTCGTCCGAGAATACGCGCAAGTCCTCGCCTGTAATCTCCAGTTTGATATTGGCTGCGCCGTTGGAGATAATTTGCATTAAGTCAGTCATAGTCAAAATCAATGCCGCCGGATTGTTCGATACAACCGCTTCGGCAGCATAATAAACGATTGCACCACCGCTCCCGTATCGGAACGATGGTGCAAAAGTATAATTGGATTTCGCTAAAATTCAATGATTTGCGTTTCGCTTATTTCGGCGAAACCGTAAACGAAAGAAACGAAATGGATATTGAATTAATCTCGTTTATCGCTATGCTTGAAATCTCATTTGGCAAGACTTTACCGCAACACTAATACTGGATTATTCAGAAGTTGGTCTATCACGGGATGATAAATGCATCCATCGGTAACGGCTGTAATGGTCGTAACTTTATTCCCTCCGTCTTTGGATGAAGCACCGCAATGATAAATCTGCTCATCGGCTGTTTGGTAATCAATGACAATATATCTGTCATGGAATATACCGCCGGATGTTTGCAGCGAAACAGAAACATCGGGATATTCCCGACAGAAGTCATTAAACTCCGCCTGATGTAGTCGATTGCCGATATTGTCTGAGAATACAGTAATTTTCACATTGGCAGAAACCTCTTTCAAGAGTACCAATGTCTTTAACCCGATATAATTATCTACCACAAATATCGTTTTCTTGGCTGTAGCATAAATCTGTTGGTAAGCCAAATCGGATTCTACAGGTTGGCCGTTGAGTATCAGCCAGCCCCTTCTGACGGTAGGATTACTAAAGTCAAGCATGACATTCGCCAGTTCCGACTTCGTTACAACATTGCCCAATGTATCTATTATACTGGCAACCTTGTCATCGACGGCTGATAAAGATTTACGCAAATCAAGCAAGTCTTGTGTGTTCTGGGTTGTTTGCAAAGATAGTTGGAGATATTCCCTCTGTCCCAACAACGGCTGGTTGTCAACAATGTAGTCCTTCATCTGCTTGAAGATGCGAATCAAGGCTTTACTTTGCTTGGTTGCCAACTCACCTTTCAAGACGGTCATAAGCATATATATTCCTTGCTCCGTAAAGGCGTATGGATTGTATCTGCGACCTCCCCAACTTGAGGTGGAATTTTTGCACCTCAAGATTTCGCACTCCTCATCGGTCAACTGAAACATGAAGTCTTGCTCAAACTTCTCAATGTTGTTCTTTACCTGGCGGTTAAAATCCTTGGTACTATATCCGTAGATTTTGGCCAAATCCATATCAAGCATTACTCGAACACCCCGGACATAGTATATAAATCCTTTCAGATATTCGGCATTGACTTCTTCTGTGATAATGTTTTTATCCATATTCGTAAGCTATTATGTTCGTATCTTCTTTAGTCTGCTTTGGTAAGATAATTCCGCCATTCATTTATATATGTCCGTTCAATACCGCAGTCTTTTATTTTCCCTTTATTCGTACTGTCATTCAACTTCTTAATGGCTATCTGCAAGTTACGCACGCTTTTCAGGTCGCAGTTGGGTAATTCATTGCCAAGTAACTTATGGAATGTAGTCACATCGCAATGGCTTAAAAGCTGTTCTTCCTGCAATGCAAAATACAGCCTTGCCAAATCGGTGCCAGTGTGCTGTGTAGAGACTTTTAGCTTGATTTTTTCCAAAAGCGTTTCTTTGTCGCCAAGCAGATAATCCCGTAAGCGAAGTGACTGTTCTGTATTTGTCGGTATTTCTGTTATTACTTCATTCACAGACTCTAATTCCTCAATACATGATTCCATCACATTCCCTTCTTCAATGGCTTTCTTCTCACGCCTGAAATTTTCCCAATCCTCTTTCGTCCGCATCTTGTTGCGGATGCTACTCTTAATGACAACCCGAATCATGATTGCAGCGATTTTCTGTTCTATGAAATTGTTCCTCGGATTGTTCGCTTCCACTTCAAGTTGGTTAACCATCGTTTCATAGCACTTGCCATAATACAGCCATGCCAACATAGCCGGAACTATCGAATCTTTATCTATGTTGTGAAATTCATCTACCAATAATTTAGCGGTATCTGCATCTGCTGCATAATCTTGCATCTGCCTTTCATCGGCAAGGTCACCGTGACATTCCATCTGATACCTGCGCATCAGCTTGGGAGCAAGTTTCATGCCTACTTTGAAAACTTTGTATAGTCCAATAGCTGATTTGTCATTGACTTCCGCAACGAAACGGTCGTATTCCTCCGGATGACTATCAAGCCAATCTTTAATCTCCTGCTTGAAGTGTTCAAAATCCTGTTGAGCCATAGTTTGCTTTTATTTAGTCTAACAAATGTACGAGTTCCTGTTTCATCTCTTCATCTATCTCTCTGTAACGGCGGAAAGCCTTGCTGCCTTCTTTATGTCCCGATACCGATGAAACCAAATCCGGGTCTTTCACCTTTTTATACATATTCCCGATAAAGGTCTTTCGAGCCGTATGTGTAGTGGCGACTTCGTACAGATATTTCTGCTCAGGCTTACGGGTCAGAGGGTTAAGCACCGTAACGATTCTGTTCAGCCCGGCAAGTCTGAAAGCCCTCCTTGATAGCCTGATTATATTTCTGCTCCGATATGAACGGAAGCAAAGTTTCTCCATCATAGTCTTTGTAACGTTCAAGTATGGTTTTAGCGACATCGTTTAATGGTACTCTCACCGTTCTTGGATTATGATTGCGTGTCTTTCATTGAATGTACTCTAATGCACCATTCACGAGGTTTTTCTTCGTGAGCTTATAAAAGTCGCCTACACGACAACCCACCACGCTTTGGAACACAAAAATGTCACGTTGCACTGCCAGTTGCGAGCGCATAGACAAATCTGCTTCAAATAGTTGGTTACGTTCCTGCAAAGTTATATAAATAGGTGTACCATAAAGACATTCTTCAATCGGAAATTTGTCAAACGGGCGGTTGATAGTCTTCCCCTGATTATAGCACCATATAAAAAAGGTACGTATGCGCGAGAAGCAATCAATAAGCGTATTCTTTCCTCTGGGTTGTGGAGTACGCTTTTCGGGAATAGTAGCGTAAATCTCAGGATATTCTTCGGCGTAAGCATGTTCATTCTCCATAAAATCCCAAATGTCTGCAAGCGTATCTTTGGTAACTGTATTTATGTCCAGCGAAAAGTCTTTCATGCCCCTTCTTGTTTCTCTGATGAACAGCTCATAGCGCATGAGAGCTCTTTTTACCACACGGAAATTCTTTTTCCTCACTTCCGACAGACTATGCTTTTCCAAAAACTCATCAAACAGTTCGGTAAAAGTTGGTGGATTTTCAGCGGCCAGTTCTTCTTCCGTCTTGTATTTGTCCGGGTGATGGAATCTGTCTATCACTTCACCTAACCATTCGCTGTCGGCATCATCCCTATATTCCCTTTCAATCATTCGGGTCAATGCCTGTACCTTATGGTTCAAGTCTATCTTTTCATCTTCCGGTACTAAAGCCACACGGTCTTTATATCCCTGCTTTTCTGGGCTCCAATGGTTGGGGCTAATGGAAAGCTCACTTGCCGCCTTGATGTCTTTCTTTCCGTCACGCAGGCGGAAATAGATGGTGGCTTTGGTCTCCAAATCATTCTTCTTTGCCGTTTTTCGTATGAATGCAGTCACTTTCATAAGCTTCGATTCTATTTCTGGATTGAACACTGCAAAGATAGTGAATTGTTCCCAAATTGTTCCCGTTTATCCCAAATTTGTTTCAATCCAATTAAATTGAATCATTTTTATATTCTGATATAAGTATTTAATAATCAGTTTAGTTTAGTTTAAACTTAATCGTTCTGCTATTTAAACTGGTTGTTCCAGATTTAATATTTCAAATGCGGGTCTGGGTACAACAAAAAAAGGATTAAATATTTGAAAGACAAATATTTAATCCTTTTCATTTAAAAAGTCTTCACAATCAAGCCAATACCAGATCCACCCACAACAATCTAAACTTTTCTGCACACATCTGCAGGCTTCAACACTTCCTCAAAAAAATGGCCCGCTATCCCCACCGGGACAACGGGCCACTTTGATTGGAAAACCGAAGTCTTTTTACAGACAAACAAGTTTCCTATTCATGCAGCGAACATCATTTGTATTCCTGCCAGCTCTTGATTTGAATTTCCTCCAGCCGCAATTCACAAAATGCTTCAATGAAGGCTTTCGCCAGACGCGCGTTCGTTATCAACGGAATGTTGTGGTCAATGGCACCGCGACGGATGCGATAGCCGTTGGTCAACTCACGCTTCGAGTGATTTTTCGGGATGTTGACGATAAGGTCAAACTTGTGTCCGGCAATCATCTTCATCACGTTGTTTTCGGCATTGGGACGTTCGTCAGGCCAGAACACGGGAGTGGTAGCCACACCATGCGCATTCAAGAAAGTGGCAGTGCCGGCCGTGGCATAAATCTTATAGCCTTTCTTGCTGAGCATCTGGCTTGCATCAAGCAAATCCACCTTCGACTTGGTGGCACCTGACGACAGAAGGATGCTCTTCTCCGGAATCTTGTAACCGGTGGCAATCAGGGCATTCAGCAAGGCTTCATTGAAATCGTCTCCCAGGCAGCCCACTTCTCCCGTTGACGACATGTCTACGCCAAGTACCGGGTCGGCATTCTGCAGACGGGCGAACGAGAACTGCGATGCCTTCACTCCAATCCAGTCAATGTCGAATTCCGACTTGTCCGGACGGGTATAGGGAGCGTCGAGCATGATGCGTGTGGCAGTTTCGATGAAGTTGCGCTTCAGCACTTTCGACACGAACGGGAAACTGCGTGACGCACGGAGATTACATTCGATAACCTTCACCTCGTTCTTGCGTGCAAGGTACTGGATATTGAACGGACCGGAGATGTTCAGTTCTTTCGCTATCTGACGGCTGATCTTCTTGATCTGGCGTGCCGTAGAGAAATAAATGTGCTGTGCGGGGAACACCAGTGTGGCATCGCCCGAATGTACACCGGCATATTCGATGTGTTCTGAGATGGCATACTCCACAATTTCTCCGTTCTGGGCCACAGCGTCAAACTCGATTTCCTTGGTGTTCTGCATGAATTGGGAAACGACAACCGGATATTCTTTCGACACTTCACTGGCCATCTGCAGATAGCGGGTGAGTTCTTCTTCATCATAGCATACGTTCATAGCTGCACCGCTCAACACGTATGACGGACGCACCAGCACAGGATAGCCTACTTTCTCGATAAAGCCTTTCACGTCATCCAGACTGGTAAGTTCCTGCCAAGCCGGCTGATCAATGCCAAGCTGGTCGAGCATGAGTGAGAACTTGTTGCGGTTCTCTGCCCGGTCGATGGAGACAGGCGATGTGCCCAGAATAGGAACAGACTGACGGTAAAGCTTCATGGCCAGATTGTTCGGAATCTGTCCGCCTACAGAAACGATGACACCGCGCGGCTGCTCCAGGTCAATGACATCAAGCACACGCTCGAATGACAGTTCGTCAAAATACAGACGGTCGCACATGTCGTAGTCGGTAGACACGGTTTCAGGATTGTAGTTTATCATGATTGACTTATATCCCAGCTTGCGCGCCGTCTGGATGGCATTAACCGAACACCAGTCGAACTCCACAGACGAGCCGATACGATAGGCACCGGAACCAAGTACGACAACCGACTTTTCATTCTTGTAATAGTTCACGTCGTAACCTTCCACCGAATAAGTCATGTAAAGATAATTGGTCAGTTCCGGATGTTCCGAAGCCACCGTATTGATGCGTTTCACGGCCGGCAGAATGCCTTGTTTCTTACGGTATTCACGGACTGCCAGATTTTCCCTTTCCATATTTCCGGCTTTCGGTTTCAGCACGAAACGGGCGATCTGGAAGTCAGAGAATCCCAGAACCTTTGCCTCACGCATAATTTCCGGAGTGATTTCTTCCAAAGAGTTGTAAGTGAGAAGTTTGTTCTTGAAATCAACGATATTCTTCAGCTTGCCGATGAACCACGGGTCTATTTTGGTCAGTTCATAGATTCTTTCAATCGTATATCCCTCTTCCAGAGCCTGGGCGATGGCAAAGATACGCAGGTCAGTCGGATTGGCCAGTTCATCGTCGAGGTTGGCGAACTTGGTATGATCATTGCCCACAAATCCATGCATTCCCTGTCCGATCATGCGGAGGCCCTTCTGGATGATTTCTTCAAAAGTGCGTCCGATTGACATGATTTCACCCACCGACTTCATGCTGGAGCCTATGCGGTGCGAAACGCCGGCAAACTTGTTCAGGTCCCAACGCGGAATCTTGCAGATGATATAGTCGAGCGAAGGAGCCACATATGCCGAGTTCGGTGTCCCCATTTCACCGATTTCATCCAAAGTATAGCCCAGGGCAATCTTGGCAGCCACAAAAGCCAACGGATAGCCGGTAGCCTTTGAAGCCAGTGCTGAAGAACGGCTCAGACGTGCGTTCACTTCGATGATGCGGTAATCGTTGGTGTCAGAATTGAACGCATACTGGATGTTGCATTCTCCTACAATGTTCAGATGACGGATACATTGTTTCGACAGAGCCTGCAGTTGCGCCACTTCATCTTCCGTCAGCGAGCAGGTCGGCGCAACCACGATGGATTCTCCCGTGTGGATGCCCAGCGGATCGAAATTCTCCATGCTGGCCACGGTAAAACAGTGGTCGTTAGCATCACGGATAACTTCAAATTCGATTTCCTTCCACCCTTTCAATGACTCTTCCACCAGAATCTGGGGAGAGAAAGTGAAAGCACTTTCCGCCAGTTCAATGAATTTCTCCTCATCGGGACAGATGCCGCTTCCCAAACCGCCTAACGCGTAGGCCGACCGGATCATCACAGGATAGCCGATTTTGCGTGCGGCCTCGAGTGCTTCCTGCATGTTGCATACAGCCTGGCTTACCGGAGTCTTCAGATTCACCTCTTTCAGTTTTTTCACGAACAGGTCACGGTCTTCCGTATTCATGATCGCTTCCACGGACGTGCCGAGCACCTCCACGCCGTATTCTTCCAAAACGCCGCTGCGATACAGTTCTGTCCCGCAGTTCAGCGCAGTCTGCCCGCCGAAAGCCAGAAGAATGCCGTCGGGACGTTCTTTCTTTATGATTTCTGTTACAAAATAGGGAGTTACAGGCTGAAAATATACCTGATCGGCGATACCTTCGGATGTCTGGATTGTAGCAATGTTCGGATTGATCAGCACAGAACGTATTCCTTCTTCATGGAGTGCCTTCAGCGCCTGTGAACCCGAATAGTCAAACTCTCCGGCCTGACCGATTTTCAACGCGCCTGATCCGAGCACCAGGACTTTCTTCAATTTCTTCTTCATACGTTTATATGGATTTTATGGTTGAATGTCAAAGGACTTTATGCAAAGGAACAATTTATTTTGAAGAAAACAAAGGATTTAGTTATCTTTGCTGCAATTTAAAAGTAAATTTATAACAGACAAAAATGAAAAAAGAAAAAATCATCTTGACGGGCGACCGTCCCACAGGAAAACTTCATATCGGTCATTATGTGGGGTCTCTGCGCCGGCGTGTGGAACTCCAGAACAGCGGGCTCTACGACCGTATTTTTGTGTTCGAAGCCGACGGGCAGGCTCTTACAGACAACATCGACAATCCGGCCAAAGTGAGAAGTAATGTCATTGAGGTGGCTCTCGATTATCTGGCCGTAGGACTTGACCCGACAAAAACCACACTCTTCATCCAGAGCCAGATTCCTGAACTGTGTGAACTGACGTTCTATTTCATGGACCTGGTGAGCGTGGCACGCTTGCAGCGCAACCCTACGGTGAAAACGGAAATAGGGATGCGCGGTTTCGGCGAAAGTATACCGGTAGGTTTCTTCACTTATCCGGTGAGCCAGGCGGCAGACATTGCAGCCTTCCGTGCCACACATGTACCTGCCGGAGAAGACCAGGAACCGATGATTGAACAGTGCCGGGAGATTGTACGTCGCTTCAATCATATTTACGGCGAAACGCTTACGGAACCGGAAATCATGCTGCCCGACAATTCGGCTTGCCTGCGCCTTCCCGGAACTGACGGTAAAGCAAAAATGAGCAAGTCGCTGGGCAACTGCATCTATCTGGCTGATACAGCAGATGAAGTGGAACGCAAGGTGAAATCAATGTACACTGACCCGGGACATCTGCGTGTGAGCGACCCCGGGAAAATAGAAGGTAACTGCGTGTTCACTTACCTTGACGCATTCTGCTGTCCGGATCACTTCGGACGCTATCTTCCCGACTACGCTTCACTTGACGAACTGAAAGTACACTATATGCGCGGCGGACTGGGCGACATGAAGGTGAAGAAATTCCTGGGTGCCGTAATGCAGGAGATGCTGGAACCGATTCGCAAACGGCGCGCGGAATGGGAGAGCGACATTCCTTCAGTAGTGGAAATCTTGCGCAAAGGATGCGAAGAAGCTCGCGAAGTGGCTGCCGACACAATGGATGACGTGCGCCGTGCAATGAAAATAAACTATTTCGACGATACAAGCCTGATGGACGAGCGTGCCGCCGGGAAGGAGGATTGAGCATGACGGACACCGACACGCTTTATCGTTTGTTTCTCTCATGTCCGGGGGGAGTGGTCACCGACAGCCGCCGCCCTGTGAAAGGAGCTATGTTTGTGGCACTGAAAGGACCTAGTTTTGACGGTAACCGATTTGCGCCCCAAGCACTTGAAGGAGGATGTTCCATTGCTGTCGTAGACAATGCGGACGTGATTCCTAACGGAGAAAACGACCATTATTTTCTGGTGGACGACTGTCTGGAGGCCCTGCGGATGCTGGCACGTGAACACCGCCGCCACATGGGCACACCGCTTCTGGCCGTGACGGGTACCAACGGCAAAACTACGACCAAGGAACTGCTCCGTGCGGTTCTTTCACGCCGCTACCGGGTACTCGCTACGGAAGGAAATCTGAACAATGACATCGGTGTGCCCCTTACGCTATTGCGTCTACGTCCGGAACATGAACTCGGAATCATCGAAATGGGTGCAAGTCATCCGGGTGACATCCGCCGCCTGACAGAAGTGGCAGAACCCGACTTCGGCATCATCACAAATGTGGGCGAAGCGCATCTGCAGGGATTCGGTTCGATAGAAGGTGTGGCGCGCACGAAAGGTGAATTATATGATTATCTTCGCTCCCGTCCCCATTCACAGGTATTCTTGAATGCCGATGATGCCCGTCTATGTAAAATGACTGCAGGTTTGGAAACTATAACTTATGGAACCGAAGAAGATGCGACGGTATGCGGAAAAGCCTTGGAAGATTCTTCTGACATTTGTTTCTCTTTCAGATGGCATGCAAGTTCCTGCCCGGAAAAGGTATATGAAGTGCATACGCACCTTGTCGGCTCCTATAATCTTCCCAATGCGCTTGCAGCCTGTGCTGCAGGCATTCGGTTCGGAATACCGGCTAAAGACATCTGTACGGGGATTGAGAGTTATATGCCCATCCAGGGACGCTCACGTCTGGTGGATACGGGACACAACCGAGTGGTAGCCGATGCCTATAATGCGAATCCGACGAGTATGGAAGCCGCGTTACGCAACTTTTCCCGTATGGACGCACCGCATAAAGTGGCTATACTGGGTGACATGAAAGAGTTGGGAGAAGTATCCGAAAACGAGCACAGTCGCATTCTCCGCATGGCCGCAAGTCTGGGATTTGACCGATTGATAGTGGTCGGAAGCGAATTCATGCACGCATCGGATGCAGAAAATCTTCCTGTTGAAAGTTGTCCAGATGCCGCTGCGACTGCCAGACTGCTCCAAAAAGCAACCCCAGAAAATTGTCTGATTCTTTTGAAAGGCTCGCACAGCATGAATCTGGAGTCACTGCTTCCTATGCTTTAGAATGATTATTATAAGCATGGAGGAGCATGTCTAAATCAGACTTTGTTCATGCGTCCGACACCACTATAAAATATCCTGCCGAGAAAGAGCTTGTCGTCTGAATGCCAGACGATGAACTCTGCTCTATAAAACCATAGCAACACCTATGCTGACAAAGAAAGGCGGTTCTGCACTCAGGGATATCTCCTCTGCGCAGAACCGCCTTTTCAGATTTATTTTCAAGTGTCAGTTTCTCAGAATTGCATCGACAGTTCCGACAACCAATCGTAAACTCCGCTACAGATACCAAGCACAAGGATACCCGCCAGACAGATGACAAGTCCCGTACGGGCCAGTGCCGGAGATTTGAATGCCGGCGCGGGCGAATCGGTCTGCGTAATGAACATCGCTTTCACGATGAGCAAATAATAGTAGAGCGAGATGATGGTGTTCACCAAAGCCAAGAATACCACCAGCCAGTGTCCGGCATGGAAGGCAGAAGCGAACACGAAGAACTTCGAGAAGAATCCGGCAAACGGAGGGATACCGCCCAAAGAGAACAATGCCAGCGTCATGATGAAAGTCAGATGCGGATTGGTGCGATAGAATCCGTTGTAGGCATCGCGGTCGGTGCGTCCTGTCTGCTGCTCTACAATGCCGATGATACCGAAAATGGCGAGATTGGCCACCACATAAACAGCCAGATAATAAACCAGTGAGGCCATTCCCTGTCCACTTCCTGCCAACGTACCCAATACAAGATAACCTGCCTGCGAGATACTACTGTAAGCCATGAATCGCTTCATGTCTTTCTGCAGTACGGCAAAGAGGTTGGCTACAGTGATGGTCACTACGATGACAATTCCCAACAGCAGACTCCAGTTTTCAACCATCTGTCCGAACACTTTCATCAGAATAGCAGTCAGCGCAAAAGCGGCCGCCCCTTTCGATACAACAGAAAGGTATCCGGTGACCGGTGTCGGTGCACCCTGATAAGTATCAGGTGTCCATGCGTGGAACGGCACAAGACTGATTTTGAATCCCAGTCCGGCAAAGAAGAGCACCATTGCCGCAATCTGAAGCGGTGTACCCGCCAGCATAGCAGCGGCATCAGTGAAGTAAGCCGTCCCGCTTGTTCCGTAAAGCATCGACACACCATAAAGCATCAGTGCCGACGAGAACATGGAGCTGAGAATAAACTTGGCTCCGGCTTCCGCACTATGACGACGCCACTTGTCGAGTGCTACAAGACATGCCATCGGTATGCTGGCGGTCTCAAGTCCGATATAGAAAGTAAGGAAGCTTCCGGAGCTGACCATAAGATACATTCCGAAAAGTGTACTCAACGTGAGCATATAAAACTCACCTGCCTTGTAACTGGTGTCCTCACGCTCCAGCCAGCGTCCGGCAAGAGTGAACACCAGCAGCGTCCCTGCGGTGAGTATAGCTTTCACGGCCGATGCGATGGAGGTGTTCACATACATTCCTCCGAAAGCCTCTCCCGCAGGTTCAGTCAGACAGAGCACGGTCAGCGCAAGTGTCAGCACAACGGCAAGGGCCTGCAACGGCTTATGATTAGGGCGTTTCAGGATAAGGTCTGCCAGCAGCATCACCACGATTGCCGCCACCATCCCGAACTCGGCCTGCATTGATAAGAATCCGTTCATGATATGAATGAATAAAATGAATAGTTAATAATTAAAATTTTCTTTTTCAGTGAAGAATGATGAGTGAAGAACAGCCAGCAGCGTATTCTTCATTATCAACTCTTCATTCTTCATTTTAAAGTCAGCGCATCAGCTGGCTGATAATCGGTTCTACACTGCCGCTGATTACATCGCTTGCCCACCACGGAGCAAGTCCCAGTCCGGCTACTGCCGCAATGAGGCAGATTACGGAGAGACGTTCATCCCATGTGGCATCGGTCAGTTTCAGATGTTCCGGGTTATCACAGGTTCCATAAAGAATCTTTCCGACAACACGCAGAATGTAAACCGCCGTAATCACGATACTGGTGGTAGCGATGACGGTGCAAGTACGGTGGAATACGTCATTCACCTGGAACGAGCCGGTGAACACGGTCATTTCAGCAATGAATCCGCTCAAGCCCGGCAGACCCAAATTGGCGAGACCGGCAATCACATAACCAACAGAAAGGAACGGCATAATCTTCATCAGACCGCTCAACTGGCGGATGTCACGTGTGTGTGTACGTCCATAAATCATACCGATGAGGGCAAAGAAGAGGGCCGTCATAAGTCCGTGGCTCAACATCTGCAGAATAGCACCGGTCGCGCTTACGCGAGTCATCATCAACAATGCGAAAAGCACAAGACCACAGTGGCTCACAGACGAGTAAGCATTGATATATTTCAGGTCGGTCTGTACGACAGCACTGAACGCACCGTACACAACAGAGATAGTGGTCAGAATCAGGAAGAAGTCACCCCAGATAGCAGCTCCGGTAGGCATCAGATACATAGCCACACGGAAACATCCGTAACCTCCCAGTTTCATAAGCACTCCTGCATGGAGCATACTTACGGCAGTAGGCGCTGAAGCATGACCGTCGGGGCTCCATGTATGGAACGGGAACAAAGCACCCAGCACACCGAATCCCAGGAATGTAAGCGGGAAGAAAATCTGCTGAATTTCCGTCGGAATCTTCAGCTTCACGATTTCGAGAATATTCATCGTCTCTCCTCCGGCACCGTAATAAATCCCCAGAATACCAATCAGCAGGAAAGCCGAACCACCCATCAGCATCAGAGTCAGTTTCATGGCAGAATATTCCTTACGGCCGCTTCCCCACACACCGATAAGCAAATACATCGGGATAAGAGCCACTTCATAGAACATGAACATGGTGAACAGGTCGGTTGAGATGAAGAATCCGAACACCCCGGTGCTCAACAAAGTGAACCAAAGGAAATATTCTTTAGTGAGCGGTTTCAGTTTCCATGAAGCGAATGTACCCGTGAAGACGATAATGGCACTCAGCAGCAGCATTACTACCGAGATTCCATCCACGCCCACGGAATAGCAGATATGAAGCGGAGCATACCACATGATACTGTCGGTAAACAGCATCTCTTCGGTCGCACCCGCCTGGCGCATGCCGATATAAGCGACAGTGAGCCATGTGGCGAGCACCAGCAGAGCCGATGAGCCGACTACCATCACTCCTTTTACCTGACTGACATTACGGGCTATCCACAAACCCAGCAGCATCAGGAGAGGTATCAGTACAAATAGACTTAATATGTTCATCTTTTCTTGAATTAATAGTTAATAGTTAACAGTTAATAGTTTTGTAACAAACCGTTGTTCATTGTTCATTATTAATTATTAACTGAGCAGAAGTATAACCACCAGCACAATGATACCTCCGTAGAACCACTGAGTGTACGACTGGATACGTCCGTTCTGCAGCGGCTGGATTGTTCCTCCGGCTGCATTAGTACACCATGCCATGAAATTCATGAACTGGTCGATAGCGTGACGGTCGAACCATGCAAGCGGTTTGGACACGCAACGGAAAATGATTCTCTTCGTCACGAACATCCAGACCTCATCCATATAGAAACGCTTGTAGGCTGCACGGTGGAGTGTGGCGAAACGTTTTGCCAACATGTCGGCCACCGGCTGACGGTCGCGTGCGTACATCCAAGTCGCGATGGCGATAGCGATAAGTGCCACAACTACACTGGTAACGGCAACATTCATGTCCAGATGAATGTCATAAGCATGTCCGTTGGAAGACACAAAATGTCCGAACGGCTGTATCCATCCACATACAATGGTAATAAGTGCCAGGAACATCAGCGGGAAAGTCATCGAAAGCGGGCTTTCGTGAGGAGTGTGATGCTCGTGAAGCTCCTTGTTCTCTGTTCCCCAGAAGATGCCGTAATACAGACGGAACATATAGAATGCCGTCATACCGGCGATGATGGTCATAATCCATCCCATAGCCGGACTGAACTGGAAGCAGGCCGCCAGAATCTCGTCTTTCGAGAAGAAACCGGAGAACGGCGGAATACCAGCGATAGCCAGACAGGCGATAAGGAAGGTGATATGAGTGATGGGCATGTATTTGCGCAGACCTCCCATGGTCGACATTTCATTGCTGTGTACCGCATGGATGATACATCCGGCACCCAAGAAGAGCAATGCCTTGAACATGGCATGAGTGAACAGGTGGAACATGCCGGCCATATAACCCAGACCGCCCTCGTGCGGATCCATTGAGGTGCAGACACCCAGTGCCACCATCATGAAACCAATCTGAGAAATGGTGGAGAAAGCAAGCACACGCTTGATGTCGCTCTGTGCACAAGCCACACTGGCCGCATAGAACGCAGTGAACGCGCCCACGTAAGCCACGATATGCAATGTTTCAGGAGCGAAACCGATAAACAACGGGAACATGCGGGCAACCAAGTAGACACCTGCCACGACCATGGTAGCCGCATGGATAAGGGCACTGACCGGAGTCGGGCCTTCCATTGCGTCAGGCAACCAGATGTGCAGCGGGAACATGGCACTTTTGCCGGCACCGCCGACAAACATCAGCCCCAAAGCCAGCGGCAGCACCATTCCGGCCTGCATCAGACGTTCCTGTGCAGGGTCGAACTCGAAAGTCTGCATGTAATAACCATAGATAAGAATACCGATCAGGAAGCCCAGGTCGGCAAAACGGGTCACAATGAACGCCTTCTTGCTGGCTGCGATGGCTTCAGGCTTGGTATAATAGAAGCCGATGAGCAGATAAGACGAAACGCCCACAAGTTCCCAGAACACATACATCTGGAAAATGTTGGTAGCCACTACCAGTCCCAGCATGGACATAGAGAAGAGTGACAGAAACGCATAGTAACGTTGGAATCCCACCTCTCCCTTCATATAGCCGAAAGAGTAGATATGCACCATGAGTGACACGGTCGAGATGACCACGAGCATCATCACCGAAATCGGATCGAGCAGGATGCCCATGTCAATGTGGAGCGACTCCGTGAACGGCAGCCACTCGAAGTTCCACGGCATGAGTGTTTCGAACGTACCGTCAGCCGTGCGCGGAGCCGTAAAGTAGCGGAAAGCTGTCAGGTAGCTCAGTACAGTCACGATGCCCAGCGACAGGGTACCGATGGTTCCGGCCACCTTGTGCGACATCTTCATGCCTGCAAGCCCAAGCAGCAGAAAGCTGAACATCGGCAACGCGAGTATCAGAATTGTATATTCCATTATTCTTCAGTTAATAATTAATAGTCCTTTTCAATGAAGAGTGAAAAATGAAGAATGATAAATGGCCGTGCGGCGTGATTTTGTTCTTCATTCTTAATTCTTCATCCTTAATTTAATTTTTATCCATTCAGGTCCGTGATGTCGTCAGTAAGGATCTGCTTCATGTTACGGTAGACATTGATGATGATTGCGATGGCTACCGCCGTTTCGGCTGCCGCAACAGCAATGCCGAACAGGCTGAAGAAGTGCCCCTCAAGCTGGTCGGGGAAGAGATAGCGGTTGAACACCGCGAAGTTGATGTTCGTGGCGTTGAGCATCAGTTCCACCGAAATGAGGATGGCCAGCAGGTTCTTGCGCGTGAAGAATCCGTAGATTCCGCAGAACAGCATCACTGTACTGACAACCAGATAATGTACGACATGTATTTCCATTTTCTAAGTTTTTAAGTTTTCTGTGCTTCCGCCATTTCCGGACCGTCAGGCCCGGCCTCAGCGGACAACCTTTCATTTTTCTTTTCTCGCAATCAGTATCGCACCGATCATGCAGGCCAGCAGCAGCACACTCACAGCCTCAAAGGGCAACAGGAACTGATACTTGTCCATACCCATCAGTGCCATTCCAACCTTTTCGACAGGAAGCTCGTCGCCCTGCGGAATGACGTTCAGCGCAAAGCCGTTGGTCATTATCAGGAAAAGCATGAGTCCGGCACCTACAATGACGGATGCCAGCACACTGAAGAGTTTGGCATAGCCGATACGGTACTTCATGTCCTTGTTCGAGCGTGTAAGCATGATTGAGAACACGTAGAGCACGACAATACCTCCGGCATAGACCATCAGCTGCACGGCACCCAGAAACGTATAGCCCAGGATTCCGTAGATTGCCGCCGTGCCGAAAAGCACGAACAGCAGGTAGGTGGCCGCTCTCAGAAGCCGTCCGGTCGTCACGGCCATCACCGAAAATACGGTGATGCATGCAGCCACGACGTAGAACACTATTTCTTGAAGTGATATACTCATATAATAATCCTTTTTAAATGAAGATTGAAGAATGATGAATGAAAAGTGGCCCTGCGGCGCGATTGTGTCTTCATTTCTGATTCTTTAATTCTTCATTCTTAATTCTTAATTCTTCATTTATTTCTTGTTGAGTGTCAGCACGAGCTTGTCTTTCTCGAACACGGCGTTCTCAAAGTCGTTCGTGAACTTGATTGCGTCGTGCGGGCAGACATTCACGCAGAGCATGCAGAACATGCAGGAGCCCAGATTGTACTCGTACTTCACCAGCACCTTCTTTTTCTTTCCCTCTTCAGTCTCGCGCATTTCCGTGGTGAGCTTGATGGTGCCGTTCGGGCAGTTCATCTGGCACAGTCCGCAGGCGATGCACTTGTGGTTGCCCTCCTCATCGGTGGGCATGGTCAGCAGAGCGCGGTGCCGTTCGGGAATGTGGAGAGTGGTATGGCGGTTTTCGGGATACTGTTCCGTCACCTTTTTCTGACAGAACACCTTCATCGAAGTCCCCATACCCGTCAGCAGACTTTTCACTCCGCCGGCGTATCCTTCCAAGTATTCTTTCAAACTACTCATCTTGTTTTTCGTTTTAGCGTTTCACAACTTAAAAAGTCCATCCCATCAGCGTGCAGAAAGTCATCAGCACAAGCACAACCAGAGCCGACGGCATGAGATATTTCCATTCCAGCGTCAGAATCTGGTCGATACGCAGACGAGGATAGGTCCAGCGGATCCACATCAGCAGGAAAATCACCAAGAATGTCTTCCCGAGGAACCACACGATTCCCGGAATATAATCCATCACGGCATTGAATCCGTCAAGACCGGGCACATGGAGCGGCATCCATCCGCCAAGGAAAATGGTGGTGGCGATACCGGCTGTGATGAAGAGGTTCATGTATTCCGCCAGATAGAAGAATCCGAAATGCATACCCGAATATTCGGTGTGGTAACCGGCGGTAAGCTCCTGTTCTGCCTCAGCAAGGTCGAACGGACCGCGGTTCGCTTCAGCGTTTCCGGCTATCAGATAGATGATGAAAGCCAATATGGCAGGGATGTGTCCCTTGAAGATGTTCCATCCGTCGGCCTGGCCCATGACCAGTTCATGAATGTCCATCGTACCCGCCATCACCACCATGGTAAGCACCGAAATGCCGATGGAAAGTTCGTAGCTGATGATCATCGCGCCGCTACGCATGGCACCCATCAATGTGTATTTGCTGTCACTACTCCATCCGGCGAGCAGGATACCCAGCACACCGATTGACGAAGCCGCCAGCACGAAGAAGATACCGATGTTCATGTGCAGAATCAGACCTCCGTTATTCCAGGGAAGGCATGAGAACGTGAACACCGAAGCCAGAATCACCAGATAGGGAGCCAGCGAATAAAGGAACTTGTCCACATGCGCCGGAGTAAAGATTTCCTTGATAAGAATCTTCAGCACATCGGCCGGCACCTGCAGCAGACCGCCCTTTCCTCCCACGCGGTTCGGGCCGATACGGCACTGGAACGCGGCACACACCTTGCGCTCCATGTAAATCATGATTACAGCCAGCACCGCATAGAGCAGGATGATAATCACACCCACAATGACGCATTCAATCGTGAGGGCCACCCACTCTGGCATCACCCCACACAGAGCGGCATGTATGACGGAAGTGAGCGCCTCCAGGTTATAATAATCGTTCATGTTATTCAGTGAATAATTAATAGTTAATAATTAATAGTTGACACACCGGTCGGTGGCCAGCTTTGATTATCCACTATCAGTTTCGTTATTAATTATTAATTGTTAGTTGTTAATTATCGGTCAATGTCCGGAATCACAAAGTCAGCCGAAGCTCCGATGGCAATCAGGTCGGCAAACTTCCATCCGCGGCACATCGTGTCCATGGCCTGCACGAGCGGAAGACCCGTAGAGCGGAAGTGCATACGGTAAGGAGTCTTGTCGCCGTGACTCTCTATCATCACGCCAAACTCGCCACGGCTTGTCTCCACGGCAGAGGTCCAGATGCCTTCCGGCAGTTTGATGATAGGCTTCGTCTTCACGCGGTATTCCCCTTCCGGAATGTTGTCGATGAGCTGCTCAATGATGCGGCACGACTCCATTATCTCGTCCATACGCACCATATAGCGTGAGAACGAGTCACATCCGTCATATGTAATCTGCTTGAAGTCAATCTTGTCATACAGTCCGTAAGGATGACGCTTGCGCACGTCGTTCGCCCATCCTGAAGCACGTCCCGTACCGCCGGTACATCCCAATGAGATGGCATCTTCCTTCGAAAGCATGCCCACACCTTTCAGACGCGTGTCGGCGATGACATTTCCGGTAAAGATACGGTGATAGTCGGGAATCACCTTGCGCAGATGCGCGATGAATTCCTTCACCTTCTGGCAGAAAGTCGGATGAATGTCATCCTGCACACCGCCAATCAGATTATAGTGCTGGATAAGGCGTCCGCCTGTGGTTTCCTCAAAAATGTCCAGAATCATCTCCCTCTCACGGAAGCCGTAGAAGAACGGTGTCATGGCACCCATATCAAGCACCAGACATGAATAGAACAGCAGGTGCGAGTCGATACGCTGAAGCTCGTCCATGATGGTACGGATATATTTCACGCGTTCCGTCACTTCGATGCCTGCGGCCTTTTCGATACACATACACAGCGCATGACGGCTCTGATGTGCGCTCAGATAGTCCAGACGGTCGGTCATTCCCAGTGTCTGCGGATAAGTGAGACTTTCGTTCATCTTCTCGATGCCGCGGTGGATGTAACCCAGAATCGGGTCTACCTTCGTAATCACCTCACCGTCCAGTCCGATACGCATACGGAGCGCACCGTGGGTTGAGGGATGCTGCGGACCCATGTTCACCACGAAATCGTTTTCGCCGAAAATCGGATGGTCGATGCCTTCCAGCGTACCGTCCTTCCGCAGGCGGTATTCGCGGGTGATGTCCGCATTGATTTCATTGTCCAGACGCAGGGGGTTCGATTTCATGTCGTAATCCTTGCGCAGCGGCCATCCTATCCAGTCCTCGCGCAGGAAAAGGCGGCGCATGTCAGGATGTCCCGTAAAGCGGATTCCCAGAAAATCATATGCCTCACGCTCCTTGATAAGTGCGGTTTTCCAGAGATCGCTCACCGTAGGCAGCAGGGCAGTCTCCCTGTCATCCGAAACCACCTTCAGCGCAGCGGTCTCTCCCGTAACGGTCGATTCCATGAAATAAACGGCACCGAGGCCCTCTTCGCCCCAGTCCACGCCAACCACTTCACGCAGGAAGTCCATCGGACTTTCCTTGTCGTATCTTAATCCTTCCGCCACTTTGCGGAATTGGCTGAGAGGCACTTTGACAACGCCGGCATTTCCCGGACAAAGCTCTGCGCCTTCTATCGTCTTGATGATTTCATCGCGTTTCATTCGTCACCTCCTTTCTCCTTTTTCCCGTTCGGTTCGTGCTGAAGATCTTTCCCGTTTACACCTCCCAGGAAGCGTTCCACCTTCATTTTCCGCTGCAACTGCATCAGTCCATAATAGAAGGCTTCAGGACGCGGAGGGCAGCCCGGAATATACACATCAACCGGAATAATCTGGTCAATGCCGTTCACCACATTGTACGACTTGATGAACGGTCCTCCCGAAATGGTGCATCCGCCTACGGCCACCACATATTTCGGTTCGGCCATCTGGTCGTACAGACGCTTCATCACCGGTGCCGTACGATAGGTGATGGTTCCCATCACAACAAGCACATCGGCCTGCCGCGGAGAGTTTCTCGTCACCTCAAACCCGAAACGTGCCATGTCGTAGCGTGCGGCTCCCAATGCCATGAACTCGATGGCACAGCAGCTCGTACCCAACAGCAGGCCCCACACCGAATTGCTTCGCCCCCAGTTGATCAGACGGTCAACGGTGGTAAGGATAACCCCTGCCCCTTCGTCGTTCAACTGGCGCACCAGCCCTTCCAGGTAATCATTGTTCTTGAACTCCTCATACTTCATAGAGCGTATGGGTGCCATTTTTTTCACTTCCATTCCAACGCTCCTTTCCGCCAGGCGTAAGCCAAGCCCAGCACTAAGATGAGTAGAAATATGCTGACGCTCGCCACCGCCACGAGTCCCGCCTTCTGAGCCACTACAGCCCACGGAAAGAGGAACACGGTTTCGATGTCGAACATCAGGAACAGAATGGCGAAGAGGTAGTATCCCGCCTTGAACGGAATCCAAGACTGTCCTCTGGTGGGAATACCACATTCATAAGGCTCGCCCTTCTGCGGGTTGAAGGAACGGGGAGCTAAAAGCTTGGCTATGCAGATAGCCGCCGTTACCAATACAACAGCCGTTAGAATAACGACAACAATAAACGTAAAAAACATATATTAAGTGTTTTAAATGATGTTTCTCTATGCGCATTGATTGCTTTCGGACAGTGTTTTCCTGCCGTAAAGTGTCTCGAAATTGCCAAATGCCATGCAAATTGCATAGGGATGGAACCACAAGATTCTGTTAACAACCAATAAAAACTGCACAAAGGTAGATAATTATTCCTATTTATAGGAACAATTGTATGGTAAAAACGCTTAAAATATTTTATGTTCTACGCAATTTTCTGACAGACTGATTCGGCTTGTAAAATACCCGCTTATTCCGGCCAGACCACAACGCTGGCCCGCATGAAACAAGCCTCTGCCTCAAACGATGAAAAACATTCACATTTCTTTAATTTTCAGAATGGATAGCCGATTGCAAAATGAATGCCCATGCCGTCTTTAAAATTCGGGATATTGTAATATCCTTTCTTTTCCGTATCGTAAGGCACATGGAGGGCGATACCGAAGTCCAACCGAAGCACAAGGAACGACAGGTCGTAGCGGATACCGAAGCCGGTACCCGTGGCAATGCTGTCAAAAAAGCGGTTGAAAGTGAACTCGGCATCAGGTCTGGCCTCATCTTTTCTCATCAGCCACACGTTCCCGGCATCGAGGAAGACAGCGCCATTCAGGTTTCCTCCCAAAAAGTTGGAAAGCATCCGGAAACGGTATTCAATGTTCGCCTCCAGCTTGATGTCTCCGGTTTCGTCCACATACGAATAACTGGCATTTGAGGCAGGGCGGAAACGTCCCGGACCTATGGAGCGGATGGTAAACGCACGGATGCTGTTCGCTCCTCCCACGTAGAACTGCTCGCTGTAAGGGGCGATGGTCTTGTTCCCGTATGCCCAGATGACACCGCCCATCAGTCGGGTGGCTATCTGCTGCTTCTCGCTGATATTGAACAGATAACGGAATTCTGACGAATATTTCAGGAACTGTGCGAACGGATTTCCCAGCAGTTTTTTCTCCTTTTGCTTGAACTCCTGCCCGAATGCCGCATAAATCATGGAAGTGACATTTCCGGCCGAAGTCAGCGAATTTTCCCACCACATGCGGTTGCGCTTTTTCCTGTAGGTATTGTCATAAGTCAGCGTGTATGTGAAAGATGGGATGAACTGATCGTCCAGACTATGAAAGAGCATCGGGTTCTGGCTGGCGATGGCATTGAATTCGGCTGTTCGCCTCTGCAGCATGTTGAAAGCCAGATGGAGCGGAGTCACCGTATGTTTCAGTCCGCGCCGACGCTGGAAATTGTAGGTCACTTCACCTCCGAACGAAAGCATCTTGAAGTAACGGGCACGGTTCACCTGACTGGCGTAAATCTTGAAGTCAGTCTGTGAAGGGAAACGGAAAGCATTCATCCGGTTCTGCTGCCAAGGGAGTACCAGTCGCGGAAAGTTCAGCGAGAGAGCCGCCCCCAGCTCGTATGAGTTCATCACAGAACTTTCCCCGTCGACCGTGGAACTTGTCTGCCATTCATACGAACCGTTAAGTTCCAGATTCAACGAGGCTCCCATACGCTTGAAATTCTTTCTGGAAAGCTTGAATATGGCTCCCGGTCCGGTCTGTTTGGTGCTTTTGGTCTTCACGTTCAGTTCAAGCTCCGCATCATAAGGAAGGTCGAACATTGCATTGACCACAATGTCCAGCGTATCCGTGCCGGGCTTTTGGTTGTATCTGAACTCATTGAACTTGAAGATTCCCAGACGTGACAATGCTTCCTGAGAATAGTTCTGCCTCAGCTGTGAATAAATTTCACCGCTTCTGTAAAGGAACCTTCTGCGCAGCACTCCGAAACGTACTCCCGGCTTGTCGCCTGCATATTTCACCATGAATTTGCCGAATCTGGCCGAGTCCGTAGGCTGTTCGCCGTTCTGGCCAATCAGATTTACCGTAGTGTTGCCTATATAATAGGTACGCAAGGCATCCTTCGGGACATTGACTTGCTGTACCACCTTCAGATTGATATATCCCGGACGTATGATGGTGTCGGCAAGAAAAGTGATAAACTCTGAGCGATAGAAATAATAACCGTTGTTCTTGAACAGTTCCACGAGCCGTTCTCTCTCCTGGTTCAGCATATTTACGTTGAACGGATCGTCTTTGTGGAGATAGGTCTCACTCTTTTTAGCTAGAATCAGACTGTCACAACGTTTGTCGAAACCTATGTACATGATGGAGTCCAACATATATCCACGACCGAAACTGACGGTATAGTTCAGTTTCGCCTTCTTCGGATTGCTCATGGTATCCACTTTATAGGTCACCTTCCCGTTGAAGTAACCGTAATCCTTCAGCAGGTTTGTGGCTACCTCGCTCCGTGTGTCAGGATTTACGGTCGAGATATAGACAGGATCGGCCGCCAGCTTGTTGAATATCCATTTGCCCACACCCTTCTCGTATCTTTCAAACCGATTATATATCCATAGCCCAAAAGGGAACGGCCAGCGCGTCTTCGGGCTTCCGAAGAACGAGTTGTTCGGTGCCACATTGATGGCTCCCATCACTTCCTCCATTGTGCTTTCCCCGGTCTTGCTTTCTTCATAGTTGATGACTTCCGGAGTCGGCGTGCCGATGTACAGCACCTCACCTTCAGCAAGGTGCTTGGTCGTGGAGCATGACCCGAACATGAGAATCGAAATCAGTCCGACCAATATTGTTCTATAATTCAGCTTCTTCATCTTTTTCTTCGGTTGTTGCTTCGGAATTTTTCTTTTTCTTTCTGAAAATGAACAGTTCTCCCAGTTTTCCCACTTTTTTGCGGAGCACAAGACCGGCACCCGTTTCGGTCACTTCTCCGTCGAGCACATTCTCATATGTCTTGTCGTGGAACACCTTGATATATCGTGTGCCGCTATCATCCAGACGATATTCCAGCGAAATGTTATCGATAAACGACTCGTCCTGCTGCTGTACGTTGTTTCCGGTAGACACCTTTCCTCCGATGACAACTCGGATGCGGTTGTTCCAGAAACGTTTCGCGAACTCAAAGTTATAGTCTGTACGTGTGCTTCCCGTTTCACCGTCATCTGTCTGTTCCATGCCGAAGTTCACATCGATGGTCTTCAGTGCGCTTCCTGCAACTTTGTTAATCTGACTTTGCAGAAGTGAATTCATCACACTGTTGGCATCCAGCCCGTTTCCACTGGCCGTATTTCCTTCAGCCATATACATTCCGGTCACAAGCATCGTCACGGCAAGTTTGTTCTTCTCTTCAGGCGACATGGCTGCAAGGTCATTCTGGACGCTTCCATCCTCCGGGGCATCGATGGTGAAAGTAAATCCCAAATTGTTCAGACGATTGGTAATGTCTACACCGACATCAAAATTGACCGTCCGCGAGTTCTGTCCTTCCTGGGCGACAGACGCACGCATCCTTTCCGTAGCCTTTATATTAAGGTTCGGGTTCATAAGGTCGCCCGTCCATTCTATATAGCTTCCTTCCTTTATATAAAACGTCTTCAGAGGAATGACGGGCAGCTTATACTTCAGTTCACCGCTCAACAGGGTATATCGTCCGCCAAGAATCATGTTCCCATCCATCGTGTATTGAAATGACAAGTCGCCTCCGCCTTCAAACATCATATAGTTGCTTCCCTGTTCGTCAAGGTCCACACGGCATTGCACCCCTTCGTCTATATGAAGTGTCATAAGCATGTCAATTCCCTCCAATGTAATCATCTGGAGCGACTCGGGGTCGAAGCTTGTAGTGTCGTTGAAGTTAACGAATGTCACAGTCTCTCCCAGCTTGTCCTCCACCGCCAAAGGTGAGTCCTTCAGAATGTAGGTAAAATCACTTCCTCCCCGGATATTCATGTTTCCCCGCATCATTATGTTGTCGGGTGTCCCGTTCAGTACGGAATGGAAATCCACATATAGTTTGCCGAACACGAGCGACTCTTTTGTTTTTTTTGCATTGAGCAGCTCAAAGTTGTTGGCATCCATCCTCAGGGCCATCTGTATGTTCGAGAAGTCTGTCATATCCACATCTCCGTCAATGGTGAAAGGAGTCTTCCCCCTCGTGAATATCTTGAACTTGTCAAACACCAGTCTGCTGTCTTTGATTTCAATGGGGCGGTTGTCAAAACGGAGGTTCAACGAAGCCTGCGGGACAAAAACATTTACACTGTCCAAATCAAGCTGACCGTTCATGGACGGAGAGTCAACACTCCCTCTCACAGACAAGCTGCCATCCAAATCACCGCTCAATACAGCCATTCCTTCCGGAATAAATGAATTGGCAATGTCAAGCGGAAGATGGTACAACGTCATGTTCGCGTCTATCTTGTCGTTTTCACCGTCATTACGTGCAGGATAATAAGAACCGTTAAGACCCGCGATCTCCTGACCGTTCCGCTGGATGAAACCATCAATACTTTGCACACCCGACTGTTTGGGCAGATACACCGCACTCAATGCCCAGTCCCCCATCGGCTGTTTCCCATACTCCAGACGGTCGACACTGGCATCAACGGCAATCTGGTCAGTTTCCTGCGTCTGCACATAATGAGCTTCCAGATTGATGACTCCGGCAATATCCGGCATATACGGCACAATGCGTTTGAATTCCGCAATATCCACCCGGTTGACAGCCAGCGTCAGGTCCTGCCGGACGGTGCTGTCTGGCGTGGAATACAAATGCAGTCCCGTATTATTTTCGTCATAAATGGCAAGCTTGGCCATAATACGTCCGTCATCTCTCAGATAAATATAATTGTCTTTATTCACACGGAATGTCCGGTAGACCAGTGTAGGGTCAAACGGTGTGACATGCAAACTGATTCCCTCTTTCTGAAGCCCTGCAGTCATTCCGATGTCCACCCCGCATTCTTTCCGCCCGTTGAAATAACCGACAGTCATATGAGCATGTGTAGAATCCACCCTGCTGTCCAGAACAATGTCGAACGCTTCCTGAAAAGGCTTGTCATTAGCCTTCACTTCGCCTCTCAACGCCAGTGTATTAGTCTCCTGAATAGCTTTGACGGCAATCGTGTCAAGCGAAAGACTGTCGGTATGAAGTCCATACAGGCGGGCATTCCCATTTAGTCCGGCCGAAGGGTCCGTTGTCAGGTTCACTCTCAGCTTGTCAAAAGACAGCCGTTTCAAAGCCAAAGTGTTCGATACGGGATTATCGTTACCGGCAAAGACGAGCAACTGGGCTGTCGGCAGAGCAGCCTTTATCTTTTCCTGATCGAACTTACGTGCATCCCATTGTTCCCCCAACAGTTTCACCACATTGTCCGTCTGCCGTGTAAGCTCATCAATCCCCCCTTTGCTCCGGAACAGGAAAGTCAGGTCGCCCGCATTCGCGAAACAATGAATCGAATCGCGCGCCGTAGTACCTCCCACATGCAAATCTTTTGTGGTAAACGTATTCTTATCCGTAATGAGATGGATATTTTTCATTGAAACAACGGCATTGTGGCTCTTCTTCATGTCGGTACCCATGTTCAACTCTATATCCTGAGTAGTCCTGAACGGAGTGGAAGTCAGTCCCAGTCCATACCAGTCCAGATTCAAGACATTAATGACTCCTTTCGCCCGAATCCTTTCCGGACTCAGCCCTGCATTCACCTCCGAAGTGACATGCATCACGTCATCCTTGACCTTAAAATGCAGTACCGCTTCCGACCGTTCCAGCCGTGCGTTGAGACTGATGCCTGAAAAGATTCGTGAGCCATACCGCAGATGCTCCAAAGAAGCGTCGGCCTGCAACGCTGTAGCGGGAGACAAGAAGTCGAACTTTTCACCTTCAGCCGTCACCGAAGCCGTCAGCTCAAAAAGAGAATCATTCGGCATGAAGCCATGCAGGTCCAGCTTGTCCGCCAGAAGAGAAGCCTTATAAGCCTCCCTGTCCATATGATACTCCCCTTTCAGTTCCAGCACACCTTCCCCCTCCTCCAGACGGGTATCGGCGGTCAAAAAGTTACCGGTCATGCCGGCATCCCCTTTCAGCACGAGTCCTGATGGGACCGTGATTCCTCCGGTTATCTTTTCGACGAATGCCATCTGCACAAAATCGCCGTTCAGGCTGAGACTTCCTTTCCGCCTGAGACTATCCAGCAGGTGTTCCGCCACACCGTCCGCTTCCATACGGAAATGTCCGGGAATCCCCACAGAACAAGTCGTCAGACGCAGCTTGTCCAACGTCCCGTCGACTCCGACACGGACCTGCACCGGCGCAGGGGGAAGTGCTTTCACCAAATCCTGCGGAAGGTCGGGTATCGCTTTTGCCAGATCCGACTTGCCTATCTCCGCCATCAGCCGCGCGCTGAGTTTCCCCTGCCCGCTCTGTTCGGTCACACTCCAATCGGCCATCGCATTGAACTCCACAAACGAATTTGCCGTATTCATCCGTAACGAAGGCACATGGATAGCTTCATTGTCGGCACGAAGTTCTCCTTCAGTCGAAACGATCTGGAGCCCTGAACGTTCCTTCAGTTCAAACTGCCGGATCAAGGCGCGGATATTGTTCCCCGCATAATAAATGGAATCCAGACTAACATTGATGTCCGTCAACCCGACATGAGAAGGGTCGAATCCGTTTTCCGCCTGAGGACGACTGCCCGAATTGTAAGTGACCTTGCTTTTCAGAAGACTGAACTCACTGGCCCGGTACAGCTCTTTATGCAAATCGACGAATCCGTCACGCAAAGATGCCTTTCCGATTTCAAGCCCCACATCCATCGTGTCAAGCGGCATCTGCAGAAAAAATGACACATTGTCGAGCCGAATATCCTCCAGCCTGATTTTCCACCGAAGGGGCTCGCTTGCCTCCGTCGTGTCGACAGAGGCAGTATCCGCCAAGGTAAGGGCCAGACGGGCATCCTTCAGACTGAAACTGTTCAGGATGGCCGTTTCCGGAGTAAGCTCCACCCCATGCGAATTCAGGAACAGCTCACCCAGCTCTCCCTTCAGCCGCATGCCGTCTATCAGCCCGGCCGTATTGACAGACACCCCCTCAATCCTGATACCGTCAATCTCCACCTGCTTCTTTATCAGCGGCAGCATCTGCACCTTCACAGTAAGTTCACTGACATCAAGAATCGTGTCATTCCTGTCGATGACCTGCGTGTCATGCACGACCAGATTCAACGGGAAGGACAAAGAAATACGACGGATACGGATATCCATCCCCGTGGTTTCCACAGCATACTGAGTGGCTTTCCCTACGATAAAGTTTTGTATGGGAGGTATATAGAGCAATATGCAGATTATCATAAACAACAGGACAGGAACAGCCAGCGCGATTCCGCCCCATTTCACGTACCTTTTCATTTGAGTCCTCTAGTTAGTCATTGCGAATATATAAAAAAACAACGAAAAAAAGATTTTGTTGAAAAACTATTTACCAATACTCACTTTATTTTTCTACCTTTGTGAAGTTACTAACAATTAATACGCTTATGAAACCAACTTTATTTGTATTGGCCGCCGGTATGGGAAGCCGTTACGGTGGCTTGAAACAGCTTGACGGCCTGGGCCCAAGCGGAGAAACAATCATGGACTACTCCATTTTTGACGCTATCCGCGGAGGTTTCGGAAAACTTGTCTTCGTCATCCGCCGTGATTTCGAAAAAGATTTCCGTGAAAAGATTATCAGCAAATATGAAAACCACATTCCGGTGGAAGTGGTATTCCAGGACCTGAACAATCTTCCCGCAGGTTTCACTTGTCCGGAAGGACGCGTAAAGCCATGGGGCACCAACCATGCGGTGCTGATGGGCAAGGACGTGATAAAAGAACCTTTCGCCGTCATCAACGCCGACGACTTCTATGGCCGTGACAGCTTTGCCGTATTGGGCAAATATCTGTCAGAACTGCCTGAAGGAGCGAAAAATGACTATTGCATGGTGGGCTTCCGCGTAGGAAACACGCTGTCGGAAAGCGGTACTGTAGCAAGAGGCATCTGCTCAACGGACGAGAACGCTCATCTGACCACCGTTGTTGAACGCACTGAAATCATGCGCGTCGACGGAGTGGTTTCCTATAAGGATGAAAAAGGCGAATGGGTAGGCATTGCAGACAACACTCCCGTTTCAATGAACATGTGGGGCTTCACTCCCGACTACTTCAAATATTCTGAAGATTATTTCGCCGATTTCCTGAAAGACAATATCAGCAACCTGAAGTGTGAATATTTCATTCCGCTGATGGTCAACAAACTGATCAACGAAGGCACAGCCACTGTGAAAGTGCTTGACACAACTTCAAAATGGTTCGGCGTAACTTACGCAGCCGACCGCCAGGGCGTAGTCGACAAGATTCAGGCACTGGTTGACGCAGGTGAATATCCTTCAAAACTTTTCTGACTTTAAATATCTGAATCCAAAGGGGCATGTCTTGCGACATGCCCCTTTCTTGTATCGCCACAAGCGAATATCATCCACAAATCCTTCTTTCCATTCCAAGACCCGCCGGATACCGGAAGTCTCATGTCAAGACATCCGTTTGTTTCCACTTCAATAGCCGCATGAACGCAACAAAACAGGCGGCTGTTCCGGACAAAGATTCCTTTTCCGACCAAAAAAATGAGGATACACCGAAATGTACCCTCATTTGAACAAAGTTCTTTCAATCCTATCAATAATCCCTGTTTTGAACCAAAATTCCGTTGGAAACATTTATTTCCGATTGAGGTATCGGCAGTACGGTACGATAGTCATCATATTTGATTTCTTCTGTTACGTACGGATTCTTTACAGATTTCTCGTTCCGCCACATATCCCATGCCATATGGCCCTCTCCGTTCAACTCCAGACGGCGTTCGTCAAGGATTTCCTCCAAAGTTACGCTGGTTGTAGTTCCCGCCGTATATCCGCTGATACGCTTGCAGCGCAAATCGTCCACATATCCTGCAGCATCCGGATTGTTTGTCTTAAATGCAGCCTCAGCCGCAATCAGATAAACTTCCGACAGACGGATTACTTTCGGATTGTTCACATAAATCTCGCCGTTGCGTCCCGGATATTTCTGGCTGTACATTCCGCTATATCCATCCGTTTCCTCCGCAATAATCGTGCTGCGGACATCATTTGGATGTGCCTGCAGGAAAGCGACAAAGCTGTCGCTCAATCCCGCTTCTCCGTAACCTGACGCATGAGTATAATATCCCAACGAGTTACGCTGCGGATTGTATAATGAAGTCACCTGGAACTCAAAAATACTTTCTGAGGTATATTCGCTTCCCCATACGCCTGCATAGTCATCACGTTCGTAAAGGCTGTATTTTCCCGAATTGATGACATCTTCTGCATCTGCAAGCGCGAGGCTGTTGTAGTCCGTTCCCCCGCACTCGTCCATATACAGATAGACACGGGCGCGCAAAGCGAGAGCTCCCCAATAGTTGATATGTCCGTTATTGGGCTCAGTAGCCGCCTGCAGATAACCGAGAGCCGTATTCAAATCACCGATGATGGCCTCGTAAGTGGCTTTCAGGGTGGCACGTTCCCCTATATAATCAGATTCATGGGTTTCCTGAGAAAGGACAATTCCCGGTTCTGTCTCCCAATTGTCAACGGTAGACGGAAGTCTGGCGAACAGACGGGCCAGATCGAAATGGAACAAGGCACGCAAGGCATACAATTCACCCAACTGCACATCCACGTCTTCTCCTTCAAGGCCGGCTTCTTTCGCTCCTTCCAGCACTTTGTTGATACGGGCAATTGAAAGATAAAAACGCTTGTAGAAATTGTCGGCAGAAACGCTTCCTGACGGTGTGGCCTGATATCTGGACACGTCTGTAGCCATGTTGTTGTTGCCGAAGCATTCATAGTCGCTTCCTTTCATGTCGGCATAGAGAGTGAAGTCGCCGGCATAGCTTCCACGATAATTTGTACCGTTGTCGATGGCACCTGTCTGACTTTCATATACGCCGTTTACGGCATACACCAAGTCGTCATAACTTTGGATGGCTGTGGAAGATTCCCACTGGTTAGACGGCTCTTTGTCCAGCACATCGCAAGCCGCGGCTGAAAGTCCGAGTGCGAATGCTGCTATATAATGTAATTTTTTCATTATCTTTCGTTTTTTGGTTAGAGTTCAATATTTACACCGAAAACACAACTTCTCAACTGCGGAGTATCAGCCTGGCGATAACCGTTGATGGCCACATCAGGATCCACACCTTTTGTCTTGGCCCAGATCATAGCCAGATTGTTGGCACGGAAATAAACACGCAGACGGTTGATGTATTTCTTTGAAATCGGAATATTATATCCTACAGTCAGTTCGCGCAGACGGATATTGTCGGTCGATTTGATATGACGGCTTGAGAACTGGTCAGAACGTCCGGTTGCAGCTCCACCATAAACAGGTTTCGGGTTATCCACAATATCGCCCGGCTTTGTCCAGTAGTTTCCTACCAGGTCATCTTCCGGCACAATTGAACCCAGGCGGAGACCGTCATTGTGAGTGAAATATCCCGGATAGTCGAACATGTCACCGCCGAACTGATACGTAATCAAGAACGACAGGTCGAAGTCTTTATAGGTAAACGTATTTGTCATACCTCCCAACACATCGGGCAAAGCTTTTCCGACAACAGCCCATTGAGCTTCACTGTAGTTGGTTGTAGCACCCTTGGAATGGTCGTTCGGGTCGATCCAGAACTCTCCGCGTCCGGTTTCCGGGTTCACGCCCTTCCATTCCGGCAGATAGAAGCTGTACATAGATTCTCCTTCACGGTGAATATACATCTGTCCGTCCCCGTACTGGATGTCTTCCCCGTCCGGCAACTCTTCAACGATGCTCCGCTGGTAAGTCAAGTTGAAGTTTGTATTCCATGTAAAGTCTTTATGGATAATGTTCCGTGAGTTCACCTCGATTTCCACACCGTCGTTTTTCAGTTCACCGAGGTTATCCCATTTGTCGGCAAATCCGGTGACAAGAGACGTAGGCACATTGAACAGCAAGTCCGTCGTTTTCTTCAGATAATATTCTGCGCTCAATGTCACACGGTCGTACATGTTCCATTCAAAACCGACATTAAGGTTCTTGGACTTTTCCCATGTGAGCTTGTCATTGGGCAACTGGCTCCAATAGATAGCCGGATTGTTCCCGTAACCGGAACCGGTGTACAGGTCCTTGTATCCGTAATAATCCACCGGCAGGTTACCGTTCGTTCCGTATGACAACTTCAGTTTGAAGTCTGTGAACAGAGGCATATCCTCCATAAAACCTTCCTTGCTCAAACGCCATGCGCCGGATACCGACCAGAAGTTAGCCCAACGGTTGTCTTTGCTCAAACGTGAAGAACCGTCGCGGCGGAAACTTCCCGACAAGTAATATTTGTCGTCAAAGTTGTAGTTCACATTGCCGAAGTAAGACAACATGCCTGAGCCGTATGTAGCACTCGTAGCCTGTGAAGGCTGGCCGTTTGCCAGTTCAGGCAGATGGCTGGAATAATTTTGCGCTACAGTCGCAATTTGAAGCAGATTCTGGTTCTCCAGTTCAAATCCCGCCAGAACAGACAGGTTGTGTTTGTCTTTAAACGTGTCGGTATAAGTTATCGTATTCGAGCTTGTCAGAGTCGTATTTTCAAAGGTATAGCGAGTACCCATACCGCCTACCGCTGCACCATTCACTCCGTCACGGTCCCAATACTCAAAATGCTTGTTGTCGATATAGTCGTAACCGAACACGGAACGCACGAACAGCTTGTCGAGGAAGTGAAGATTCAGTTCCGCATTGGTCATGCTGCGGAACATCTTGCTCTGAATCCATTCAAGAGCCGTATCACTGTCCTTTCCGCCGAGCATCAGGTGCGGGTTGCTTACCTGTCCGTAGCCGGCATTCGCATTATACGTCCCGTCTTCATTCTTCACCGGAGCTGTAGGGTCCATTGCGAACAGAATACCCAGCGGAGAGCTTGTACCGAGTCCCTGAGCCTGATCATTCTGGTCACGGAAACCGTTCTGCGTAGTAGAGGCAATCATCTGTCTTACGGAGAAATCCGCCCAATCCGCCACCTTCTGATCTACGTTGATTCGCCCTGAAATACGCTGGAAATCACTGCCCAGCACAACACCTTCGCTCTTGTTGTAACCGAACCCGGCATAGAACTTGGTCGACTGATTGCCGCCGTTCAGTGAAATCTGATGGTTCTGTGTCACGGCTGTACGGTAAATCTCGTCCTTCCAGTTCGTGCTGTACTTTCCGGTGGTGTCATAAAGGAAATCACCCACACCCACATTCCGCGTCGGATCTCCGTTATAAGTATCCGCAGCGATGTAAGCCGCATCTTTATCGGTGAAGCCTTCATAGTCCATATAGTAGTTTGCCACTGCCTCACGCACATAATTCTTGTAGTCAGAAGCACTCATCATGTTGTACTGGTCGACCGCCATCTTGTTCCAACCCACTTCACCGTTGTATGACACACGGGTCTTTCCTTCCTTGCCGCCTTTTGTAGTAATGATTACCACACCGTTTGCGGCACGCGAACCGTACAGAGAAGCGGCGGCGGCATCCTTCAGGATCGTCATGCTTTCAATGTCATCCGGATTCAGCGTACTCAAAACGCTCTGCGACTTACCATAATAGTTCATGTCGCCATCCGACTTCATCACCACACCATCTATCACATAAAGCGGAGTGGTAGACCCGTTGATTGAACCGACACCGCGGATATTCATCTCACCCATCGAACCGGGGTCACCCGTAGCCGACGCAATGCGGACACCGGTCACCTTTCCGGCCAGAGCCTTGTCGATAGATTCGCGAGAGCCGGAAGTGATCTGGTCGGCATGCACATTGGTTGCCGAACCGGTGAACGAAGATTTCTTCGCCGTACCGTAAGCCACGACCATCACTTCATCCAGCACCTCCGAGTCGGATTTCAGCACCACATTCACTACAGGCTTGATTTCCACTTCCTGCGTTTCCAGTCCGATAAATGAAATCACCAGAACTTCTGCAGAGCCCGGCACGTTGTTCAACGTAAAATTACCATCAATGTCTGTGACAGTACCTACCGTGGCACCTTTCACCAACACTGATGCTCCCACTACAGGCAAGCCGTCTTCTTCGGAAGTGACATGACCTGTCACTTTCTTGACCTGAGCGTTCACCAGACCTACACCTATCACCAGGCAGGTCATCAACAGCATCAATCTTCTTTTCATAAAAACCTCTCTTAAAAGTTTAACTTTACATTAATAAAAATTCATTCATTCTAACAGCGCGCAAAAGTAATAATATATTTCAAAACATTTGTACGATTTTCCAACAAATGCATTCAAAAAACTGCTCTTTAACACTTTTATCTGGATTTTCTTGTCAAATACGTATTTTTATTTGCATATTTATTGCATACATACTCAGACAACGGAAAAATCATCCTCTGAAAAACATTTTTCCATATTCCGGCAAACAAGCTTTCAGTTTATAAGAAATCAAGGCCATAATCCGACTTTTCACATTCTAATTCCTCTTCCGGCTTTCATTGTCCATACACGGCACATGAATCCACAAAAAGGGAAGGACAACAAACGATATCCAAAAGAATATTAACTAAAACCGAATCCAGACAATGCATCCACGCAACCAACCGGCCATGCAATAACCAACAACAGCCACCCGTCTAAAGTTCTCCGGAACACCGGAATATTTTGCTTATCTTTGCACTGGAACACAATATATAATATAAAGAAAAGAATATGATTACATTCATCTCGTGCGCGAAGACCATGACGGCGCACACCCAAACGCACACACCTTATATTTCAGTCCCGCATTTTGAGAAAGAAGCCGGCAGCAACGCACTTCATCTCGCACAGCTTCCGGCTGAAGAAATGGGGCGGCTACTGCACGTCAGTCCCAAACTGGCCGCAGAAAACCATTTCCGTTACCATAATTTCTTCTCAGAAAACAACCGTCCGCTTCCTGCCCTCCTTTCATACACCGGAATCGTGTTCAAGCACATCAGTCCGAAAGACTTTACGGAAGAGGATTTTCTGTTCGCCCAGACGCATCTTTTCATCTCTTCCTTCCTCTACGGGATACTGCGTCCGCTGGACGGTATCAGGAACTACCGGCTTGAAGGGAACGTCAGGCTCCCGGAACGGGAGAACAAGACCATGTTCGAATATTGGCGGCCTTTGCTCACCGACTACTTCATAAATGAAATCAAAAAGCAGGGGAACATTCTGGTGAATCTGGCAAGCGGAGAGATGAAGAATCTGTTCGACTGGGAGAAAGTGTGCCGTGAAGTGCGCGTCATTACACCCGAATTTCAAGTCGTCAAGAACGGAAAGCTCTCCACCATAGTCATCTATACAAAAATGTGCCGGGGAGAAATGACCAGACATATCCTGAAAAGCTGGACAGAAGACCCGGAAGCATTGAAACGCTTCGAATGGGAAGGCTTTGCCTACGACGAAAGCCTGAGCACCCCGGAAAGGCCCCTGTTCATTCTCAAGTAACCGCTTTGTAAAACATGAAAACAGAATGTAACACAAAGCAACGCTTCCGAAACATCCGCTTAAACGAATCTTCACTCCACTGATATAATGATGTAACCCCGCCGGACGAACTTTGCACACGGAAAAACAAAGTATCGACGAAGAATGAACAGGCTAAGAAAATGGATCGGCGCAACCGCACTCATGACACTTATGGCTGCGCAAATGATGGGGGCAGAAGAGACGGAGGTGAACATCAGAGGAAGCATCAAGGACCAGAAATCGAAAGAACCGCTGATTGGAGCCACCGTGCAGGTGGTGGGAAGCAATCTCGCCACGATAACGGACATTGACGGGAATTTCCAACTGTCCGGCATAAAGGACGGAATATATGACATCGAGATAAAATATGTAGGCTACAAGACGGCCGTAAAACGTCAGGTAAAGATTGAGGACAACAAAGTCACCACGCTTGACTTCGAGATGGTCACTGACGACCAGATGCTGTCGGATGTAGTGGTGGTGGGCAAAGCCAACCGGGAATCGGAAAACGTGACGCTGCTCGAACAGAAACGTTCGGTGGTGGCGGTGCAGGCCGTTGGCGCACAGGAGCTCTCGCGCAAGGGAGTGAGCGACGCACAAGGTGCCGTGACAAAGATTTCAGGAATTTCCAAGCAGGAAGGTGTGAAGAACGTATTTGTCCGCGGACTGGGCGACCGTTATAACATCACGACACTGAACCGCTTTCCCATCCCATCGGAAGACCCGGAATACAAGAACATCGCGCTCGACTTCTTCTCTACCGACATCATCCAGTCGGTTGAAGTGAACAAGGCCTTCTACAGCAACACGCTGGCAGACGTGGCGGGAGCCAACATCAACATCACATCGAAGGAACTTACCGGCGACGGCAAGCTGAACATCAGCCTGTCGGGAGGACTCAACACCCAAACCGTGTCTTCCGACTTCCTGAAGATGAGCGGAGTGAACGCATTCGGTTTCGCCAACAAGACCCAGCCCGGAGAAAGCCTCAACAGCTACAATTTCCATAATTCGCTCGACCCTGCCAGACAGGACCTGCAAATCAACCAGAGCTATGCCATATCGGGAGGAAAGAAGTTCCGCCTCGGCAACAACGAGAACCCGCTGTCTTTCTATCTCGTGGCAAGCCACAACAAAAACTATACACACTACGAAGAGGAAGTGCGCAACACCACTACCACAGGAACCCTGTCGCAGGACATGGACGGCGACATCTCACAAGTGGAGACAAGCCAGATTGCAATGGCCAATCTGGAATACAGCCACAACCACAGACACAGAATTGCATATAATTTCATGATGGTGCATGCCACCAAAGAATCTGTAGGAGAATATCTGGGCATGGACAATGACTATCAGTCGTCCGACACATATGAAGGCTTCATGCGCCGCCAGCAGGCCAACGACAATCTGCTGTTCGTGAACCAGTTGAACAGCAAATGGGAACTGAACAAGAAATTCGACCTCCATGCGGGAGTCTCTTACAACATCATCCACGGGAACGAGCCTGACCGCCGTATCAACAACCTGTCAAAGACAGACGAAGGCTATGTGCCGATGAAAGGCACCGGCGTGCAGCAACGCTATTTTTCCGGACTCGACGAAAAGGACCTGAACCTGCGCGCTTCACTGGTCTACAAAATAGCCGACCGCTTCGAGCAGAACTCCAACGTGCAGATCGGCTACATGGGGCGTATCATCGACGACAGTTTTGAGGCTGCAGAGTATGACATGTCGGTCGTGGACCAGCCTGCATTCGACATCAATGTCATACATTTCGATGATTATTACAATGAGAGCAACTATCAGGACAACGACTTTCTGCTCGACTATAATCTGGACAAATACAGCGTGAACAAGAATATCCATTCGGCCTATGCGGAAGCCACTTATCAGTTCACTTCAAAATTCATCGCCAATCTCGGACTGAAATACGATGATGTATATATGAAAGTGGACTACAACGTGAACCGGGGCGGAAGCAAAGGAAGCCAGGAAATCGACAAGTCGTATTTCCTGCCGAGCCTGAACCTCCGCTATAACATCAACGACAGCCACACGCTGCGACTGGCCGCAAGCAAGACCTACACTTTGCCGCAGTCAAAGGAAATCTCGCCCTACCGCTACATCAGCGTAAGTTTCAAGAGTCAGGGTAATCCGGACCTGAAGCCGTCTGACAACTATAACATCGACCTCAAATGGGACTGGTATCTGTCGCCTTCAGAACTGTTCTCCATCACCGGATTCTACAAATACATCAAACGCCCGATTTCAAGAATTGAAGTCGCCAGTGCCGGAGGCTTCCTTTCTTACCAGAACATCGCGGACCACGCCACTGCCGCCGGAGTGGAAATGGAACTGAAAAAGAATCTGTTCTCACGCCAGCTTCCCGACAACGGACTGAGCAAGCTGAGTTTCGGAATAAACGGAGCCTACACCTACACTTGTGCAAAAGTTCCTCTGGCAAGCGACCCGACAGGCTCACAGCTTGAAGGAGCCGCCCCCTGGATTGCCAATGCCGACCTGAGCTATCTGTTCCGCAAAGGGACAAAGTCGCTGAACACGGCTTTAGTGCTCAACTATTTCAGCGACAGAATCTACACAATCGGAACGCAGGGTTATCAGGACATCGTGGAAAACGGGATACCGACACTCGATTTCGTGGCCTCCACACAAATCGGAAAATATCTCTCCGTCAGTGTAAAGGCACGCAACCTGCTCAACTCGACCCACCAGCTCACCCGCAAGGGAAATGCAGACAACAAGGAGGTCGTACTGAGCAAATACAAGAAAGGCATGGACTTCAGCATCGGAGTGAGCTGCAATTTTTGACCTGAACGTATAAAAAACATTTACTAACTATTTTTCTAACCAAATTTTATCAACATGAAAAAATTCTTTTTTACCGCAATGGCATTCGCTGCCATCGTAAGTGGAATGAGTCTTGCTTCCTGCAGTGACGATGACAACACTCCAGACAACGGGGGCACAAACGGCGGTGTAACGACAGAAGGTGAAAACATCCCCGCCGAAATCAGAGAAGATCTGACACTCGACGCTGACAAACAGTATTTCATCGACGGAACCGTTCACGTAAAAGAAGGGGCAACGCTGACAATCCCCGCCGGCATGACCATCAAGGCCAGAGAAGGATTCTCAAGCTACATTCTGGTTGAACGCGGTGGGAAAATCATTGCGAAAGGTACAGCCGACGCTCCCATCACTTTCACCGCCGACGATGAGAGCAAGGCAAGTGCAGGATACTGGGGTGGACTTATCCTGAACGGAAAAGCACCCATCTCATACAATGCAAACCCGGAAGAAGGCGACCCCATCAAGGAAGGCTCTACGGAAGTGGACACTAATTATCTGTATGGTGGAGATGATGCCAACGACAACTCCGGCGAACTCTCTTATATCAGACTCCTCTACACAGGAGCACGTTCAAGTGCGGACATCGAGCACAATGGTCTGACTTTGAACGCTGTAGGAAACGGAACAAAAATCGAGAACATCTACATTGCCGAAGGTGCTGACGACGCCATCGAATTCTTCGGAGGTTCGGTAAACGTAAGCAACCTGCTGGCAGTGAACTGCGATGACGACATGTTCGACTTCACACAGGGCTACTGCGGAACCCTGAACAACTGCTACGGAAGATGGGAAGCGTCGTTCACCAGCACGGAAGAGGACCCGCGCGGTGTGGAAGCTGACGGAAACCTGGACGGAAACGGCCCGGACCACGTCAACCAGTCTGACTTCAAGATTGAAAACATGACCATCGAAACGCTGTCTTCATCTCAGCCCATGCAGGATGCCATCAAAGTACGCCGCGGCGCGAAAGCTACCATCACCAATGCGCTTGTAAAAGGTTCCGGCACAATTGAAGAGCTTGTAGACCTGCAGGACAGCAAAGGCAACGCAGCAGACGGTACGTCTGTCGAAGTGACCAAAGAAGCGACAAACGTAGAAAAGGATACGAATGCCAAGAATCCGGCAGGTGCCACCGTCACAATCGAAGCAGGCCACGCAGGCTGTGCGACCAACCTCTTCGGCTGGACAGGCTACACGCTCTGACCCGCACTCTCCTTCTGAACAAAGTTTCATAAAAACGACCCTGAATCTCCGGTTGCCGCCATTTCTTCTGTTGGCGGCGGCACGGAGATTCTTTTCATATAACAAGCCGTTATTCCAGTCAAAAGAAAAGGATGCTTCACACGGAACAGCCTGATATTTCCGCAGAAGTCCATAAGACAAAAAGCTTGCTACCGTCAAGTTAGAAGTGCAACTCCGCCACCGCCTTCCTCCGTCCTTGGAGCGTAGCGGAAAGGGCGGAGGA
>CALUIZ010000027.1 GCA_944320815.1 uncultured Phocaeicola sp. | reverse complement strand
CATAACTTGGCTTTTTGGACGTAAAGTTAATGATGGAAGTTGGAGACGAAAATACGTGGTTTACCGAATGCTTACAGATAAGAAACCTTTTCATTTTTCTGCTTCGGATAATTTTCATTGAACAAACAGGTATTCCCAACCCTGTAATATTTCAACGTACTGTCCAATAACACTTCAGCATGAACAACAAATTTCTCCCGGAAACCAGGATAGCGGTTGCATGAAACACACACCAAAAGGAAAAGCAACAAAGTTGCATCTACAAATAATCGGCTATTTCTCATAATATACTCTAATTAACCATTGGCAAATGTAACCAATGCTTTCTAATTTTATTTTGCCGACTGTGACAATAAAGTATGAAATCGTCAAAAAATCAGGCAGGATTTGGATAAGCAGACTTCAAATGTATGCAACTCTGACAATTCTATTTCCGGAAGTGCCAAATAAATGTATCCTTGCCATATATCCGTGTTCTCATTATATTCCGTGATTCAGACAAACAAGCCATACGGTCTGGCCTGAGACAATCTTACATCTATCCGTTCACCAATCAATCCAGAGCTTTTATCTTTAAGTTTATCATCAAGAAATGACTTCCCGACAATCTCTTTCATAAAATCGAGTGGAGGTGTGTCAAAAAGCGCACCTTCTGGCATTCAATTATTCAACCTATCTGAAGGTTGTTAATATTCTTCCTCGTTGAAGAATTGACTATACGCTAAATATCAAAAGGTTAGTCAAATCACAATGAAATTTGCACAAACAAACTGCACTATCTGAGACGGTCTGAGGCGATGGGAGGAAATGGAAGACAAACAAAAAGCTACAAGTCTTGATTATGTGAAAAAGTTATTTCAATTTTATTGCTTTAAGTTGACCAAAATGCTTTTTGTCCAAAACCATTTGGTAAAATTCAATTGGTTTTTTAGTAGATACATTCCCTTCAATATTTTTTTGAACGAACTGTTTGGGGCTCATGATATTTAGTATGGTTTCTTTATCCTTATCCGAACATTTCAGCCCAAAATAGATCGCTTCAATACAATTGGGAATATTAATTGCACCATAAGTATCTTGATTATTCAAGTCGTAATGAAGGAAGCGTAATTCGTTTTCATATTTCCAGTCCTTTCCTTTCAGGAAAAAGGCATCTTCTAAATTTATGGAATCTTTCTTGGAGTATTTACTCATTTCTTCAGAAGAATATTTTACATCTTTGAAATAGGCTACGATACCATTGCCATCACATCCTAATTTCGACATAGAATTTGGAAATCTATACTTAATACATATTCCTTTATGAGAGTCGGCATAATGAGCCCACATTAAAGTATTTAAAAATTCTTTCTTATCTTTTTTATGTTTCTTTTCATTGTAAACAAGTTCACTGAAAAAATTATTATGGTCCTTAGGATATGGCAATTTTACATTGCTCATAAAGCAAGCAATTTTTAAACAATCCTTATAGGCCTGTAGTTGTAATTTTGAAATATCATCTCCATTATTCAACAATTCTCTTATAGGACAATCAAAAGGGTCGTTGAATGTAGTCGGCGATGATAGATTCAATTGTTCGTTTACCAATGACTGATATAGAAAGTTCGTGCATTTTCTAAATGCAAAAGCTGTCGGACTATATGCTGTATGACTTGATACAATAATCAAATAATAAATATACTTTTTGAATGCTTCAATAGCTCTGTTGTCATAATTCAATTTATGCCAGCACAATCCAAGATTTTGGAATAAAATTTGTTTTACATCAAACTTATATTTGACATTATCATCTAAATCAAAATCACCAATCAGTTCAGACAAGCGTATGATATCCCGTTCATTTGTATCTTTTAATTCATAATACCCAACAGAAAGTATTATAAGTGCAAGCCCATATTTTGACAATCGTTTTGGTGTTTCATCATTCATATATTTCGTAAAATGTTTCCAACTTTCGTCAAATTCGGCTATCACTTGTCCGGCATTTTCTGCTGTTACTTTTTCGTGATATTTTTGCACGTATTGTTCAAGCGATGATATTTCCATATTAGTAGTTTTTACACCTTAATTACAATATAAATATAACATTCTATTTTTCGGCTAAAACGCAAAATATTAAAATAATACAAGAAAAATTTATCATTATATCTTGACTTACAGATTAAACCTATCCATCAATTCCAAAGAACCATAACCCTTTCTTAGAGCACGTATTCATAATTGGATATTTGTCAGGGAATCGCCATGCTATCAGTTCGCTAACACTCGAATCACTACAATGTCTGAGTTTACAACATTCATTTACTTTTTCGGATGTAATATCTCCGTGGTTCAGCAAAGCATCCCAATGATACCTAATGTCACTCAATGAATTCTTTTTGATAAAATTTGAGGCATGTCCATGCATATCTCTTCCAAGTCCAAAGCAATTGAAGGTATCAAGAACGGTTCGAACCTCCTTAGCACTTATTGTCTTAATTCTTGATGGGGAAGTTAGTTTCTTGACCAGTTTGGTGCTATTGATTCTTCTGAGTTCATAATTCCTATTCTGTTCGTAATGCGTTGATATTTCTTTGAAATATTTTTTGATCAAAGAATTTCTGGTGGATTCTGTACGTTGTTGAACTTTTGTCAGTTCTTTGGAAACGCAAACCACATGTTCAAGATAATTGAATAAATAATCTACTTCTTGAAGAAGAGTAAAGCCATCATCAACCATATCTCGACATCGCCCCGTAATCTTTTCATAATTCTTAGCAAAGGCTTTGTATTTGGAGCACCGTGCGAGATACTTATCCATTTTTCCCATCCGTGCGGAGTATGTCGGTAAGTTCGTCAGTTTATCATATCCGACACCTCCATCCTCAAATTCAATCTGGGATTGTTTCTTGCCTTTGCTCCATGATGTTACAAGTTTGGTCTTTTTGTTTTCCCAAAGTGAATTGAAGAATGTTTCCACCTCACTTATATTAACGTCATCTGTTCCAATCTCATATCTTTTGCTGAAAGCTGTTCCTGTGAGATTGGCTGAAGAGACCAAACACCAATCATCAACAATGTAGATCTTAGCATGTAAGCTTTTTAAGGTTCTAATAGAATTCGGATGATTCTTAATAAAATCATCAAAAGTATCCTGTCGTATAAAACCTGTTTCTATATCTGTAATAACCCTGAAATCAATATCATTTCTCTTCCATGAACCACCTATAATACGTAAGACGTCCTTTATACAACCAATAAATGGGGAGCATATCCAAATACGGTGCTTTACATTATTACAATGTGAACGGAGTGTTTCAACGAGTGAGTCAAAAGAATATATCATATTGTACTATTTTATTTATAAAGATATTATCATTTAGTTCTTCTCATACTAACAAAATAAAGTCTGCAACAATACTCACAAACCTCTATAAAGATAATGAATTTTGTCTAATCCCCGATTTTGTGAAGAAAACCGCAATTTAGCCAATTTAGACAAACAAACCACACCATCAAAGACCATAAAACACCAGCGCGACAAACAAATTTTCATTGCTTATCGCGCTGTAATTTAATAATTTAGCTTACTAAAAAGCTATCAGTATTCTTCCTCGTTGAAAAAGAAATCTTCCTTACTTGGGTAATCAGGCCAAATATCTTCTATACTTTCATAGATCTCACCTTCATCCTCCATCTCCTGCAAGTTCTCAATCACTTCTAAAGGAGCACCCGAACGCATGGCGTAATCTATCAGTTCGTCTTTTGTTGCCGGCCAAGGAGCATCCTCAAGCTTCGAAGCCAATTCCAATGTCCAATACATGATATTCCTATTTTTAAAGTTTTACATTTTGACTTATTGAGCCACAAAAGTATAACAAATTATCTCATTTGCAACTTTTATCCCAATAAATTTCACCCTTATCTGTTAAATTGTTCAACTTTCTTGCCAGAACAAACAAATAATCCGACAGCCGGTTGATAAAACGTTTTACGGCTATGTCAAGTTCACATTCTCCTTCATTTTCCAGAGCCAGCATTCTCCGTTCTGCTCTGCGGCAGACCGTCCGGCAAACCTGACACAATGCCGAAGCCTGACTCCCTCCCGGAAGAACAAAGCCCTTCAGAGGAGGAAGAGAACCGTCCATCGCATCAATCGCGCGCTCCAGAAACAACACGCTCTCCTCCGACAAACGTCCTGCTTCGGGCAACTCCGTCCGTGTCTGGTCGGTGGCCAGATAGGAACCTACGGAAAACAGCCTATGCTGCACCTGCAGGAGCTGTTCCTTCAGCCCGGCATCGTCCACAAGAGAAGCCAGCAACCCCACACAGGCATTCAATTCATCCACTGTTCCATATGCCTCCAGACGTACATGTGTCTTCGGCACCCTCGCGCCACCCACAAGGGAAGTCTTCCCTCCGTCGCCCGTCTTTGTATAAATTCTGCTCTTTTCCATACTGTTCATATTAAAGGAAGTTCACCACACGGTGCTCTTTTATCCGGTTCTTGTCGAAAAAGACAATGCCGACATCATAGAGATCGAATGTCACTCCCGTGCGGGAATCTTCAATGACATCCTTCCACCAACGTTTCTTTTCGCTGTTGAGATAAGGCTTGCCGATTATGAAACAAGTCTCCTCATCGGCCAGCGGTACCAGAGCCTCGAATACCTTCGCATAGTCGGGCGTATGAGCGATATGCACAAGGTCGGGGACAATCCCCTTTTCAATCAGTTTCCTGACTTCCTCAAGCACATTCCCTTCCGTATAGACCACCGACGATTTTGAGGCGAGAATGCGTCTGACAGCATCCTGCCCGGTATCCGTAAACGTATAGACCGACATCTCATTCCGTGCCTCCGTCATATAACGCGCGCTGATTCCACTTCCCGTGCCTATCTCAAACAACACGGACGGCTGCAGAAAGTTCACCAGCCGGAAAAGGAACTTGTCGACTTTTTCACGATAATGGGGCAAAAAAGCAACCACCCTCCGCAGATGATGCAAAGAGCTGTACGCATAAAAAGGCCGTTGCTCATAAACGACGTTCGTGATAAAAAAAAAGTCCGACGGAGAATGCACTCCGTAGCCGCGCCGATGGCGGATACGCTTGCACCAGTTCCATCCGCGCAAAATAATGTCCCCCATTCCTATAAAGATATTAAAGTTACAACTGGGGGCAAAGTTAAAATTTTATACCAAACCAACAGACTCCAGAGACAAAAAAATCATCCTGCAGCCGAAGCTACAGGATGATCCATAACACTCAACCTTATGTTCATGCGCGGGACTTGCCCAACTGTTCATCCAGATAAAGGATGCCGGCGCCATCACCGCATTTTCTCAGTTTCTCCACAATGCCCTGAGCAGTAGCCTCTTCTTCCACCTGCTCGCGCACATAGCCCCACAAAAAGTCCTGCGAAGCCTTGTCCTTCTCAGCCGAAGCCACATTGACAAGCTCGTCTATCAGTCCGGAAACGTGGCATTCATGCTTGTAGACATGCTCAAACACTTCCAGCACGCTTCCCCATCCCTGCGGAACGACATCAACCTTGTCCACTTTGGCAGCACCACCACGCTTTGCCACATAGTCGGCCAGGTCGTATGCATGCTGAAGTTCTTCCTGCGACTGCTTCCTCATCCATGAAGCGAATCCGTCGAAGCCTTCCTTCTGCAGATAAAAGGACATTGACAGATAGAGGTTTGACGACCACATTTCGGCATTGATCTGCTCGTTGATTGCGTTCTGTAATTTTTCTGAAATCATAGCTATATGTTTTAATTGTTTAATCGAAATACACATTACTCCCTACAAACAGAATGCCAGCAAAGCATCCGACTGACAATCTGTCGTGACAGCCTCAGCCGAATGACTGGACCATGCTCTCCTTCCCCCAGAAAAAAGGCGAAAGATGCAGTCTGTCCATCCCCCATGCTATCACAAAACATCCCGCCACCGTAACGCACAACGAAACGAACAGGAAAAGCATTCCGGACGGGTCGAACGCGAATACAGGTACCAGCGGCTTGACGAGCATGGTAAAAATAGGGGAAAAGACAAGCAAGATGAAGGTGTTGGAACCGATGAAGCAGGCAGAACGCACTGCCTTTTCAGGCAAAAGACGATACAGTGCAAGTGACAAACTGACAGAAAGATAAGTCAGTGCCACCCCGGAAAGAAGGGATCTGTCAAGATTCGACATGTCGGAAGCCAGCCACACAAAAGGCAGGACCGCCCACCAGGAAGGACGGAAAAAAGAACAGAACCCGATGGAGGCATGTCTCAAGGTCACACCCGCAAGGAAATAAAGCGCGTTGGACAAAGAAACAACTCCAACCCATTCCGACGCTTCCACCCCATACAGCAAGGAAAGAACTATCAGAAAAGAAAGCGGTGCTTTCCTACCCGCAAACATCCGGTATACTGCATAATAGGTAAGTCCGCAGACCATCAAGGTATGCAGATACCAGTACGGACCTACCGGATGCAGGAAAAGTTTCTCCAGCCACACGTCCCAGCCGAGCACGTCCACTCCCCCACGCACGGGAAGCACTGAAGACATCACCACATAACCGCTTTCCATCACCGCATAAGGGACAAAAATCCAGAATATCATCCGTAGAAAAGAACGCGCTTTCTTCTCCACATTCATCAGATAGCCTGAGATTATCAGGAAAGCGGGCATATGGAATGTGTACACCAATGTTTTGGCATACGGATACTTGTCACCGATATACACCAGATGGAACGCAATCATCAGGAGGATGAACACGCATTTCAAGAAATCAAGTTCTGCGACACGACTTTTCATATGGACGACATTATATGCGGCAAATCCGCGATTGACACCCGCAACCTGCAAAAGACGGCCAATCCGGCGGTCCATATACGAATACGGGAGAGGCAAAATTATAAAAAATAAAACGGAAACATACATACCATGCCGTAAAACATGCCGGGACAATATGCCGGAAAAGTTCAAGAGACAAGCCCAAAAGTCCACCGACAAAGTTATAGTCCGGCATACAGACCATATGGTCCGGCTGTCAGACCATATAGTCTATAGATGCAAACCGTATGGTCTGACAGCCGGACCATAACTTTTTACAAGGAACGGGCAAGTCTGTGCGGTGACGCATATAATTTTTCACAATCAACGAAAGTAAAATTTTCGGGATTAAGCAATTATCGTTACTTTTGCCGGAAAAACGGAGCCGTCGCAAAGAGAAAGGACCGGAGCGAGATTTGTCTGCAGGGCACAAGCCGACATCATGCAGATGCCGTCAGAACGGTTCAGAGAAATATGCCGACAGGCCCGGATTAAAAAAGCAAAGAGCAAAATGATTTCATTCAAAGATTTCTTTTCATTCAAGAAGAACCGTTTCTTCTGGCTGAATCTGGCCGGAATGGTCATAGTGGTCATCATTGTCTGTTGGGGCACGCTGTTCTGGCTCGACCGGTACACCCACCACGGAGAATCGTATCTGGTTCCCAATGTGACCAACAAAACGCTTGCGGAAGCGCGTCATGCGCTGGAAACGCAGAAGATGAAATGGATGATAGTCGATTCCAGCTATGTGAAAGGCACACCGGCCGGAACCGTGCTCGACCAGAAACCGCTGGGAGGAGCGAGAGTGAAAGAAGGACGGACCGTCTACCTCACCGTCACCACGACACACGTGCCTCTCATCGCCCTGCCCGACCTGATTGACAACAGTTCGCTGAGACAGGCCGAAGCCAAGCTGAAGGCCATGGGGTTCAAGGTGACTGAACCGGAATATGTGTCGGGCGAACAGGACTGGGTGTACGGAATCAAATACCGGGGAAGAAGTCTGTCGACCGGCGACAAGATACCGAGCGAAGCACTCCTGACGCTCTGCGTGGGAAGCACCGCCATGCGCGAATCGATGGAAGCGGACTCCACACAGATTGTCCTGCCTTCAGACAATGCCGGAGATGGTGAAGCGGAGGTAGATGATTCATGGTTCTAACGCATGGTTACAGAAATGGCAGAAGACTATATCGACAATGAGCTGGACGAATCGCTGGAAGACATCGAGCCGATAGAAAGCGGGACAGAACTCTACGAACATTTCCGGGTGGTGGTGGACAAAGGACAGGCACCTGTGCGGATTGACAAATATCTGTTTGAACGCATCGTGAACGCATCGCGCAACCGCATCCAGACTGCTGCCGACGCGGGATTTGTCATGGCCAACGGCAAACCGGTGAAAAGCAGCTATAAAGTGAAGCCGCTCGATGTGCTCACAGTGATGATGGACCGCCCCCGATACGACAATGACATCATCCCGGAAGACATCCCGCTGGACATCGTGTACGAGGATGAAGACCTGATGGTGATAAACAAGCCCGCAGGACTGGTGGTGCATCCCGGATGCGGGAACTACCACGGCACGCTGGTGAACGCTATCGCGTGGCATCTCCGCGATGTGCCCACCTACAATCCGAATGACCCTCAGGTGGGACTGGTGCACCGCATCGACAAAGACACGTCCGGACTTCTGGTGGTGGCAAAGACACCGGATGCAAAGACACACCTTGGACTCCAGTTCTACAACAAGACCACCAAGCGTGAATACAACGCGCTGGTATGGGGCATCATAGATGAAGATGAGGGCACCGTCACCGGCAACATCGGACGTAACCCGAAAGACCGGATGCAGATGGCGGTAATGAGCGACCCGACACAGGGGAAACATGCCGTCACACATTATAAAGTGCTGGAACGTCTGGGATACGTCACACTGGTGAAATGTGTGCTCGAGACCGGACGGACCCACCAGATCCGTGTCCACATGAAACATATCGGCCACGTGCTGTTCAACGACGAGCGGTACGGCGGACACGAAATATTGAAAGGAACGCATTTCAGCAAATACAAACAATTCGTAAACAACTGTTTTGAAATCTGTCCGCGGCAGGCCCTTCATGCCAGGACACTGGGCTTCGTGCATCCCCGCACGGGAGAGGAAATGTTCTTCACGTCCGAACTGCCCGATGACATGACCCGCCTTCTGGAACGATGGAGAAACTATATCAGCAACAGAGAAGAATTATGAAACGTATCATCGCTATCGTAGCAGGAGGAGACTCGTCTGAACACGGAGTCTCCATGAAAAGCGCGGAAGGCATCTATTCATTCATAGACAAGGAAAAATACACGCTTTACATCATCGAACTGACCAGACAGACTTGGGAGGCCATCCTCCCGGACGGGTCGCGTGCCAGAGTGGACAAGAACGACTTCAGTTTCATGGACAACGGGCAGAAAGTTATCCCCGACTTCGCCTATATCACCATCCACGGCACACCGGGCGAGAACGGAATCCTGCAGGGCTATTTCGAGCTTATAGGTATCCCCTACTCCACCTGCGACGTGCTGGTATCCGCACTCACGTTCAGCAAGTTCACGCTCAACCAGTATCTCAAGGGATTCGGGGTGAGAATAGCGGAATCCATGCTCGTCCACAAGTGCCAGGGTATCAGCGACGAGGATGTGATGGAGAAAATCGGGCTTCCGTGCTTCATCAAGCCGAATGCCAGCGGCTCCAGCTTCGGAGTGACGAAAGTGAAGTCAAAAGAGCAGATTCAGCCGGCACTCGAAGCGGCGTTCAAGGAATCGGATGATGTGATGATTGAAGCTTTCATGGACGGTATTGAACTGGCCAACGGATGCTACAAGACCAAAGACAAATCAGTGGTGCTTCCCATCACGGAGGTGGTCAGCAAAAACGAATTTTTCGACTACAACGCCAAATACAACGGTCAGGTGACGGAAATCACCCCCGCCCGCCTCAGTCCTGAACTGACAGACCGGGTGCAAAGGCTCACTTCGACCGTCTACGACATTCTGGGGTGCAAGGGCATCGTCCGTATCGACTATATCATCACGGAAGGAGAAAAAATCAACATGCTCGAAATCAACACCACTCCGGGAATGACAGCCACCAGCTTCATTCCCCAGCAGGTACGTGCCGCCGGACTTGACATAAAAGATGTTATGACAGACATAATTGAAGACCATTTCAATTAAATTCATTATCTTTGGACGAAAACATTAAGAAAGCCATGAACATACCTGCCGAATTTGACGAAATCCGTCCGTATTCACCGGAAGAGCTTCCGCAAGTGTTTGAAGAGTTGCTTTCCGACCCGATGTTCCAATCGGTCGCCAACTCCGTCATGCCCGACATGACTCTGGAAAAGCTGAGGCACGTGCTGGCACACTGTAAAACCAGCCTGGACGTACAGAAAAACATCTTCTACGGTCTGCTCCTGAAGCTCATCAGCGAATACAGCGACGGATTCACGCTGGACGCATCCGCGCTGCCCGACAAGGCACGCAACTACACGTTCATCTCAAATCACCGCGACATTGTCCTCGACCCCGGATTCATCTCTGTGGGACTCCTGCAGAACGGATTCCCCACTACGGTGGAAATCGCTATCGGTGACAACCTGCTCATCTATCCGTGGATAAAGAAACTGGTGCGCGTCAACAAATCGTTTATCGTGCAGCGCGCACTGAGCATGCGCCAGATGCTCGAATCGTCAGCCCGCATGTCACGCTACATCCATTTCGCCATCACGCAGAAACATGAAAACGTCTGGATTGCACAGCGGGAAGGAAGGGCCAAGGATTCCAACGACCATACACAGGAAAGTGTGCTCAAGATGCTGGCCATCGGCGGAGAGGGAAATGTCATCGACCGGCTGCAGGAACTGAACATCGTCCCCATGTCGCTCTCGTATGAATACGACCCGTGCGACTTCCTCAAGGCGGAAGAGATGCAGTCGAAGCGTGACATCGAAGGGTTCAAGAAGAGTCAGGAGGATGATTTGAACAATATGAGGACCGGCATATTCGGCTACAAGGGACGGGTGCACTTCCAGGCTGCCCCCTGCATCAACGAAACGCTGGAGACAATGAGGGATCTGCCGAAGACGGAAGTGTTCAGGAAAGTGGCAGAACTGATTGACCGGGAGATACACCGCAACTACCGGCTCTACCCGGGCAATTATGTGGCCTGCGACCTGCTGGAAGGCAAAAACCGTTTTGCCGGCAAGTACACTCCGGAAGAAAAGGCGAAGTTCGAGGCATATCTGCAGAACAAGCTGGACATGATAAAACTCGACAATAAGGATGAGGCATTCCTGCGCGAACGTATGCTCACCATGTATGCCAATCCGCTGCTCAATCATCTGAAAGCGCTCGAAGCATGAAAGGACTGCAGATTCTTACAGGTGCGCTGATTGTCTGCCAGTCTATGCTTAGCTCATGCAAGGAGGAAGACGAATATGTGTATCCGAATGTCGTGACAGAATTCATTGATGCACGTACCGACGGTGACGGCACGTTGCGGCATCTGATCACAGACAAAGGGAAAATACTGGACATCCAGCCGCGCAACGGACTGGACGGACTGGTATCCGATACCGTCTACCGCACCGTATCCGTCTATGAGCCGAAAGAGAATGACGAAGCTTATCTCTACTCCGCACAACTGATACTTTCCATGATTCCTGTGACGGAAGACTATTTCAAGGGAGACCTCAGGACCGACCCGACCGACGTCCGCAGTATCTGGCAGTCGGGAAACTACCTGAACATGATTCTGACTCCTATGGTAAAGGACCAGAGTCATGCCTTCCATTTCATCGAACAGGGAATCACGGAAAGGAACGGAAGAAAGATTCTGGCTTTAGCATTGTATCACGACAGAAATGAAGACGAAGAAGCCTTCACAAAAGAAGTCTATCTTTCTGTTCCGTTATGGAACTACCATGACAGACTTCATGCGGGAGACAGCGTCCATTTTCAGATCAATACATACAAAGGCATGACCACCTACAAGTTCCTTTATCCAGAAATAAAATCTTACTGACACCGATTATGAAACGACTTTACCTGACAATGGCCATGTGCGCACTCGCATTTGCCATATTTGCATGCGGCGGAAAACCGGAAGAGGCATTCAAGAATCTGTCCGCCGACGAGTTCGAGCGTCTTATAGAAGATGAAGAGGTGCAATGCGTGGATGTACGCACCGTCGCAGAGTATAGCGAAGGACATATCCGGGGAAGCCTCAACGTCAATGTACTCGACAAACATTTCATCAATGACGCGGAAGAGGTGCTTGACACAGACCGCCCGGTTGCCGTTTATTGCAGGAGCGGACGCCGGAGCCGGGATGCAGCCCGCCAGCTATCAGAAAAAGGATATACCGTGTTCAATCTGGACAAAGGTTTCGAGGACTGGAAGAAAGAAGGGAAAAGAATCGAAAAATAAACACTAACATCTTCAACACATACCATGAAAAAGTTATTTTATCTTCTTCTGCTCACGCTCCTTCCCTCAGGGATGTTCGCGCAACAGAAAAACACGTTTGAAATCAAAGACGGACATTTTTACCGGAACGGAGAAATCACGCCTGTTCTTTCGGGCGAAATGCACTACTCACGTATTCCTCATGAATACTGGCGGCATCGGCTGCAGATGATGAAGGGAATGGGACTGAACACTGTGGCGACCTACGTTTTCTGGAATCTGCATGAAACGGAACCGGGGAAATGGGATTTTACAGGCGACAAGAACCTGGCCGAATACATCCGTACCGCCGGCGAGGAAGGGATGATGGTCATCCTGCGCCCCGGACCGTATGTCTGCGCGGAATGGGAGTTCGGCGGCTATCCATGGTGGCTCCAGAATGTGCCGGGAATGGAGGTGAGACGCGACAATGAAGCATTTCTGAAACATACGGAAGCATATATCAAACGGCTGTATGAAGAGGTGGGCGACCTGCAATGCACCAAAGGCGGCCCCATCATCATGGTGCAGTGCGAGAACGAGTTCGGCTCCTACGTGGCCCAGCGCAAGGACATTCCGCTGGAAGAACACCGCAGATACAACGCGAAAATCAAACGGCAACTGGCCGACGCGGGATTCGATGTACCTCTGTTCACATCCGACGGAAGCTGGCTCTTCGAGGGCGGAAGCACGGAGGGGGCACTTCCGACCGCGAACGGCGAAAGCGACATCGAGAATCTGAAGAAAGTGGTCAACCAATATCACGGCGGGAAAGGCCCGTACATGGTGGCCGAATTCTATCCCGGATGGCTGTCGCACTGGGCAGAACCCTTCCCGCAGGTCAGCGCGTCCGACATCGCACGCCAGACAGAGGCTTATCTGAAAAATGATGTCTCCTTCAACTTCTACATGGTGCATGGAGGCACAAATTTCGGATTCACCAGCGGGGCGAACTACGACAAGAAACGCGACATCCAGCCCGACCTGACCAGCTACGACTATGACGCTCCCATCAGTGAGGCCGGATGGGTGACTCCCAAATACGACTCCATCCGTACGGTCATCAAGAAATATGTGAGACATGAGGTGCCCAATCCTCCCGCACGGATTCCGGTCATCGAAATTCCTTCCATCAAGCTGGACAAGGTGGCCGACCTGCTGGCGTATGCGGAAAGGATGAGCCCCGTGACAGATGTCCGTCCGCTGAGTTTCGAGCAACTGAACCAGGGCTACGGCTACGTGCTCTACACCCGCCGGTTCAACCAGCCCATCAGCGGCACGCTGGAAATTCCGGGCCTGCGCGACTATGCGGTGGTCTATGTGGACGGTGAGAAAGCGGGTGTACTGAACCGCAACACCCAGACCTATTCCATGGAAATCGACGTGCCGTTCAATGCCACCCTGCAGATTCTGGTGGAAAACATGGGACGCATCAACTACGGCAGTCTGATTACGGAGAACAACAAAGGAATCATCAGTCCGGTTACGATTGCAGGGAAAAACATCACCGGCGGATGGCACATGTACAAGCTCCCGATGGACCAGATGCCCGACTGCACAAAGATGGGAAGCTGCGCCTACACGAACGATACGGCACACGGTGCACGGCTGAAAGACTGCCCGGTCGTCTATGAAGGCACGTTCACGCTCAACGAAACCGGCGACACCTTCATCGACATGGAAGAATGGGGCAAGGGAATCATCTTCATCAACGGCAGGAACATCGGCCGTTACTGGCAGGTGGGTCCACAGCAAACCCTCTATATTCCAGGAGTGTGGCTGAAAAAAGGAGAAAACAAGATTGTCATCTTCGAACAGTTGAACGAGATTCCCAAAACTGAAGTGAAGACCGTCCGGACACCGATATTGACCAAACTAAAATAAGCGGGAAACATCACGCAAACAGGCGGCTGCTCCGAATGGAACAGCCGCCTGTTTGCGTTTAAGAGGAAGCGCATCCTTCACAAAAGACTATCCTCCTCTGCCGAACTTCTCCCGATAAGCCAGAGGAGAAAGACCCGTGTACTTCTTGAACACTTTTGAAAAGTAAGGGATATCATCGAAATTCAGACAATAGGCAATCTCCTTGATGCTCCTGCGGGTGGTGGCCAGAAGGTCCTTGGCCTGCTGCACCTTCAGCTCCTGCATATAATGGGCGGGGGAAAGCCCCGTGTACTCCTTGAACACCTTCCGGAACCATGAATAACTCATGTTGACGGCAGAAGCCACATCCTCAGGCGATATGTCCTGCAACAGCCGCTCCCGGATTATCACCTTCGCCTTGTCTATCTGCTCGGCCGCCTTGTCATCAAACTGGCAGTTCTGCGAATAATACATCGTCATCCCCAGAATCAGGTTGGCGATTCCGGCAAGATACTGCTGGCAGGCCGCCTTCTCCTCCATCGCCACCCCGATAGCCTGCTCATAAAGCCTGACGATACTGTCCTGCACCCCCACCCGATACACAATCCGGTCCTGGGCAAAGAAGTTGTTATTGAAGCGGCTGTCCATATTGATGCCTTCAAACCCGATCCAGTACTCCTGCCATCCGGTTTTCTTGTCGGGGAAATAACTGTGCCACTTGTGCGGCTGCAGGACCAGCATGTCGCCTTCCCTGATTTCCATGCATGAACCGGGGGAAGTATAGAAAAGCCCCTTCCCGCGGGTGATGTAGAGCAACTGATAGCTGTCGAGGCAACGCCCGCTGGAAGGAGTGAAATAAAAGCTGTCCGGATGTCCGCTGCGGGGCGGATAAGTGTGGTATCCCGAAGGTACGGACTCGGTACCGACGGTATTCACCGTGATTCCCCAGTCGATGTCACGCTGGCTGCGCACCAGATATTTGTAGTTATGGGAGGATGTGTCGTTCATGGCTTTTCATCTTATGCCGACAAAGATAACTTTTATCCGCCAATGTCGGACATGGAAAAGTCAAAAATGCCCGTCACCCAGATACAATGTCCGCACATAAGGCTTCCCGTCCTTTTTCAGGAAGACGAAAGGATTCATTTCCCCGTCATCTTTCCGGATGCCCATGCCAAGCGTCTCCACCCCCTCATAGACCGGAAGGGCATATTCACTCCGTTCTCCGGTCTTCCTGTCGATTGTCACGAACGTATAGCGGTCGTCAGCGGAAAGGGTCTGCAGCGGCCTGCCGTATCTTACCAGACAGCAGATACGTTCCCCGTTCATCTTCACTGCGGTTACACAACGGCCGAAGCTGCTGGCATACAGCGTTCCGTACTCCATCGTATAGAATTCCGACGGGTCGGGCGCAGGCAGCGACGAAGTGTCGATTTCAAACGCCCGGTAGCTCGCTGCCGGAGAATCCACACGCGTGCTGTCGGCCACATACAGCACTCCCGTATAGCCGTTGCAGTACAAGAGGTCTCTGCCATGATGGGCAAACAGGTTGTTCTGGAAATAATATCCGGTTTTGCTTCTGCGCTGGCTCTCCTCCAGCCTTCCGTAATGCCCGGACACCTTTCCCGTCGCCACGTCGAAGGAGGCCATTATCGGATTAAACGTGTCATAGAAACGGTCGTCGAAAGAGTCCAGATCCACTTTGCCCGCATATTCCTCCTTCGCAAACTCCATCGGCCATGTCAGCTTCACGCAGCCGAGCCAAATCTTGTCGGCGAACCAGTCGTAAACGAAATGCATGTGGAAATAGTCGCTGTGCGCAAGGTCGAAATCAAGCGCGACCATGGAGTCCGGCTGCAGCGTGTCAAGCCGTCTTGTAAGGATTGCCGGTGCATTGTAATAGGCAAGAAACATCTCATCACCCTCCACCTTCTCCACCTCCAGCCTCGGAAGCGAATAGGATATGGCAATCCTGCCGTCGTCTGTCAGATTGGCCGACAAGGCAATATAGAACACCTCCCCTGCTTTCTTCTGGCTCCGGAACACATCCTCCGGGACACGGACAAACCGGTTCTCTTCGGTGCTGTCCGCCTGCAGGAACGCCCTGAACTCCAAATTCTTCCCGTGCTGCCGGAACAGCATTACTCCATTCTTCAGCAGGTCTGTATAGAAGAAATAGCCGCCCTCAAACTTGGGAATGTCATAAACGTTCGACACAAAGTCATCCTGCGCTACCGGCACGGCTATGTCTTCCGCTTTCCAGTTTCCCTCCTTTGCGGTCACTTCTGGAAAGACAAACTCATCCTTCTCCTCCACATACAAATGCGGACTCACCCGTTCGGTATATGCCCTGAACTGGCGGACAAATTCTTCGCTCACATAGGCAGACTCTCCGCCCGCTATCATGACGCCGCTTTTCGGACAGAGCTTCAGTACATACAGCCCCATCATCTCCCCCGTATTGAAACTGAAGATGTCAGCATAAGACCTGTCCGTGTCATACAGGTAATAGTCCGACTTGTAGCCCTTTTCCCTGTTGTATCTGGCCGCGACGGCAGAGTCGCCATACGCGCTGATCAGAAGCATCTTGTTGTCCGGCGAATTCCGCTTCAGCAACCTGTAGAAATTGGGGATGGCAGCCTCGCACCGCAGACATGCACTGGGCGAAAACAGAATGGCATAAACCGTGTCTTCCTCCATATGCAGAGGCTCCAGATAGTCGGCCAGCAGATTTTCCGTACCGGGCTTCTGCCTGATCTGGAGTTCGTCTTCCAGTATTTCTCTTATATAGTCAGACTTCTGGCCAGAAGCCTGACCATACACACATAACAAGAGAAACAAAACTAAAATTCTGTTCATTTTTTTAAGAATTATCATTCTTCCATCTGTTCCATGGATCTTTTCAGGATTTCTTCCTTCACCTCATCAATAAGCTTAAGTTCTATTCGCGTCGAAACAGAAAGAATCTTATCATCAGGAGATTTTAATGTCTCCCGCACCAATGTCTCATCTGCAGATACGCTCTGCAATTCACTTTCTATCTTTCCGCATATACGCGTTGTAGCTCCCTTACAAGGATTATTGGCATTTTTAGATGCTCTCGCACCATAATAGGTAGAGACCAGTTTAGTAAAATCCCCCCTGAATCGGGTCATGCTCTTCCGTCACATTCTGAGCACTCAAGGAACAACAAAATGCTGCTAACCCGACTGCAAAAAACATTTTTTTCATCACAAATAAAAATTAAACTCCTTTTTATTACCGACCAGTCATGCAGTCCAGCCAGAGCTGTTGGTTGAATTGCATTCTAAATATAAGATATATTTTCTAAATTATATGTATTTTGTTTAATAAAATAACATATTATTATATTCGTATATATTTTTTCAACATTCCGAAACAATCACTCCAGACAGATCTCGCCGGAATCCCCACTCCGTTCAAGAATTACAACCCGAATCAGACCAAAGACAGAAAAGTCAAAAATGCCCTAGCGGAAAGTCATTTATTCCGCATATACAATTTCTTTTTCGACTATATTTGCAACAGTAGTAGTTAACCAACCTTTATATCATGGACACTAAACATTTCATTGCCTTCGATTTGGGCGCGACAAGCGGACGCACCATCCTGGGAACGCTGTCGGACAACCGGCTGACACTGGAAGAAGTGACCCGCTTCCCGAACCAGATGTTACAGCTCAACGGACATTATTACTGGAACATCTTTTCGCTGTATGAGAACCTGAAGAAAGGACTCGCGGCTGTGGCACAGAAAAAGATACCTGTCACCTCAGCGGGCATCGACACGTGGGGAGTGGACTTTGCGTTCGTTGCTCCCGACGGTTCCGTCATGGGCCTGCCATTCGCCTACAGAGACCCCCAGACCATCGGGAAAAAGGAAGAATTCTTCGAGAAAGTGATGTCTGCCGCCGAACTTTACAGCAAGACCGGCATCCAGCATCTGGACTTCAACAGCGTATTCCAACTGTACACACTGAAACAACAGCACAATTTCGCGCTGGAACATGCGGAAAACCTGCTTTTCATCCCGGATGCCCTGTCGTATATGCTGACAGGAAACAAGGTGACTGAATATACAATCGCCTCCACATCACAGCTGCTGAACCCCGTGACACGCAACCTCGACGAAGACCTTCTGAACGCGGTGGGAGTGAAAAAGTCATTGTTCTGCAAAATGGTGGAGCCGGGGGAAACCATCGGCATGCTGGCAAAAGACATCTGTGAGGAACTGCAGACTGAGCAGATTCCGATAATCGCCGTGGCTGGGCACGACACGGCATCGGCCGTAGCCGCCATTCCGGCAAGCGACAAGAACTTTGCTTACCTGAGTTCCGGCACCTGGTCACTGATGGGCATCGAAACGGACGGACCGGTAGTGAACGAACAGACCTCCAGCTTCAACATCACGAACGAAGGAGGAGTGGACGGCACCATCCGTCTGCTGAAAAACATTACCGGAATGTGGATTGTGGAACAGTGCCTGAAGAAATGGCACAAGGAAGGTACCGACTATACCTACCCGCAGATGGTGGAACTGGCCAAGGAAGCCGAACCGTTCGTCTGCTTCATCAACCCCGACGACCCGGGATTCACCAACCCGCACGACATGCCGAAAGCTATCTGCGAATATTGCGGACGCACCGGACAGAAATGTCCGCAAACGCACGGAGAGTTCATCCGCGTCATATTCGAAAGCCTGGCACTGAGATACCGCGAAGTGCTGGACGTATTCCGCGGACTCTCGGCAAACCCGATTGAAAAGCTCCACATCATCGGCGGAGGTTCACGCAACGGATTGCTGAACCAGTTCACGTCGAACGCAATCGGCCTGCCCGTTCTGGCCGGTCCGAGCGAAGCCTCTTCCATCGGAAACATCATGCTGCAGGCAAAGGCTGCCGGAGTGGTCTCCTCTCTGCAGGAAATGCGCGATGTCATCTCCGCCAACGTACAGCCGGAACGTTTCATGCCGGAAGAACAGGAAATATGGAACAATGCTTACAAGAACTATCTATTAACCGTTAAAAAATAAAAGATCATGAAAGAACAGACCATTTTGAACGCTTACGAAATCGCGAAAGAACGTTATGCCGCACTGGGCATTGACACAGACAAAGTGCTGGAGACCATGCAGAATTTCCATCTGTCACTGCACTGCTGGCAGGCAGATGACGTAATGGGCTTTGAGGTGCAGGCAGGGGAACTGACCGGCGGCATCCAGACTACAGGAAATTATCCGGGGAAAGCGCGCAACATCGACGAACTGCGTCAGGACATTCTGAAAGCTGCATCCTATATTCCGGGTACCCACCGTCTGAACCTGCATGAAATCTACGGTGACTTCAAAGGTGAAGTGGTGGACCGCGACCAGGTAGAACCCAAACACTTCCAGAGCTGGATTGAATGGGGCAAGGAACATAACATGAAACTGGATTTCAACTCCACTTCATTCTCCCATCCGAAGAGCGGAAGCCTCACACTGTCGAACCCGGACGAAAGCATCCGCCAGTTCTGGATAGAACACACCAAACGCTGCCGCGCGGTTGCCAACGCAATGGGTGAGGCTCAGGGTGACCCGTGTATCATGAACCTGTGGGTACACGACGGAAGCAAGGACATCACCGTAAACCGCATGAAATACCGCGAACTGCTGAAGGATTCGCTCGACCAGATCTTCGCTACAGACTACAAGCACATGAAAGACTGCATCGAATCGAAGGTGTTCGGCATCGGCCTTGAAAGCTATACGGTAGGCTCGAACGACTTCTATATCGGTTATGGCGCATCGCACAACAAAATGATCACACTGGATACCGGACACTTCCACCCGACAGAAAGCGTAGCCGACAAAGTTTCTTCACTGCTGCTCTACGTGCCTGAACTGATGCTGCACGTAAGCCGTCCGATACGCTGGGATTCAGACCATGTGACCATCATGGACGACCCGACACTGGAACTCTTCCAGGAAATCGTACGCTGCAACGCGCTCGACCGTGTTCACTACGGCCTCGACTACTTCGACGCTTCCATCAACCGCATCGGCGCATACGTAATCGGTAGCCGCGCCGCACAGAAGTGTATGATGCGCGCGCTGCTTGAACCGCTGGCTGTTCTCCGTCAGTATGAAGCGAATGGACAGGGATTCGAACGCCTGGCTCTGCTGGAAGAAAGCAAGTCACTGCCATGGTCGGCTGTATGGGATATGTTCTGTCTGAAGAACAATGTGCCCGTAGGCGAAACCTACATCGCCGAAGTGGAAAAGTATGAAGCGGATGTAACCTCAAAACGTAACTAAAGGACAGGTTCCAGGTGGAGACACGGCGCATGATGCACATGCGTCCGTGTCTCCATACCTATTAAAACAGAAATAGCCTATGGATATTGTTATCGGACTGCTGATCATTGCGATAGGTGCATTCTGCCAGTCAAGCTGCTATGTGCCTATCAATAAAATCAAAAACTGGAGCTGGGAATCCTACTGGATGATACAGGGTGTGTTCGCCTGGCTGGTCTTTCCGTTCTTGGGCGCACTGCTGGCAGTCCCTTCGGGAGAAAGCCTTTTTGGTCTGTTCACCGGCGCAAACTCGCTGGATATATTCATGACCATACTCTTCGGCGTGCTGTGGGGAGTAGGCGGCCTGACCTTCGGACTTTCAATGCGCTATCTGGGAGTGGCGTTGGGACAAAGCATCTCGCTGGGAACCTGTGCCGGACTGGGAACAGTTCTCGCACCTGTGATTCTCAACATTTTCTATCCTGAAGCGCACCATCTGGAAAAGCTGACAGCCGCCGTAATCATCGGAGTAGTGGTCACACTGGCCGGAATCGCCATCATTGGTGTGGCAGGCAACATGAAAGCGCAAAGCCTGAGCGAAGAGGAAAAGAAGGCTGCCGTAAAAGACTTCAACTTCCCCAAAGGGATAGCCATCGCGCTGCTGGCCGGCTTCATGAGCGGATGTTTCAACGTAGGACTGGAATTCGGCTCGTCCATCCATTTCGAGAACTCGGCCGACATGTTCAAGACACTCCCTGCCACATTCCTGGTCACCCTCGGCGGATTTGTCACCAATGCTGTCTATTGCTTCTATCAGAACGGAAAGAACCATACATGGAACGACTACAGCAAAAGCAGTGTATGGGGAAACAACCTGACATTCTGCCTGATAGCCGGAGCACTCTGGTACAGCCAGTTCTTCGGACTCGCACTCGGAAAAGGTTTCCTCACAGAGTCGCCGGTGCTGATGACATTCGCATTCTGCATCCTCATGGCACTCAATGTGGTATTCTCCAACGTATGGGGCATCATACTGAAAGAATGGAAAGGGTGCTCTTCACGCACCATCGCCGTACTGGTTGCGGGACTGGCGGTGCTTATCGTCTCTTCTTTCCTCCCCCAGTTGCTTGACAACTGACCATCAGCTGTAAACCGAAAAAATTATCAACTTTAAAAACATACCGAACTATGAAATCAATTCTCGAAGGGCGTCCGGAACTCGCCCGCGAAGTAAACAAAGTGGCGGAAGTGGCCGGATATTTATGGCAAAAAGGCTGGGCCGAACGTAACGGCGGCAACATTACCATCAACGTAACCGAATTTGTCGACGATGAAATACGGCAGATGCCGGCTATCAGTGAACCGAAACAGATAGGTGCCACGCTGCCTCATCTGAAAGGGTGCTATTTCTTCTGTAAGGGTACCCAGAAACGTATGCGCGATCTGGCACGCTGGCCGATGGAGAACGGCTCCATCATCCGCATCTGCGATGATTGCGCCAGCTATGTGATCATAGCCGACCAGCCGGTCATCCCAACCTCGGAGGTGGCTTCACACCTGACTGTGCACAACACGCTCATCGCCGAAGGAGGCTACAAGAAGGCAACGGTCCATACTCATCCCATCGAACTGGTAGCGATGAGCCATACAAAGAAATTCCTGGAGAAGGATGTGCTGACCAATCTGCTGTGGAGCATGATTCCTGAAACGAAGGCTTTCTGTCCGCGCGGACTTGGTATCGTTCCTTACAAGATGCCAAGCTCAGTGGAACTGGCAGACGCGACACTGGAGGAACTGAAGGACTATGATGTGGTGATGTGGGAAAAACATGGCGTATTTGCCGTAGGACTGGACGTAATGGACGCATTCGACCAGATTGACGTGCTGACAAAATCCGCACAGATATACATCAACGCCCGCTGCATGGGATTTGAACCGGACGGCATGAGTACTGCCCAGATGAAAGAACTGACGGAAGTGTTCCATCTTCCGAAATGATTCCACGCAAGGAATCCTGACCATATGAAGAGTGTGCCAGAACGGGCCGTTTCCCGTCCTGACACACTCGCTTCATCTTCCGCCCACACATTTCAACAAATGCCGGAACCTTTACGGAAAACAGATACACATATAAAACTGCAGACCTTCAACTCTTGATCTGAAGACGACCCCTCGCCACTCCTTTTTCCCGCCCTCCACAAAGCTCCGCTTCGCTAAAAAAGACTAAAACGGATGTTCCGGGCTTTCATTTATCGGGAAAGATATGGCTTCCGGCATAAAAATGACTAACTTGTCGCCAGATTCAAGATTATGCTACAGATATATTGCAAGAACAACAATCAGACCAAAGAATTTCCGGAAGGAAGTTCTTTGCTGGACATTTATGAAGGTTTCGGTCTGCAGATGCCTTACGGGCCTGTAAGCGCGAAAGTGAACAACAAAGTGGAAAGCCTTACTTTCCATGTCTATTTCAACAAGGACGTGGAGTTCCTCGACTTTACCAGCGACTCGGGCATGCGTACTTACGTGCGTTCGCTCGTGTTCATTCTGGCCAAGGCCGTAGACGACCTGTATCCTTCCGGGAGTGTCACACTGGAACATCCCATATCGAAAGGGTATTTCTGCAAGCTCCATATCGACCGCCCGATCGGACTGGATGATGCCATCCGCATCAAGAGGAGAATGCAGGAAATCATTGATGCGGACATCCCTTTCATGCGCACTGAATGCCATACGGATGACATTGTGCGCCTGTTTGCCGAAAGGGGCATGTTTGACAAAGCGAAACTGTTGGCCACCTCCGGGCAGCTTTATTCATATTACTACCGTCTGGGCGACACGATTGACTGTTATTATAGCAGTCTTGTGCCAAGCACGGGGTATGTGAAACGTTTTGACATAGTGAAATACTACGACGGTCTTCTGCTGCGTATCCCCAACAAGAAAAATCCGGAGAAACTGGAGGAAGTGGTGAAGCAGGAGAAGATGCTTGACGTGTTTCAGGAATACCACCACTGGAACCAGATTCTGGGAATCAGTACGGTGGGCGACCTGAACGTGGTCTGTAAGGAAGGACGCGCCACGGAACTCATCAACGTGTCGGAAGCTCTTCAGGAAAAGAAAATCGCACAGATAGCCGATGAAATCACAAACCGCACACTGAACGGGGAACGGGTGAAGCTGGTACTCATATCGGGACCTTCGTCATCAGGGAAGACCACTTTCAGCAAGCGTCTCAGCATCCAATTGATAACCAACGGAATGAGGCCTTTCCCCATTTCACTCGATGATTACTTCGTGAACCGTGAAGACACACCACTGGGCGAAGACGGGAAACACGACTTCGAATCGTTCTATGCCCTCGACCTTCCTTTTTTCGAACACCAGATGAAAGAGCTGATGGAAGGAAAGGAAATCGAGCTTCCCCGTTTCAATTTCGTGACGGGCAAACGTGAGATGAGTGGACGGAAACTCCGCGTCGATGACAACATGATTCTGATACTTGAAGGCATTCACGCACTGAACCCGAATCTGACACCGGGCATTCCTGCGGCCAACAAATACAAGATTTACGTATCGGCACTCACCACAATTCTGCTGGACAACCATAACTATATTCCAACAACCGACAACCGGCTGCTGCGCCGCATCATCCGCGACTACAAATACCGGAACTATTCGGCCGAAGCGACAATCGCCCGTTGGCCGAGTGTGCGTGCGGGAGAGATGAAATGGATATTCCCTTTCCAGGAGAATGCGGATGCCATGTTCAATTCAGCCCTGCTGTTCGAGCTTCCCGTACTGAAAGACCATGTGGAACCTGTCCTCCGGAAGGTGCCCAAACGCTGCCCCGAATATTCGGAAGCGCACCGACTGCTCCGGTTCCTCGAATATTTCGTTTCGGTGCAGGGAAGCGAACTGCCGCCCACATCGCTGCTGCGCGAATTTCTGGGGGGAAGCAGTTTTATTTATTAAATTGTCTGCCGGTGTTTCTTGTGTATATATAAATTATTATTTTTGCAGATAAACTAACCAAAGATAGAGGAGCATAACAAATGGCACAAAGTTCACGTCAAGTCCAGACACAGGCCCAGCAGCAGGTTCAGACTCTTTCTCCGCAACAGATTCTGGCGGTCAAACTTCTGGAACTGCCGACCATGGAACTGGAGGAACGGATTCATGCAGAACTGTTGGACAATCCCGCACTGGAGGAAGGGAAGGACACATCTTCCGCAGAGGAAGATTTTGGCGACGACTATAATACGAAAGACGAGGACGGAGAACCGAATACAGATGCCGGAGAGGATATTTCACTGGGTGACTACCGCACGGAAGATGACATCCCCGACTATAAACTTCAGGAAAACAACTGGTCAAAAGAAAACAAAGCGGAAGATATTCCGTTCTCCGACAGCGTCTCTTTTTATGAAACACTGAAGGAGCAGCTTGACATGCAGCATCTCACTCCTGAAGAAAAACAGCTTGGCGAGTATCTCATCGGTTCGCTGGACGATGACGGGCTTTTGCGCAAATCGACAGATGCATTGGTAGACGAGCTTGCCATTTATCAGGGAATTTACACCACTCCTGAACAGTTGGAGCATGTCTTGTCGGTCATTCAGGACTTTGATCCGGCGGGCATCGGTGCACGCAGTCTGCAGGAATGTCTGCTTCTTCAGATCAAGCGCAAGGAGGATTCTCCTCTAAAGCAGATTGAACATGACATCATCAGCAAATGTTGTGACGACTTCACAAAAAAGAACAAAGAAAAGATAATCCAGAAACTGAACATAACGGAAGCGCAATATGCGGCAGCCGTTGCAGAGCTTACAAAACTGAATCCGCGTCCGGGAAGTTCAATGGGAGAAGCCATCGGGAAGAATCTGCAGCAGATAGTACCGGATTTTATCGTTGAAACGGAAGATGACGGAACGGTTATTCTAAGTCTGAACAGCCGGAATGTACCCGAACTGCGCCTGAGTCGCGAATTTACGGATATGCTTGACGAACACACGCGGAACAAGGCAAACCAAAGCAAAGAATCGAAAGATGCGTTCATGTTTCTCAAACAGAAGGTAGATGCGGCGCAAGGATTCATCAATGCGGTCAAACAGCGTCAGCAGACATTGTTCAATACCATGCAGGCCATCATCGACCTGCAACGTCCGTTCTTTGAGGAGGGCGACGAGGCCTTGCTGAAGCCGATGATTCTGAAGGATGTGGCGGAAAAGGCCGGTCTGGACATTTCAACGGTGTCGCGCGTAAGCAACAGCAAGTATGTCCAGACAAATTTCGGCATCTACCCTCTGAAATTCTTTTTCAGCGACGGATACACCACCGAAAACGGCGAAGAACTCTCTGTACGTGAGATAAAGCGGATTCTGAAAGAATGTGTGGAAAACGAGGACAGTGAGAAGCCTTACACGGACGATGAGCTGGCAGAAATGCTGAAAGAGAAAGGCTATCCGATTGCACGCCGGACAGTGGCCAAATACAGACAGCAACTGAATATCCCGATAGCGCGCTTAAGAAGGTAAAGATTATGGAGGAAAAAACGACGAGCATACCGGACGAGCTGACTTATCACGAGCATCGTACTGAATGTAATAAAAGAAAAGAACGCGACAACTTGTTTCTGGCCGCCCAGGCCATTTCAGTTGTGTTTACACCTTTTATGGTCCCGTTTCTGGCTTTTTTCCTGCTTTTCTTTTTCACCTATCTGAACATCATGCCTCTGGAGTATAAACTGACCATTCTGGGAATGGTATATTGTTTTACGATTCTTGTGCCGATGCTGGCCATTTATCTTTTCCAGAAAATAAACGGATGGACCTTACACGAACTGGGAGCACGGGAGAAACGGCTCGTTCCTTATCTCATGACCATTGTCAGCTACGTGGCGTGTCTCGTGACCATGTATCGGATTCACTTGCCGCGCTATATGAGCGGGATTATTGCAGCCACACTGATTTGCATGGTGATCTGTACGGTCATCAATTTCCGCTGGAAAATCAGCACCCACATGGCAAGTGGCGGAATGATGGTAGGAGGTCTTTGTTCCTTCAGCCTGATTTTTCAGTTCAACCCAGTCGGCTGGCTCTGCTTTTTCATTTTATTGTCAGGACTTCTCGGTTCTGCACGCATCATAGTGCGGCAGCATACACTGAATGAGGTGGGAGGCGGTTTTCTTGTAGGATTGTTTTGTGGAGTCACGGGAATTTTGTTTATTTGAGTGTGAATTCAACTTTAAACTTATACATTATGGAATTTCCTGCTAATATCAAGTACACGAATGAACATGAGTGGATTCGTCTGGATGGCGAAACAGCCTATGTAGGCATTACGGATTACGCTCAGGACCAACTGGGAGACATTGTTTTTGTCGACATCACGACAGAAGGTGAAACTTTGGAAAAAGGCGAAGTGTTCGGCACCATTGAAGTGGTGAAAACAGTTTCCGACCTGTTCCTTCCTGTAGGAGGAGAAGTGCTTGAGGTCAATCCAGAACTGGAAGAGCACCCCGAGCTGGTAAACAAAGACCCATATGGCGAAGGCTGGCTGATACGGCTCAAACCATCTGACATGAGTGAAATGGATACGCTCCTGGATGCCGAAGCTTATAAACAAATCATCAACGAATAACTAAGACATACATTTGAATGAAAGCAATCGTAAGTATAATTATGGGCAGCACATCAGACCTTCCGGTTATGGAAAAAGCTGCCAAACTGCTCGATGAGATGCAGGTTCCGTTCGAGATGAACGCCCTTTCAGCACACCGCACTCCAGCGGAAGTGGAAAAGTTCGCGAAAGAGGCGGCCGGACGCGGAATCAAAGTAATCATTGCAGCTGCAGGCATGGCCGCTGCACTTCCCGGTGTCATAGCAGCCAACACAACTCTCCCGGTTATCGGAGTACCCGTAAAAGGCTCAGTCCTTGACGGTGTGGATGCCCTTTATTCCATTATCCAGATGCCTCCCGGAATCCCTGTAGCTACGGTAGCTATCAACGGAGCGATGAACGCAGCAATTCTGGCTGTCCAGATGCTGGCCTTGTCGGACACGGAACTGGCAGAGAAATTCGCCGCCTACAAGGAAGGGCTGAAAAACAAAATCGTGAAAGCCAATGAAGAATTGAAGGAAGTCAAATATACTTATAAAACAAATTGATGGATTATTTCAATTATTCTCGTCGCCAGACGAGCGTGGTATATGTTGGCGCCACCCCTATGGGTGGTGCCAACCCTATCCGCCTGCAGAGCATGACCAACACATCGACAATGGATACAGACGCATGCGTAGAACAGGCGAAGCGCATCATTGAAGCAGGAGGAGAATACGTACGTCTCACCACTCAGGGGATACGTGAAGCTGAGAATCTGAAAAACATCAATATCGCTCTACGTTCGCAAGGATTTGACACTCCATTAATTGCCGATGTACACTTCAACCCGAAAGTGGCAGACGTAGCCGCTCTGTATGCCGAAAAGGTACGCATCAATCCGGGGAATTATGTAGATTCTCCCCGCACGTTCAAGCAACTGGAATACACAGACGAAGAATATGCTCAGGAAATAGAAAAAATCCGCGAACGCTTCGTGCCGTTTCTGAATATCTGCAAAGAGAACCATACGGCAATCCGTATTGGAGTCAACCACGGCTCTCTGTCCGACCGCATCATGTCGCGTTATGGTGACACACCTGAAGGAATGGTAGAATCATGTATGGAGTTTCTGCGCATCTGCGTACAGGAAAACTTCATGAATGTGGTCATATCCATCAAAGCGTCGAATACGGTGATAATGGTAAAAACCGTACGGCTGCTTGTGCAACGGATGGACGAGGAAGGGATGGCCTTTCCGCTCCATCTGGGAGTGACGGAAGCCGGAGACGGTGAAGACGGCCGGATTAAGTCTGCACTGGGTATCGGTGCACTATTGGCCGACGGATTGGGAGATACGATACGTGTATCATTGAGCGAAGCACCCGAAATGGAAATTCCGGTAGCGAGAAAGTTGGTGGACTATGTCATGAGGCATGAGAATCACCCATACACACCGGGGGTTGAAGCTCCGGAGTTCTGTTATACGAATCCTGCCCGCCGGCATACAGTTGCAGTACGCAATGTAGGAGGGAATCATGTGCCTGTCGTCATTTCTGCACGTCTGACCGATAATATGGAAGTGGATGGACAATTCAAGCCTGATTATATTTATTGTGGTCTGTCGATGCCGAAGGAACGCCACGCTGACACAGATTACATTGTAGACGCAGCAGTATGGGACGGAAGTGAGGGCACATGGCCAGCTTTCAACACAGAACAGTTGATAGGTCTGCACCATTGCAACGCGGCCATGAAATTCCTGTTCGTCACTTATATGGGACTGAACGATGAAGTCCTTGCTTGTCTGGAGCTTCATCCGGAAGTAGTGGTCGTGGCACAAAGCAACCACCCGAACCGTCTGGGAGAATTCCGGGGAATCGCCCATCAGATGATGAACGAAGGTCTGCACAATCCGCTTGTGTTTTTCCAGTTCTATCAGGAAAAAGAAACGGAAGATCTGCAGATCAAGGCGGCAGCGGATATGGGTGCGTTGATATTCGACGGCTTCTGCGACGGAATCCTTCTTTATAATCACGGAAAAGACATTGCGGACATGAAAGTGGATGAAACCGCTTTTGGAATCCTTCAAGCCGGGCGTGTACGCACTTCAAAGACTGAATACATTTCTTGTCCGGGATGCGGACGCACAATGTATAATCTGGAATCGACCATTGCCCGCATCAAAAAAGCCACTTCCCATATGAAAGGTCTGAAGATTGGCATCATGGGATGCATAGTGAACGGCCCCGGAGAAATGGCGGACGCTGATTATGGCTATGTGGGTGCCGGACGTGGGAAGATAAGTCTGTACAAGAAAAAAGAATGTGTTGAAAAGAACATACCAGAAGAGCAAGCTGTAGAAAAGCTGATAGCGTTGATTAAAACAGACAATCCGAATCTGTAACGATTTCTGACAAGACAAAAGGAGACGGCAATTGGATGCCGACAGTTAAAACAGCATCCAAGTCCCGTCTCCTTATTTTTTTCTGCCCCATGGGACATACACAAAATTCCGTCCACAAGAATCCTAGTCCATGCTCCTTATGAAAAACAGTTGCATCTGAAATATGCATAAAAAGAGGCCGCCTCAATTTCTTAAGACAGCCTCATCCATTATCTTCAATATAATATCCGGTTATTTTTCGATGCCCACCAGTTCCACTTCAAAAATCAGTGTAGAGAACGGTTTGATCTTGCTCTGCTGACGTGCACCGTAAGCCAGCTCCTGCGGGATATACAATTCCCATTTAGAGCCTACAGGCATCATCTTCAGAGCTTCCTGCCAACCTTTGATTACGTTTCTTATTGACATTGTAACCGGTTTGTCCTTAGAACTGTCAAATTCCGTACCGTCAATCAACGAACCTTTGTAGTTCACCTTCACTCTCGAATTGTCGGCCGGTTTCTCGCCGTTGCCAGTCTTGATGACCTTGTACTGAAGGCCGCTTTCTGTTGTCTGCACACCTTCCTTCGACTTGTTGCTTGCCAGGAAGTCTTCGTTCTGCTTCTTGTATTCGCCGAACTTCTCTTCCAGCGCCTTCATGCGGATAGCTTCAGACTTTATTTCCACATACGCGTTGGCAGAATCGGCAGTCGCCATTCCATGACCTTTTACCGTAGCGATGAACCCGGCAAGGAAATTGTCTTTGTCGATGGCTTTTGTCGTGTCATCACCGAAGATACGCTTGTTGGTATATTCAATCATTTCATCATTGCTGACCTGCTGACCAATCTGCAGACCTGCCATATAAGCCTTTTCCTTAGCGTCGGCTTCCTTGCATCCCTGTTCCAGACCTTTGATAAAATCAGCCACGTGAGCAGAGTCAATGCCCAGACGGTCATGAACGAAGTCCATCAGACCACGGGTGTTGGCTACACCCAACATGTAAGAAAGAGTGTCTACATCGCTTTTCAGGTTCGCTTTCGGACCCTGTGCACATGATGCCAGTCCCGCAGCGGCGGCAAGCACCATAAAGAATGTTCCTTTTTTCATTTGCTTTTGTTTTTTATAATACTTCGATTAATTCCACTTCAAAAATCAGCGTGCTGTGGGGAGGAATCATTTCACCCGCACCCTGAGCACCGTATGCCAGATCTGAGGGGATGTAAAGTTTCCATTTCGCACCTTCCGACATCAACTGGAGAGCCTCCACCCATCCTTTGATGACCTGGTTCACGCCGAATACGGCAGGTTCGCCACGCTTGACGGAACTGTCGAACAACGTGCCGTCAATCAGCGTGCCTTCATAGTGGCAGCGCACCCGGTCGGTGGCTTTCGGCTTCTTGCCGTTGCCTTCCCTGATCACTTCATACTGCAGTCCGCTCGGCAAAGTGACAATGTTGGGGTTCTTCTTGTTCTCTTCAAGAAAAGCCTTGCCTTTCTCTATATTTTCAGCGTTGATTCTGTTTTCAAGTTCCGTAAAATAATTGTTCACGATTTCACGCGCCTCGTTGTGGGTGATGGCCGTCTTGTTGCCTTCGAGCACATCCTTCACGGCCTGTGCAAAGTCATCTACCTGAAGGCCTTTCGCCCCCATGCTCAGGAGGTTCTGCCCGATTCCAAGGCCGATGGCATAACTGAATTTGTCCATACGATTGATTTAAATCTTTACGTTATTATATTTGCGTGGCAAAGGTATCTTTTTTCCATGAATATGAGGCATCTTGATTGATAAAATTTCTTATTTGCAGCCTGAAAGTCAGAAAACAGAAAGACAATGATTCATTTTTTATTTCTACATTTGCGATATTGAACCAAAAAGAAGGAGGATACAATGATGAAGAATCTGGTAGTATTGACAGGTGCCGGCATGAGCGCGGAAAGCGGAATAAGTACATTCCGCGATGCCGGGGGACTGTGGGAACAATATCCGGTGGAACAGGTAGCCACTCCCGAAGGCTATGCCGCCAACCCGGAACTGGTCATCAACTTCTACAATGAACGCAGGGAGCAACTTCTCGACGTAAAGCCCAACCGGGGGCACATTCTGCTGGCAGAGCTGGAAAAGGACTTCAATGTCACTGTCATCACACAGAATGTGGACAATCTGCACGAACGGGCGGGAAGCAGCCACGTCATTCATCTGCACGGGGAACTGACCAAAGTGACATCTAGTCTGCAACCGAACAACCCCAAATGCATCAAGGAGCTGAAGCCCGAAGAATTCCGGGTAAAGATGGGCGACAAGGCAGCCGACGGTTCCCAGCTCCGCCCGTTCATCGTATGGTTCGGCGAACCTGTCCCGATGATTGAAACGGCCATCGACTATGCCATGAAAGCCGACATCTTCGTCATCATCGGCACATCGCTGAACGTATATCCTGCCGCCGGCCTTCTGAACTACGTGCCTGGCAATGTGCCGGTTTATCTGATTGACCCGAAAGAGGTGACAGTCAATTCCGGCCGGAAGGTACACGTTATCCGCAAAGGAGCCTCAGCAGGTGTTGAAGAATTACAAAAAATGTTACTGGACTGACCAGTGAACAAATTCTTTCCTATATTTGTTATTGATTTAAATGAACAACGAATACTAACTTAAAAACAAAGCGGATTATGAAAAAGTACATTTGTACCGTTTGCGACTGGGTTTACGACCCTGCAGTGGGCGATCCGGATAGCGGCATCGCTCCGGGTACTGCTTTTGAGGATCTTCCTGAAGATTGGGTATGCCCGGTCTGCGGAGTAGGGAAAGACGATTTCCAGCCAGTTGAAGAATAACGAAAAGGAACATTATTCTTTGGTGAAGTAATAACAGAAAGAGGATGTCAGGACGGCATCCTCTTTTTTTGTCTTCCCACTAGCGGTGAAAACGGGTCAGCCATCTTCTCGCCGGTTCATCATAGAGTTTCAGGCAGAGATAAGCCAGCAGGATGTTCCCGAAGAACAAGGCAAGAGCCACCGGCCATACCTGTGAAAACGCAAGTTTGTTGTTCCATACCCATGAATAGAACAGATACATCGACGGGTAATGGACGATATAGAGAGGATAGGAAATGTCACCCAGAAACTTGCAGATACGGGAGCTGGCGGCATCCGTCGTCCGTCCTGAAGCTCCAAGCCACACAAGCAAAGGAAAGACGAAAATGACGCACACGGCATCATAAATTCCATTCATCCAGGGAGCTTCACTTCCACCGATGTGGGGAACAGAAAGCAGAATGGCCACAATGACACTGCACAGCCAGAACGCGCCGCGGATATGGACCGGCCTGAATATGCGGGACATCCATAATCCCATGGAAAAGGCGAACAGCATGCGCAGCATTCCGCCGCCCAGATTGTTTCCGGCCAGTGTCCATCCCACTCCCAGATGTCCGAATCCTGACCCGTTCCCTATGGCAAAACCGGCCAGCCCCAGTGCGGAGATTCCGACCAGTACAGAGAGCCAGCGTGTGGAAAGCCGGCGGATGAAAAGTGCATAAAGAATATTGCCGATATATTCGAAGAACAGAGACCAACTGGGGCCATTGAGCGGATACATCTCCCCGTTCCCCCGCACTTCAGGTCCCGTGCCGGGCACAGCGGGCAGCAACAGACAGCCCAGCACCAGTGCGGCCCCCACCCAAAGAAGTGACACGGGGGTATGGTCCCATTTCTCGCACCCCTGCAGACAGAATGCCACCGCACCGAGCACGGCACCCATCACCACCATCGGATGAAGACGGATGAGGCGACGCCTGAAGAAAGTTTTGAGGGTCATTTTTCCTGCCGGCCAACGGTCGTCGTATGCATATCCGATGACGAAGCCGGAAAGGATGAAGAAAAAGTCCACGGCCAGATAACCGTGATTGAAACGTTGGTCGTAGGGACTGGTGGCGAAGCCTTCAAATACATGGTACCAGATGACCAGCAGAGCAGCTACTCCGCGCAGTCCGTCGAGCAGTTCGTAATGTGGTTTGGTATCCGCAAAAGCGGCTGAAGATGTTCTTGACATAGCATTATTTTTCGGGCAAAGGTACGCATCTTGGACTTAAAAGCATTTGTCCTGCGACAAAAAAATAAAGGAATTGCAACTGTCCGGTCATTTTCCTGAAAGTTCCCCGTTGTTCTTGTCCAAATTCCCTGATGTTTCCGCAAAAGTTCCCTTGTGTTTTTTCCCGCCCCGCAGCCGGCTCAACGTGGGCAGCGTGATGCCAAGATACGAAGCGATGTAACCTAACTGCACCCGGCTGGTCACATCGGGAAACTGACGGCAGAAAGCTTCATAGCGGGCGGCAGCAGAGAGAGTCAGCCGCTCCTTGTGGGAACGGTGCAGCCGGCGGTACTCATTCTGATGAATGATGCGGCCCCAATTAGCCAGTTCCAGATTGGTGTGGAAAAGCCTCCGCAGGTCGTCCAGACCGATACGATAAGCCTCCGTCTCCTCCAGTGTCTCCACATACTCCTCGCTTGTCTTGCCATAATACAGTTCGTCCATACTGAACACAATGCTGCCTTCAGCGGCGAAGGAGGTGGTTATCTCTTCACCGTTCACCAGCCAGAACGAGCGTGTGATGCCACGCTCGATGAAGTAGGCCGAACGGCAGAAATGCCCTGCCTTTACCAGCAGATGCCTTCTGGGAAAATGGAACGGGGTCACGCAGGCTTTCAGTTCCCGTATCGTCGCGTCGGACAAGGGATAAAGCGCGTTCATCTTTTCTATGACATGGTTCATCGCGGATTCTGTTTTTCCGGTTCGTCTTCAGTGACGGTAATTCCCATTTTCTTCATCAGGAAGCAAGCATTCATGTTCTGGGCCACTCCTTCTCGCAACTTATATGAGAAAGTCAGTTCATCATCCGAGATGTCGGCTTCGAAGCAATAATTCCGGATGCAATCCGGAAATTGTCCGGCAAGCTGCCCCAGAAGCAGATCGTGTGTGGCGATGATGCCGTTTGCCTTCAGGCGCATGAACTGACGGATCAGGTCGAACGAACCTTTCTGCTTGTCGGTTGAATTGGTGCCTTTCAGAATCTCGTCAAGGATGATGAACAGATTGTCACCTCCCTCCAGCAAATCAATAATCCGTTTCAGACGTTTCAGCTCGGCAAAGAAATAAGACTCATTGTCTGAAAGCGAATCTGAGGTACGGAGACTTGTCACCAACTGGTTGGGACAGAGGCTCAACGAAGCGCAGCATACCGGTGCACCGATGCAGGCCAGCAGATAATTCACGCCGATGGTACGCAGATAAGTGCTTTTTCCGGCCATATTGGCTCCGGTGACAATCAGGAAATAAGGACGGGAAGGGATTGTCACGTCATTCCTCACACACTGACTTTCAGGCATCAGCGGATGGCCCATCTCCGTAGCAAGGAAGCAGAACGGAGTGTCGGTGACAGACGGATACACATAATTCGGATGATTGTAGGCAAAGGTTCCCAACGAGCAAAGCGCATCAAACTCGCCGACCGCGTCCAGCCATTCCATCACGTGCTTTCCATAACGTTCCTTCCAGCGTTCGATACGTACAATCTGCTGCAACTGGAAAAAGACGCTTCCTTCCAGAATCACATACAGTAACTGGTTGTTGCGCAAATCCAGACGGTCGAGTTCTTTCGACAACTGAAGCAGAGCCGCCACAGGCGATTTTCCCTGCACATTCAACCGACCGACCAACTTGTTCATTCCTTCAGATGCCCATACTTCCTTTTGGGCCAAAGCAATCAGACGCGCATATCCGTCGAGCGTTTTCAGCTGTTTTCCGTAATCTTCCTGAATATGTGTGGCACGCTTGATGACACCGAAACTCAAGATTAAAAAACACATGAAAGCCAGGGCCAGCCATTGGAAAGAAATAAAATCCAATAAAGAAAGTACCAGCAGAACACTGTTTACAGACGGTACACCCCAAATGCAAATCTTCACCCAAAGCGCATTCGTATATCGGCACGGACTCTGAATCCAGTTGCGGATGTTTTCCTCATCATCCGGATTTCCCTGCCCGACAAGACCTGTTATCCGGAACTGTTCCCGAAATCCGGTACGTGCACACAAATCCTTGACCATTCCCTGCCTTTCTTCTATATCGGCTTTTTTCTTCAAATGTGCCTGCATCCAGTCTGCCAGCCGTCTTTTCCCGAAGCCGGTACAGGTCCGGTTCAAAGCCTGAAACAAAGAACGACGCCCGAACAGATCAAGGTCAAACGAATAGAGGTGATCCGGACAGACAAACTCTTTCCCGTCGTCAAAGCAACTGCAATCGCCTTTCAATGCACTCAGTTCGTTTCGGTTGACTTCCGCCTGTATTTCAAGCCATTTTTTCCGATAGAAAAGTCGGTTGTGAACTTTCACCAGAATGAAAAAAGGAAGAAAAGTGCAGCATATGCAAAGCCATATTTTCCAACTCTCAGCAGAATGCAGCCAGAAAATCCCGACAACTCCTGCCACAAACAGGATGACACGTAACATACTGATTCTTAAAATCCTTCTTTTTACAACACCAGCTTCCAACCCCGTATCCAGAAGCCGCTGGGTATAATATGCTTCAGACATAATTCCTAAAATATTTTCGTTTGTGGGCAAAGATAAAGAAATTCGTTTAAATTTCTGTTAAATAAGAAAGTGCATTTGTTTTTTTACTGAGAAAGTTGCTCTTTTGTGCTACTATAAAAACAAACATCTAATATCTAGTCATTATGGCAAACGAACTCTTTAACGTAAAAGACAAAGTGGTAGTAATAACCGGTGCTACCGGTGTATTATGTAAAGGCATTTCGGAATACCTTGCGGAACAGGGTGCCATCATCGTAGGACTCGGACGCAAAGAAGAAGTGGGGAATGCACTGGTCAGCAACATCAAGGCAAAAGGAGGTGAAGCTATGTTCCTGAAGACGGACGTGATGGACAGAGATGCGCTGGAAGTGGACAGAAAAGCCATCATGGACAAATACGGACGCATCGACGTGTTGCTGAACGGCGCAGGAGGAAATATGGCAGGGGCAATCATTCCACCCGACAAGACATTTTTCGATCTTGACATTGACGCTTTCAGGAAAGTCGTTGACCTGAATCTTTTCGGAACCGTACTGCCGACAACTGTATTCGCTTCTGCAATGGTTGAACAGAAGAAGGGTGTTATCGTGAACTTCTGTTCCGAGTCCGCATTCCGTCCGCTGACACGCGTGGTGGGCTACAGCGCAGCCAAGGCAGCTATCGCCAACTATACCAAATATATGGCCATCGAGATGGCTACAAAATTCGGTGAAGGCATCCGCGTAAATGCCATCGCTCCGGGATTCTTCCTTACTGAACAGAACCGTGCCCTGATGACCAACCCTGACGGCACACCGACTCCACGCATGAAGACTGTCATCGCGCATACGCCTTACGGCCGCTTCGGAAGACCGGATGAGCTGTATGGAACAATCCATTACCTCATCAGCGACGCTTCAAGTTTCGTAACCGGTTCTGTAGTGGTGGTTGACGGTGGATTCGACTCATTCTGCATCTAACTAAAAACAAGTCTGCCATGTATTTATGCGAACAGACCTGGCGTTGGTATGGCCCCAACGACCCGGTGTCATTATGGGATATCAAACAGGCCGGAGCCACAGGAATCGTCAATGCGCTGCATCACATTCCGAACGGAGAAGTATGGACCGTGGAGGAAATCATGAAGCGCAAACGGATGATTGAAGAAGTCGGCCTTAAATGGAGTGTGGTGGAAAGTGTGCCTGTGCATGAGCATATCAAAACTCAGACGAGCGATTTCATGCGCTACATCGAGAACTACAAGCAGTCGATACGAAACCTCGCCCAGTGTGGAATCATGACTGTCACCTATAACTTCATGCCAGTGCTCGACTGGACCCGTACCGACCTGGCCTACACACTTCCTGACGGTTCAAAAGCACTGCGTTTTGAGCGTGCCGCATCCGTCGCGTTCGACCTCTTCATACTGAAGCGTCCGGGAGCGGAGAAGGATTATACAGATGAAGAAACGGCAAAGGCAAAAGCCCGCTATGAACGGATGGACGAGGAGGAAATCCATCGGCTGACACGCAACATGATTGCCGGGCTCCCAGGCTCGGAGGAAAGCTTCACGCTCGAACAGTTCCAGCACGAACTGGACCGCTACAAAAACATAGACGCTGAGAAACTGCGCGAGAATCTGATATTCTTCCTCAAGCAAATCTGTCCGGTAGCGGATGAAGTGGGTGTCAAGCTAGTCATACACCCCGATGATCCTCCCCAGCCAATATTGGGACTTCCACGCATCATGAGTACGGAAGAAGATTTCCGCAAACTGGTCGAAGCCGTTCCGAACGAATCGAACGGTCTGTGCCTCTGCACCGGTTCGCTGGGTGTGAGTGCGGCAAATGACCTTCCGGGTATGATAGAACGTTGGGGAGACCGTATCAACTTCGTGCATCTTCGCAGCACACAACGGGATGCGGAAGGTAATTTCTACGAAGCAAACCATCTGGAAGGTGATGTGGACATGTTTCACGTCATGAAGAATTTCCTTCTAATGCAGCAACGCCGTAAGGCATCCATACCGATGCGTCCGGACCACGGCCATCAAATGATAGATGACTTGCACAAGAAAACGAATCCCGGCTATTCCTGTCTGGGCCGTCTGAGAGGACTGGCCGAGCTGAGAGGACTTGAAATGGGAATTGCCAAATCGATGATGGAAAAATGATGATGAACTGAGGAAACATTCTGCAAATGTTTCACTGGAATAGAATTTACAATTAACGATGGGCCATGCGACAGAAAAAAACAAGTGTTGCATGGCCATTATTATTAACCCTCAACTTTTAAATTGTTTTTTTCTATTGTGTTCCAAGGGTGGAAGAAGAATATTTTACAGGAGGGGAAAAATAAATTCGATAAATTCACAACTCTTTGTCTGTATCTTGTGTTTTTCTGGGGGAAAAGTCTTCTGAATTTCTTAAAAAAGGATGTGTTTTCCTGACTCCGGAAAGAAGAATCTGCATTCTTCTTGGCCTTCTGGAACCAGAGATTCTAAGTCGTCCGATGTCATTGACAGAAAGCGTATGTTTTTGTTGGTACCCTTGTTCTAAGAGTTCGGACCGTATTGCAGTTCTTTTTTCGGTCTGGCAGATGGAATGATCATGAAGTAAAGAAGGGGGTTCCGGACGAAATTCGTGGGATAAGCTGTTTTTTACCACATCAGCGACCTTTTCCTGAATCCATTGCTTGAAAGTCCCCTCCCCCTGATAAGAAGTCAATATCTCTTCAAACACGACAATTTCCACTTCATGCCTCAGTTTGTAAAATGTATAAGAATTGGAGATTGTTTTGCAAATCTGCTCCCGAATCAGACCACAATAACGTTTGTACAGGAGGAAAGCAGCCGTTTGAGAGCCGCATTCACGATAGGCCGCAATAAGGCTTTCATCGGAAGGTTGTGAAGATCTTTTCATATTTTTTTCGTATAGAATTAAGGCTGATGCCGTCGCCCATTAAAATTTTTGTCAAACTTAAACAAAATAAAACAGCTGCACAAACGTTCTGACAAATTTTTATAAACATTGTTTTCCAGCACAGGAAACATCACGAAGGGAAAAAAGAAAAAACAGACTGATTATCAACCCGCTAGAATTTCCCAAAACGAGAAAGAATTAAAACTATTTTTTTCCTTAAAAGTCCATACCCGACCAACGTATTACCCAAAATCCATCCAGGAACAACGGTGCAGCACGCTAATGCCACTTCATAAACACTACCCGATTGATTGCCTGCTTTGGGGGAGCAATATCGTCTATATGCAAACGACCATGCATAACTACACAGAAAAGGGCTATGTCTTCATATTGACACAGCCCCTCTTCTGTTTTAGAATATATAAGTTTAAAATTACTCAGCCTTAGGAGCAGCTTCTTCTGCCGCAGGTGCTTCTGTTACTTCCACCTGCTCAGCAACTGCAGACTCAGCATTAGAAGATTTCTTAGAACGACGCGTACGCGTTGCTTTCTTGGCTACAGTCTTGGCCATGTTTTCATCATAGTCAACCAACTCGATAAAGCACATTGACGCATCATCACCCAAGCGATGTCCTGTCTTAATTATACGAGTATAACCACCCGGACGATCAGCCACTTTCACAGAAATTTCTTTGAAAAGTTCAGTCACCGCATATTTGTTCTGAAGATAGCTGAAAACAACACGACGAGAGTTTGTTGTATCCTGCTTTGACTTTGTAATCAGCGGCTCTACATATTTCTTCAAAGCCTTCGCCTTTGCAACAGTCGTAGTGATTCTTTTGTGCTTGATCAGAGAACAAGCCATGTTTGCCAACATTGCCTTTCTATGAGAAGCAGTACGACCTAAATGATTGAATTTTTTATTGTGTCTCATTGTTTATTCTTTATCTAATTTATACTTAGAAATATCTGTTCCAAACGACAGATTCAGACTCTCGAGCAAATCATCAAGCTCAGTGAGCGATTTCTTACCGAAGTTACGGAACTTCAACAGATCGGTCTTGTTGAACTGTACAAGGTCACCCAATGTTTCCACATCTGCAGCCTTCAAACAGTTCAAGGCACGAACTGACAAGTCCATATCAACCAGTTTGGTTTTCAGCAATTGACGCATATGCAAAACCTCTTCATCAAATTCCTCATTGCCGTCTGCATCGGATGCCTCAAGAGTAATCTTTTCGTCAGAGAACAACATGAAATGATAAATCAAGATTTTAGCAGCTTCCTTCAATGCCTCCTTCGGGTGAATGGAACCGTCCGTTGTAATTTCAAGCACCAGTTTCTCGTAGTCAGTCTTCTGCTCGACACGATAATTCTCCACCGAATACTTTACATTACGAATCGGAGTATAGATTGAGTCAATAGGTATTACATTCACATCAGTGCAGAATTCACGGTTTTCATCAGCCGGAACATATCCGCGACCCTTATTGATTGTAATATCCATCTGCATAGTTGCTTTTGAATCTAGATGGCAAATAACTAATTCAGGATTTAACACTTCAAATCCGGTCAAATACTTACCAATATCCCCCGCCTTAAACTCAGTGGAATTCTCAATGGTAATGCTTACCTTTTCATTTTCGAATTCTTCAACTATCTGCTTGAATCTGACCTGCTTAAGATTCAAGATAATGTTAGTGACATCTTCTTTCACACCAGGAATAGTCGCAAACTCATGCTCTACCCCATCAATATGGATGGTGTTGATTGCATACCCCTCCAGTGAAGAGAGAAGAATACGGCGTAAAGCATTACCAACGGTAATACCGAAACCGGGCTCAAGCGGACGAAATTCAAACTTTCCGAATTTTGAGTCCGCCTCCAACATTAATACTTTATCAGGTTTTTGAAATGCTAATATCGCCATGAAATTAATTATTATTTAGAGTACAATTCAACGATCAAGTGTTCTTTTATGTTTTCAGGGATGTCTGCTCTTTCAGGGATGTGCAGCATCTTACCCGTCTTAGAATCCTCATCCCATTCCAACCACGGATATTTGCTGTGATTGAATCCGGCCAAAGAATCTGCGATGACTTCCAGAGACTTGGACTTTTCACGAACACTTATCAGCTGTCCCGGCTTCACAGAGAAAGAAGGTATATTCACAACCTTTCCGTCAACCATGATGTGCTTGTGTCCAACCAACTGGCGGGCAGCCGCACGCGTAGGAGCGATACCCAAACGGAACACTACGTTGTCCAAACGGCATTCAAGGCTCTGCAGCAGAATTTCACCTGTAATACCATTCTTGCGTGCAGCTTTCTCAAACATATTGCGGAACTGTCTTTCAAGCACTCCATAAGTATATTTTGCCTTCTGCTTTTCCGCGAGCATGACACCATATTCAGAAGTCTTTCTACGACGAGAATTTCCATGCTGTCCGGGAGGATAGTTCTTCTTAGACAAAACTTTATCAGCCCCGAAAATCGCTTCACCGAATCTACGGGCAATCTTTGATTTTGGTCCAGTATATCTAGCCATTTTTCTTCTAATTTAATTGTTATAATGAACTCAATTTGTTGCAGCCGCGATTACAGAAAGGAAATGCAATCCATATCATAACAAAATCAAGTTACATCTGAAATAGGTTATCTGAATTTTATACTCTTCTTCTTTTCGGAGGACGACAACCATTGTGAGGCAATGGAGTAACATCAATGATTTCCGTCACTTCAATCCCTGCACCATGCACAGTTCTGATAGCAGACTCACGTCCGTTTCCAGGACCCTTCACATATGCCTTCACCTTTCTCAGGCCAAGGTCATACGCTACCTTAGCACAATCCTGAGCAGCCATCTGCGCTGCGTAAGGAGTGTTCTTCTTAGAACCTCTGAATCCCATCTTACCTGCAGAAGACCACGAAATAATCTGGCCTTCACTGTTTGCTAAAGAGACAATGATATTATTGAATGAAGAATGAACATGCAACTGTCCATTAGCATCCACCTTTACATTTCTTTTTTTAGCTGCGACTGTTTTTTTTGCCATATCAACAATTATTATTTAGTAGCTTTTTTCTTATTTGC
>CALUIZ010000026.1 GCA_944320815.1 uncultured Phocaeicola sp. | reverse complement strand
GTTCACTGATGGCTGCACGAAGCTCCTTGTCGGTCAGCCCCGCGTCTTTCAGTATGGTGGCAACCGTGCTTTTCACATTCAGCAATGCGAGAAGCAACGCCTCCAGCGAAACATACTCATCACCCATCTGCTTGGAATAGTCCACAGCTTTCTGCAGCACTTCGTTGGCATCACGGCTCAGGTAGGGTTCCCCTCCCGAAACCTTCGGCAAGGAAGCTATCTGCCTCTCGAGCACCGTCTCCAGTTGCTGACCGTTGATGCCAAGCTTCTGGAAAATGAAGTTCGTCACATTCTCCCCCACTTTCAGCACCCCTGCCATCAAATGCTCCGGCTCGATGGCCTGCTGTCCGCGGCTCTGAACCAGATTAACTGCCTCCTGCACCGCCTCCTGCGATTTGATTGTAAAGTTGTTAAAGTTCATAAATCAGTCTCCTTTCCTTTTTGTTATCCTGTTGTTTTGTTTGGTGTCTTACCGCCCTTCTGCTCTCACGGCGGGCCGACACTGTTTTCTCATCAAATAGTTTGCCATGGGGATAAAACAGCCGCGACATGACTAAATGGCATGATTACCAGGAGTCAACATGCAAAAATGTCAGATGATAATTATTCCCATTTTGTCGAAATGTCAATCGGAATTGCGTGAGATTCATCTTTTCTGAGTAAAGTTAAGATGACGGAACATTTGTTTTGCCGAAAGCAACGGGATGTTTTTCCTGAAATGACGGGACATTTTGAGCAAAGTAACCGCTTGTTTTGGGCGGGAAATCATTGTTCCCTGTTCATGGAGAATGGCGGATAACGGCCGGGCAACTTCATATGCTTTGCTTTGGAATAAAAAAGTCATGAAATCACAGGAAAGACATCCGGCTCCGGATGCAAAAACCGTTGATTTCATGACTTTGTGGATAAAACCCTTCCGGCACGGCCTCCGTTGCCGAAAGGGTTTTACAGATAGAAATTATTGCGTTCGCTTCATAGGCTATTGTTTATGCCATCAGTTGCTTGTCGGATTCTGAGTCAGTGTAGAACCACTTGGATAAGCATTGATAGCTGATTGCGGGATAAAGTAAATCACGCGATAGTCTGTGGCCGGAATGTCTTCCATGGCATTGTGCGGGCCCGGATACCTTCTCTCCAGCGGATCGCCGTTGCGGAACACATCGTAGCTGCGCTCTGCCTGATAGGCAAGTTCCAGTTGGCGTTCCTTGTCTACCAGATCTGGAGCCGTGGTTGAATTGAACTCGCTTGCATCGTATTCGCCTCCCACAATGGCACGTCCGCGAATCATGTTGACATCATTCATCGCTTCATTGATCTGTCCTAGTTTCACGTAGGCTTCAGCGCGGTTAAGATACATCTCGTCCAGACGGGAGATGATGGGTGAATGGAGCTGAGACTCCAGACCGTCCTCACGCGAACATTTCGTGATGTAGAACATCGGGTAACCGTTGTTGAGGGAGATGTAATAGTCGATGACTCCCGTGTATGAAGCACCGCCATAATTGATGGTGTAGTATTCTTCATTGGGGTTTCTTCCGTCAGTGCAGGGAGTCAGCGTGTAAGTATTTTCTCCTTCCGTGCATGATGTATGCTCGCTGTTTACGGACAGTTGTTTGTATACATATCCCGTATTGCCCGAATTTGGAGCGATGAAGCGGAACACCTCTGTGTAGTTGCCGTTTGCGCCCTGTTCGTATTGCGGTTCGATGAAAGTCGCACGGGCATCTACAACCTTTTCCTGTCCCGGGCGCCAGTCGTTGCGTCCCGTTTCGCTCAGCAGGTCAATGTATTTGGCACTGGCATACATTTCGCCCCAGCCCATTCCTCCGATGTTTGAATACATGCCGCCGATGGTGTAGTAGTAGTCCGATCCGGTGAATTCGCTGGCAAGCCGTTTTACCACGAATATGTCTTCAGAGTAATTTTCCGGAGTCGTTCTGCTCGAATTCATGTAGTCTTCGCGTGAAGCGAAAGTGTATTTCCCGGAGTTGATCACTGCATCGGCATAATAGCGTGCCGAATCCGCATAGGTCGTGCTCGGATTGTCATAAGTGCCGCTCATGTACAGATAGATGCGTGAAAGCATGGCCTGTGCAGCCTCTTTGGAGGCATAGGCGGGTCCGTCATCACGGGTCAGCATCGACTCAGCTATTCGCAAGTCATAAATGGCCTGCTGATAGGTTTCTTCTACCGTAGAGCGGTCGGGCAGGCTCAGATTGTCCATGTTGTCAGGCGTTCCGTTGACAATGGGCACTCCCAGATTGGTTGACGGGTCCTGATAGTAAGGACGTCCGAAAGCACGGCACAGATAGAAATACATCATGCCTCGGATATAGTAGCATTCACCTATCTGGCTGCGGATTTCAGCATCGTCAGTTTCACCTATCATGTCGATGACGTTTGATGCCTGGGCAATGGCCTTGTAGCCATAGTCCCAAAAGTTCTGCAGGCGGTAATTGTCCGGAGTACGTGAGAATGTGATGAATTCATAGAAAGCATCGGTGGATGCGCCGCGAATCATCATGTTGTCTCCTGCGTATTCCCCCAGGCGGTGCATAGGGTCAGACCATGTCTTTAACTGTGCGTATGCTCCGTCAATCATACTGCTTAATGTTTCAGACGGATTTGATGTGACCTGTTCTGATGCCACGCTGCTGGTGGGGAAACGGTCTATATCGCACGAACTTAATCCTCCGGCAATCAGAGCCGAGGTCAGAACTACTGATGTAAATATGTTTTTTCTCATAAAAATCACTGTTTAGAAAGTTAAGTTGATGCCAAACATGAATCTGCGGGTGGTAGGATACGAGATGTTGGCCGTACCTATCGACTTGTATGTACCTGTATTGTCGTCATAAGATGCCGGAACTTCAGGGTCAATGCCTGAGAATCCAGTTATGGTGAACACGTTTTCAGCCGTAAAATAGATACGCATGTTCTGGATGTAATATTTGGGCAGCTTCAGGTTGTATCCGATGGACAATGACCGAAGCTTCAGATAATCTCCGTCTTCCAGGTATCTGGTTGATGCGCTGTTGGAGTGGCTGTCGTTTCCGTAACTTGCCAGCGGATGAGTAGCTATGTCGCCCGGCTTCTCCCAGCGGCTCCATCCGTCCATCAGTTTCATCTGGTTGCGGTCGGTATAAGCTCCGTCTGAGTCGTACTCCTGACGTGCATAGTTGTAAATCTTTCCACCGATGGAAAATCCGAAAGAGGCGCTGAGGTCAATGTTCCTCCATTGTACAAACGTGTTGAATCCGCCGAACAAGTCGGGTGAAGTGGCTTCGCTTATCACCTGGTTGGCTTCCGAATAGTTGCTTGTCGTTTCACGGCTGCCTTCTTCATCGTTCACGTACCATAGCGGTGATCCGGTTTCGGGGTCAACGCCTGCCCATTCACGCAGATAATAGCGGTCGCTTCCATATCCCACTTTCAATACTTTCTCTGCCGCTCCGGCGATATTCGTGTCGTTTCCTCCACCGCCTATGATTGTCAGATTCGGATCGTCACCGTACAGTTTCTCTATCGTATTGACGTTGTGTCCTAAATTCAGGTCTATACTCCATAACCAGTCTTTTGTGCGGACAATATCGCCTCCAATGGTCAGTTCGATACCTTTGTTGCGTACTTCACCCACATTCTGCCAGCGGCTGGTTACACCTGTCAATCCGGATACAGGCACTTGGTAGAGCACATTCTTTGTGTATTTATTGTAATAGTCGAACACCAGGCGCAAGCGGTTCTTGAAGAAGTTGGCATCAATGCCGATACCGCCCGTATAGGTTGTTTCCCATGTGAAGTTACTGTTTCCTACCTGGCTGATCAGCAAGGCAGGTGTTCCGTTATAGTTTGCGGAAGCAGAATAAAGGTCATACGACGGATAGCGCGCATAGGGAACATTTCCCACCGAACCGTAAGAGGCACGGAGCTTCAGCATATCCACCCATGTTGCCTTGAACCAACTTTCCTGATGGATGTTCCATCCTGCACTGACAGAGAAGAAGTTACCATATTTGTTGTTTGCTCCGAAGTTTGAAGCGCCGTCGCGGCGGATTGAAGCCTCGGCCAGATACTTGCCGTCGTAAGCATAGTTGGCCTTCATGAAATAAGACTGCTTAGCCCATTCTGTCAGGCTCCCGCCTACGGCTTCGGGAGTAGATGTAGCGTCAAGTACGCCCACTCCGGATATAAGTCCTGTACCCGTAGCTGAAATGGCCTTGTCGCGCGTAGAGAGGAACTCATAGGCCAACAATGCCTGTACGGAGTGTTTGCCGAAAAGCTTGTTGAATGTCAGGTACTGGTTGGTGTACAAACGTGTGGAGTTACTCTGATATTCAGCCACACGTCCCTGAACGCCCGAAGCACTGTCGGTCTTGGGGTCTGTGTATTGCGAATAGTAGTAGCCTTTGTAGCGGTAGTTGTTTACGGATGTAAATGTCAGCCAGTCCGTGAACTTGATGTCAAAGTCAAAGTTTCCAGAGAATTCGTAAGTCTTGTAGTCCACATGGTCACCGTTGGCAAGCGAGTTGAGATAGTTCGTGTCTGACGAGTCTACCCAGCCGCTGTAACGGTCAGGCACCAGATTGCCTTCTTCATCATACGGACTGTCCCACGGGAACATGGTGTACATTGACGTTACGTCATACTGTGCATCGTATGTGTCAATCATTGACCCTGAAACGTTAGGCTTGATGGTCAGCCATTTGGTAGGCTGATATATTGTGCGGTAGCGGAAACTGTAGCGTGTATAGTCGTATCCTTTTACTGCACCCGATTCGTCGTAATATCCCAATGAGAAATAGGAACGTATCTTTTCGTTACCTCCCGAAAGAGAAACGTTATAATCTTGAGTGAAACCAGAATGTGATGCAAGATCCCACCAACTGAAGTTGTCATTCCGCAAGTCCGGAGTGTAACGGCTGAATGTGATGTCTTCCTGATTGGGGAACGAAGCATAGTAATCATAAAGTTCTGCACCGTTCATCATCTTCATGTTGCCGGTTGTCAGTCGGCTTATACCCAGCTTAACAGAAGCGTTTACAGTCATTTTCTCCACTTTGCCGGCTTTCGTTGTGACCACAATGACACCGTTTGCGCCTTGCGAACCGAAGATGGCTGTTGACGCCGCATCTTTCAGCACTGTAAGAGTTTCAATATCCGACGGATTCAGCACACCGGGATCTTCGCCTACAATCACACCATCGATAACCCATAACGGCGAAGTGCTTCCACTTAACGTGGCGCGTCCGCGAATCTGTACGGCTCCGTTTGAACCGGGCTGGCTGGAACCGGGAGCTACATATACACCCGAAATCTTTCCGTTCAGCATGTTCTCGACATTAGGTGTGGTGATGTCGGTCAGCTTTTCTTGTTTTAGTGTTGCCATGGCTCCTGTCAGGCTTTCCTTTTTCTGAACACCGTATCCTACAACGACAACCTCGTCCAGTTCATGCGAATTTTCTTCCAGTTTGATGTCATACTTCGTCTTTCCTGGAACGACTTTTACCGTAATGGTGTTGTAGCCGATATAGCTTATTGTAAGTTCTGTGTTTTCTGCTACCGTCAAGGTGTACTCACCATTCATGTTGGTAATCGTTCCGGTGCCCGGATTGTTTTTGTCCGCAATTGAGGCTCCGATAATGCTTTCCCCTTTTGCATCGGTAACAACGCCGCTTATCGTAACTTTTTTAGATTGCTGCTGCATCTTTGAGACAGCAACGGCTTGCCCTTCTGACGGTACTGGATTTGTACCGGCAATGACAGACGTGGAAACAAAGAGCATACTCCACAAAATGGTCGTTCGTGGGTATTCTCCAAACATGTGTACATAATTTCTCATGCTCGTGTCGTTTTGAAATTAAACTTTATTTTTTACACTCTGATTTGTTATACTATTTATAGTATTTTTTATAGGCTTAATATTAAGCAATGATGGTTTATTGTACTTTTCATCGCAAAAGTACAAACATATTTTTATTTGACAATATTCTTTAATAAAAAAACATCAATAGTCAATATGTTAAAACAAACGGGCAAACAATGTTTATTAGCATATCATTTGCCACTTTTGGAATAAATTCTGTAAATTGTATTTGAACGTTCTTGAAGATGTCATAAAAACCCCTTGTTTTTTCAAAGGCCCCAACCAGGACGGTCAGAAACCCTTGCCCTGTTATAGTGACGAAACGGTAGAATGTGCTGGAGATACGCCGCCCTCTGTTCTGAAACAAAAGATTTCATTTACAATTGCTTTCATATAACTTTTTTTTCATATAAATTTGCAGCCTAAAAATTAAGGAGGGGCATCTCTCCAGACATCGAAACGAATAAAATCAATGATATGAGCAAGAAATTTACTGAATATTCTCAGCTCAACCTTTCAGACGTGAACAAGGAAGTGCTGAAGAAGTGGGATGAAAACGATGTGTTCTCCAAAAGTATGACGGAACGCGAAGGCTGTCCTTCGTTTGTGTTTTATGAAGGGCCTCCCTCAGCAAACGGCATGCCGGGCATCCATCACGTGATGGCGCGCACCATCAAAGACACTTTCTGCCGGTACAAGACCATGAAAGGGTATCAGGTGAAGCGCAAGGCGGGATGGGACACGCACGGACTTCCGGTAGAGCTGGGCGTGGAAAAGACGCTGGGCATCACAAAAGAGGATATCGGAAAGTCTATTTCTGTAGCCGACTACAACAGACATTGCCGCACGGACGTGATGAAGTTCACGAAGGAATGGACCGACCTGACTCACAAGATGGGATATTGGGTGGACCTCGACAACCCGTACATCACATACGACAACCGCTATATCGAGTCGCTCTGGTGGCTGCTCCAGCAGCTTTACAAGAAAGGGCTGCTGTATAAGGGATATACAATCCAGCCTTATTCGCCGGCGGCAGGAACGGGACTCAGCTCGCACGAACTGAACCAGCCGGGATGCTACCGCGACGTGAAGGACCTTACCGTGGTGGCCCAGTTCAAGATGAAGAACCCGAAACCGGAAATGACGGAATGGGGCACTCCTTATTTCCTGGCATGGACCACTACTCCATGGACATTGCCTTCAAACACGGCTTTGTGCGTAGGTCCGAAGATTGATTATGTGGCTGTACAGACCTACAATGCCTATACGGGCGAGAAGATGACAGTGGTGCTGGCCAAGGACCTGCTTTACACGCATTTCAACAAGAAGGCCGAAGGCATTGCGCTTGAAGATTACAAGCCGGGCGACAAGCTGGTTCCGTTCAAGGTGGTAGGCGAATACAAGGGACCGGATTTGGTGGGCATGGAGTATGAACAGCTCCTCCCGTGGGTAAAGCCTGTGGAGACAGACGAAAACGGAAACTGGCATGACGCTTCGGGAAAAGCCTTCCGCGTGATTCCAGGAGATTATGTGACAACGGAAGACGGTACGGGTATCGTACACATTGCCCCGACTTTCGGTGCGGACGACGCGTTTGTGGCAAAGGCTGCGGGCATACCTTCCCTGTTCATGATCAACAAGAAAGGTGAAACCCGTCCGATGGTCGATCTGACCGGAAAATTCTATCTTCTTGACGAACTTGACGAAACCTTTGTAAAGGAATGCGTGGACATAGAGAAATATAAAGAATATGAGGGACGTTGGGTGAAGAACGCTTACGACCCGCAGTTCACGACAGACGGCAAGTATGACGAAAAGGCAGCCCAGGCGGCTGAATCGCTCGACGTATATATCTGCATGAAGATGAAACAGGCCAATCTGGCTTTCAAGACGGAAAAGCATGTGCACAACTATCCGCACTGCTGGCGCACGGACAAACCGGTGCTCTATTATCCGCTCGACAGTTGGTTTATCCGTTCCACGGCCTGCAAGGATAGGATGATTGAACTGAACAAGACAATCAACTGGAAACCTGAATCTACGGGAACAGGACGTTTCGGAAAGTGGCTCGAAAACCTGAACGACTGGAATCTGAGCCGTTCGCGCTACTGGGGAACTCCGCTTCCTATCTGGCGCAGTGAGGACGGGGAAGAAATCTGTATCGGTTCGGTAGACGAATTGTATAACGAAATAGAAAAGTCTGTCGCTGCCGGACTAATGGCCGAGAATCCTTACAAGAAGCTGGGCTTTGTGCCGGGTGAATATACAAAGGAGAATTACGACAAGATTGATTTGCACCGTCCGTATGTGGACGATATCATCCTCGTTTCCGCAAGCGGCAAGCCGATGAAGCGGGAAACCGACTTGATTGACGTATGGTTCGATTCCGGCTCCATGCCTTACGCCCAACTGCACTATCCGTTCGAGAACAAGGAACTGATTGACTCGCGCAGCTACTATCCGGCCGACTTCATTGCGGAAGGAGTGGACCAGACACGCGGATGGTTCTTCACGCTCCATGCCATCGCCTCGATGGTGTTCGACAGTGTGGCGTTCAAGAACGTGGTTTCCAACGGACTGGTGCTTGACAAGAACGGCAACAAGATGTCGAAGCGTCTGGGCAATGCCGTCGATCCATTCGGAGCCATCGAGAAATTCGGTTCCGACCCGCTCCGCTGGTATATGATTACCAATTCTGCCCCGTGGGACAACCTGAAGTTTGACACCGACGGAGTGGACGAAGTGCGCCGCAAATTCTTCGGCACACTGTATAATACATATTCGTTCTTCGCACTCTATGCCAATGTGGACGGATTCACATATGCGGAAAAGGATGTGCCGATGGAGGAACGCCCGGAAATCGACCGCTGGATTCTCTCTCTGCTGAATTCGCTCATCAAGCAGGTGGACGAATGTCTGAACGACTATGAGCCGACCAAGGCGGGCCGTCTGATTACGGATTTTGTGAACGACAATCTGAGCAACTGGTATGTGCGTCTGAACCGCAAACGTTTCTGGGGAAGTGCCATGTCAGCCGACAAGCTTTCTGCTTATCAGACCCTGTACACTTGTCTCGAAACGGTGGCGAAGCTGATGGCACCTATCGCTCCGTTCTATGCGGACCGCCTTTATATGGATTTGATTGGCGTGACAGGACGTGACAATGTGGTGTCTGTACACCTGTCCAAATTCCCGGCAGCCGAAGAGGCATTGATTGACAAGGAGCTGGAGGCACGCATGCAGATGGCACAGGATGTCACTTCGATGGTACTGGCATTGCGCCGCAAAGTGAACATCAAAGTACGCCAGCCGCTGGAATGTATCATGGTGCCGGTGATTGATGAAGAGCAGAAACGTCATATTGAAGCCGTAAAAGACTTGATTCTGAACGAAGTGAACGTGAAGGAACTTAAGTTTGTGGACGAAACGGCCGGAGTGCTGGTCAAGAGAGTGAAATGTGACTTCAAGAAACTCGGCCCGAAATTCGGCAAGCAGATGAAGGCTGTGGCTGCTTCCGTAGCAGAGATGTCGCAGGAAGCCATCGCAGAGCTCGAACGCAACGGAAGCTACACGTTCGACCTCAACGGAACTCCCGCAGTAGTGGAAGCCACCGATGTGGAAATCTACAGCGAAGACATTCCGGGATGGCTGGTGGCCAATGAAGGCCGTCTCACTGTGGCACTGGAGGTGACCATTACGGAAGCACTGCGCCGCGAAGGAATCGCCCGCGAACTGGTGAACCGTATCCAGAATATCCGCAAGAACAGCGGCTTTGAAATCACCGACAAGATTAAAGTCGTATTGTCGAAAAATTCATTGACAGATGATGCGGTAAATGAATATAATACTTATATTTGCAACCAAGTCCTCGCCACTTCGCTCACATTGGCTGATGAAGTCACGGATGCGGTCGAGCTGGAACTGGACGATTGTACGCTGCATGTAAATGTAACCAAATTGTAATATGAACCCATCCTTCCGGCTCTGCCGGAGGGATACTATCATTAACTTAAAAACTTAAACACTATGGCTGAAAAGACAAGGTATTCTGACGCTGAACTCGAAGAGTTCCGTGCCATTATCATGGAAAAGCTTCAGCTCGCCGAGCGCGACTATGAGAAACTGAAGAGCAGTATTATGAACACTGACGGAAACGACACGGATGATACCTCTCCCACATACAAAGTACTGGAAGAAGGAGCCAACACACTGTCAAAAGAAGAGACGACCCGTCTTGCCGCCCGCCAGTTGAAATTCATTCAGAACCTGCAGGCTGCATTGGTACGCATAGAGAACAAGACTTATGGCATCTGCCGGGAAACCGGAAAGCTGATACCTGCGGAACGTCTCCGTGCAGTTCCTCATGCCACTTTGAGCATCGAGGCCAAGCAGCAGGGAAAGAGATGACTTTATAACAAATTGATTGAATAATTGAAGGTTGAAGATTGAAAGCTGGAATGACGGATGTGCTTTCCCCAAAAAGCTCTCCGTCTTTCAGTTCTCAATCTTCTGCTGTAAAAGTAGGATTGACAGAAAATGAAAAAATTCCTGACTCAAGGACGTTTGGCAACTCTGATTGTCGTTGTGGTACTGATTACAGACCAGCTGATAAAAATCGCGGTAAAGACAAACATGTATCTGCATGAACACATCCGCATTGCCGACTGGTTCTACATTTATTTTACAGAAAACAACGGGATGGCTTTCGGACTTGAGATATTCGCCAAAATCTTTCTGACACTTTTCCGCATCGTGGCGGTCATTCTGATTACCTGGTATCTGGCACGGACGGTAAGACAATCGGAAAAGGTAAAGAATGGATACATTGTCTGTCTCTCTCTCATTCTGGCCGGTGCGGTAGGAAACATCATTGACTGCGTATTCTATGGAGAGGTGTTCAGCGCAAGCACGCATACGCAAATTGCTTCATGGGTTCCGATGGGACAAGGATATGCCGACTGGCTGCACGGGAAGGTGGTGGACATGTTCTATTTCCCCATCATCGACACCTACTGGCCTGACTGGATGCCATTTGTGGGGGGAGAACATTTCATATTTTTCAGTCCCATCTTCAATTTTGCCGATGCATCCATCAGTTGCGGTATCATCGCCCTGCTGATTTTCTACAGCCATTATCTGAATATGGGGACAAAATCTTCTCCGGCAGAGAACAATGAAAAGAAATAAGGACATGAGAAGATATGCCAACATATTGTGTGCCGTTGCGACAATGTGTGTCTGGGGATGCGGCAACAAAATCCCGGACGACATAATCCAGCCTGCAGCAATGGAGAATCTTCTTTATGATTACCACATTGCCAGCACAATGGGAAATGAGCTTCCCTATCAAGAAAACTATAAGAAGAACGCCTATTCCGCCTATGTGTTCAAGAAGCATCAGGTGACGGAAGCGGAATTCGACTCGTCAATGGTATGGTATTCACGTCATGGCGATGAACTGTCTGCCATTTATGACAATCTGAAGAAACGTCTGGAAACCGACAGTGAGCGCATGAAGCAGCTTGCGGCCCGGCAGACGGGAGAAATCGCTGTATCAATGTCGGGGGATACGGTAGACATATGGCAGGACCGCCCGCTTTGCTGGCTCACGTCTTCACCTTATACCAACAAGATTCTGTTCGAACTGAAGGCCGACACATCGTTCAAGCCTAAAGACATGCTGACATTTGAAGCGGAGTTCACTTTCCTTCCACGAAAACAGAAAACCGGAGATGCCGTAATAGGGCTGAAAGTGACCTTCGACAATGACAGTGTGCAAGGACTGACCCGTGTCATAAGTTCTTCAGGCCGTCAGCGGCTTTTCCTGCGTCCGGACTCCGCCTTTGAATACAAGAACATAAGCGGTTTTGTTTATTATACAGGAAAGGCCGGAGAGAAAGGCAACCTGCTTCTGAACGACATCCGGTTGGTACGAACCCGACTGAAAACAGCCGACCGGCTTCTTGAAAGACCAGTCTCCCTGTCTGACTCCACAAAAAAAAGTGCTCCCCGGCCATTGATACGCCATTGACAGCCTATGAGATATTTTGCCGCTCACCGCGCATGGATAGCGAGCAGTGACAGGCTGCTCAGCATGTGCCGGATAGGAATCACCGACACCACGCACCGTGTGCTGTCGGTAGAAACATTCGAGAGTGAAACCGAACAAACCGAATGGATCGGCGGACTGATACTTGTTGCTCCGCTATGCCCGGAACGTCTCTCCCAAGAAACGTTTGCAGAATACAGACAACGGATGATATCGGAACTGGAATCCGCAGACGGCACGCACTCCACTCCCCTCTCGGCCTACCACTTCGTTCCGTTCAATGTCACGGACATGGAATTTCTGCCGTCCACACGAATTGTCCGCCTATGACATTCTCCGTCTGAACTCCGCACAGACAATGGCAGTAGCTACAGCCACATTGAGTGATTCACTGGTGGCCCTTCCCTGAGGAAAGTTGGGGATGAGAAGTTTCCGGGTCACCAGCTTTTCCATCTCCCCGCTGATGCCCCGCCCTTCGTTACCCATTATAATCAGCCCATGATCGGCAAGCGGTTCTTCATAAATGTTTTTTCCGTCGAGAAATGTGCCGAACAGGGGAATATTCCCGTCAAGTGCGCCGACAAGCCCTTTCAGGTCGCAATAATGCAACTGTACCCTTGCGAGTGCTCCCATTGTCGCCTGCACCGTTTTCGGACTGAAGGCATCGACCGTTCCCGGCGAACAGAAAATATGCCCGATACCGAACCAGTCGGCTATGCGGATAATGGTTCCCAGATTTCCGGGATCCTGCACGTCATCCAGTGCCAGACACAACGAATGTCTGATGACAGACGGGTCAGTGTCGGTCTGCGGGATTCCGAATACGGCCAGCACGTCCTGAGGGGTTTTGAGAAGACTCGCCCTGGCCAGCTCCTCGCGGCTGACTTCCACGATTTCTTCCGCCTGCACGGCAGGATTAGATTCAAGCCATCCGGAAGTGGCGGCTATCAGTCTGCAACGGAAATGCCCCAGCAGATCGCCCACCAGTTTGGGACCTTCGGCCAGGAAAGCGTTCTCTTCTTTCCGGAACTTCTTCTGCTCCAGCGAACGTATGTATTTGATTTTATTCTTGCTCAGCATAACGATGAATTGTCTGTAATGCGAATTTGCGGACAAAGCTAAGAAGATATTTCCGATTATCAGCCGGATTCATGCCGGTTTCAGGTTCATTAACACATAAGGGAAACCGTTCCGGCACGCAGAAGACAGAACCGGACCCGCCTACCGCCGACAAGCCGACGCACGGCACACGCCATTCCCTACAGACAAAAAAACAACGGGATATTCTCTTCCAGATTCCCGCATATTTTAATCAAAACGAAAGGTTATTTTACCTGAGGTTCCGTTTTTTTTTCCTACTTTTGCGTATAAATTCATAAATGTTCCATATCCGTATGAAGATTTTCCTACGCCATTGTCCGGTCTTGCTGACGCTTCTGTTAAGCTTCAGCGGATGTTCCGTCAGCAAGTTCATTCCTGAAGGACATTATCTGCTGGACGCGGTGAAAATCGAATCGGACAACAAGGAGGTAAAACCTTCGCAGATGCGAGAATATGTGAGACAGACTTCCAATGCGAAATGGTTCAGCCTGGTCAAGCTTCCCATGTACATCTATGGAGCGGCAGGCACAGACTCGACGCGTTGGATCAACCGCCTTCTGTACAGAATAGGTGACGCTCCGCACATATATGACCCGGACCTGACGGAAGAAACAAGAATGCAGATGGAACAGGCTGTCCGCAACATGGGATACATGGGCGCACAGGTGGACACTGCGGAAGTGCGCAAAGGGAACAAGATAAAAATTCATTATACGATACGCACGGGTGCCCCGTATACGGTGAGCCGCATCGTCCATGACATCGATGACCACCGTATCAACGAGTATCTGAAGACCGATTCCGCACGCACTCTGCTTTCGCCCGGCATGCGTTTCGATGTGAACGTCCTCGACGAGGAACGCCAACGCATCACCCAATATCTGCAGAACAGGGGATACTACCGGTTCAACAAGGACTTCATCACTTATCAGGCGGACACGACACTCAATTCAAAAGAAGTGGCCCTGACCATGAAGCTGGCACCATACAGACGAAAAAAAGAAGACCCGCCCACCCCGCACAGACAATACTACATCCGGGATGTGAATTTTATATTCGACTCGGACCCTACAGACCTCAGTGCCGGAGGAACGGACGGACTGGATTCCATCCGGTCGGGAGGGGCCGATTTCTATTATGAAGGGAAACTGTATCTCCGCCCAAAAGCAATCACCGACTACAACCGCCTGCAAAGGGGGAACCTTTACCGCATAAGAGATGTGCAGTCCACCTACAACGCGCTGGGACGCCTGAACATCCTGAAATATTCAAATATCCGTTTCCGCGAAGATGTGCGGCCCGACTCCGCGTATCTGGACGCATTCGTCTCACTCAGCAGAAACAAGAACAAGTCGATAGCGTTTGAAATAGAAGGCACCAACTCGGCCGGCGATCTGGGAGCCGCCGCTTCCGTGTCGTACATGCACAGAAACCTGTTCAAAGGCTCCGAAACGTTCAGCGTCAAGTTTCGGGGGGCATACGAAGCGATTACAGGTCTGGAAGGATATGCCAACAGCAACTACATGGAATATGCTGTGGAGGCGGGACTGAACTTTCCGGAATTCATGTTTCCTTTCCTCTCACCCGACTTCAAACGCCGCATCCGCGCCACTTCGGAGGTGACAGTGAAGTACAACTGGCAGATTCGTCCAGAGTTCGAACGCACCGTGGCTTCCGCCGCATGGAGCTACCGCTGGTCGAAAAGCCGTGCATCGCACCGCTTCGACCTCTTCGACCTGAACTACATCTATATGCCCTACCGTTCGGAAACATTCCGCAAATATCTTGACGAAATGGACCGGAGAAATCCGCTGCTGCGCTACAGCTACGAAGATCTGTTCATCGTGCGGATGGGATACACCTACACTTACAACAGTTCGGGAGCCGCCTCAAGGAAGACAGCCCAGCGCAACTCCTACTCCATCCGCTTCAACATCGAGGAATCGGGCAACCTGCTCTATGCGTTCTCGAAAATCGTGAACCGGCATCCGAAGAACGGAGAAGCGTTCCAGATGGGCAACATCGACTTTGCCCAATATGTGAAGATGGACGTGGACTATGCCAAGAACTTCATGATTGACGACCGGAACTCGCTGGTGTTCCATGTAGGCATGGGAGTGGCGATACCTTACGGGAACTCCAAAAGTCTCCCTTTTGAAAAGCTATACTTCTCCGGAGGAGCCAACAGCGTGCGCGGATGGAGCGTCCGCTCGTTAGGGCCGGGCGGATACAGGGGCGATGCCAACAGTCTCGACTATGTGAACCACACCGGAGACATCAAGCTCGACCTGAATCTGGAATACCGCACGCATCTGTTCTGGAAACTGAACGGAGCCGCATTCATCGATGCAGGAAACGTATGGACCATACGCAACCGCGAGATGCAGCCTGAAGGCCTGTTCAAGTTCAACCGCTTCTACAGGCAGTTGGCCGTAGCCTATGGGCTGGGCATCCGGTTTGACTTGGACTTCCTGATTCTCCGTTTCGACGGGGGCATGAAAGCAGTCAACCCGATGGCTTCCGGAAGCAAGAGGTATCCGATTGTCTCGCCGAATTTCGGACGAGACTTCACTTTCCATTTTGCAGTAGGCTATCCGTTCTAAACCATAATGATAACAAAGATGAAGAAGACAGATGAAATTTATACGAAAAAGGAAATGGAGGAACTGAAGGCATGGTTTTCCGGCACGGAACTTCCGGCATCCATGCAACTGGACAAGGCCACCTTCATTCCAGACCTGAAAGACACCATCGGCCGACTGCTGCAGCAGGCCGACCTGTGCTACGAAAATCCCAAATTGCAGGGAGTACTGCGTCTGCTTGAAAGAATCAAGGCAAAATTGACTGAAGGGGAAAATGCGGAACAGCAAGGCTAAAATGTTCCGGTTTCTTTCGTATGTCCAAAAAAAATGCGAAATTTGCAGGGATGAATTTTAATTCTTATACACCTTTATAAATAATAAGATTATGACAAAAAGTGCATTACAAATCGCAAGAGCCGCTTACCAGCCTAAACTGCCCAAAGCATTGAAAGGGGCTGTAAAGGTTCAGGAAGGAGAACCGACTCATTCTGTCGCCGATGAAGAAGAAATCAAGAAACTTTTCCCGAACACCTACGGAATGCCGCTGATCAGATTCGTGGAAGGAGAAAACAAGGAGTTCGCTCCGATGAACGTGGGTGTCATCTTGTCAGGCGGACAGGCCCCCGGCGGACACAACGTGATTTCGGGTCTGTTTGACGGTGTCAAGAAGCTGAACCCGGCCAACAAACTGTACGGCTTCATCCTGGGTCCCGGCGGCCTGGTAGACCATAAATATACGGAACTGACCGCAGAGACCATTGATGAATACCGCAATACCGGCGGCTTCGACATCATCGGCTCCGGACGTACAAAACTGGAAAAGGAAGACCAGTTTGAAAAAGGATACGAAATTCTGAAGGAGCTGGGCATCAAGGCACTGGTCATCATCGGAGGCGATGACTCAAACACCAATGCCTGCGTATTGGCCGAATATTATGCGGCAAAGAACTATGGCATTCAGGTCATCGGCTGCCCGAAAACTATTGACGGAGACCTGAAGAACGAAATGATTGAAACTTCTTTCGGATTCGACACGGCCTGCAAGACTTATTCTGAAGTAATCGGCAACATCGAGCGCGACTGCAATTCTGCCCGCAAATACTGGCATTTCATCAAACTGATGGGCCGTTCCGCTTCTCATATCGCATTGGAATGCGCATTGCAGACTCAGCCGAATATCTGTCTGATTTCAGAAGAAGTTGAAGCCAAAAACATGTCGCTGGACGACGTGGTCACTTATATCGCCGACGCTGTTGCCGCACGCGCCGCAAAAGGAAATAACTTCGGTACGGTACTGATTCCGGAAGGTCTGATTGAATTCATCCCGGCCATGAAGAAGCTGATTGCCGAGCTGAATGATTTTCTGGCCGTTCATGCAGAAGAATATGCTGCAATTGAACCGAACAAACAGCGTGAATATATCATCAGCAACCTGTCGGCAGACAATGCAGCCGTATATGCATCTCTTCCGGAAGGGGTGGCTCGCCAGCTGACACTCGACCGTGACCCGCACGGAAACGTACAGGTGTCTCTGATTGAAACAGAAAAGTTGTTGTCTGAGATGGTCGGAAAGAAACTGGCCGCATGGAAAGCGGAAGGAAAATATACAGGAAAGTTCTCCGCACAGCACCACTTCTTCGGCTATGAAGGACGCTGCGCCGCTCCGTCAAACTTCGATGCCGACTATTGCTATGCTCTCGGCTACACGGCATCCATGCTGATTGCCAACGGAAAGACCGGCTACATGTCATCCGTACGCAATCTGACTGCTCCTGCTGAAGAGTGGATTGCAGGTGGTGTGCCTATCACAATGATGATGAACATGGAACGCCGCCACGGTGAAATGAAACCGGTTATCCAGAAAGCACTGGTAAGATTGGATGGTGCCCCGTTCAAAGCTTTTGCTGCCGCACGTGACACTTGGGCCAAAGAAACATGCTACGTTTATCCGGGTCCTATCCAATACTTCGGTCCGTCTGAAGTCTGCGACCAGCCGACCAAGACTCTGCAGTTGGAACAGGCCAAATAAACCGACGCCTACACTTTTATCCTCTGATTACGTCGGGTTGTACAACCAACCCGACGTAATTATTGTCTATGATATGCATTTGTCAGATGCATACCTATCTTATGATTTTAAACAAAACGAACTATGGTCAAACAACCGCCCAAAACGGTGGTGAATCAGTCTGAAAAGGCTCCGCGGAAAAGAACAACAAAAAAAACATCCGTCTCACGGCGTTCCTCTTCTTCCAAAAAGAAAATCCAACCAAAGAAGAAGAAAAAGGAAGAACGCAGACGGAATCTTCCCGCATGGATTTATTATACCATAATGGGAGGAATGGCTGCTCTTGTCCTTATCGGCTTCTACTATCTCTTCATACAGCCATATTCCTACCGATGGAAACCTTGCTATGGAATGAAAGCCTATGGCGTGTGTCTCCCTTACGGATTCGATATACATGGTTTCGACATATCCCATCATCAGGGACAGATTGACTGGGGTGAACTGCAGAAACTGCAGACAGCTCCGTTCCCTGTACGCTTCGTGTTTATGAAAGCTTCCGAAGGCGGGGACTTCAGTGATACGGCTTTTGTACGTAATTTCAACGAAGCTCGTAAACATGGATTCATCCGGGGGGCTTACCATTTCTACAATCCTAAGACAGATGCCTTGCGGCAGGCCGAATTCTTCATCCGGTCAGTGAAGCTCGAACCGGGAGACTTGCCTCCTGTCCTTGACATCGAGGTGAAGGGAGAAGACGAGAAGAAACTCCGCAATGACCTTCGCATCTGGCTCCAGCGCATCGAGCAATACTATAAGATAAAACCTATTCTTTACACGTCATACAAATTCAAGACTCGCTATCTCAACGATTCTCTGTTCAATTCTTACCCATACTGGATTGCACATTATTATGTAGACTCGGTAGAATACAAGGGACAATGGCGTTTCTGGCAGCACACGGACATCGGACAGCTTCCCGGCATTCATGAAGATGTAGACCTGAACGTGTTCAACGGTTCGCTGGAAGAGCTCAGAAGAATGACCATTCCTTTCCCTGACACAATCATGACAGAGGCATCTCAAAAGACACAATCAAGATGAACGGAAACATTCAACCAACGACAGACAAGGCATACGATTTCACCGATCTGTTTGAACGACTTTCCCATTCTGATTTCCGGAGCCGTTTCCGGCTGAACATTGCCGACATAGAATATATCCGGAAAAAAGGAATGGACACCATCCGCCGGCATGCCGAAGACTTCGTGCGTAAAAGACTGGCTCCGGCTGTCATTCCCAATGACGGACGGCAGACCCCTATGCACGGACATCCGGTGTTCATTGCCCAACATGCCACAGCTTGCTGCTGCCGCGGGTGCTTCGCAAAATGGCATCACATCCCTGCCGGACGTGAACTGACCCAGGAAGAACAGAACTATGCGGTAGCGGTACTGATGGAGTGGATACGGAAACAGCTTCTCCACCCAACGTCTCACTCATGAGAACGGCAGGAAGCAGGAAGACGGACACCCCAGAACGGGAAGTCCGCCCACAGATTTTATCCCATCAGTTTTTTCTTTCCTCAATCACACAATTGGCCGGAGCCTTGATATTCTCATCAAGGGTTATCGAACCGACAGAATTGGCTACTACACGTCCGGATGTCGGGTTTTTGATGTTGGTGATGGCTCCACGGATGTCCGCATCCAGTGTAGAATATTCAAATGCGCGGTCACAGGCCGGATCGAAGGTACAGTTTTCAAGAACCAGATCGTGCGCATAGCAAAGCGGCTGCTCGCCCGAAATATGACAATTCACCAGACGGAGATTCTTTGAATGCCATCCCAGATACTCACCGTTGAGTTCAGAATCGTAGATAGTCACGTTCTCCACCTCCCAGAAGGCATCCTTCGTCGTAATTTTCGCATTGTGGATTTCCACATTCTTCACATATTGGAACACATACTTGCTGTCGCTCTCCAGACCATCCACATAAATGTCATTGCTGAACATGAACGGATAAGTCCCGCCATGCAGTTTCAGATTCCTCACGCGGATGCGGCTGCAACGCCAGAACACTTCATCGGCATCGTTCATCACCACATTGTCTATGTCAAGGTCGTTCATCTCGCGGAACATTTTCGGCGCGTCAATCACCGTGTCCTTCATCGTCAGATGGTCAGAATACCACAAAGCCGAACGTCCGCCCACCGCAAAATAACAGTTGTCGATGGTAAAGCCATGTACATGCCAGAAGGGATAGTTCCCTTCAAAACGGCAGTTGGTCGCCACGATGTTGCTGCACTCTTTGATGGCAGATTCACCGGCAAGGACAGTCACATTGTCCAGATGGAGGTCGTGCGAAGCGAACAACGGGCGTTCGCCGCCGAATTCTTTGTCTTTAATCAGTTGCATAGTTTCCTTTCAATATAATAAATTGATAGCAGGCACGCTATCCGTCAAACCCAAATTCACATTGCAAATGTACAACGTTTGTCCTGCATCTCCTGTAAACAAATTACAGAAGATGTTACCATGATTACAGAAAGCGCGCGGCCCCTTTCTCTCCGCAGATTTGGAAATTCGGGACGCAAATTATAACTTTGCCCGACTTTTCAACTGAACTTATGTACATATTCCGATCCATACACGAAATCATCAACACCGTTTCCGTTGCCAGAACGCTGCTCACGGAGATGTTCGAAAAAAGAAAATCGCTCACATTCCGCTATTCCGACGCACTGGCACTGCTGAAGGACGATGAAAACCGCCTGAAGCTGCTTCTTGAAAAGGAAGTGATCCGCCAGAACGGCAATTTCGTGGAACTGGATGCACGATTCCTCGAGTTCTTCGAACTGCTCCTTGAGGCGAACGAGGACATCAACACAGCGGTCATCGATGAATATATCGAATACCTGCATGAGCTGATGGACTATCATGCAAAGGAACGGATTCCGTCGCGCAGGGAAAGCTATGTGCGGAACATCAAAATCACGTTCCGGAAAATAGCGCGCACAACCATACGCAACATCATGAATCTGCAGACCAGCATAGACCATGCGTTCAAGCACGAACCTACCTACCAGATTAAAATCACCAAACTGGAAAATCTTGACAAGAAAAGGCTCAACATACAGAGACTGATTGACACCACGGAAAATCTGATTCTGCACGATGAACGGAAGTTCTTCCAGGAAGCCACCGATGAGGAGCTGAAGCGCATCCTGCTGGAACTCAGATCTGAGCTCCAGCTTTCCGCCCACAGTCTGATACGGGCGCAACAGGACATCATCAGCTACCTGAACCAAATCAAGAGCCAGGTGATTCTGGTGGAGAAGATACGGAAAGTGAAATACCTGCACGACACATTCGAACTACGGGCAAAAAGTAACCTTACGGAAGTGATGGAACGGGAACGTTCCGTGCTGGCGGAAGGAACGCCTCCTTCATCCTTCAAGCTGTCACTGGAATTTCTGGGCAGCGACGAGGCACGTCCCGTCATCCTGAAGGTACTGAAGAACATGCAGCACCGCGAAACGGTGAGGAGCAATGAAGCCGGAGCGTTCAGCGAAGAGGATATGGAAACAGCCTCCGTATATCAGGAAGCGATTGACCTTGATGAAACGGCCTCCGACTATATCCAGGCGCAGGCACAGGCCGAATGGAACGACAAGAACGCGGAGCCGGAAGACCTGTTCTCCTTTCTCATGCACTATACGTTCAGACGGAAGGTGGACGAACGGGAACGCACGACCCTGTTCTGCCAGATTGTGTCGCTCTACGAGAACCAGCTCCGCATCAGCGACCGGCACGGCATCTACAAAGAATACGAATATGCGAAAGTGTATCCGGCGTGAATCTCCGGCCGGGAAAAAGCACCGGGATATGACAGGAAAAGTATCAGGCTGTTCCGACACGAACAGGCGGCTGCTCCACGCGGAATATGCCGGTGTTTTTGCCGGTCGGAACCTGCACCGGAAATTACAGACACCATAAAACAAAAAGACAATGGAACTGAACATTAAAATACCAGACCATACGTCCGCCATCTTCGAGCTTCTCCAGAAAGGGCAGTTCATCTGCTCGAACAGTTGCAACGAACTTGTGCGCGACATGTATGAAATGATTGACGACAACTTTGAAGCGCTTTCCCTGTTTTTCGCACAGACAGGCTACACACTGGAGCGCGGGAATGAATACTTCTATTTTTCACGCGCAGAACCGAGGGCCACGCTCGAGCAGAAGATTCTAAGAGCTTACTACTGGATTGACGTGCTCGACCTGTTCAAGACCTACGACGAGACTTTCGGCACGGGATGCCGGTTCCAGCCGGAACAGATTCTGGTGGAGGCCAACATCAACGCCACTCTCCAGAGCAAGCTCGACGGAATGAGGAAGCATTTCTCGGACAGGGACGTGCGAAAGGAGGTGCTCGACAACATCATCCGCCTGCTTATGAAGGAATCGTTCATCGAACTGGAGAACGAGAAGACAAACACCTACAAGGTGTTGAGCGCATGGCACTATCTGGAAAGACTGATAGAAAGCATTCAAATCTACGACGACACAGAAGAAGACAATGAGAAACCTGAATAGAATCATCTTTATCAACAGCGCGAATATCCCGTATGCCGACGACATCTATCTGGACGGCAACGTGCATTTCATCGGCACGCAGGGTGTGGGAAAAAGCACCATCCTGAGAGCCATACTTTTTTTCTACAATGCCGACACGCAGAAGCTGGGCATCCCGGCGGAGAAACAGAGCTATACGGAATACTATTTCCCCTACTCCAACTCATACATCGTGTATGAAGTGGCCACCGAACACGGACCGTTCTGCATCCTGAGTTTCAAGTCGATGGGAAGGGTGTGCTATCGCTTCATCGACTCGCCCTACCGGAAAGAGTTCTTCATCGACGAGAACCGTACGGCATACACGGGTACCGACCGTATCCGTGCGGCACTCGACCAGTATGGAGCGGACTATTCGCGCATCATCTACACCTACGACGAATACCGCAACATCCTGTACGGGAACGGGAATGACCCCGACATGGACCGCTATGCGCTCATGGAAAGCAAACAGTACCAGAACATCCCGCGTACTATACAGAATGTGTTCCTGAATTCAAAGCTCGATGCGGAGTTCATCAAGAAAACCATCATTTCCTCCATCAACGAAGACGAAACGGCCATCGACCTGAACACTTACAAGGAACATCTGAAGAATTTTGAGACTCGTCTGCACGACATCGAAGAATTCCAGAAACGGGAAACCCAGAAACAGGTGAAGGAAATCACTTCTCTTTCACGGCAAGTGTCACGCCAGCAGGTCGCACTGACGCAGGGGTGCCGCGAGCTCGCGGCCGCCTATCACAAAGCGATGGAGGCTCTCCCGCAATGGAATGAAAAGAAACGGAAGGCGGAAACTGCACGCGACAGAATCGCCGGACAGAAACAGGAGCTTCTGGAACGTTCGCGCCAGCGATGCGGGAAAATGCAGGAGGAACTGGCCATATTGGACAATGAACTGCAGAAGGCACTGAAAAAGGAGGAAGATTACCGGATACAGAAAATTGAAACGGTCATCGAACGCTCCATGCGTGAGGAAGAATGGAAAAACCGCCGGCAGGGACTGACGGAAGAACAGCGTATCCTTACTTCACACTATACGGAAATATCCACCAAATACAAGTCGCTTGCACAGAATCTCGACCAGCAATGGAACAAAATCCATGAAGCGAAAATCAGGCAACTGGAAGAGCTGAACAACAAATGCAACGAGCGCATCGAACAGGCACGTCGACAATATGAAACGGACACGGAAGCCACTTACCGGAAATATGAGAAGCTGACGCTTCAGCTTCATCCTGAGAAAAGTGCCATACAGAATGAACTGACGGCGCTCGGCTACCAGACGGAACTTTGCCGGAAAGAGAGGTATTTTGAGGAAGAGCAGGAAAAACTGAAGCACCGTATCCAGTCGTACACAGGTCTCCATGCGAGCAAACGCAACCGCATCGACAATTCACAACTGGCCATCAAGGAACTGACACTGCAATGGGAAGAGGAACTGCAGAAAGGAATGAAGGAAAAAGATGAAGCGATGGCACTCCTGCAGTCCGAACAGCTCCGCCTGCGTCCGCGGACTGAAGAACTGGAAACGTTTCTGAAAAGCAGCAAGCGCACCCTGCAGGGATGGCTCAAGGAGCACAAGAAAGGGTGGGAAGACAACATAGGAAAACTCTGCGACGAGTCTATTCTCTGGCAGACGGACCTGGCTCCCCAACTTGCGCCCGACGGAGGAAATTCCTTTTATGGAATCAGTCTCTCGCTCGACAACATCGAACGGAACATTAAATCAATCAATGATTATCAGGCTGAGAAGGAGAAAGGGGAAAAGCGGCTGCAGGAAATAGCGGCTTCGCTGCAGCATCTGCAGAAAGAAAAAGAGACGCTCACCGAGCAGTTAGGAAGCAAATATCAGCCGAAAATAAAGGAGCAGAAAGACATTATCAGCCTGCAGGAATATGAACTGGAGAAACTGGAACTGCAGTACCAGCAGGACATGCTCGACTTGGAGGAATGGAAAAAGAAGGCGGAAACGGAACGTCGGAAAAAACTGGAAGAACTGGAACAGAAAAGGAAGGATTTGAAAACCAGACTCCAACAAATCGAAGAGAAACTCGGCGGACTGAATGATGAGAAAAGCGGTCAGCTTAATCTCATGAAACAGGAATGGAATGCTCTTCTCCAACGTATCGCACAGGAAAAAGAGTTGCAGACAAAGACAATCCGGGAAGAAGACAAGACAGAACAGACACGCATACAGGAAGAGAAATCGGCATATGAAATGCAGATGAAACAGGAGCTTCACACACAAGGAGCCGACACGGAACGCCTTCAACAGATAGCGGAACAACTGCGGGACATCGACAGGGAGCTGCTTTTCATCAAAGACCATGCGGCACTGATCATCGAATACCGAAAGGACAAACGTGACCTGATTGACCATATTCCGGAATGGAAACGGGAACAGGCAGAACGGAAACAGGCACTCCATCAGGAAAAAGAAAACTTGAAGAAAGAGACTTCCGTCCTGCAGGAACAGATTGACAGACTGAACGGGGAAGCACGTGAAGCTGAAGAAGAGGAGAAGCGATTGAAAGCCGACCAGGATGCGTTCAACAAGATTCCGGCCTACGACTGGTACCGGTCGCATCAGGACATCTTCAACGGCAACCATCACCTGCAGGACATCACCACACAAAAATCATGTGTGGAACTGATATCTGAACTGGGACATGCCGCCAACCTATATCTCACCCTGCAGAACCGGCTCCGCAAAGAAGTGAACCTCTTCACCGGACACTTTGATGAAGACAACACATTCAAGTTCCAGACAAAATTTACGGACGACTGGGAATACATACACTTTGCCGACGAACTGTATGATTTTGTGGAAGAGAACAAAATCAATGAGTTTGTGCGACGCATCAACAACGAACATTCCGACATCTTCAAACGTATCAGCATGGACGCTTCCATGCTGACCGCATCGGAAGATGACATACAGCATCTTATCGGAATGGTGAACAAAGGATTCCAGACATGTAACTTTGTGGGAGTCATACAGTGCATCGAAATGAAAGTGGAGGAAAGCAGCAACCGGGTGGTGAACAGTCTCAGGAGTATCCATAAATATTATACGGAACATGCCTATGACCTTACCCCCGGCACAAACCTTTTCTCGTCCGAGAACGAGCAACTGGTAAAGCAGGAAGCCATATCCTTGCTGCGCGATTTCATCAAAGAAATCCATGCCTGCCGCTATGACACTATCCGGCTGTATGATTCGTTCGAGCTGCGTTTCCGCATCATAGAGAACGACAATGACACGGGATTCGTGGAAAAACTCTCAAACGTAGGCTCTGAAGGGACTGACATTCTGGTGAAAGCCATGATCAACATCATGCTGCTCAACGTGTTTAAGGAAAGTGCTTCCCGCAGGTTCAGGGACTTCAAACTGCATTGCATGATGGATGAAATCGGGAAACTGCATCCGAACAACGTGAACGGAATCCTGAAATTTGCCAATGACAGAAACATTGTTCTCATCAACGGTTCGCCTACTGAATTGAACCGTGATGCCTACAAACATGTCTATCTGCTCACGAAAGGGGCACAAAGCAAGACGCGAATCGTAAGACTGATATCAGACCAGAAGATATGATTCCGGACCGACAGGCAACGGAAAGATGCAAATCACGACCAAAGGCCAGCAGACACTCCCGACAAGGAAGTTCTGCCGGCCTTTCATATCTATATGTGCGGCCACAGAAATCTAGCGGCCGACCGATTCGGACACATGGAAGAACTTCCCTGCCTCCCCTTTCAACACCACTCTGGAGATGTCAATTCCCTCTGCCTGAGCCTCCGTAATCACCCCTTTCGCGGCCATCCTCTGCCCGACAAGACGGAAATGTCCTTCCTGGGAATCCTTCAAGCGTCCCTCTTCGGTAAACGACCACATAAAATGTTTGGGACGGGGAATGATGGAAGCCAGAAATATGCATTCCTCCAAGGAAAGCCGGGAAGGAGACTTCGCAAAGTAGAAGTCGGCTGCCTCACGGATGCCATACACCATCGGTCCCCATTCCGCAATGTTCAGATACACTTCATACATCCGCTGCTTCGACGTGAGATGACATGTCTCAATCAACCATACAATCAGAGCTTCTTCCATTTTCCGTGCCAGATTCTTGTTGCGGTTCAGGAACACATTCTTCACCAGCTGCATTGAGATGGTACTCCCTCCCCTCGCAAACCTCCGCTTCTTCAAATCATATATCATAGCTTCACGCAGCGCATCGGGAAGAAACCCCTGATGATAAAAGAAGGCTCCGTCCTCACTCTGAAGCACCGCTGCCTGCATCATCGGCGGAATGCTGTCAAGCGGGAGAAAATGATTCCATGAAGGTCCGACGGGGAACGTGCGGACGGGCACCCCGTCCTCATAAGCCGTATATTCAAACTCACCTGTCATCTTGCGCAGGTCGGACTTTCCGAAACGGGATACGCGAAAACCTCTGGACTCCAGCCGTGAGTCAAACTTCAGGCTGTCCAGTTGTGAGAAATCTATATCAAGATAACCGGAGTAAGCCAGACTTCCTTCCACTTGGATACCCTCCAGATGACCGAACAGTCCCTTCGGAAGCGAGCCGAACAATTCTCCGGCAGGGAACCAGGGCTTCCGCACTGAGGCCGTAAAATGCCATGAAGAAAGTCCCGCGACACCTTTCCTCCCCTTCTTTTCCATCCGCAGGAAAGGATGAAATTCCAGCATATTGAAACGAACCGCACTGGTACTGTCAAGCTGGAAAGCGTCAGACTCCACCCGAACACGAAAATCAAGTGCGCCACGGTCGAGCTTCACGGCTTCGGGTGAAAGACGCCAGTGGGAAACCTCCAGACCGGACACTTCCGCCTGTCCCGACAGACGCACTTCCTCTCTCCCTTCTTCCTGCACGAACCGGCACCTGAGAGTGTCAAATTTCACTTCTGCGCCAAACCTGCGCCCTATATAAGGAACTGTCAGATCCGGAGCACAGACAGAAAATGCCAGTCTGCGTTCAGGCGAATTGATTTCCCCTTCCGTCTTCCAGTGCTGGACATGCCCGTCTTCCTCAAAGATAACTTTATTTTCAAACCGATGGTCATGAACAAACAGCTCCGGCACGCGCAACTTCACCCTGTTGCTGTCCGTCTGTTCGCACACCTCCACATCCGTCAGTTTCGCATCTGCAGGAAGCAGCGCGAACATGGCATCAAGCAGCCACTCCGCCTCGTCCGCATAATCCGTCTCCGGAATTTTCCGGGAGACTCTTCCCCCCTCCTCCGTTTCCTGCGGACGGGCAAACAGGAAGTCGTAATTGGACATACCATCCTTTTTGAGAAAATTCACCCTCAGACCGTCCAGCTCCACACGCTCCACGTCAATCTTTCCCCTCACCAGTTTCCATATGTCCACATCCGCCTTGAGTGAGCGCAAGCCGAGCAACGTATCTCTGCCTGCGGGAAATGCCGAAAGATCTTCAATGACGATTCCGCCAAACCCGTCGAAACGCAAAGAACGGTATCCTATGTCGAGGCCGGTTCTTTTCTCCATACCGGAAACTCTGCGTTCCGCCACATTCCGCAACAACACACCGCGGCAGGCAAACAATATGCCCGCAGCCACCGGAAGCACTGCCAGAAGCACTGCCGAAAATATCCGCATTTTTCGTCTGTCCCTCATCATCCGTCACGAATAGTTTCACGTTTCCGCAAAGATAACCGATAATAACGGGATATCATCCATTCTTTAACCCATTATTTTGCCCGAAAGAAAAGGTTATTTCAAAAAAAAGCGTATCTTTACCTCGAATTCATTGTTTAACCATTTAAATTCATCAATTATGGCAAGTAGAAAAAATTTGAAGAAGACGGTCAACTATATCATCAATACGGCTACCGGGTTCTGCCTGATAGAAGCCTCACAGGCACCGACCGAGAAACGGGAAGGATACAGCAAGGTGTTCGAGAAAATCGACAGGCTGCAGACCAACATCATCAACCGCATCAGCCATACGGAACCGGGCAATGTGAAACTGTATTACAAGAAACTGAAAGAAGACTTCAACAAAGAAATCGGAGAAATCTTCTCTGAACTCAGCGAACTGGGAAAATAACCGACATGAAACAGTCTGTCTGCCGTTTCATCTACCACAAGCTGTTGGGATGGAAAGCGAAAGTCAGCGTGCCGGATTTCAAGAAATGCATCATCTGTGCCGCTCCGCACACCACCAACTGGGACTTGTTCATCGGAAAACTCTTCATCAATGCCATCGGACGGAAGTCGGGCTTCCTGATGAAGAAGGAATGGTTCTTTTTCCCGCTCGGAACGATATTCCGCCGGATGGGAGGGATACCTGTATATCGCGACAAGCACACTTCGATGGTAGACCAGCTGATAGAGCGGGTGAAACGGAGCGACACGTTCCATTTGGCCATCACGCCGGAAGGTACACGTTCCGCCAATCCCGACTGGAAAAAAGGTTTCTATTACATCGCCTTGGGAGCGCAGATTCCGATTGTCCTCATCGGCATTGACTATGAAAAGAAATGTATCGTGGCGGACAAATATCTTATGCCCAGCGGAGACATCGAAAAGGATATGAGGGACATCAAACTTTATTTCAAGAACTTCAAAGGGAAACACCCGGAAAAGTTTGACATAGGGAAGGTGTAATTCAAAAAACAAACTGAAACCGCGGAGACACAGCGGGACTGACTCTCAGGTCAGCCGAACGCTGTGCCTCCGCGGTTTTTCATGCCATCCTGCTCCCTGATCAGGATATTCTGTAAAAAAGAAAACAATGATGCTTATTGTTCCTGCGCTTCCATCATTTTCTGCAACTTTCCGGAAAGCAGAAAAAGAATCACCGCTGCAACTCCGCTCATGCACACGAAAAGCATGAAGAAGTCAAACAGGTTTTCTATCCGCCAGCCCATAAAACTGCGCACAGCCCCACCCTCAGGATAATACCCGCTCAGAAGGCCGGCAAACTTGTTGGCCGCCGAGGTGCTGAGATACCATACTCCCATCAGCAATGAAGAGAAACGCACAGGAGAGAGCTTGTAGACCAGTGAAAGCCCGATAGGCGCAAGGCAAAGCTCACCCATCGTATGAATAAGATAAAGACCTGTAAGCCACACCATGCTGACTTTCATTCCGGGATCAACCCCTCTCACTCCGAACGCGATGAACAGATAGCCCATTGAAAGCAGAAACAGACCGATGGCCTGCTTGCGCGGAGAACTGGGTTCAATCCCTTTCTTTCCAAGGAACGACCACATGGAAGCGAACAGCGGAGCCAGCAGGACAATCATTATCGGATTGAATGACTGGAAATAGGAAGCGGGCATCTCCCACCCTCCTATATGGCGGTCGGTCTGCTCATCGGCAAAGAAGGTGAGCGACGCTCCCGCCTGTTCGTAGGCCGCCCAGAAGAAAATCACAAAAAAAGCGATGATGTAAATCACACCGATGCGCATTTTCTCGCTCCGCGAAAGCGAACCGTCAGTAATGATGACAACAGGCATCACGATGGCCGTGGCATAGATGAGCGAACCTATCCAGTCGGCCCCGGAAAAACAATGTGCGGCATCAGCATCCCAATTCACCGAAAACAGAAGGGTCAATGCCACTGTGCCGGCTACCATAAACCATGTACGTACCGACGAGGTTCCATGGGCATCCTTTTTCTCCTCCCTCTTCATGGAGTTCTTCCTTTCAGGAACTGTCCCCACCGGATTTCCGTCCGGGTCACAGACGTATTTTCCCTTGAAAATCGAGAACACGGCAGCTCCAATCAGCATACCGATACAAGCCGCAAGAAATCCCCATTTGAAGTCTTCCGGATGTCCCGTATTACCCACCAGACCGCAAACGAGCGGAGCGATGGTCGAACCCACGTTCACCCCCATATAGAAAATGGTGAAAGCAGAATCTTTCCGTTCATCATCAGCAGAATAAAGACGGCCAACCATTGTGGAAATGTTCGGCTTGAAGAAACCGTTGCCAAGAATCAGAAGTCCCAGCCCACAGAACATCAGATATTTGGCCATCCCTGTCTCATGAAAATAACACGCACTCAGAAAAAGAAGGAACTGCCCCAATGCCATAGTCAGCGCGCCAACCACAATCGAACGCCGGTTACCCCAATACCGGTCGGCGATATATCCCCCTACAAGCGGAGTGAGATACACCAGTCCCGTATAACTTCCATAAATCTGTGATGCCGTCTCCTTGTCGAAAAGCAATGCCTGCACCATATAAAGCATGAAAAGCGCACGCATGCCATAATAACTGAACCGCTCCCACATCTCAGTGACGAAGAGCAGATAAAGTCCTTTCGGATGTCCTTTTGTCGTATTCATTCTTTTTCAGTCAATAAAATATTATAAAAAACCATTGATTGGCTGCAAAAGTAACGAATATTTCCTATTCAGACAAACACAAGAGTGCGCAGCGGCGGAGTTCAACGGACTTCAGCACGGTCCAGCATATGAAAAGTGGCAGACACACGTTCCATAAATTCAGTGGAAGGAGCTTCCGCCATAAGCCGGAGCACAAGATCGCTCACATCTGCTTTCCTGTCGAGTGCCAGTGCCTTCTGCACATCTTCAAGCGACTCTTCGTATCTGGCAGTCTCCAGAAAAAGCTGGGCACGCGCCTTGTAGTTCTCTGCATCGGAGGGGTTCAGACGAATGGCCTCATCCAAATCCGGCTTGGCCAGTTCCCACTGATTCAGGCCGGACAGAAGCACCCCACGTGAGTAATACGCGAAAGACAAATATTCCGTATCCGTTTCAGGTATCAGTTCCAGACTCGACTGAAGAGCCTGAAGAGCCAGCTTCACATCGCCACAACAGTTGCATATCAGTGCCATATAGCAATGTGCATACCCATTTCCCGGATTTTCAGTGATTTCTGCATTCAGATATTTATAGGCAGCCACGGGGTCTCCTTCATTGAGAGCTTCCACCCCTTTGATATAATTCTCGCTTTCCGGCCGCACAGGCTGTCCGGCACGCATTGCCCCGAAAAAGGCAAACCAGCACACAATAAGAAGAAGTGTTCGTGTTTTCATGGTGTTCTCACAGTTAAATTTCAAACGGCACAAAGCTATAAACAAATTCAAGAATCTGCAATAATCTCGCAATAAAATTGCACACGACCGATACAGAAGCACGGGGATATTGTTAAAAAAGACAAATAGGGGGGGGGTAATTTTTCTTTTCCTGACATGAGAATCCACAGAACTCTACTTATATTTGCGAAAATCAAAATATACCTACGCAATGAAAAACAAACTGTTTATCTGTGTATTCACACTTCTCTCACTGTATGCATGTAAGAATGAGACATCTTATGATGAACCATTCATAACCGACATCCGAATAGAAGAAACGGGGCAAAGACTGCACCCGGGAGACCTGGTTCATATTTATGGAAACGGATTCCAGGAAAACGACCAGACAGAGCTTGAATTCCGTTGGAATACAGAAGATGAACTGCTTCCGGAAGGATTCAACGGACCGGTAACGGTCGAACCTACAAAGCGAAATCCGGACGAAATCGTCATCCGGATGCCTTATCGTATGCCTGAATCCCGTGTGGAGATATTTCTGCGAAGAAATGGAGACAGAATGTCATTGGGGGAAATCCAACTCGCAGACGGCATGACCCCAAAAGACTTCAGGCTGTACGGTCTCAACACTGCCGGAAATACAATCGAAACCATATATGCAGACTACGGAACTGAAATGAAGAAATGGGGCACAGAAGCACATGCCAACTTCCATTCGCCTGCCAACTGCACCATGACTTACGGATTATGTGGTCTGGCCGGTGAGAACGGAACGGCAGAGCCTTTCTTCTTCGACTTCTGCACAGGAGAATGGAAAGCACTGGACGCTTATTCTCTGAAGCATACGCTGGCACTGGTTGACTTGGGAGGAAACTCCGTCGCCGCCATCCAAAGTGCCGAAGAGACGGACAAATATATTCTGAACAATGTTTCCGATGAGCTGGAGAGAAGCAACTGGGCCGTTCCTTCCCGGAGCAACACTCCACCGCTTCCGGCATTGCATGAACTTCCAGAAGGATATGCCCCCGAAGAATTCGGCGACTATCCCGGTGTAACCATGGAGGGAAACAAAATCTCTCTTCTTTCGGCTGACAAAGGAGAGGGACAATGGGGACTTGTACTGTATGAACTGACAAGCGGATTTCATGTTCTCAAGGAAATGGAAGCCGGGGCCATCATTCCGTTCTATTTCAGAGTGGAAACAAGCGCGGCCGAGACACCGGCCCGCCAGCACAAAATGGCAGGCTATATAATTTCCTCCCCATCCTCCGAAGACGAAAGTCTTTTCTGTCTGCTCAACGATGAAGAGCCCGGACTGGAAGAACCGTTCACCACACTTCCCGGAAAGGTCATTTCCGTCACGCACCGTCCTGACCGCTTCGGCACCCTCACTGTGCTGGTAGAGAACAACGGAAAGCGTTCCGTCTGTGAATATGACTGGAACAGAAAAAGCTGGGAAACCTATCCGGAACTTTCCGATGTGACATACGAATCTGTCGTATGGGCCAACTGACATCCCGTCTTTCCGCCCTGTCGGCTCAAACATTCCCCAGATACACGTACTGAAGTCCGCAACTGCGTGCCACGTCGCGCGCATCAAACAACGTGGTGACCGGAGTAGGCGGAAGACCGGCCATACGGTACTGAGGGAAAAAACGGGTGAAATGAAGCGGACATTCCGCAAATCCGTGCTCCACCAACCAGATACACATCCGTCTCACCATATCCATATCATCATTCACTCCCGGAATCAACAGATTGGTTATCTCCACCCATACCCCGGCATCGCGCATCAGTTCCAGTGTGCGGAGCACGGGTGCCAGACCGGCACCGCTCACTGAACGGTAAATCTCGTCTGAGAAAGATTTCAGATCCACATTTGCTGCGTCAAGGAAAGGAAGCAGGTCGCGCAACGGCTCTTCATTGACATACCCCGCCGTGACAAGAATGTTCCGCAATCCGGCCTCATGACAGGCTTCGGCACAGTCGCGGACATACTCCAAATAAGTAAGCGGCTCCGTATAAGTATAGGCCACCAGACGACAGGACATCTCTCCGGCCATCTTCACCACATCATCCGGCAACAGCAAATGATACTCCACCTCTTCAGGAGAGACCTGAGAAATCCTCCAGTTCTGACAATTCCGGCACGACAGATTGCACCCCGCCGCAGCCAGCGAAAGACACTCTTCCCCCGGATGAAAATGCAGGAGCGGCTTCTTTTCCACCGGATCTACATGCAGGGCACAGACTTTCCCGTATGCCTCCGTCCACAAACGTCCTCCGCGGTTCATTCTGCTCCGGCAAAGGCCATGTCCGCCTTCACGGACATGACAGCCATGAGGACACAGCCGGCACACCACCGTCCCATCCGAAAGACGGTCATAATATTCCGCCTCACGCACGGAAGGCCCGGAATCATTCAGCGCACCCCTCATCAAACACCTCCGCCTCATACACATAAAGTTCCGCATCGCGCCAGCCGTCCCATCCAATTCTCGCCTTATCACGCGCACAATGGCCCAGAAACTCTTCTTTCGTCCAATGAGTCTGTCCGGCCACTTGCGGAAGGAAAGTTCCCTGACGGTCGCCCTTCACTATGAAGATTCCATGTCTTCCCAGTTCAAACGCTTCAACCGAATAGATTCGCTTCAGCGGAGAAAGCACGGAGATGTCGATATGTATGTCCCACATCTCATCTTGCGTCACCGGAGGAAAACGAGGGTCTTCAAAAGCGGCCGCGCATGCCATATCCGACACCGTAAGATACAGCGGGCGTCTTCCCACCAGCATACCGATACATCCCCGCAACTTTCCATGCAGACGGAGCGTAACGAATGCGCCACAGTTCTTTGCCAGATTCCCGGTCATCCGGGTTGAATCATAAGGCAATTCCATGCAACCCGACAGCCTGTTTGCGATGCTCTTCCGGGCTATCTCCAACAAGGCCGACTTCTCGTCCGCCGTCAACGAAAACACCTCGCGAGAACGTTGTTCCCGGACAGTATCACCATCCCCTACCACCGCAAAAGCATGGTAACCGACCACTTCGTCATGCCCTCCATAAGGAGAGTCGCCCGAATTGCAATAAGCAAGATGCTCCATCCGCACTCCGCGCGCCTGCTCCATCATAAGCAACAGCACGGCAATAGGAGCCTGTCCGCAGGCACTTGTCAACAGATTCGGGACACCCAGTCGCGAGTTGCCGGCAACCGTATCCAGAAAAATCTTCACCGAGGTGGAAAGGATGGCCTCTCCCGTCGCCTTGTCGACCCGGCACGCATCCTCATACGAAGGATAATGGGAAAAGTCGCTGCTCACGACAAACAAATTTTCGGGAGTGAAATAAGTCTGAAGCACCTCCGCCATGCGACGCAGTTTGCTGATTTGGTGAGTACCCACGATTACAGGCACAATGGGAGGCAGCGTATCCAGCCGCTCCTGCAGAAAAGGAAGCTGCACCTCAATGGAATGTTCCTTCTGATGCGCTTCAGGCACATGGCAGAAGACATCATCCGCCGCAAGAAGTTTCGCGCAGGTTTCCCCGTCCACCTCCACCGTCCCCAGAGGAGTGGCATAAGCACTGCATGCCACATTGACAGAAGCCCCCTCGAATGCGGCCCGGTGACTGGGGCCAAGAAGAAAGATACGCCGATAGTGGGAAGAAGGGGCTATCCGCGCAAAAGCCTTCGCCGCCACAGCCCCTGAGAACACATACCCGGCATGAGGAACGACAACCGCCCGCACACCGGCGGCGGCATCCACATCCGCGGCAGCCAGCAAACCCTCCACATCCGATTTCAAGGTGTCCGCATCAGCAGGATAAAAACGTCCCGCCACTGCCGGGCGGCGGATTTCCTCACCGTTTTGTGGAAATGCAGGAATCACATAAGTAGCCATAATCAATAATACAAATAACAGTTTCATTTTCCTGTCCCATCAAAAAGTTTGTCACGTCACGAAAAAAATCTATCTTTGGGCAGTCAACAAAAAACAAATACGAACATGTCAGTTTTCAGAGTGATACTTTCCATCATCTTCCCGCCGCTGGCCGTCTTCGACAAAGGCTGCGGCTCTATCCTGATAGTCCTGCTGCTCACCTTCTGCGGATGGATTCCGGGAGTCATCGGTGCACTGGTGATACTAAACAAGTCGTGACCCGCACACTCATCGTGACAAAGAATCCGTCATCGCATCCAGCCGTTTCACCAGCGAATCGCGCAACAGCACAAACTGTGGCATCAGTTCCGGTCTGACAGGCTTTTTCGGCTGCGACTTGATAAGCAGCGGATTGATGGGCTTGCCGTTCTCGAACACACGGAAGTCAAGGTGCGGTCCCGTAGAAAGTCCGGTAGACCCGACATAACCTATCACCTCCTTTTGCTTCACGACCGACCCTACCTTGATGCCCTTCGCAAAACGTGAAAGGTGCATATAAGTGGTCACATACACGCTGTTGTGGCGGATTTTCAGATAGTTCCCCGCACCATTCGGCTGATAAGCCTTGGCAATCACCTTCCCGTTGCCGATGGCATAGACAGGTGTGCCTTTCGGGGCGGCGTAGTCCACACCGTGATGCGCACGATAACGGCGCAGCACCGGATGAAAACGGCTGTTGGAGAAACGCGACGTGATGCGGTAGAAATCAAGCGGAGCCTTGAGGAAAGCACCTTCCAGACTGTTCCCGGTCACACCATAATACAGTTCTTCGCCGTCCTGCACAAAGGGGATGGCATAATATGTACTGTCGGAATGGCGGAAAGAAGCGGCCAGCACATGAAAATTGTCAAGTTCCTTACCACTGATGCATTCCTGCTCATAAATCACACGGAACTCATCCTCCTTCTGGAGGCTGAAGAAATCAATCGACCATCCATAGATATTGGAAAGCACAAGTGCCAGAAGCGGAGAAGAATCGCATTTCTGCATGGCAAGCCACAAGGATGACTCCACCCTTCCGCGGATTTCTTTCCGCTTCCATTCCGACGGATTCTCTCCACGATAGACCTTGTATTCATCCCGAAGGTCAAACACCACATATGACTTGGGATTCTCCTCATAGACAAAGAACATTGTCTTCGGAATACTGTCTTTTGTCTTGAACACCGCATATGCCTGTCCGTCGCGGATTTTCCTCACGTCGAACACCCCCTTCGCCTTCTCGTTCAGGTCATGCACATTGCGCGAAGTCAGTCCATGGTTGGCCAGAATGTGCGACAGATTCTGGTTGCGCTCCACTATACCATAATCCACCCGATACTTGTCGACAGGAATGCCATATTCAAGCACCAGTTGTTCCACTTCTGCAGAATCGGTCACCTCCACCTCATCAGGCTCATCACCCGCCTTAGGCTTCGGCCAGAAAATGAATCCCAGCGCGACCACTCCCACTATTACAGCCGCTATAATTCTTTGTTTTTTTCCCATTCTCATCATAGTCTCATTTTTCATTTTCACTGACAAATATACGTCTTTTTCATCATATCCGCCTGCTTCTGTAAAAACTTCCGCATACCCTGTCTAAAACAGGCCGTTACTTCAGACAGAATACCTCATCATTTTCCACGCAGAAATGCCAGCGGACGGTCTGGCTCATATTTCCGTTCTGCAAAAGACAAACACAGCAGAAAAACACTATCTTTGCCTACAGTTTCAGATCCGGTCCCGCCGGATTGGACATTCCGATAACAACAAGAGAAATATGAAAGAAATAATCGACTTTCTTGCCCGGCTGGAAAAGAACAACAACCGGGAATGGTTTCAGGCCCACAAAAGTGAATATCTCTCCGTCCAGGAAGAGTTCAATGCCTTTACCGAAAAACTGATTGCAGGAATCGCAGAATTTGACAATACGATAAACGGACTGACCGCGAAAGACTGCACCTACCGCATCTACCGCGACACGAGATTCTCGCCCGACAAACGGCCCTACAAATGCCATCTGGGCGCATTCGTCTGTCCGCAAGGTAAAAAGTCCGGCTTCTCCGGCTACTATTTCCAGGTGGGGCCGCAGGAAGCCGGCTATCCCGGCGGAAACATGCTCGCCTCAGGAAACTATCAGTTCGAGCCGAAAGTGATGCGTGCGCTCCGCGATGACATCTGCAACGACGACGGCGAGTTTTCACGCACGCTCCGCAAAGCTCCCCTCTTCAGCCTCGACCAGTCTGACATGCTGAAGAGAGTGCCCAACGGATACCCCAAAAACGCTCCCTACTCACCCTACCTGATGTATCGCTCCTATTGCCTGCTCTATGAGCCGGGGAAACGCTTCATGCTGGAAGACCATCTGCTGGAACGCACGCTTGCCGCCTTCCGCACTACACAGCCCTTCATCGCCTATCTGAACCGCGCCATCAGTTTCGTGAACGAAGAGAACGCCTCATTCTGACAGCTCTCAATGGAATGCCGGCATGGGCAGATGCATGCCGGCCATCGTCAGCCCGTTCTTTTCTGCATACTCCAATATCAGCCTGCGCGTGGAGACAGCTTCATTCCTGTCCATATCAAAGGAAGCGCAGATGTCAGGATTCTCCATCTGCAGAGCTGCCCCATGCATCAGATCACCCACCACCAGCAATTTGCCGGCCTGATAGACCGTATGTCCCGGCGTATGCCCTGATGCCTTGACAGTCATCACATTGCCGGGAAGCACGTCGCCGAACTCGAACAGATGCAGACGGTCCTTATAGGCTTCCATCGTTTTCACCACCTGCGCCTTCTTCTCTTCATCTATCTTCATCCAGGCATCATATTCCGCCTTTGAAGCATAGACCTGTGCCTTGGGGAAAACCACCGTATCGCCTTTCATCATGCCGCCGATATGGTCGCCATGAAAATGGGTGAGATAAAGATATTCCACATTTTCCGGAGCCACACCCAAAGCCTCCAGTCCCTTCAGAAGCTGGCTGTCGGACGCTCCCATCCCTGTGTCAAACAAGATACGCTTCCCTCCTGCCTCTACAAGAAATGTACTGATTGACGAAGGAATCCCGTTTTCCAATCCTAAGGAATCGGCAATCTGCACCGCATTTCCGTCGAAAAGGCTTACAGGCATCAGCTTGTCCTGCGCATTGTCACGAATCCATGTAGCCTTCACGCTGTCGAGCTGAATGGTTTTCACACCCATATACACTGCAGAAGTAATGGAATCAGTCTTTTCGGCCGTCTGCTTCTTGGCCGTCCCGCCGCATGCCGAAACCAGCGTCATCGTGACACCGGCCAGCAGAATCATTGTCTTTTTCATGTTCTTCATCTGTTTGTCAATATTCCTTTTCGCAAATATAAACCATCCTGTCCACATAAGCAATCCTTTTTCTGCCATTAAGACATATAATCCGACAGTTTGACAACCATAGTTGCAGGATGCCATCGGCTAACAATGTTTGCGTAAGTTTAAAGGGAATGTCATTTTGTTTAAAGAACATTCCGAAATATAAAAATCAAACAGACATGGAATGACATTTTGTCAAACGGTATAAAGTTTGCACCAATACAGGTGAATTCCGAAGCCGAAAGGCGGAGAGATTCAGAAACAAATTGATTAATAACTTAAAAAAATAGGAGATTACAACTATGATGCCGACTAGAAAAAATTACAATCAGAACTGGTTACCGAGTATTTTCAATGATTTCTTTGACAACGACTGGATGGTAAGAGCCAATGCTACAGCTCCCGCAATCAATGTCATTGAAGGAGAAAAGGATTATAAGGTGGAAGTTGCCGCTCCGGGCATGACCAAAGAGGATTTCACCATCCATCTGAGTGAAAATGACGAACTGGTCATCGCAATGGAAAAGAAAAATGAGAGTAAAGAAGAAGACAAAGAAAACAAGAAATATCTGCGCCGTGAATTCTCATACTCAAAATTCGAGCAGAGACTGGTTCTTCCGGATGATGTGGAGAAAGAGAAAATCAATGCCAACGTGACCGACGGTGTATTGACCATCGAACTTCCGAAGCGCACTCCTGAAGAAAAAGCCAAAGTCAACCGTGTAATCGAAATCCATTAATCGGCTCTGATTAAAGGTAATGAAGCCCTTTCCGCCTCAAAACGGGAAGGGCTTTTTGTTGCCGTTCAGACTTACACAAGCGGTGAGCGGAGAGACATTCGTTTCATACGTCATTCTGCTACAAACGGTTTGAGACCTTTCACCGCTTCGGCCGCAGTAATCCGCTTCCCGCCATTGTCCAAATCAATGAGAACATAACGGTCATTGCCCATTCCCAACTCCTTCATATACGAAAGCTGGCGAAGGCCATGCCGGGTTTCAATCCGTTCCACCAGGTCGTGATGTTCCGCCTCCGTCATGGCATACACTAAATCTACACATGCCTGATCGAGAGCAAGAATGTCGGTAGAGGAAAGAATGCCCACATTGGGAGTCACCACAGGAGCGGCGTTCACACCTTCACAATCACACGACACAGACATGTTGCGCATCACATTGACATAAGTGATGTGTCCGCCGAAATAATCCACCACGGCCTTTGTGGACTCTGTCATACGCTCCATAAACTCTTCTTTGGCTATGTCCCATTGGTTGTCCTGCCCCGGAGTAGTATGTATCCATGCTTTTCCGATACGTCCGTCCGCACAGCCGATGCCAATGTTCTTGTTGCTTCCCCCGAAACCTCCCTGAGTGTGCCCCTTGAAATGGGTCAGCACCACAAGCGAGTTATAGTCAGTCAGATGGCTTCCCACCGACATTTTGTCGAACCACTTCCCATCTTTCACAGGAAGCGTCAGCGTATCCTCCTCGTCAATAATGTCCACAGGACAAAAAGTCCATCCGTTCACTTTCAAGGTCTGGCGATGCTGCTCGGTAGTATATCTGTCGCCCACATAATAAGTGTTCGTCTCCACGATACGTGCATCGGGGAGATCTTTCTGCAAAAGTGCCTTCACCCATTCACTAGGGATGATGTTGGGACCGTTCTTTTCGCCGGTGTGCAGCTTCACTCCCACTTGTCCTTCAATACGGGCACACACTTGTTCATACGCCTCAATCAACCCTTCCGCACTCAGATTGCGGGTGAAATACACAACCGATTCATTACCTGTACGCTCTGGATACGGCACATATTTATTGCCATCCTTTCCGGGCACCGCCTGATTCTGGACGGTTTGCGCCGTTCCGCAATCAAGAATCATGCAACAACCCATAAAAGCCACCAGTCCCGGCTTCACAAGATTTGAAATTCTCATTTTACTACAAGATTTTATCACATTAAACTTACGAATACAAAGGTACGCTCCAGGAAAGTATTCTCCGGTAAACATGTTACGGATATTATTACCTTGATTACAGAATCTGACGATGAAAATGCCAAATCCTCCTATCACTCTGTAAGTGAGGTAACAGCATCCGTAATCAGGGTTATGAGACATGTCAGATTTTTTCTTATATTTGCATCATTATCAATGACACGAATATGGAAAATATTATCGACTTGAACAGCGTACAGCTGTTCAACCAACTTTACGGACTGGAAACGCTTCACCCTCTGGTCACTGTGGCCGACATGAACAAGGCTACGCACGATGTGGATTCCATCCGCCTGAACTATGGTCTCTATGCCATTTTCCTGAAAATGGAGAAAGGCTGTGAAATCAGATATGGCCGTCAGAACTACGACTTCCAGGAAGGCACGATTGTCTGTTTTGCCCCTGGACAGACTGCCATGACCACACGCACCACAGGACACCCCCAGACCAACGCCTACGGCATTCTTTTCCATCCCGACCTCATCAGAGGAACCCAACTGGGAAGAAACATCCGGCAATATACATTCTTTTCCTACGAAGTGAACGAAGCACTGCATCTTTCGGAAGAGGAACGGCAGATTTTTCTAAAATGCCTGCACACCATCCAACTGGAACTGAAACATTCAGTGGACAAACACAGCCGTACGCTGCTCGTCACTCACATCGAACTGCTTCTGGGGTATTGCATGCGCTTCTACGAACGCCAGTTCACCACCAGAAGCAAAGCAAACCGTGATGTACTGACTCATTTTGAAAGACTGCTGAACGAATACTTCAATGCAGACCATGCAGAGACAGAAGGTCTTCCTTCGGTGCATTATTTCGCCGAGGAGCTATGCCTTTCACCCAACTATTTCGGCGACCTGTTCAAGAAAGAAACCGGAAAGACTCCGCAAGACTATATCCAAGATAAAATAATCGATATTGCCAAAGAACGCATCACAGATTCGAATGATACAGTGAGCCGGATTGCCTATTCCCTCGGATTCCAATATCCGCAGCATTTCTGCCGTTTCTTCAAGAAACGTGTGGGCTGCACCCCCAACGAATACCGGAAACAAATCAATGTATAATTCCAAATCCATATCGCCATGACCAGAGAAAAAGTTTCGCTGAGCCAGACCGTCAGACTCATCACATGGATTGTAACCCCCATCATTGTCATCTTCGGGCTACTTATTCCTGTCTGTGACTTCATGCATACCCCCTCACCCACAATGCAGATCCTTTTCGGATGTGTCATCGTCATCGTGCTTCTCTCCTTGGGTGCCATTCTGCTCTATGCACCTAAAGAAATCATCCTTGACGACACCCGGCTCACCTTGATAAAGGGAGGTGGAAAACTGACCGTCGCATATGCCGACATTGAAGAAATACGGATGTATGACCCGCGAAACACCGGAAACATCCGTGTATTCGGCATCGGAGGTATATACGGCTACATCGGCAGATTCTATAACCGGGACATCGGCTACTACACTTCCTATGTAGGCGACTATTCCCAAGCGTTCCTAATCCGCACGAAGAAAGGCAGGAAATATTTGTTCAGCTGCGACAATGCGGCACACGTAGTGAAAGAGATAGAAAAAGCCTTGTGACATCCGTCCAAGGCTTTTTCTTTGTACACCCTCAGGGATTCGAACCCTGGACCCACTGATTAAGAGTCAGTTGCTCTACCAACTGAGCTAAGAGTGC
>CALUIZ010000025.1 GCA_944320815.1 uncultured Phocaeicola sp. | reverse complement strand
CTAAATTTCCAGACATCGGCCGAGTGCTTTTTCAAAAATATTTCGTAATGTTGCACTTGCTGGTTGACTCTGCCATTTTATAACGGACTAACCGGAATTGGTTGGGCCATAGAATACTTATATCAGAATCACTTCATTTATGGCGACACAAATGAAATCCTTGCTGACATTGACCAAAAAGTCTTAGAGTATGATTTCACCCAAATAAAAGACTTAAACCTAGAAAAAGGACTTGGAGGTATCGTACATTACGTAATAGCCAGACTATATACCATCCAAAAAGAGAAGAAAAGCAATCCCTTTGATTACAACTTTCTATCACGTCTATACAAAGCAACAAAACAATTATTAGAATATAAAGAGAAAGACAGCGACAGCATTCTGATTTTCATCAGATTTGTTTCATGGTTTGAACAGATAGACTCCATCAATCCTCCTTCTATTTATGACATAGTATTCTTAATAATTCCGAATGAATATCAAGTTTCTAAATATGTTATCAGTTTAGAAGGCAGTGCAGGAGTAGGACTTAAACTTCTATTTGAAAATTTAAAAACAATAGAACCTACTCTTATCAATTACAAATAACAACTAACTCAGGAATGATATGCATCCATCTTTTCCCAACTATATCCAACTTGATACCATAGATTGCGGCCCTACATGTCTTCGCATAATTGCCAAATATTATGGGAAAAATATATCTTTACAAACTCTACGAGAGAAAAGTTTCATTACTCGTCAAGGAGTTTCTATGTTAGGTATCAGTGAAGCGGCAGAAAGTATCGGGTTCCGTACACAAGGAGTGCGCATTTCATTAGAACAATTAGTTAACGAAGCTACTCTACCTTGCATTTTACATTGGAATCAGAACCATTTCGTTGTATGCTATCGTATACAAAAGAAAAAAGGGAAAAACTTTTTCATGATTTCTGACCCTGCCAAAGGTAAATATAAAATAGATGAAACAGGATTTCGTAAATGTTGGTGCTCTACCAAAGAAAATCAAAAAGAAAATGGAATAGCTTTAATCTTAACTCCTACTCCTGAATTTTATAAAACAAAAGACGAATCACAAAAACAAAAAAGAGGAATAGTTTATTTCTTCCATTATCTTTTCCCTTACAAATTCCAGTTGCTGCAACTGATAATAGGAATGCTATTAGGAAGTATTCTTTCGATAATTTTACCTTTCCTGACCCAAGCTGTGGTAGATCAAGGAATCAACAACAATAACCTCAATCTAATCACTCTAATACTAATAGGCCAATTGACAATCTCCATTACACAAACGGGGCTTAGTTTCTTACAAAGTTGGATTACATTACATATAAACACACGAATCAGCATTACATTAATTTCCGACTTCCTGATGAAACTGATGAAACTCCCCTTACACTTCTTTGATACAAAAAACATCGGTGACATTCTACAGCGCATCGGAGATCACAACCGCATACAATCTTTCATGACAGGAAGGACACTTACGATGATATTCTCATTCTTTAATTTCATCGTATTTAGTTGTATACTGGCTTATTACGATTTCTTCATCTTAGTTGTATTCCTTACAGGAAATACTCTCTACACGATATGGATTATCTTCTTTATGCATTACCGCCGTAAACTGGACAATGCACGTTTTGCCCAATCATCTGTCAACCAAAGCAATATGGTACAAATGATTACTGGAATGCAAGAAATTAAATTGAATAACTGTGAAAGACAACAACGCTGGCAATGGGAAAATATCCAAGTAAAATTATTCAAAATCAATATAAAAAGTACCGCTCTAGGACAATATCAACAATTAGGTTCCATTCTTTTCAGCCAAACCACAGGAATACTGATTTCCTATCTCTCTGCCAAAGCGGTAGTAGAAGGAGAAATCACATTGGGTATGATGATGTCTATCAGCTATATTATTGGACAATTATCAGTACCTATTAGTCAGATAATAGCTTTCGCCCAGTCACTACAAGATGCAAAAATCAGTTTAGAACGACTGAATGAAATACATAATCGGGAAGATGAAGAACAAGAAGCAGAAAAACGACTGGACGAACTTCCAGAATACCAATCGGTCACATTAGAAGATATATGTTTCAGCTACAGCGGTTCTATTAGAGATTATATTTTAGAAAATTTAAACCTAACAATTCCACGACATAAAATAACCGCCATTGTAGGAGCCAGTGGAAGCGGAAAGACCACTATTATCAAACTGCTTCTCGGATTCTACAAACCAGACAAAGGACGCATCAAAATAGGAGAAACAGATTTGCAGGACATTAATCCGCACCTATGGAGACAACACACAGGAGCTGTAATGCAGGAAGGGTTTATTTTTTCAGACACAATTGCCCATAACATCGCTATAGGTACAGATGCAATTGATAATGAAAGCATGCAATATGCTGCGGATACAGCAAATATCCGAGAATTTATAGAAACACTTCCTCTAAAATACAACACAAAAATAGGTATGGAAGGAATTGGCATAAGCCAAGGACAAAAACAACGGTTGTTAATAGCACGAGCCGTCTACAAAAATCCTGAATTCCTTTTCTTCGATGAAGCGACCAATGCATTGGATGCTTGCAACGAACGTACCATAATGAATAACCTGAATAACTTTTATAAAGAAAAAACAGTGGTTATTGTAGCTCACCGGCTCAGTACAGTACAAAATGCAGACAACATCATTGTTTTAGATCATGGAAAAGTTATAGAGGAAGGTTCACACCAAGAATTATCAGCACGCAAAGGTGCTTATTATACATTAATAAAGAATCAATTAGAATTAGGAATATAATGGAACAAAATAAGAATAAAAAAACTACACCAATAGAATTACATAGTGAGGATTTTCAAGAAGTACTGGGCAGTATGCCTCAATGGACTATAAGATGGGGTATCATCATAATAACCGTCATCGTATTATTATTAATTACGGGAAGTGCTTTTTTTAAATATCCAGACATTATCACAGCGAACGTTGAACTGACAGGAGAACAGCCTATCGTTACTATAGCAACCAAAGCTAACGGAAAACTACATAAACTCTACATAAAAAACAACCAACAAGTAAAAGCTGGAGATTATTTAGCTATGATTGAAAATGATGCACAGATAGACGATATCATTTACCTACAACAATTTCTAAATACAGAGATTCCAGAGAGAAAAAATAAGATTTCTTTACCTAAACAAAATATTTCATTAGGTAATATGCAATCACTTTATTCTTCTTATTATACGACATTAGCCACATATCAAAAACTAGAAGAATCCGACTATTATATGAGAAAAAAGGAACAAATGTATGACCGCATTAGAAAATACGAACATTACACAAACAGAATCAAACGACAAAAAGAAATTATAAAAGAACAATTGGTCATCAGTCAAGAACAATACAAAAATGACTCGTCATTGTACACTCAAAGATTAACAACAGATATAGAATTAAAAATCAGCCACAACAAATATATACAAGCCTTAATCTCTTATGAAAGCATAGAGTCTAACTTAGAAAAGCAGCAAATACAAATCTCTCTACTCCAAGAAGCTCTTTATGATATTGAAAATCAACACACCTCAAGAAAAGAAGAATTGAAACTTCGATTGAAATCCCTCAAAATGCAACTGCAAGCCGAAATTCATAAATGGGAAACGACATATATTCTAAAATCACCAATAGACGGAAAAGTCGCTTTCACCGATTATTGGACACAAAATCAGAATATTTCAAAAGAAAAAGAAATATTCAATATCATACCTGACAACAACGGAAAACCATTTGCAAAGGCCTTATTATCAACAAAATGCTCAGGAAAAGTAAAAAAAGGCCAACAAGTCAATATCCGTTTCAACAATTTTCCTGATACGGAATTCGGAATAGTAAATGGAAAAATCCGAAACATTTCCTTAACACCAACAAAAATAGAAGGAAACAGCTATTATGTAGTATATATTGATTTACCCAAAGGACTACATACAAGTTACAGGAAAAAATTACCCTTCATTATGGGAATGGAAGGGCAAGCGGATATCATAACAGAAGATTTTTCACTACTAGAACGCATCTTACAACCAATTAAAAAGATTGTAACAGAAGAATTCAAAACAGAAGGGACTTGATCACGATTTACCGAGACATCATCTTCCCACTCATAATAAGACGAATGCCCCTCTTACCTCGTCCCAATAACGAATATCTGTTCCACATTACCATCATTCTAAGGGCCTCAAATTACATAAAATGTGACCAAAACGTCCGAATCATGGTATAAAATCATCCGAAAACACTCTTAATGTCAAGAAATGGATAAATGAGAAGACGAGCAACAGCTCCAAATTGTACATTTGCCATGACCAAACAAATTGTTTTACTTTTTAATACTAGTTTACCATGAAAAGCTTATTTAATCTGAAAAAAGCGCAAAGGCACCGGCTGTTCACGCTGTGCTGCATGGTCTGTTCTTTTCTGTTAATCGGATGTTCGGACGACTACGAAAGTCTGGAAAAGAAAGATTGGGTGCGCGTACTTCCTCTGCAAGTGGATTTCCCGTCCAGTGGAGGCGAACAGAACGTGACGCTGGTTTTTACCGACGACATTGACCCCAGCCTGCTGCAATGTTCCGTACCGGCAAGCGGAAGCTGGTGTACCTTCAAGCTGGAAGGCAAGACACTGAAGGTGAGCGCAACGCCGACCGCTTATCTGGTGCCGAGAAGCACCGTGCTGTCTCTTACCTACAAGACACTGCGCCGTGACATCAGTGTCACTCAAGCCGCCTCTACCGGATCGGACGACATCAAGATTCAGGTAGCGAGTGCCACTGCCACTACGGAAGAGACGGAACAGGAGGAGCGCGGAATCGACAAGTCGTTCGACGGAGACTATGAAAGCTACTTCAATTCCAAATTCGGCGAGTTCACCGACTGGCCGTTCATCATCGACTACACGTTCAAGACTGCTTCCAAACTGGACTACATCGTCTATACTCCGAGAACGGACAGCGGCACACGCTACGGGGCGTTCAATGAATTCAACGTGTACATCGCCACAAGCGCGGAACCGGACACATGGACGAAAGTGGCCTCTTGTGCCTGCGGTGACAAGAACTACACTCCCACTACCATCCAACTGGAGCAGACCTATGAGGATGTGAAGCAGGTGCGGTTTGAAATCCAGTCGGCCCACAACAACCGAATCAGTTGCGCGGAAATGGAATTTTACCAGACAAACCAGAACAAGTTTGACTATACGACTATCTTTACCGATGAAACCTGTTCTGCACTGCAGGAAGGAATCACTGAAAAAGAGATTACCAAAATGCCGGGAGAAACGTATCAGAAACTGGCACTGGCTCTCCTGAAAGGCACATACGACAAAGAATACCGCATCGCCGACTACCGGCCGTACCAGAGTCCGATGATCATGGCAGGCATCAACAAGACTTCTGAATATGGTCTGCGCGACAATCCGACCGGCATCTATGTGGACGAAGGAGAAGAAGTGTTGGTTCTGGTGGGAGAAACCCACGGACAGAACATTTCCATGATTGTGCAGGATCTGGTGAACGGCGGATACAACGGAGCCAAGACTTATCCCTTGAAGAAAGGGGAAAACAAGATAACGGTGGAAACGGGAGGACTGGTCTACATCCAAAACATTACACAGGATTATATTCCTCTCGACCTTTCAGACCCGACGGACAAGGCAGCCGCCGATGCGAAGACCGTTACGGTTCATTTCCCGTTCGGAAAAGTCAACGGATATTATGACATCAACAAAGGGACCACTCAGGAAGAATGGGAAGAGATGCTGCGCAACGCACGCTGGCAGGACATCGATGTGGTAGGAAAATATGTAGTGGTTACATGGGCCGTACAGAACTATAGAGATTATAATAGTAACATCAGGGAAATGGTCGACCTGTTCGATACCGTTGTCGAAAGAGAATGGACGTTGATGGGACTCTTCAAGTACCACAACAATCCGGACAAACGTCTGTTCGCCAACCGCATGTATCTGCACATTGAACATCAGGCCAAAAATCCTTATTCAGCCACCAACCATACGGCATACCTGCCGAGCTATGCGGAAGTGTTCTGCAGTCCGGAAAGGATGAAGGCGCGCTCATGGGTGCTGGGACACGAAATCGGACACAGCAACCAGACCCGTCCGGGACTGAAATGGACAGGCACGACCGAAGTGACCAACAATATCATGTCGATGGATGTGTCGGTATATCTGAGCGGAGAATCCAAGCTGGTTACAGGCGGATATTATGAAGAGGCCATCGACTATATCGTGAAGGGACGGCATCCGCATATCATGGACAAATGGGAGGAAGACGGACTGGCGGAAGAACACATGTACAGCTGCAAGCTGGTTCCGTTCTGGCAACTGAAGCTGTTCATGGATGCCAACGGCTATACGGACTTCTACCCCGACCTGTATGAACACTACCGTGTGACTCCGGATCTGGACACGTCGGTCAAGACGCAGGGAATCCTGCAGCTCGACTTCGTGCGCCAGGTATGCAAACTCTCCGGAATCAATCTGCTCGAGTTCTTCGACGACTGGGGATTCCTCACTGCCGTAGACACGGAAATCTATGATTACGGCACAAAGCAATTCACCGTTTCCCAGGAAGACATCGATGCGCTGAAGGCAGAAATAGAAGCTCTTGGCTATCCTGAAGCACCGGAAAATCTGTACGAGATTACCGACGAGAACCGGGAAGACACAAGGTGGAAAATGAACTGAAACGGAAAGGCTTTCCATCCTCAAAAAAATGACAGGCTGTCCGGACAAAAATAACAGCCTGTCTCTACCAAAACAGGCTGTTGTTTCCGGACAGGGAAACGGATGCCTGAAACAGGAACTTTAAAAACAAAAGACAACTATGAATACAGCAACAAAAATAATGTTGTGCGGCGGTCTGCTGGCACTGGGATTCTTCACTGAAGGATGCAGCGACGACGACAACGTGAACAACGCGACGGTCGTAACCTCCATGGCTTTCACGGAGACAGGAGAAAACAATGTGGTCTCACTCTATCCGGGCGACACATGGACTTCAAACATCACCCTGCTTCCGGAAGACGCAACGGACAAGGATGAATATGCATACCGCTACACAAGCAGCGACGAGTCCATCTTCACTGTAGACGAAACAGGAAAAGTGACGGCAGTAAGTGAAGGGGAGGCTGTGCTCACCGCATGGTCAACGAACAACACGGACATGTGGGCTTCCTGCATCATTGAAGTGAACAAACGGATTTATTCTGTAACTTCCATCGAAATACCGGAAATGTACCAATCGCTCACCACGGCTGTGGGAGTGGACATCAATCTCGGTGCGGAAGTGACGGTGCTTCCCGAGAATGCATGGAACAGGGATGTAACCTATAGTTCTTCCGATCCATCCGTGGTCTACGTTGACAACTACGGAAAGATTACCACGAAAGCGGCGGGAGACGCCACCATCACCATGATGTCCGAAGACGGAAGCGGAATCACGGCCACTGCGGAAATCCATGTACGTGACATTGCAGGCTACACCAATCTGGACAGAAGCGGATGGACAGTGACCGCATCACATGAGACCGTTGTGGATGACAAGATTCCGGAAACCATTTTAGGTACTCCCGAAGCGTTGATTGACGGGAACAACAGCTCTTGTCTCACACTTGTAAAACCGGGAAAAAGCTGGACTGCAACGGAACCTAATATCAGTGTCGCTTCTGACGAAGAAGTGTATTTCATCATCGACATGAGCAAGGAAGAAGAGTTCGACTACTTCTGTCTCCGCCACCGGACAAGCAACACGACCGCAAACCTCCGTGTCAATAAAGTGTCAATATACGGAAGCAATGACGGAGAAACGTTCGTACCCATATCCACTGCAATCAATATCCCTACAGACTCGGATGTGGCTGAAGTGAAAGTTCCTTTCGCCATGAAGCAGCACTACCGCTACTTCAAGATGACTTACGACGGATGGAGCTCAAGCGGTACGACCATGCAGATATCTGAATTCAACATCGGAAACGTCCAGTTCGCTGAATAAACACGAAAATTAACCATAAACAATTAACTAATATTTAAATTTTATGCATCTGAACAAGACACATATTGCCGCCGCACTGATGCTTTCTTTATGCAGTCATGCGGTAATCGCAGAGACAAGTGCCGCCATGCTTCCGCAGCAGGTGGCCACCAAGGGCAAGACAATCAAAGCGACCGGAACGGTGCTCGATGCTGCCGGTGAACCCGTTATCGGAGCCAATGTCGTGGTAGAGGGAACTACCATAGGAACCATCACAGACATGGACGGAAAATATGAACTGGAAGTGCCGCAAGGCTCCAGCCTGACCATTTCGTACATCGGATTTTCACCGAAGACCATCAAGGCAACCACTCAGGCAATCACTGTCAAACTGGCAGAAGACAGCCAGCTGCTGAATGAAGTGGTGGTGGTAGGTTATGGTACCATGAAGAAAACCGACCTTACCGGTGCGGTGGCCTCTATCAAGGCTTCGGATATGGAAAAGGAACAACGCCAGACCCTGCAGGACATGTTGCGTCAGGGTGTTGCCGGACTTTCTGTGGGTATTGAGACTGATACGAAGGGAAACACGGACATGATGATTCGTGGTAAGAGCACCATCGGCGCAAGCACTGACCCGCTGATCGTTTTGGACGGTGTGATCTATCCGGGTGAAATGACCGACATCAACCCGCAGGACGTGGAACGTATCGACGTACTGAAGGATGCCAGCTCCGCCGCTGTCTATGGTGCGCAGGCAGCCAACGGTGTCATCCTCGTCACCACAAAGAAAGGAAACAACAGCGGAAAGCCGACCGTCAGCTTCAATGCCAGCGTAGGAGCGGCCTTTACAAACTCTGTGCCCAAAGTATATAAGGGTATGGATTTCATCAACTTCCGCCGCGATGTGGAAAAGAGTATCAACAGCCGTGACTCCGATCCGGGCAATTACTACGACAATCCGTCTAACCTGAACAATACTGAACTGGCGGAATGGATGGGCTCGGCTACAGGCGACCCGATGGCGGAATGGCTGAACCGTTTGGAATTCAACCAGATTGAAATCGACAACTTCCTTGCCGGGAATGAAGTGGACTGGGAGGACATGATTTATCAGAAAGCCGCTCTGCGACAGGACTACACTGTCAGCATCTCCGGAAAGAAGGATGACATGTCATATTATTCTTCTCTGAACTACCTGAAGAATGAGAACAACGTCATCGGAGGCGGATTCAGTGCCATCCGTGCCCGCGTGAATCTGGAGAACAAGGTGGGAGGATTCCTTACTTACGGTGTGAACACACAGTTCACGGCACGTGACGAGGGTTATATCTCACGCGACAACAACTACACGACTCTCTCTCCTTACGGAAGTGTATATGAAGAAGACGGAGTAACGCCCAAATATTATCCGAACGACAACAACAATGCAACAAACCCGCTGACCAGCCAGACTTATACAGACAAGATGAAGAAAATCTACAACATGAACTCTTCTCTCTATCTGAAAGTGGAACTGCCTTTCGGGTTCTCTCTGCAGACCACTTATTCACCGCGTATGGAATGGATCAACGACTATCAGCAGCGTTCTGCCGACCATCCCGCATACAAGGATGAAGGAGGTTATGCAAAACGTGTGGATTCCACGCTGTTCTACTGGCAATGGGACAACATGCTGAAGTGGAACAAGACCTTCGGTAAACATGCGTTCGACTTCACCGGACTGATCAACTGGGAACAGCGCAAATACTGGTCAACGACATCCGAAAACTCAGCGTTCCAGCCGAGCGACCTCTTAGGTTTCCACGGCATGGGATTCGGTACGTCGCCGGTATTAGACTCCAACGATACTCAACGCACCGGAGCGGCACAGATGGCCCGTCTGCACTATGCCTACGACAACCGCTACATGGTTACGGCTACCGTGCGCCGGGACGGCTATTCTGCCTTCGGACAGGAAAATCCGTACGCTGTCTTCCCTTCTGTAGCATTGGGATGGGTGTTCAGCGAAGAAAAATTCATGAAGAACATCGAATGGCTGGAATATGGAAAACTCCGCTTGTCATGGGGACAAAACGGTAACCGCTCTGTCGGAGAATATGCCGCGCTGACCCAATTGGAACCGAGAAAGTACTTCTACTATACCGCGTCAGGAGAACTTATCCAGGCCAACTCGTTCTACAACTACAACATGGCCAACTCAGGTCTGAAATGGGAAAACACCGAATCATGGAACGTCGGAATTGACTTCAATCTGTGGAACGGACGTTTCGGCGGCAGCATCGACGTGTACACCAAAAAGACAAACGACCTGCTGAACAACCGCCAGTTGCCCAGCATCATCGGTTATACCAGCGTTAAGGCAAACATCGGTGAGGTGAGAAACAAGGGTATCGAAATCAGCCTCCACTCTACCAACATGCAGAGAGAAAACTTTGAATGGCGCACCAACTTCAATCTTGCCTACAACAAGAACACCATCAAGCATCTGTATGGCCTGATGGAGGATGTGCTGGACGAAGACGGCAATGTAATCGGACAGAAAGAGGCGGATGACATTACAAACGGTTATTTCATCGGACATGCCTTGGACGAAGTATGGGGCTACAAGTTCTTGGGAGTATGGCAGGAAAACGAGGCCGAAGAAGCTGCAAAATATGACCAGGTTCCGGGTGACCCGAAACTGCTCGACGTGGACAATAACTACAAGCTCAACAATGACGACAAGGTGTTCCTCGGCAACAAAACGCCTAAGGTACGCTGGAGCATGCGTAACGAGTTCACTGTCTTCAAGAACTGGAACCTCTCGTTCAGTATGTATTCCTATCTCGGACACATCAAGAGCATGGGACGTTTCACCAACGACAATGCGCTGCTGAACGTGACCAACTCTATCGTGCGCGAATACTGGACACCGGAGAACCCCACCAACGAGTTCCCCCGCCTGAAAGCAAAGGCACCTGTAAGCTACAGTATTTACAAAAAAGCTTCGTTCCTGCGCTTCGACAACATCTCGGTAGGATACACTTTCCCGAAGGCAATGATACAGAAACTGAAGATACAGGCTCTGAGTCTGAATCTGACACTGAAGAACGTAGGCGTAATCTCCGGATGGCCGGCATACGACCCGGAAAACAGCGACGCCAACACTCCGAGAACTTTATTATTTGGACTGAACATGACACTTTAAAAACATTCAACCACGTATGAAAACAACAAATATAAAATTATTCATGGCAGGAACGGCAAGCATGCTGTTCCTGACGGGATGCAACGACTGGCTGGACCCGAAACCCCTGTCTTTCTTCACTCCGGAAAACACATACAATACATATAACGGACTGAAGACCGGAACAGACATGCTGAACCGAGATGTGCGTTATTTTGACTACTACCCGACTTCCGGTTCTGCTGACCCCTGTATCCTGAGTGAATACTTCTTTTCTGAAATAGCAGTGAACGGACGTGACGACACAGGAAGCGCACCCGTTGACTTAACCTCAGACATCACTCCCAGCGCAACCCTGACAGGAAACAACAGCCAGATAAACAACTACTGGACCTACCTGTACAAAGGTATAAAGGATGCCAACACACTGTTGAGCCGCTCCGAAACAGCTGAATTTGAATCGGAAGAACAGCGCAAGGAAATCGAAGGACTTGCATGTTTCCACCGCGCTTTCCGCTACTACCGCCTGGTACACCAGTTCGGCGATGTGCCTTTCCTCGTAAACGAAATCACAGAGCCGCGCTACGACTTCTACAGCACCAAACGTGAAGCTATCCTCCGCTGGCTGAAGAATGACCTGGAAACCACGGCTCCCTACCTGTCAAACGATGTCAACATCGGACAGGTAACCCAGGCAGCCGCCTACCATCTGCTTGCCAAGATTGACCTGGCACTCGGTGAGTTTGACGATGCCATCGATGCATGTAACAAAGTTATCGGTGACGGAGTGCACCATCTGATGAAAGACCGTTTCGGAGTGGACGCAAACGACGCTACCAAAAACGTGATCTGGGACCTGCATCAGTCTGAAAACAAGCACTTGCCTGAAAACAAGGAAGTGCTCTACGTGGTGCTGGACGATTATGACCAGACAGACGCACGTTCCTCAGCCGGACTTGAAATCAAACGTCAGGTGCTGCCGGGATATACAATGGCTACAACCAAAATGATCACACCTAACGGCAACTCGGCTTTCGTGGACAACAACGAAACAAAGAATCCTTATCTGAAAGAATACGGACGAGGTATTTGTACTTTGCGCCAGACTTGGTATGCCACCCATATGATTTGGGAAGCGGATCCGGACGTAGACACGGACATGCGCCACGCAAAGGGCAACTGGATGAAGATGGAATATCTCACCTACAACAATCCGGCACTGGAAGGTAAAGATCCCTATTATGGAAAGCCGCTTCAGAAATATGACGATGAAGGAAATATTCTGCTGTCAGACACGATTCGCGGCTGGTGCGAATGGCCTCACTACAAAACCAACATTGCAGACCAGAAAGCAAACTGGTGGCGCGGAGGTTGGGCCGACTGGTATATATTCCGCCTGGCCGAAACCTATCTGCTGAGAGCCGAAGCGTATATATGGAAAGATGAACCGGGATTGGCTGCCGCAGACATCAATGAAGTGCGCCAGCGTGCAGGAGCTCGTGCGATAAGTTCAGACGAAGCTACCATTTCCATGATTCTGGACGAACGTGCCAGAGAGCTGTTCTACGAAGAGCCGCGCAAATGTGAACTGACCCGCATCGCCTATATCTATGCGCAGACCGGAAAGGCCGACGACAAGGGAAGAACTTATTCGACAGACAACTTCTCGGAAAAGAACTTCTTCTATGACCGTATCATGGATGTGACGGATTTCTACAACAAAGGTGTGAAGAACGCATACGGACTGGAATATACGATGCAGCCTTACCATGTACTGTGGCCTATTGCCGAAAAGGCGACTTCAACCAACGTACAGGGGCATATCAACCAGAACTATGGTTACGACGGTTATGAAAACAATGTGACCCCATTGGACGGACCGAACGAATAAAATGAACGGGAGAAGAACCGGTCTGCCTGCAGGAAAGTCTTCCATGGCAGAGTGAAAACACCAGCGTATTTCCGGAAAGACAACCGCATGGTTTACGTGAAACAAAAGGATGTTTTCCGGTTCTTTTCCGTCACGTTCCGAAAAATACAGAGATTCCGGACAATTGCTGCGAAGCGGCAGAAAAGCGACAGAGAAATCATTTCTGACATCATCTGTTGTTTTTCTGCCGCTTTCACGTATATATCCAGAATCATAATCCGGCATGGCATTCCGCCTCCATCGGCATGCGCAACCAGAAAAACTGCCATAAAAAATGCCCGCCTTCACATTCACCGAATGCAAGACGGGCATTTAATGCATGAACATTTCTTTCAATGTTTTGCGGAGAGAACGGGATTCGAACCCGTGATACGCTTTTGACGTATACACGCTTTCCAAGCGTGCCTCTTCAACCACTCGAGCACCTCTCCTGATTTCGCAGTGCAAAAGTAGACTTTTTTTTTCTTATCCAATGACACAAGCCTAAAAATTAATGAATTTTAAATGATATAATCCGAAATGCCGAACACCTTCGATGCATTTGCCGTCGTTTCCCTTGCTACAGCCTCCAACGGAACCGAATAAATCTCCGCAAGTTTCTCCGCCACTTTCAAAAGATATGCACTTTCATTCCGCTTTCCACGGAAAGGTACGGGTGCCAAATAGGGCGAGTCAGTTTCCAGCACAATCCGGCTGAGCGGCACATAAGGCAAAACCTCAGGCAACGTGCATTTCTTGAACGTCACCACTCCGTTTATCCCCAACATGAATCCCGGAAAATCCAGCAAACGTCCGGCCACCTCTTCTGTCCCTGTAAAACTATGGAAAATACCCTTCAGCTCTGTCTTTTTATAAGGTTCCAGCACTTCAAGGAGTTCAGAATATGCCTCCCGGCAATGCACAATCAGCGGAAGATGCCGCTCAAGTGCCCATACAACCTGAGTTTCAAACACCTCCATCTGTTCCTTCCGGTAGGTCTTGTCCCAATACAAGTCCAGGCCCACCTCTCCTATCCCGTAAAACACCTGTGGTGAATCCAGCCATCTCCTGACGGCTGAAAGACGGCTTTTCCAGTCCGCTCCGACAGAAGTGGGATGAAATCCGATCATCGGATAACATCCCTCATGTGAATTGCAGAGAGCCAGCATGGCATCCACAGAAGTGTCATCAATGTTAGGCATAAACATACGCGTCACTCCCGCTTCTTTTGCACGGACAATCGCCAGCTCCCTGTCACCGTCAAACTCCTCAGTATACAGATGGGTATGCGTGTCAATGAAAGCAGTCATAACCCCTTACAGCTTACGGTCCATCAATGCGCAGACAAACTCCCTGAGATTCTCCTTCAGAGAAGAAGCCACGCTCACCTCGTCAAGAAGACGCAGTCCCTCTTCATAATATCCGTTGATTTTCTGACGGCACAAGTCTGCGATGCCCACTTTGTCATAAATGGAAACGACTGCCGCAATCTTCTCCTCCGGCACAAAATCCGTCGCATCTATCCATGCCTGCAGTTCTTTTCTGTCAGCTTCCCCGGCATGAGCGAATGCGGTTATCAGCATGAATGTCTTTTTATTGCAAAGGATGTCACCGCCTATTTTCTTTCCGAAGACATCCGGATCGCCATACACATCCAAATAATCGTCCTGCAACTGGAAAGCCAGTCCCATCCTTATTCCGAATTCATACAGCAGCTGCGCATCCTTCTCCGACGCTCCACCTAAGACCGCACCGATTTTCAACGCTCCGGCCAACAATACAGATGTCTTGAGACGAATCATTCCGATATACTCATCCACCGTCACATCCGAGCGTGTTTCAAACTCCATGTCCCACTGCTGTCCTTCACAAACCTCCAGAGCGGTACGGCCGAACACATCCATCACATCTTTCATGCATTCCACAGGGCAATCCTTCATCATAAACTGATAAGCAAGAATCAGCATCGCATCACCCGAAAGTATAGCCGTGTTTTCATTCCATTTTTTATGGACCGTAGGCTTGTTTCTCCGCATGTCTGCCTTATCCATCAAGTCATCGTGCAGAAGCGTGAAATTATGATAGGTTTCTATACCTGCCGCCTGAGGGAAAATCCGTTCCACATCTTCTTTATACAGATTATAAGCCAGCAACATCAGCATCGGACGAAGGCGTTTTCCGCCCAGCCCGAGCACATATTCAATAGGTTCGTACAAACCTTCCGGTTCGCGCATGTAAGGCAGATTCTCTATATACGAATGAATCCGCTTAAGCAACTGCTCAGTGTTCTCCTGTTTCATAGCCAATGTTTGAAATTCTTTATTGACAAAGATAATATAAATTACCGGGATAACCGACAAATTCCACAGAATCTTGCCTCATGCGGGCGACATGCTGTCCGCATAATTGTTTCTATATTCGGGAGACTCCCATCCGCTTCTGCACATAACGGCTGAAGCAAGAGAGTGACGAAACGATGCCGTCACATGCGGTGTCATTTGCATTTGCCATAATCGTCCTCCGTCGGTTTTTCATTCCAGTCCATTGCGAAAACACAAAAAAAGACGTACATTTACCCCAGACGGAAGACAGAAATTATATCGCAAGAAATGAATGACATCGAGAAATTCAGAGAGGATGTATATGCGGTGGTAGCGTCCATTCCTCATGGAAAGGTATTGACCTACGGACAAATAGCCTGGCTTGTGGGGAGGCCGAGGCATTCCCGTATGGTGGGGCATGTGCTGCAAGGAGCCGCCGCAGAAATTCATCTGCCTTGTCATCGTGTGGTGAACAGTTCCGGCAGAACCGCTCCGCACTGGCTGGAGCAGACTGAAATGCTGAAGGCGGAAGGGGTCACATTCCGGAAGAACGGATGCGTGGACATGAAGACCTGCAACTGGAATCTCATTTCCGAATGTCAGGAAATGCCACTTTCCTCCGCCCGCCGTAACGGAGAATCAGGCATGGATTTACTGAAATAAATCATATCTTTAAGCCGTCTGCCCTCTTCAATGACAGGATGGTCATAATTCTTGATAAAAAAATCAGGAACTGTATGCGAATAGACAAAGCCATGTTTGCGGTAGAAAGAAACAGTCTGCCGGCTGTCTCCCGTCCCCACCAGCCACGTATGGCACATGCCATGATAGCGCATGAAAAGAAAGTCCAGCATCTTTCCTCCGTATCCTTTCCGCTGGCAGTCGGTCCTGACGGCCAGATTCTTCAGTTCATAGATGCCTGTCCCCTCGCAGGTCACCACCGCTACCGCCATCGGACAGTCCGCCTTGTCGTACATCACAAACAAATCCCCCCGTTCCAGATAACGGTCAATCATGGATTCCTGTTCGTCGCCCAGCAACAAGAGCGGCAGGAAACGTTTCTTGTTCCGGACTATTGATTCAATCCTCATTCCGTAATCTCTATCAGGTTTCCTTCCGGTCCCTCCACACAGCTCTCATAATATCCGTCGCCCGTGGTGCGGGGGCCGTCAGTTATCCGGAAACCATCGGAGCGGAGGCATTCTGTCAGACAGTCCACTCTTTCTCTTCCTCCTACACTGAAAGAGATGTGTATGAATCCCGTCCGCAAGGCATTCCGGTCATCTTCCACCCTGTCAGGACGTGACATGATTTCCAGACGGCCGCCATCGGGAAATGACAAGAAATAAGTTTTCAATCCTGTCTTCGGGTTATGATACATCTCGTTGGAGACCGCATTGAAATAACGCATAAAAAACGTGCGCACGTTCTCCAAGTCTTTCACATACAAAGCCACATGGTCAAGTTTCATCATTTCAGAAATTCAAGATTCGTCTGTAAAGATAAATATATTCCAACTGATTTTCATCCGGTTTTCCACGAAAAGTGAAAACACGCCCGTTCTTTCAGCAAAAGTCCGCCAACACTTTCCTGAAACAAGAGGGTATTCTACACGAAACATGAGCTTCCTTTGCGGAAGGCCGGAACGACATCTTCAACAACCCGGCACTGAAGACCATCGCCAGACCTGACACAGGCAAAAGTCCGACTTATGATAACAGGAATCTGGCCACCGCCAGATACATAGAGACACACAAGATACATGAATGAGCCACAATCAGAACAACGGAATCAGGCAGAGACACAGCCTCCATGCCCTGTCTCTGCTTCCTGACTCTGCCGGAAATCCTCACCGGCAGCAATAATTCCACAGCGAAATAACAAACATTTACGCTTTATCCGATGGGAGGAAATGAACAATTGCCTATCTTTGGACATTCATTATTTAAATGTTTCCAACGAATGAAAAAAATTATCATTGCAATCGACGGATTCTCCTCTTGCGGCAAAAGCACCATGGCCAAAGATCTGGCCAAAGAGATAGGCTACATCTACATTGACAGCGGAGCCATGTACCGCGCGGTCACCCTTTATTGCCTCAACCATCAACTGGTCAATGCAGACGGAAGCATCCGGGAAACCGAACTGCAGCAACAGATGAAAGACATACATATCAGCTTCCGGCTCAACCCGGAAACCCAACGTCCGGTCACTTTCCTGAACGGGGCAAATGTGGAAGAACAGATACGCACAATCGAAGTCTCCTCACATGTAAGTCCGGTGGCCGCCTTGGGGTTTGTCCGCCAGGCTATGATGGAGCAGCAACAGAAGATGGGCGAGGAAAAAGGTATCGTCATGGACGGACGGGACATCGGCACAGCCGTATTCCCCGATGCCGAACTGAAAATTTTCGTGACCGCCTCTCCCGAAATCCGTGCACAACGACGTTACGACGAACTGAAGGCCAAAGGGCAATCAGTGTCTTTCGACGAGATACTGAAGAATGTGGAAGAACGGGACAGAATCGACCAGAGCCGTGCAATCAGCCCCCTGCGCAAAGCCGATGATGCCCTCCTGCTCGACAACAGTCACATGACCATCGCTGAACAGAAGGAATGGCTGAAAGAACAATTCAACAAAGCGACACATGAGTAACATTGAGATAGACGAAGGGTCCGGATTCTGTTTCGGAGTGACCACAGCCATCCGTAAAGCGGAAGAAGAGCTGGCCAAAGGAGAAACGCTCTATTGTCTGGGTGACATCGTACACAACGGACAGGAATGCGAACGGCTCCGGGAAATGGGACTGATAACCATCACCCATAAGGAATTCGCAGAACTGAAAAATGTGAAGGTGCTGCTCCGCGCGCACGGAGAACCGCCCGAGACGTACGAAACGGCACGCAGGAACCATATAGAAATTATCGACGCAACCTGCCCGGTGGTGCTTCGGCTGCAGAAACGAATCAAACAGGAATATGACACCACCCCTCCTGAAAAGGACAAGCAGATTGTCATCTTCGGGAAAAACGGACATGCGGAAGTGCTGGGACTCGTGGGACAGACGAAAGGAAAGGCTATCGTCATCGAAAGCGTGAAGGAAGTGGAGAAACTCGACTTCAGCAAAGACATCCGTCTGTATTCACAGACCACAAAGTCACTCGATGAGTTCCGGCAGATTGTCGCCTATATAGAAGCGCACATTTCCCCGGAAGCGACTTTCGAGTATTTTGACACCATCTGCCGGCAAGTGGCCAACCGTATGCCCAACATCCGGAAATTCGCCGCCGGACATGACCTTATATTCTTTGTATGCGGACATAAAAGTTCCAACGGAAAAATCCTGTTCCACGAATGCCAGAGCGTCAACCCGAACTCCCATCAGATAGACAGACCGGAAGACATAGACAGGCATCTGCTGGAAAAAGCTGAATCCATCGGAATTTGTGGCGCCACTTCCACCCCCAAATGGCTGATGGAGGCCTGCAAGGAAAAAATCATGGAAGAACTGGTTGAATAAAAATTTCACCGTTTTGTCATCATTCGTAGGCAGTTATTTTGTATTTTTGCACATCTAACATAACACTTATAATTATGGGAACTATAAAATGTATCGGTATTCTTACTTCCGGCGGCGATGCTCCCGGTATGAATGCAGCCATTCGTGCGGTCACCCGTTCGGCCATCTATAACGGTCTGAAAGTAAAAGGTATCTACAGAGGCTATAAAGGCTTGATTACCGGTGAAATCAAAGAATTCAAGACTGAAAATGTGAGCAACATCATCCAGTTGGGGGGTACTATCCTGAAAACGGCACGCTGCCAAGAGTTCAAGACTCCGGAAGGACGCCAGATTGCGTACGACACGATGAAAAAGGAAGGAATCGACGCACTGATTGTCATCGGAGGAGACGGTTCGCTCACCGGCGCACGACTGCTGGCACAGGAGTTTGACGTTCCTTGCATCGGACTTCCGGGAACCATCGACAATGACCTCTATGGCACTGACACTACCATCGGATACGATACAGCACTGAATACAATCCTTGATGCGGTGGACAAAATCCGTGACACGGCCACCTCACACGAACGCCTTTTCTTCGTGGAGGTGATGGGACGCGACGCGGGTTTCCTTGCGCTGAACGGAGCTATTGCAGCCGGAGCGGAAGCGGCCATCATACCGGAATTCAATACAGAAGTGGACCAGTTGGAGGAATTCATCAACAATGGATTCCGCAAGTCAAAGAGCAGTTCCATCGTACTGGTAGCTGAAAGTGAAATCACAGGCGGTGCCATGCATTATGCCGAGCGTGTAAAGAACGAGTATCCTCAATATGATGTGCGTGTAACCATTCTCGGCCATCTGCAGCGTGGAGGACGCCCGACTGCACACGACCGTATCATCGCCAGCCGTATGGGTGTGGCCAGCATACAGGCACTGATGGAAGGGCAACGCAATGTGATGATTGGTATCGAACATGATGAAATTGTGTACGTGCCGTTCACAAAAGCCATCAAGAACGACAAGCCGATTGACCGTGAACTCGTAAACGTTCTGAACGAACTGTCAATTTAAAGGACTAACTTATCACATAAAAGACGAGCGTCTATCCGTTTTTCTCGAATAGACGCTCGTCTTTTTTTTATATTGTTCCGGAGATTCACCTGCGGACCACACGTTTCCGCCTGTGCCGCCTTTTCTGTAGCCTCTCACGCTTGAAACGGATATACCGCTGCCGAATCTGGAAAACACACAGTCCCCCCACCACGACCAATATCAATACAACAATCCCATTGTTCAGATTGTCTCCTTTCACACGCGACCAGATTTCAAGCACGTTGACTGTCTTGTCTCCAAAGTCACGAATCATCGCACACCGCTCAATGACAGACTTGTCCGGATATTTCGTGTTGAGAAGTCTCACATGCTCCGCTTCCGGCCCGAAGAAATAGCTGGCATCCACGTAATCCGCTGTTTCGTCAACGTTAGCCTCCAGAATGTCTTTCGAGGCGATGGAACTCACATAACCCGTAGCTTCCATATTACGAAGGGCAATGTCCGGACGACACATGAAATTGATGAAATAGCTAGCCGCCTCCACATTCTTCGCATACTTGGGAATCACCCATCCGTCATACCAGACATTGCTTCCTTCCTGCGGTACCACATAACCCAGGTCCACTCCCACTTCGGCCGCTTCCTCTATGGCCCACTGTGCATCTCCGCTCCATGTCATGTTCATCCAAGCCTTTCCCTTTGTCATCATTTCCTTGCCGAAATCGGCCTCCCAACCCGCCACATTCGGTTTCAGCAGCTTGAGGTATTTTTCCACAGTATCCATGGCAGCGGGTGAATAGTCATTCATCAGATCAGCGACAGCCAGTGTGCCTCCGGCCAGCTCTTTCCTATAGGCATACAGCATGGCTGTCCCATAAGAATCCCTGTAAGAATCTTTCATCAGTATCTTTCCGGCATACCGCTTGTCCCACAGACATCCCCAAGAATCCAAGTCGTCCTCTTTAAGGTATTTCTTGTTATACAACAGACCTGCGGTCCCCCACATGTAGCACACGGCATAACGTCCGGCCGGCAAGTCTCCCTCCATGGTCAGTCTGTCAATCTGCCTGCGTATATAAGGAGCCACATTATGCATATAATTGGGAGAATTGATAAAAGCCGTATCGATGGGCAGCAACAGCTTTTTGCGAAGCATACGTTCGATGATATATTCCGACGGACAGACCACATCAAAATCCTCATGCCCGCGTTCGATTTTGGTAAGCATAATCTCATTGATGTCGAAAGTCTGGTACACAATACGGACACTTTTGCCAGTATGTTCCTTATAATAGTCCTGAAAGTCTTCCAGAACCCCCTCACCTATATAGTCGGCCCAGTTATATATTTTCAGAACCTGCTCGCGCGAGTCGGACTCGTTGTAGCAGCCGGCCAGTCCAAGACCAAGCAGAGCCATCCCGACCACAGACAAACCCAGTTTTCTCATTTTCATTTTTACAATAGATTTCCCCGACAAAACAATACTATCTCTTCACTTTTCCGGCACGGCGGTTGATGATTATCAGCAACACCAGAATCACCACAAAGATAATGGCCGACAAAGGACGAAGCTCCGGTGTAAGTCCCCCCTTACGTGCATCGGCATAGATGTAGGTCGACAATGTTTCCAGTCCCTGATTGCCTATCGTAAACACAGTCACCGCAAAATCATCAATTGAAATGGTGAGTGCCAGCAAGAACCCGCTGATCATCCCCGGACGTATTTCAGGGACTATCACCTTCCACAGTGCCTGCATCGGCGTGGCCCCCAAATCGAGCGCAGCCTCATACAAGTTCGGATTCATCTGCTTCAGACGGGGCATGACACTCAGCACTACATATGGGGTACAGAAAGTGATATGCGCCAGTACGACCGTCGTGAATCCCTGCGTTATGCCGAGAGACACGAAGAGCAGAAAGAGGGATACACCGGTGATGATGTCGCCGTTCAATATCGGAATGGTATTGACGAAGCCCATCGCCTTGCGGCCCCGTGCCCTGAGATTAAAAATACCGATAGCCGCCACACTTCCCAACAGAGTCGAGACCGTCGCCGCTATCAGAGCAATGGCTATCGTGTTGACAAAAGCGTTCATCAGCGAATGATGCGCACCTGTATTCATCAGCGATTTGTACAGATTCAGCGAAAATCCTGTCCAGTTTCCCAGCACTTTGGCTTCAGTGAAAGAGAAGACCACAATAATCAGAATAGGCGCATACAGCAGAACCAGCAGTATCCAAAGATAAGTCTGCATAAGAATCTTCTTCACCATGGTTCACCTCCTCTCTTCGAATTGTCGTTACCGTCCGTATTGAACACAGAAGTGGCTGCGATAAGAAAAAGCATAATCAACGAAAGTGCCGCTCCATAATTCCAAAGACTGTTGTTGATGTTCTCCTGAATGGTTGTTCCGAACAGCTTGATATTGTTCATCGTTAGCAGTTCCGCAATGGCGAATGTAGAGATTGTGGGCATGAACACCATCATCACCCCGCTTATGATTCCCGGCATGGACAAAGGAAGTACCACCTTCCAAAACACCTGCGCCGAGCTTGCCCCCAAATCCTGCGCAGCCTCTATGTAACTCTTGTCCATCTTCTGCAGAGTGTCATAAATGGGATAAATCATGAACGGGATAAAATTGTAAATCATGCCGAATATCAAAGCCCCTTCACCCAAAGGCAGACGGGCAAAATCAAAAAGTGCCACCGTGGCCAACGTACGGACCAGTATGTTCACCCACATCGGAAGGATAAAAAGCATGATCAGCGTCTTTGAATAGCCCGAACTGCTCCGACTGAGTATCCATGCGGCCGGATAGCCAAGCAGAATACATCCGACAGTGGTCAGTATCGCGATGCCGATAGAATATACGAACGTATTCACCGCTTCCGGATGAGCGAAGAACTTGCTGAAGTTGGCCAACGTCAGATTCCCGGCCTCATCCGTAAAAGCATACACGACAATCAGCAACAACGGAATGACAACAAATACGACCGAAAATATCAGATACGGAAGCGTCCAGCTTTTACGTGAAGCAAAGAACAAACGCAACTTATTCATAGCACCTCATTTATTTAACCGTCACACGAATATCTTCCGGACGGACCGATATACCTACACGGTCGCCGTCGTCCCACACGTCATTGGTGTCGACATATACGTCCTCATCCCAGTCTGAAAGCACAGTCAGATGATAGTGGTTTCCCTTGTAGAGAATGAACTTCACCTCACCGGTCAGGATTCCGTCTTCCGAATCATCCAGCAGGTCTATTTTGTCGAAGTCCACTTCTATACTCAAATGCTCCCAGTCTTTCGACTTGTCACTCATATCCACATGTGCACATTCAAACTCACATCCCAGAAACTCCACATGATTCTCATCAATCATTCTGCCCTCGAACGTATTGCAGATCCGCTCTTTCTTCATGATATGGATATCAAACGGCTTTACAATCAGCCCCACTTCCATGCCCGCCTCAAAAGCGTGATAGTCCTGCACCACAAATTCATAGCCGTCGCACAGCACAACCATTTCATAATGAACCCCCTTGAAAATGCACGACTGCACCCTGCCCTGCAACTGGGCCTTGGTTCTGTCGGACGCAGGAAATATATAGAGATCTTCCGGACGAATCACGACATCCACTGGAACATCCTCCCCGAAGCCTTCATCCACACACTCGAAATCTTTCCCGCAGAAGTTCACCAGCCTGTCCCTCACCATCGTTCCGTTCAGAATGTTGCTTTCCCCGATGAAATCGGCCACAAACGCATTGACAGGTTCATTGTAAATGTCTGTAGGAGTACCGATCTGCTGGATTTTCCCTTCACTCATCACCACAATCGTATCACTCAGCGTCAGAGCCTCTTCCTGGTCGTGAGTGACATACACGAACGTGATGCCCAACGTCTTGTGCATCTCCTTCAGCTCCATCTGCATGTCTTTCCTCATCTTCAGGTCGAGCGCGGCCAGCGGCTCATCAAGCAGAAGCACTTCCGGTTCATTGACTATGGCCCGTGCAATGGCCACACGCTGCTGCTGTCCGCCCGAAAGCGAGTTCACGTCACGATACTCGTAATCGGTCATCCCCACCATCTTCAGGGCGGCCATTACCTTGCGCGTCATTTCCGCTTTCGGCATTTTCTTCAGTTTTAGGCCAAAAGCGATATTGTCATACACGTTCAGATGCGGGAAAAGAGCATATTTCTGAAAGACAGTATTCACCGGACGCTTGTGAGGAGGTGTCTGTGTGATTTCCTTCCCGTTTATCAGTATCGTTCCTTCCGAAGCGGTCTGAAAGCCGGCTATCAGCCGGAGCAAGGTTGTCTTTCCACATCCGGAAGGCCCAAGAATCGTTACAAACTCTCCCTTTCTGATAGACAGGCTGACATTGTCCAGCGCAGTTTTGTCGTCGAAATACTTCGACACATTCTTTACCTCAATTATCGGTCTGTTTTCGCTTTGCATTTCTCTAAAATAAAATCCGGTCGCAAAGTTACATTTTAATTCATTCCAAAAGACAAAAACAGGAAGACTTTCTTCCATTTTGTCGAAAAGATGAAACAGACATTACATATTTATGCACATCTCCATGAAGAAACTATTTCATTTTCCCGAAATAGACATCCAGAAGCTTCCGCGCCGCAGAAAAAGAAGTCACTTTCCCGCTCAACACATCCGCCTCCTGTTCCGCCAGCATCCGGGAAATCTCAGTGTCCTGATAGAAACTGTCGCGCAAATGTTCGTTGATGGTCTCATACATCCAATATTTCGCCTGCTCATTTCTCCGGTGCCGGAAATAACCGTTCGCCCTGACAAACGCGACGTACTTGTAAATCATGTCCCAGATTTCCTTTATGCCAATGCCGTAGAAGCCGGAATACGTCAACACCTGCGGAGTCCAGCCCGACTCAGGAGCCGGAAAGAGATGGAGCGCGTTACGGAAATGAGTGGCCGCGAGCTTGGCTTTTTCGATGTTGTTCCCGTCGGCCTTGTTGATGACAATACCGTCGGCCATCTCCATGATACCGCGCTTGATGCCCTGAAGCTCGTCGCCCGTTCCCGCAAGCTGGATGAGCAGAAAGAAGTCGACCATCGAATGAACGGCGGTTTCACTCTGTCCCACCCCGACCGTCTCCACAAAAATCTTGTCGAATCCGGCAGCCTCACAGAGAAAGATAGTCTCGCGTGTCTTGCGGGCCACGCCACCCAAAGAACCGGCTGTAGGGCTGGGACGGATAAATGAATCAGGATGCACGGAAAGCTTTTCCATGCGGGTCTTGTCGCCCAGAATACTTCCTTTGGAACGTTCACTGCTTGGGTCGATGGCCAGCACGGCCAGTTTGCCGCCATATTCCTGAAGCACATGCAGACCAAACACGTCAATCGACGTGCTTTTCCCGGCACCTGGAACCCCACTGATGCCCACACGGATGGAATTGCCCGTATAGGGAAGACACTTCTCCAGCACTTCCTGGGCCAACGCCTGATGCTCCGGCTTCACGCTTTCAACCAGTGTCACGGCCCGACTCAGCACCGTGATATCTCCCTTCACGATTCCTTCCACATAATCACCAGCCGACAGTTGGCGGCGTTTCGGCTTCTTCCTCAACTTCAGATAAGGATTGACACTGGAGGGCTGTTCCACACCTTCGTTTACAGTCAGCCCCTTGTATGCTTCATTGTTTTCGGGGTGTTCCATAAAAACTTTTATTTTTCGTTCGACTTCAGTTGCGCGTTCACACGAATCGTCACCATCGGGTGTTGGGGGTCATTCGTAATCATCAGCACACGGGGCCTGCCCTTCACTCTCGGCAGATTGGCCGCAAGAACCGTCACCTTCATCTTGGTCGATTCGCCCGGTTTCAGCACCCGTTTCTTCAGGTTCACTCCCAAAGCGATGCTGAACACCTGCATGTCCTGAATCACCAGATCCGACTTGCCCGTATTCGTGATTGTGACAGTCTGCGACTTTTTCTGCTTTGGCCGCAAACCGACGAAATCCAGTTGTCTGCTTGACACCGACACCACCGGAGGATTGTTCTTCTGCTGCTCCGTAAGCTGTGAGAAGTCGGGAAGCAAAGCCACCGAAACGGGTATTTCGTTTTCCGCCCCTACCTTGTCGCCCGAATAGCGCGACAGATAGACAGAGGCACGTGTGATTCCAAGCTTCGGCAGTTTGTCCGTATTCAGTGTCACCTTGATTTTTCCGGCCTTTCCGCGCCCCAGCTTTTCAGGAAACGCCTCCGTTTCCAGATAAGGCGGGAGATGCATCAGCACCGGCGCATAAGCCTTGTTGGACGTATTGGCCACCAGCAGTTCAATGACAGGACGGTCGCCCTTATGGACGGCTTCAAAATTAAGTTCTTCCTGATTGATGCGGATAGCCCCCACCAGATAGGGATGAGTAAACGAAAAATTCTTGGAATCTGCGGTCACCTCTCCACTGAAGTCCACATACACAGGTTCCACAGCCGCATTGCAATAAATGCCCAGATCTTTATAAAAATGTCCGATAGCTTCCGCATCAAACACAGCCGTCACTTCGCCCTTCTCTCCCGGCATCACCGGATTTTCCGTCCATTTGGCCTCCATGCAGCCGCAGGACACCGTCACGTTGGAAACGACCAAAGGCTTGTCGCCCGTATTGGTAAACTTATAAGTGACTGTCACCGGATTGCGCCAGAGAACGTAACCCAAGTCTTTCGATTCGCTGTCGAATGTGATTTTCGGTTGTGCCTGAACCGACAGGCATATAAAAAAGAAGACAACCGATAATATAGAAATTCGCTTCATTCTGTTTCTTGATTTGTGAAACAAAGATAGAGAGAAAAACCTTTGCAAACAAACTTCACGAATCTATTTAATACTTCTTTTAGGAATCAGACAAAAACAGGCCTGTCTTTTCAAGAAGATGACCGCTTGTCCTGACCAGAACAAACGGGTATCCTGATCAAGACAAGCGGTCATCTTTATGCATCCGTTCCGAAAGGGAAAAGCGTCATTCCGCCACCCGGACTTCTGCCCCTCCGGTGTGTCCGGAAAACTCCGGAGCATAGGCCGACTGGATAGCGGCCATACCGGCCTGATAAGTTCCGGCGCGGTCCACATATACCGTATATTCAATGACATAGCTGCCTTTCCGCATCTTGTCGATGAAAAACTCGGTCGAAGCGTCACGGCTCACCTGATAATACCCGATGCCCGTCTCTGCATTCCAGTGGTAGCCTGAAAGCTGTTCTGTCGGTTCGAAACAGGCCGGACGACTGTCCTTTATCTGGATGAAATCCATGTCACGGTCGGCCCTGACACTCAGACGCACGGTCAGTTTGTCGCCTACATTCAGTGTGACTTTCTTGCCTACAGGCTTTCCGTCCACCAGAATGTCGCGGCTGATATGCAGTCCGTTTCCTTTCGCATCCTCCAGCTTGTCCATGTCTTCCAGATATTGAGCATACACAGCACCCCAGCCGATTCCATGGCCGGTCCTTGCCACTTCCACCTGTTTCAGTTCCGTTTCATCTCCGGTATAAGTACGGCGCACATAACCCAACGCGTCGTCCGGTGTCTCCATCGTCACACCTTCCGCACTGAGGGTCATCTTGCCGGAAGTCTCCAACTGACTGCCGCCCGCACAAAGCAGGGCATACACCGCGTCGGCTGTCTCCAGCGAATTGCCCCACGCCTGCACCTGCTTCTGCTTCAACAGCCATTGCTGCATTTCCGCATGCATCACCGTGTCCGGCTCCACCCGTGCTATGGCCTCCATCGCCAAAGTCTGGGTCGGAATCTTATAACTGTTCCAGGAATACAAAGCTTTCGACGTGTCGAAATAGCGTCCCATCTCAGGAGCGTACAACGAATATTCCTTGATGGAATGCACCAGCGTCTCCGCTTCGTCCGTTCTGCCCAGTCCCTGCATCACGATGGCAATCATCGCCTTCTCACGGATGGTATATTCTGCCGAACGGTTTTCCAGTTTCTCCAACATATAAACATTGACGGTCTTGTCGGCCTTCGTTGCCGCAACCTTGTCCAGAGCGCAGACATAAAGATATTTCACCGCCAAGTCGCTCGGAAGCACATTCAAGTCGTGCATCTCTTCGCGTCTTCTCATCGTGTCATATTCCTCACGCATCTTTGCGGTCAGCCAGTTCCAGCCTTTCAGATACATTCCATCCATCTGAGAGTCTGTCCATGCGCCCATACTCTTCAGTCTTGCCATAAGCGTCACGACTTCGGTTGTGACAATCCGGCTTCCGGTCATTCCTTCAAACCACGACCAGCTTCCGTCAGTTCGCTGCAGCTTGCGCAGACGTTCCACATCCGTCCGCAACTGGCTCTCCATCCGGTTCAGGTCGAAGAGCACTGCGATACGCCGCTTCTGTTCAGCCTCATCGGCAGCTTCCGTAAGCCAGGGAGTTTCTCTGAGGAGAATGCCTTTTAGGTCCTGATTCTGCTCCAGCTTGCCCAACCAGGTCTCCTTGTCGGTTCCCTGCACTGCCCATGCACCGAACACCTGCCTGATTTTCGGATTCCGGTCAAGAATCTGTCTGGCAAGCGTGTTGGCATAATAGGCGGAAGCCCAAGAGAAAGCATCCTCATTGTTCGGATCAGAAAGTACCGGAAGAGCCTGTACCGCATACCAGATCGGATTGGCGGTCAGTTCGATGCTCAGACGGCGGTCGGTAGCCGTCTTGCTCTGCTTGTTGAACAGGTCGTCAAGCTCCAATGTTTTGGTCTCATTTTCTTTCAACTTGAAAGGCAAGGTCTCCGTCACCCACTGCTTGTCGGTCAACACCGGAAGATAGTGTTGTTCACCGTCGCTGTATTCACCCGCATCGGCCACAATCCGACAAATCAACACCTCATATTTATCCGTCACCTCATACTCGAAGCGGGCTGTTCCATTCTCATTTGCCTTTACCTCAAACGGCTGTTCCGATGTAAAGACCACCTTATCATCCACCGGGTTCAACAACTGCATACGGACAATACCCGAAACGGTTCCGGCAGAAAGATTATCCAGTGATGCCGCAATGACGGTCCGGTCGCCCACACGCACAAAGCGCGGCATGTTGGGACGCACCATAAACGGTTTGCTGGTCTTTGCCTTTGCCGTAATCATTCCATAGTCCATATCCTGCGTATGCGCCATTCCCATCAGTCTCCATTCCGTCACCGCATCCGGCATGGTGAAGACCATACGGACAGCACCCGTAGAGTCCGTACGCAAGTCAGAATAGAAGAAGGCGGTTTCGGCGAAATTGTCACGCAACGGAGTATAACCGCTTTCCGTTTCAAGAGCAGACAACTGGGCCACATCCGTCATTGCAAAATTGTCGTTCCTGTCAAACCCTTCATCAAGTGCCACTTCAGGAGCGGCCTTTGATGCAACTGCCTCGTTCAAGTATAAAGCCTTGGAAGAAGCCAGGCTGCGCGCCATCAGCACCTTTCCGCCGGCCACCGCATTGATGGTCAGCCGCTGACTTACCCGCAAGGACGGAATAAACAGACGACTGTAATTGTTACTCAAAAAATCAAAATCATACACATCCGAATAAATACGGTCGTAGAACGGTGAATACAAGGAGAAATATGTATTCATGCTATGCATTCCCGGCCATACAGAAGGAGTGTAACGCCGGAAATTCAAGCTGAAACTCCATTGGTTCTCCAGCAGACGGTCCAGCGAAGCATCATAGAGCGTGGCCATGAAACGCGCGTCTGCCGGTCGACCGTTCTTGTCCAGAATGCTCAACGTCCATTCTTCCTGTCCGCCCGGCACAAGGTTGTCACGAAAACTCTCCCACTTCAGGGTCAGCTCCTTATGAGGCTTCGGCCGGGTAATGGAAACCTGCTTTGTATAGAACACTCCTTTCCGCATGAAAGCGAAACTGACTGTTATGCCGTCACCATAGACCTCCTTATAAGGATAAACAAACTTCCGGACCTCATTGTTCAAGGCCAACCGTTCCGTATGGATTCGCTTGTCTCCACAATAAATGGAATAGAACACACATACATCCTGTTCGCTCGAACCGATATACAATGTCACCGGTTCCTGTTCACTGAACTCCGTACCGTCCTGATAGAACCATTCCGTCGTTTCGTAGGGCGGACAGACATCCTCTTTCGAGAAAAGCACAAAATCCTGTTCAGCTTTGCATTCCCGTCCCTGACTGTCTTTGGCGGAGATTTCCATCCGGTATTTTCCTGACGGACAAGCCAACAATGATTCAGGCACGAAAGCGGTCTGTGCGGGCTGCTCACCCTGTGTCACCAGTCTCCCTTTCTCATTGTCTTTATTCAACGCATATACCTGATAAGTCACAGTGGCCGCCACCGATTCTCCATTCAGATTCCGTGCCAGAAACTGAATCTTCCCGTCCTTCTCACGCATCACCTTTGCACGCAATCCCTCAATCTGCAGCCCCATCGATTGCTTTCCTACGGGCAATGAGATATTTCCCTGCTGAGTCTCACCATCCACGTTCGTCACATCCGCGCTTATCTTATATATATAGTAACTGTTCCATTCATCTGTGTTCACCTCGGGTCTCTGTAAAAATGCTTCCACACGGAACTTTCCGTCCGAATCAGTCTGTACTTCTCCCTCACTGATTACAGCGGATGCCCCCCCACCGATGCGCCAGAACCATGCCTGCGAACGAGTAACGGTGTAACGCACCTTTCCGTTGCGTACCGGAACACCTGAAAAGCCCTTAGCCACGGCTTCGAGCGACAAGGTATCGCCCATAGTATAAGCATCCTTGTAAGGAGTAAAGACCACATCGAAAGTGGGACGCTTGTACTCGTCCACACGAACGAACCGCCCGCCGTTCTCCACCTCCAGACGGAAATTGCCCGGAAGCACCGACTGAGGCAAGGAGAACTCGGCACGGAATCCGCCGAAATCATCCGTAACCAGTTCCTTCTTCGCCAGCTCCTGACTGTTCGCGTCGCGCAGAGTCAGCGTGAACTTCCATCCGCTACGGACCTTCGTCTCGTCACCGTTCTGCCTGTAAGCCACACCCGACACGTACATAGTCTGTCCGGGACGATACAACGCCCGGTCGGTATAAAGTTCCGTGCGGTATCTCTCCGTTTCTTTTGACACGACATTCAGTCCGTTCCCTCCGTGCGTATAGGAAATCTGCATGAAATCACCATTTCCCTTGCGGGCATTCATCCAAAGCATCCTTTCTTCCAGTTGCGGAACCACGGCACGCCCGTTACCGTCGGTCTTGAACGTACGGTAAAGCGTATAGTTCCCCGGCACCGGAATGGAATAGAACACAATCTCCGCATCCGGAACAGGATGTCCCGTCAAGCGGTCGACCACATAATATTCCGTCTCCTTGTTTTCCAGCGGGAAAGAAAGTATCTGCAACGGAGACAAATGCACCAGCTCATATTCCGCCTTGTCCTTATATCCGTCGGGGATGGACTTCAACATATAAATGCCCGGCTCCGGCATCCGGTAAGTAATGGTACTTGCCGAGTCCTTGTATTCGGGTGTGTCGGGAAGCGCATAATGCCTGCTTCCGACCAGTCTGCCGTATTTTTTCACCATGTCTTTCCGCTCCATTCCGCCGGCAAACACAGAGGCGGAGGCTTTCAGGTTCAGGCGGTACACCTCCAAAGTCATTCCTTTCAGATTCTTCGATTTCACCTCGAACACGGCATCCTCACCGGGATAAGCCCATTGCGTCTGCATCTGCAGGGAAGGATACAAGATTCTGCGGCGGTAATCCTTCAAATCGGCGGCAAACTCCGACTTCGGATAGCGTGCCAGTCCCTCATCAATCACCTGCATCGCTTCCACAAATTGTTGGTTTCCATAATAAAGCTCCGTCAGATGCACATATACGGCGGCACACGTCTCCACATCCGCATATTGTTTCATCCATCCGCGCAGCAGGGTAACCGCTTCTTCATCAGACACTTTAAGAGGAGAAACCAGTTCATTCCTCTGCCGGTAGGAAAGCAGGCAGAGACGGGTGAGCAGTTCCGCGGACCGGTCGCCCGATTTCGTATAATAATCAACCAGACCATTATAGATATCCAGCACGGCATGACGCGCCTCACTGCTTCTCGTCACGTCCACATACCCCCACGACAGTCTGTAAACCGCCTGACGGGCCAGCAAGTCGAGCATCGTGTCGCCGAAATACTTTTCACTGAGCTTGCCGCTTTCCGTCATCGGGCGGTAATCCTTTGCCGGGATTTTAGCCAACACATCAGGAAATTTCAGCGATTCACGGAAATACCCCAGCACCGTGTCCACATCAGCGTTCCGGCTCTCCAGCAGACACGCCCCCATGACATGATTCAGCACCGCACGAGCCACCGTATCTTTCTCCTCAGCCGCCCACCGACGGAGCGCGTCCATCTGTCCGGCAAGGCTGTCCGGCGAAAGACTCACTTCCTTTTCCGCACGCACCAGAAATGCCTTCATCATCTGGGGAGCGTTCTTTTCATTCTCTGCCTTCGCATAAATCCGGTTCACCTGACTGATGACCGACTTCGGCAAATCCTTTTTCTCCAGATTCTCCACCTCCTTCCACATCTGGTCGTAGCTCTGCGCCCGGACCTGCGATGTGAAAAGACACATGAGGAGAATCAGCCCGCTTATCAAACTTGTTTTTTTCATAAGCTTTAGTTTATAGTTTAATTTTCCATGTTACCTGCGGATGCCCTCGAAAACAAGCGGTTATCTTGAACAAGATGAACGCTTGTTCCGGTTGAAGCAAGCCGTTATCTTGAAGAAGATTCCCCGTTATCTTTTTTCCGCATCGGCAATCCCTCTATGTTTTAACAAAAAAGTGTTTATAAATTAAACGATTATTTTTGAGAATACTGCACCCTTTTATGTGAAAATAATGGAAATGGACTTAACTCTTCATGAAGCGTGACCCTTGAAACAAAACGTTGAGGACGATGTTCCGAACAACCGGAAATATAAAAAGAGCCACAAAGACACAGAGAATATGATTTGATTATCAAATAAAACTCCGCCTCTCTGTGGCTCTATGTTCAAAAAACATAACGCCAGACTACGTCCCACCGGCACATTCACACCAACAGCACCGTCACATCCCGTGCTCCATGCGCCCCCATCACCAAAGCCTGCTCAATGTCAGCGGTCTTGGAAGGGCCGGAGATGAACACGCCATAACCATATTCCCCAGTATCAATGCGCTTGTAAGCCTCGTGCATGTTGTTCACCAGATTCTTCCGGTCGAGCACCAGCACCAATGCTTCGGAAATGAAATAGACGGCACGCTGCTCCACATCCTGCCGCACCCACACGGCTCCATTCTCACAGACTCCCACCTGACCATCTACAATAGCCAGATCCGTACCATCCAATTCGCCGGGATTCTCCACATCATCAGGATGAAAAGTCGCACACGTCAGAGGCTGCTCCTTGCCTCCGCACACCACGGCCTTCAGGTTTGAAGCGATACGTCTGGCATCAGGGTACTGCCTGCGGACAATTTCGTTCACGTCATCCCCCTTCTCCACCACAATGGCACGGCCTCCCATCAGTTTCATCATCTCACAAAACTGCCTCACCTTGTCAGGATAAGTGACGGCTTCCTTCTCAAGCGATGAAAGGTCGGGCCTTTCATAACGCACCTGCGTATTCCGGCGGATACTCTGCAATATGTCTTCTCTGCTGCTCATAGTCGGTTCATTTTACTTTGTTCTTTTTCCACATTTCATTGAAGCTTTCTTTGGCAAACTTCGGCATGTCGTGTTCCTTTCCCCAGTCGTTCAGTCCGTTATACACCATCCATCCGGGCAAACCGTTGACAAGGGACGCATTCCGCAAGGCGAAATTAAACAAGTGAGGATGTTCCATCAGCGTCTTCATTCCGCCCGATATGATTTTCTTCGACGAGCTGGCCACACTCAGTCCGTCCAGTTTCTGACGCCAACGGTAAATCTGGTCGGCCAAATCCACCTTCACCGGGCATACATTCTGGCAGGAATAGCACAACGAACAGGCTGACACATTGTCAAAATAATGCAGGGATGCCTTCAGCATTCCCAGATTGATGCCAATCGGCCCCGGAATGAAATAAGTGTACGAATACCCTCCACTCCGGCGATACACCGGACACGTGTTCATGCACGCGCCGCAACGCAGACAGTTCAGTGTCATCACATGGTCCTTGTCGGCCAGAATCCGGCTCCGTCCGTTGTCTACAATAATGATATGCAACTCCCCTCCCTTGCGCGGTTTCCGGTAGTGCGAAGTATAAGTGGTGATGGGCTGTCCTGTACCCGAACGGGCCAACAGACGGGTGAACACACCCAGCGACTCACGGTCGGGCACAATCTTCTCCATCCCGAAGGCCGTAATCTGGAGCTTCGGCTGAGACGTGCCCATGTCGGCGTTCCCTTCATTGGTGCAGACCACACATTCACCCGTTGAAGCCACCGCAAAATTGGCCCCGGTCATGGCCGCTTCCGCTTCTATGAATTTCCGCCGCAGGTTCCGTCGCGCGGCATGCGTCAGATAAGTCTGGTCGTTGTTGCCCGGTTCCGTGCCCATCTCCTTGACAAACAGTTCGCCAATCTCCTCCTTCTTGATGTGGATGGCCGGCATCACGATATGGCTCGGCTTCTTGTGCATCAACTGAAGAATACGCTCTCCGAGGTCGCTTTCCACCACTTCCACACCTTTCTCTTCCAGATACTCGTTCAGCCCGCACTCTTCCGCCAGCATGGACTTGCTTTTGATGAAACGCTTCACGCTGTGCGCATGGAGAATGTTGTACACAATTGAACAATACTCATCGGCATCCTTTGCCCAATACACATGCGCCCCATTGGCATGGGCGTTCCTTTCAAATTCCTGAAGCAACAGGTCAAGATGGCTGTTGCTGTACATCTTTATGGCACTTGCCATGTCGCGCAGATGTTCCCATTCGGGAAGCTCACGGCTCATGTTGTCACGCTTTGCGCGCACCATCCATAAGGTCTGGTCGTGCCATTTCACCATTTCCTTGTTCTGAAGGAACTTCTCGGCATTCTTTGAATGTTTCGTACTCATAGGCCTGAAGCTAATATTTCAACAATATGGATTGTCTTTATCGGAAGATGCTCGCGGCTGATGATGCCGTTCTGGTGCATCAGACAGGAACTGTCGGCCCCCACGATGTATTCCGCCCCCGTATCCATGTGACGCTGCACCTTGTCGCGGCCCATCTGCCCCGACACCGCATGTTCCTCTACGGCGAACATTCCTCCGAATCCGCAGCACTCATCGGGACGTTCAGGCTCGACCACCTCTATCCCCTTGACCAGAGAAAGCAGGTCGCGCAGCTTATTATAATAAGGTATGTTCAATTCGCTGGGCGAAGACAGATGCATCAGCCGCACTCCGTGGCAACTGTTCTGGATACTGACTTTATGCGGGAACGAAGCCTGAAGTGAAACCGGCTTCACCACATCATGTATGAACTCACAGATGTCATAAATCTTTTCTTCGGTGGCACAACGGTGGCTTTCCTTCGCCAACAGATTCCCGTAATGGTCGCGCACGAACACCACGCAACTGGCCGACGGACCCACCACATAGTCGTATTGCTCAAAAAGACGGTCAAAACGTTTCGCCAGTTCATGCGCCTCATCTTCGAACCCTGCATTCGCCATCGGCTGTCCACAGCAAGTCTGGTCCAGCGGATAGTCAACGTCCACTCCCAGACTCTTCAGAAGCTTGTACGAAGCCACACCCACCTGCGGATAAACGGCATTAATGTAACAGGGGATAAACAGTCCTACTTTCATCATCATTTCTGTTATTGGTTCCTGTGAACAAATTTACACCTAATTCCTGAATCAAAAAAGATTTTCGCCGATTAATCAAAGGATATTTTTGACCGGGTATAAAGACATGCCTGCAAAACAACGGCCTTCCCGCAACCGGACAAAGGCATATTCCAATCAAAGCAGCCCGATGTTTCAGACGACATACAGGCATATTGTAAGATCATATAAGCAGATTGTCTTTTTATCAATTTTTATGTAAGTGTTTTTACGACTTGACCTGTTTTATGCTATATTAGCAGAACCAACGGATTTTATTGGCGGTCGACTGCTGTGGAAAGGGGTTGAACGGAACTATGGAGAAAGAGTTTGAGGAAAAATACAGGACCTTATTCCGACGTCATTACGCCGGACTGTCATTCTATGCCGCACGTCTTGTAGGCGAAGACGATGCGGAAGACATAGTGCAGGACGTGTTCATGGAAATATGGAGGAGAAAGAACGACATCGAACTGGGCGAACAGATCCAGTCCTTCCTCTACCGTTCCGTCTATACCAGAGCCATCAACCTGCTCAACCACCGGGCCATCGTGGAAAACCACAACGCGGAAGAGGCGGAACTGATGAGAAAAAAGCTGGAATACTACCAGCCCGAACAGTCGGAGGCCATCAGGCGTATCGAGAACCACGAACTGCGTGTAGAAATCCACCAGGCCATCAACAGTCTGCCCGACAAATGCAAGGAAGTGTTCAAGCTGAGTTACCTCTACGGCATGAAGAACAAGGAAATTGCAGACGCGCTGAACATTTCATTGCGGACTGTGGAAGCGCATATGTACAAAGCCTTGAAAATCTTGCGCGAACGTCTCTCCCACCTGCATGAGTTCATTGTCTTTATCATCCTGACTACCAAAGTTTTTTTCGGATAAACGCAGATTTTTCAAAAAAAGTGCGGCCGGAAGTAAGTGTTTTTACATTCACTCGTGTTATTATAATGTTATCCCGAACGGAATAACTGAAAAAATAATAAATTTAAGTAATGTATAACCTTAAAAAGTTCAGTATGAGAAGCAAAAGCTCGTGCAGACGCTCGTTGATTCGAGCAATGGTGGTTGCGGCTATGCTCACTGCCCCGACGCAGTTTGTATCCGCCCAACTGAATGTGACTTTATCCAACTCCACGGTAGGAGTGATGATAAAGCAAATCCAGTCCCAATCCAAGTATCGTTTTTTCTATGATGATGAAGTGGAGTCGGTGCCGGTAGAGAAGGTCAGCCTGACAGACGCTTCCATCAAGGAAGTGCTGGACAAGGCCCTGTCCGGCAAGAACATTTCGTACAGGATTGATGAGAATGTGGTGTATCTGTCCAAGAAAGGAGAACAGGATCCTTCCGTAAAGCAGACAGGAAAACAGAACAAGAAAGTTACCGGAAAGATTGTGGATGCCAACGGTGAACCGCTCATCGGCGTGTCGGTACTGGAAAAGGGAACGACCAACGGAACAATCACCGACTTCGACGGAAACTACACGCTGACGGTTCCGGAGAACGCCACTCTTCAGTTTTCCTACATCGGCTACAAGGCGACCGAAATGCCTGTATCCGGACAGGCATCCATCAACCTGACCATGCGGGAAGACTCGGAAATGCTGGATGAGGTGGTGGTTACGGCATTGGGTATCAAGCGTTCGGAAAAAGCACTGTCCTACAACGTGCAGGAAGTGAAATCGGACGCGGTCACTACCAACAAGGACGTGAACTTCATCAACGCGTTGAGCGGAAAAGTGGCCGGCGTGAACATCAACGCATCTTCTTCCGGTGTGGGAGGTGTGTCGAAAGTAGTGATGCGTGGTACGAAATCCATCATGCAGTCGTCAAATGCACTGTATGTCATCGACGGCGTGCCTGTCTTCACCGGACGTTCCAGCAACGATGACCGCACCGAATTCGACTCCAGAGGAAGCAGTGAGCCTATCGCCGACATCAACCCCGAAGACATCGAGTCAATGTCTGTCCTGACAGGTGCTGCGGCAGCCGCACTTTATGGTTCGGATGCAGCCAACGGAGCCATCATCATCACGACCAAGAAAGGAAAGGAAGGCAAAGTGAGCATCACGGTCAGCAGCAACACGGAATTTTCTTCTCCATTCGTGACCCCAAAATTCCAGAACCGTTACGGAACGGGAGTCAACGGAGTCTATTCCACTTCCGGCGACCGGAGCTGGGGAGCACGCCTGAACGGCAACAACTATTATGGCTATGACCCGATGGACGATTATTTCCAGACCGGTATCATCGGAACGGAAAGCGTCTCTTTGTCAACCGGTACGGAAAAGAACCAGACTTACGCTTCAGCCGCTGCCGTCAATTCAAAAGGTATCGTGCCGAACAACAAGTACAACCGCTATAACTTCACGGTGCGCAACACGACATCTTTCCTCGACGACAAGATGAAGCTCGACATCGGTGCCAGCTACATTCTGCAGAACGACCGTAACATGACCAACCAGGGTGTCTACAACAACCCTATCGTAGGTGCCTACCTGTTCCCGCGCGGCAACGACTGGGAAGACATCAAGATGTATGAACGGTATGACCCGGCACGCAAAATCTATGCACAATACTGGCCGTCGGGAGCGGCCGACATGGTAATCCAGAACCCGTACTGGATCAACTACCGCAACCTGCGCGAAAACAAGAAGGACCGCTACATGCTGAACGCAGGGTTGAGTTACCAGATTCTCGACTGGCTGAGTGTTTCGGGACGTGTCCGCATAGACAACTCGACAAACGACTATACGCAGAAGTTCTACGCAACGACAAACGACCAGCTGACCGAAGGGTCAAGCCGCGGTCTGTATGGCATCACCCGCACACAGGACAAGCAGCTTTATGCCGACTTCCTCGTGAACATCAACAAAACGTTCGGAACAGACTGGTCGCTCTCGGCCAACATCGGTGCATCCATCTCCGACGTGCGTCAGGACGCAATCGAAGTGAGCGGCCCGATAGCAGACGGTTCCGACAAGTTTTCGGGAGAGCCTGTAGGTCTGACCAACTGGTTCAACATCCAGAACCTGAGCAGCACCAGCAAACGGATGCAGGCAGGATACCGCGAACAGACACAGTCTATCTTCGCGTCTGCAGAACTGGGATACAAGAGCACCTATTATCTGACACTGACCGGACGTAACGACTGGCCTTCACAGCTTGCAGGTCCGAAATCGACCAACAAGTCGTTCTTCTATCCTTCAGTCGGAGCCTCTGTCCTGCTGTCTGAACTGATGCCGAACCTGAACAAGGACTATCTGTCCTATCTCAAGATCCGCGGTTCATGGGCATCTGTAGGTACGCCGTTCCAACGCTATCTGGCCAACCCGCGCTACGAATGGAACGGAAACCAGTGGAGCATCACCACGCAGTATCCGATGTATAACCTGAAACCGGAACGCACCGAATCGTTTGAAGTGGGTATGACCATGCGGTTCCTGAAGAACTTCAACCTGGATGTCACTTACTATAACGCCAAGACCAAGAACCAGACATTCAACCCGAGACTGTCCGTAAGCGGCTATTCGTCCATCTATATCCAGACCGGTGCCGTGCGCAACCAGGGTATCGAGCTGTCGCTGAACTACCAGAACACATGGAACAAGTTCACGTGGGATACAGGTTTCACCTACTCGATGAACCGCAACAAGATTCTGACGCTTGCCGACAATGCTGTCAATCCGGCCACGGGAGAACAGTTCTCCGTCGACCAGCTTGACATGGGAGGCTTGGGAGAAGCACGGTTCCTGCTGCGCGAAGGCGGAAGCATGGGCGACCTTTACTCACAGATTGACCTGGTCCGCGACGATCAGGGCAGAATCTATGTGGACGAGAACGGAAACGTAGCCTCACAGACCATCGACAATCCCGACAACTACATCAAGCTGGGAAGCGTGCTTCCGAAAGGAAACCTGGCCTGGAGAAACAATTTCAGTTGGAACAACTTCAACCTGGGATTCATGGTGTCAGCACGTCTGGGAGGCGTGGTATTCTCACGCACTCAGGCCATTCTTGACTATTACGGAGTGTCGGAAGCTACAGCGGCCGCACGCGACCTGGGATACGTAAGCATCAACGGAGGCGACCGGATAGCTCCGGAAAACTGGTACAATGTAGTGGCGGGAGGTACTTCCATCCCTCAGTACTACACATATTCAGCCACCAATGTCCGCCTGCAGGAGGTTTCGTTCGGATATACATTCCCGAGAAAGATGCTCCGCAACGTGTGTGACATCCGCGTTTCGCTCGTCGGACGTAACCTCTGGATGATTTACAACAAGGCTCCGTTCGACCCGGAATCAGTGGCCACGACAGACAACTTCTATCAAGGCATAGATTACTTTATGATGCCGGCATTACGCAACATAGGTGTAAACGTTAGTTTCAAATTTTAATTAAGTAGATAGGTATGAAAAGATATATATTAAATACATTGATGTGCGGCGTTTTGGCATTGGGAAGTTCTGCATGTACAGAAAAGTTTCTGGACATCAACTCAAACCCCTATGAACCGGGAGACTTGAATCCTGACGATTACGCGCTGGGGTCGGCCATGAGCAATCTGGCAGGCACAGTAGTGTCAGACGACAACAATACGGCCCAGTTTACAGACTGTCTGCTGGGAGGTACGTGCGGAGGATATTTCGCAGACTCCGGAGGATGGGGTTTCTCAATCTCCAACTTCAACGCAACCAACGACTGGACCCGCGTGTTCCTGATCAGCGACAGAATCATCCCGCAGCTGTATCCGAACCTGAACACGGTGAAAATCGTTTCACAGAACACGGAAAACCCTGTTCCGTATGCCATTGCAATGGTCATCAAGGTAGCAGCCATGAGCCGTGTCACGGATGCATACGGGGCAATCCCTTATTCACAGATTGGAGAGGAAGGCCGGATTACGGTGCCTTACGACTCACAGGAGAAGGTGTATGACACGTTCTTCACCGAACTGGATGAAGCCATCGCCACGCTGACGGAAAACAAGGATGCCGCTCTGGTGGCAAGTGCCGACTATGTGTACAGCGGCAATGTGCAGCAGTGGATCAAATTCGCCAACTCACTGAAGCTCCGTCTGGCCATGCGCATCTCTTACGCAAACCCGACAAAAGCCAAGGAAATGGCGGAAAGTGCAGTGAAACATGAATTCGGTGTCATCGAATCGAATGAAGACAATGCCGCATGGCATTATTTCGGAAGCATCACCAACTCATTGTACACGGTCATCAATTACAACGGTGATGAAAGCCGTCCGTCGGCCGACATCGTATGCTACATGAACGGATACAATGACGGCCGCCGTGCAAGCTACTTCAAGAATGAAGAGAATGCATGGAATGCCAATACCTTCGTCGGTCTCCGCCGCAGCATCGACCGTCCGAGTGCCAGCCAGTATTTTTCGAGATATGCGGCTGTCAACATCTCGGCCAGCGACGCTATCCAATGGATGAACGCGGCTGAAGTGGCTTTCCTGCGCGCGGAAGGCACAGCAGTGTTCGGCTTCGACATGGGCGGAACTGCCAAAGACTTCTATGAACAGGGCATCCGCCTGTCGTTCGAACAATGGGGAGCCAGTGGAGTGGACGCATATATCGAAGACGACAGCAGCATACCGGAAACTTATACAGATCCGGCAGGAATCAACTCTTATACCTCTACTATCAGCGACATCACTATCAAATGGGATGAAGGCGCGTCAGTCGAAGAAAAGCAGGAACGCATCATCACCCAAAAATGGATTGCCAACTGGATGCTGGGCAACGAAGCGTGGGCCGACTACCGGCGGACAGGCTATCCCCGTCTGATGCCTGCCACTTCCGACGGAAACAAGAGCGGCGGTGTAGTGAACAGCCAAAAAGGAGTGCGCCGTATGCCGTATCCGAACGAAGAAAACACGAACAATTTCGAGAACGTGCAGTTCGCCAGAGACAATTATCTGAACGGAGCGGACAACATGGCGACCGATGTATGGTGGGCGTGCAAAAATCAAAACTAACCCTTAAACTTGAACATTATGAATAACTACAAACAACTGATCAAAAGTTTTGCGTTGGCTGTCCTCGCCGTTCCGGCACTGTCATCGTGCTCGGACTGGACAGATGTAGAAGCACTGGACTATCAGTACGTGCTTCCTTCGGAACAGGACCCGGAAGCCTACAACGCATATCTGGCTCTGCTGAGAGAATACAAGCAGAACCCGCACAAGATAGCGATTGCCAAATTCGACAACAGTGGGTATGAGGTCAGCGGACAGGCCGACCGTCTTTCCGCATTGCCCGACAGCATTGATTTCATCGTGCTTCAGGCAGCGGACAACCTGAACCCGGTCATCGAACAGGAAATGAAGGAGATGCGCGAAAAGAAAGGCACACGCACGCTGTATGCACTTGACTATACCGATGTGGAAACGCAGCTCCAGGCTATCCTTGACAAAGAAGAGGCCGAAGCGACAGATCCCGAAGAGGGAACGGAAACGGAAGGTGGAGAGGAAACGGAACAGCCTGAAACTCCGGCATCCGACCGTTTCATCGAAGTGTGCACACATTATGTGGACAGTCTGCTGTCCGTGTACGACAAGTATGGATACGACGGCATCCAGGTGGTGTATAACAATGTGGCATCACCGGTGGGCATGACGGAAGAAGAAAAGGCACAGTTACAGGCGCGGCAGGACGCTTTCTTCAGCAAAATAAAGGAATGGGCGGAAAACCATCAGGACGCACCTTTCATCTTTGAAGGAAAGCCCGCAAATGTGATGGACGCTTCCATCTTCCAGTTCACGGACTATATTGTAGTCACAATGCCGGATGCCGTTTCTGCCAGCGAACTGCTTTGGAACGCTGAAATGTCGCTGACTGAAGGTGTACCCTCCGACCGCATTGTTTTTGGAGTGACAATTCCTTCGCTTGCAGATGAGAAAGCCACCGAAGGTTATTTTAACGGCACAGACGAGAACGGACAACAGACTTACGCAGTCATCGGAGCCGCATATACAGTGATTTCGGCTGACGGGACTTTCGGAAAGGCGGGAATCTGTATCGACAATGTGAGAGATGATTACTTCCAGCGCGAATATACCTACGGACATATCCGTCAGGCAATACAAATCATGAACTAACATCTAACGGACAAGAACCATGAAACTGAAAAAATTGAATATGATTGCCCTTGCATTTGCAGCACTGGCCGTATGCGGATGCAAGACCAACGATGACCTGAATGAGCATCATTTCGACAACAAGCTCTTTGTGGACATGACGGAACCGGTGAACAACTTCGTGTTCAAGGCAGCCAATGAACCGGAATCCGCCTCACAGGATCTTTATCTTGCCACGGCCATCGAAGCGGAAACGACCATCACGGGGAAATTCGCTCCGGCTCCTTCGAAGGTTTCCGTATATAACTCGCTTTATGGCGAAGAGGCACTTGCGTTGCCCGAAGAAATGTGTGTCATCGAATCTCCGGTGGCTACCATCGACATGGGGGCGACAAAATCGAACCCGGTAACCGTATCGTTCGTGAATCTGGAGACATTGGACCGCGACCAGACTTACGTGATGCCGATAGAGGTGACAGAAGTGACAGGCATTGAGGTGCTCGACTCCAAGAAGGTCACTTACTTCGTGTTCAAAGGTGCCTCACTGATCAATGTAGTGGCAGACATCGCACAGAACTATCTTCCGGTCAAATGGACAAGCACCGACCTGGTAAGAGGCATGCGCACCATTACGGTGGAAGCGTTGATCCGGGTACGTGACTTCGGCACGGTGGACGGACTGAAGGGAGAGGCCATGAGCACAATCTTCGGTATAGAAGGAAGCTTCCTTGTACGTATCGGCGACAGCGGATTCCCTCAGAATCAGGTGCAGTTGGTCAATCCGAACGGAAACTTCCCGGACGGCAATTCTGCTCTGGGACTTCCTACCAATGAATGGGTACATGTGGCTGTCGTATGGGACGCTACCACGGGTGACCGTATCATCTACACGAACGGAGAAGCAGTGGCACATGATACCAATGCCAGCGGAACGGTCAGCCTGACAGGCAGTTCGAACGGATGTTACATCGGCTATGCATGGAACGACCAGCGTTGGCTGGAAGGTGAGATTTCGGAAGTGCGCATATGGAACGTACAGCGCACACAGGAAGAAATCGCTTCCCACTTCTATGAAGTAGACCCCGCAAGTCCTGGTCTTGTGGCTTACTGGAAATTCAATGAAGGGTCAGGAAAAGTCGTTAAGGACAATACAGTCAATGGCAATGACATCACAGCTAATGAGGACTTGACGTGGACAAATGTTGC
>CALUIZ010000024.1 GCA_944320815.1 uncultured Phocaeicola sp. | reverse complement strand
TCATTACCTCACTCTTTGAGAAAAGCTTATAAATAGCTTGTTTCTAACAGATTCCTATTTGTGTATCGAATTTTTTGTGAAAAAACGGATATATCTTCGCGTAAATTTTCTTTCTCATTCGTATTGTCTTACAAAAAACGTGTGTCGGGGAATTGCATTTTCCGGCACGTGAAAAATAACGGGCTGTTGGGCAGAAAACAACCCGCTGTTCGGACTGGAGCAACGGGATGTTTTTTTGTCATGATTTTGTATGAAAATAAAAAGGATGAGTATATGAATCGAAGAATTTTATGTATTGTTGCTGCATTGATGTGGCTGGGAATGGCCGCAGTGCATGCCGGAGAAGGAAAACTTGAAGTATGGAAGGCACCGGAAGGGGTGGCGTTGAACGACAATTTTACGGTCAAGGTGCGTCAGCCGGGAAAAGACTGGCAGGAGGTGTCTTCTTATCTGGTGAAGGTGGACAAGGTGGAAGGGACGAAGCACAATGCCCTGCCGTCGTCGATGGCCACTTTCGGTTTCGACGGGACGGTGGAAGTGAGCGTCACTTATAATAAAGGTGAGATACACGAGGCATGTGTGCGCCCGGCTTCAAGAGAGATTGTGCCTGAAGTGGATGGCCGTACCCTCACTTTCACTCTCGACAGACCGGGCAACTTTTCTGTGGAAGTGAACGGTGACATCTTCAACAATCTGCATCTGTTCGCCAATCCAGTTGAGACGGAAGTGCCCGACAGAAATTCGGAGGATGTGATCTGGTTCGGTCCGGGAATCCATACGTTTGAATCAGGAGTTTTCCGTATCCCTTCGGGGAAGACGGCCTATGTGGCGGGAGGTGCCGTCATAAAGGGGCAGCTTGTCATAGAGAATGCCGAGAATGTCCGTCTGATGGGACGCGGTATCGTAGACCACACCGTAAAGATGGGCATTCAGGTCTGTAACTCGAAGAACGTGTATGTGGAAGGACTGTTCGCTACCCAGTGCGCTACGGGAGGATCTGAAAATGTGACGATACGCAATGTCAAGTCCATAAGCTATTATGGGTGGGGAGACGGCATGAATATATTTGCCAGCCGCCATGTGCTGTTCGACGGGGTGTTCTGCCGTAATTCGGACGATTGCACCACGGTTTATGGTACCCGAAAGGGCTTTGCCGGAGCGAGCCACGACATAACCATGCAGCATTCTGTGCTTTGGGCGGATGTGGCGCATCCTATCTTCATTGGAATACACGGCAATACGGAGAAACCGGAAGTGCTTGAGAATCTGAATTATGTGGATATTGATATTCTTGATCATAAAGAGATGCAGCTGAACTACCAGGGATGTATGGCAATCAATGCGGGCGACAATAACCTGATTCGCAACGTGCGTTTCGAGAACATCCGCATCGAGAATTTCCGTCAGGGGCAGTTGCTGAACCTCCGTATCTTCTATAATGAGAAATATTGCACTGCTCCCGGACGCGGTATAGAGAATGTGCTGTTCAAGGACATTACCTATACGGGCGACCGTGCCGAGGTCTCCATCATTGAGGGGTACAATGAGGAACGGAAAGTGAAGAACATCCGTTTCAAGAATCTGAAGATTAACGGGAAAGTCATTTCTGACGACATGCCGGAGAAACCCAAATGGTATCACACGGGGGATATGGCGCGTATCTATGTGGGTCCGCATGTGGAGAATGTGACGTTCGAGAAATAGACGCGGGTTGTGTCCGGTCAGAATAAATCTTAAGCTTGAATGGAATGAAGAAAATCTTTTTGGCTGTGTTCGTCTGCTGGACGGTCATGCTTTCCGCCGCGGAAGTGGTTGTGCCGGACAGGTTCCGTCATATCGGAATATCCGACGGGCTGCCGGACAACTATGTGAAGAATGTGTTCGGGCTTCCCGACGGGCGTTTGGGAGTGCGTACCACCGAACTGCTGAATCTGTATGACGGGAAGAACTTTGTGTCTTTCCCGCTTTGGAAGGCATCCGGCTTTTTGCTTTCTTCTCAGCTTTCGGGCATCCCCGTTCAATATGTAGACTCTTCCGGCCGTCTTTGGCTGAAGGAGCGGGGAATGCTTCGTGTGTTTGATCTGGACACGGAGCATTTTGTTCGGGCGGACACCATCTTTGAACACTGGAAACTGGACGGTGTGTCGAATCTTTTCGTGGATGAGGACAAACAGATTTGGGTGACGGACAAACGGCATTGCCTGCATTTGGTGGACGATGCGGAAGGGGTTGTGCGTACGTTGTGCGACAAGTCGGGCATCGTGGAACGTCATGGCAATGTGCTGACGGTGGCTTCGGTGCGGGGAAAGATCTGGATTGTACACGAAAGCGGCTTGATACGCTGCTACGATATGCAGACGGGTAAATTTGTACGGCAGGAAACGTTTCTTCTGGGACGTTTGCCGAAAGGAAGCATGTTGTCGATGAAGATGATGGAGAACGGTGACTTCTGGCTTGCATGGAGTTCCGGAGGGGGTTATTATTCGGAGGCGGCCAGAGCGTGGACGGAACTGCCGTTCTCTTCAGAGAATGTCGGCGAGATTGCGGCTTTGGATGTAGACGTGATGGGGCACGCATGGTTCGGGACTTCCATGCAGGGCATTTATGTGGTCGACAAATATACGTTTGAGCTGCATCAGGCGGAGCCTTTTTATGAGGACAACAGAAGGAATGACGTGCGCAGCAATGTGCACAGCATCTATTCCGATCCCCGCAGCGGAGTGATGTGGGTGGGACTGTTCAATCAGGGGCTGGCCTTCTATCATCCGAGCATGGACAACTTCATTTTGCATAACAACGGCAATCTTTCTGGAAGACTGGGTGACGAGAACATTCATTGCATGGTGGAGGAGAATGACGGTTCCATTCTGTTCGGCACCTCGAAGGGGGTGTACAGGTATGTGCTTTCTACCCGGACGGTGGAGCGTCCTTATCCGGAACTTTCCACCCAACTTTTCCGTACAGCCTACAAGGATTCGTTCGGGAAGATATGGCTGGGCACGTTCCGCGACGGATTGTATTGTATTGACAAAGGAAAAATCAGACATTTTCTCGTCCGTCCGCATGGAGAACTGGTTGTAAACAATATCCGTTCGATGATAGAGGATTCCCGCCATCGTCTGTGGGTGAGCGTATATGGAGGGCTGGGAGTGTTTGATCCCGAGACGGACAGTTTTGAACTCTTGGCTGACAGGTTTCCGGAGATAGGCAAGTATCGGGTGGCGAACGCTCTCGCGTTTGACGGGACAGGACGGCTTGTGGTAGGAGCTGACAATGGCCTTTATTTCTATGACATCAGGAATGACTCTCTGCAGGTTCCGGAGCTTGACGCTCCCGACTCTCCGATACAGACTTTGGGCAGCAACAAATACAACTGTTTCTTTCTTGACAGCCGCAACCTTCTGTGGATGGGCACCCAGTATGGTGTCAAGGTGATGTCGGGAAACGGGAATGTGGATTATTTGGGCAAGGAGGCCGGATTTGCCAATCTTACCGTTCAGAGCATTCAGGAAGACAACAACGGAGATATGTGGGTGTCCACTATCAACGCGCTTTATAAAGTGACGGTAGAGAAAAAGCTGGAGGGCTATCAGTATGATGTGGTCTGTCTTGACCGCAACCGCAACCATAGCTGGAATGATTTGTTTGAGTTCTGTTCTCTCAAGACATTCGACGGACTGCTTTGTTTCGGACGTATGGATGGGTTCTATCTGTTTTCTCCGGAGAATGTGATGCTGACTCCCTGTTCCGTTTCTCCCATGTTCACCGGATTCCGTCTGGCCAACGAACCGGTAACCTGCGGTGAGGTCTATAACGGGAGGGTGCTCTTCCCGCGTGTCATTGACAAGGTACGTTATGCGGAATTGTATCATGATGAAAACTCAGTTACTTTTGAATTCTCAAGCTTGAATTTTGTGAATCCTGCACAGACTTATTTCCGTTACAAGCTGGATGGAGTGGACAAGGACTGGATTGAGCTTCTTCCTGAAAGCGGGCAGGCAAATGCCGTCTATAATCATTTGCCTCCGGGTAAGTATACATTTTATGTAATGTCGGCCGGAAATGACCATCGGTGGAGTGATGTCTCCTCTTTTACGCTGGTTATCCGTCCTCCTTTCTGGGCAACGGTGTGGGCCGGTATACTTTATCTGATGTGCATTCTGGCTTTGGGCTATGCCATCATCCGTTATTTCCATCGGCGCAACTACCGCAAACTTTTGCGCATGCAGGAGGAAGAGGCCATTCGTCAGCGTGAAGAGCTGAATCAGATGAAGTTCCGTTTCTTCATCAATATAAGCCATGAGCTGCGCACTCCTTTGACGTTGATTCTGACTCCGCTTGAAGTGCTTCGCAAAAAGGTGAACGACGGAAAAATCGTTTCCCAACTGGATGTCATTTATAAGAACGCGCAGGAACTTTATCGGCTTATCAACCAGTTGCTTGATTTCCGCAAGATTGAGATGAAGCGTGAAAAGCTGAATCTGTCGCCCGGTGACCTTGGAGAGTTTGTCGGATCCATTTATGAGGGGTTCCGGCCTTATGCTCTGGACAAGAAAGTGGATTTCCATTTTCAGATGGAATCTTCGTACTGGTATATGAACTTCGATCATGACAAGTTGCACAAGATTGTGAACAATCTGTTGTCGAACGCTTTCAAGTTCACTCCGGAAGGCGGGCGGGTGACGCTGGCTCTGGATAAGGAGGAACAGGACGGCCGTCCGTTTGTCTGTATCTCGGTAAGTGATACGGGGATAGGAATCCCTCCGGAAGAGGCCGCCCATATTTTTGAACGGTTCTATCAGGTGCAGTCGCGGAATGAGAGCAAAGTGGGCAGTGGAATCGGGCTGCATCTGGTGAAGGAATATGTGGAGATACATCAGGGAAGCATATCGGTTGACAGTGTTCCGGGAAAAGGTTCCACCTTCGTGGTGCGTATCCCGATGGATATGATGCAGGAGGAGAAACTGTATCAGGAACCTCTTCATGAGGAGGAAGAGGAGGAGAGAATGGAAATGCCGGTTTCGGAAGACGGGCGGAAGCGTCTGCTTGTGGTGGAAGACAACAATGAATTCCGCAGGTTCCTGAAGGAGCAGCTTTCGGAATCGTATGGGGTGCTTGAGGCCTCCGACGGAGAGGAAGGGGAGAAGATTGCCATCGAACAGAATCCCGATCTGATAATCAGTGACGTGATGATGCCCAAGGTGGACGGACTGGAACTGTGCCGGCGCATCAAGACAAACATGACCACTTCGCACATCCCGATTATCTTGCTGACGGCGCGTACGGCCGATGACATCCGGATAAGCGGATATAAGGTAGGGGCCGATTCGTACATATCGAAACCCTTTAACTTTGATGTGCTGCTGATACGTATCCGCAAGCTCATCGAGCAGCAGGATATAAGGAAGAAGGAATTCCAGAAGGGAATCCACGTCGACCCCGGAAAGATTACCATCACTTCTCTCGACGAGCAGCTTATCCAGAAGGCACTCGGCTGCATTGAGAAGAATATGGACAATGCGGAATATAATGTGGAGGCGTTGAGTGCTGACATGGGAATGAGCCGGATGAATCTGTACCGCAAGCTCCAGTCGATTACCGGACAGAGTCCCACTGAGTTTATCCGGACAATCCGCTTGAAGCGTGCGGCGCAGTTGCTTGAAGGCAGCCAGCTGACCATCGCCGAGGTGGCCGACCGCGTGGGCTTCAACTCGGCAAGCTATTTCAGCAAATGCTTCAAGGAGCAGTTCGGGATGCTGCCTACACGGTATCAGGAGGAAAAGGACAGACAATGACTTGCCGGTCTTCCTGAACGCAAATGAAGAGGGTTGCTTTGCCGGAAACAGCCGCTTGTTCTGTCAGAAATGAGCGGCTGTTCGGGTTGGAATAAAAGGATATTCTGAAACCGATGTCTGGAGAGCGGAGCATATGAAGAGGAAAAGATTCCTTGCATATGCTCCGTTTTTCTGTGTCTCCGGTCCGGATGTTACAGATATTGCATCATTTGTTACTATTGTAACGGCCTTTTCGGCGATTCTGGTCTACCTTTGTGTCAGCATCAGAATTTTAAATATTATGAAAAGCTCATCTGACATATCAAATCCTTTGGTCGACCGGGCCTATCGGAAGTATAGGGAGTCTGTCTACCGTTATATTCTCAGGAAACTGGAGTGTGAGGCGGATTCTGAAGACCTGACCCAGGACACTTTTCTCCGGCTGCTCGATTATGACCGGATGCTGAGAGAGGACACAGTATGCCATTTCATCTTTACCATTGCCAGAAATCTTGTGAACGACTGGTTGCGCCGCCGTTATAAGAGGGAGGAAATCACTTCCTGCCTGATGGAGGGGATTCCCGTATCGGTATGTGACACGGAAAGTAAGGTCGTTGCCGGCGACCTCGCCCGTCTGGAGATGAGGAGAGTGGAGCGTCTTCCGGCCAGATGCCGTGCCGTTTATGCGCTGCATCGGTTTGAAGAGATGACGGCGGATGAGATTGCGGCGAGAATGAATCTGTCGAAGCGTACGGTGGAAGGACATATTCTCCTCGGACGAAGGCAGGTGCGCGAATTCATGAAACAATGTATATAAAGGTAATGAACCAACTAAATTTAATTGTATGAAAAATGATTTGTTAGTCTTTTCATCCGGAAGACTGCTCTTTTCTGCAGCTATGGTGTCGGCTCTGCTGGCCGGAGGGGCATTCCCGGCTTATGCCGAGACGCCTCATGCGCAGGCAGTCATGCAGCGGACTGCGGTGAAAGGACAGGTGTTTGACCCGACAGGGCAGACAGTGATTGGGGCAAGCGTGGTTGAGAAAGGGACCACCAATGCAGTGATAACAGACATGGATGGTAGATTCTCTCTGAATGTTTCGTCGCCGAACGCAACGATTGTCATTTCGTATATCGGTTATCAGACATTTGAGATTTCTGCGTCAAAGAGCCTGAAGCATATCACTTTGAAGGAAGACAGCAAGGTGCTGGACGAAGTGGTGGTAGTGGGTTATGGTGTGCAGAAGAAGGCGACGCTGACGGGTGCCATCGACCAGGTGGACGAAAAAGTGTTCGAGAGTCGCGCCGTGACCAATGTCGGTCTGGCACTGCAAGGACAGACCCCCGGTCTGACGGTGACGCGTTCTTCCTCCCGTCCGGGTAATGAAGGCATCAACTTCCAGATTCGTGGAGCTACATCTGTAAACGGCGGTTCTCCGCTGATTATCATCGACGGTGTGCCTGCCATCAATTCCACTTCGTTCCAGAATCTGAACCCCGATGACATTGAGACGATCAGTGTCTTGAAAGACGGTTCGGCTTCAATCTATGGTGCGAAGGCGGCGAACGGTGTCATCCTTGTCACCACCAAGAAAGGAAAAGGAAAGGTAAGTGTGAACTACGACTTCAACATGCGTTTCACTACCACGGGTATCACTTCGTTCTCGCCGAGTATGCAGGAATATGCAACCGTATGGCTGGAGGCCAACAAGGAAGAGACGATTCCCAACTGGTGGGGTTGGCTGAACAAGGAGAATCTTGAACTGATGCAGTCGGGGTATGAAGGTATCTATACAATCAATCATACGGACTGGGGTGACAAGATTTTTCTTGCAAATGCGAACCGTCTGGACGAGATGTTCCGCACACGCTATTCTTACCAGCATAACCTGAGCGTTTCCGGTTCTACGGAAAAGAGTGACTATCGTATCTCTGCACTGTATGCGGACAATCAGGGTAATCTGGCCACTGCGTACGACGGACAGAAGCAGATAAACCTCCGTTTGAACTATGGGGTGAAACTGACCGACTGGTTCAGACTGGAGACGGCGGCCAGCATGATCAAGACGGACACTTCTTCTCCGTCTGCAGGTCTTGACAATACGCTGTATGGCAATGAGCCGCCGCTGTTCCCTGCAAAGAACCCTTACGGACAGTGGTATGCTAATTACGGACAGGTGGGCGACCGACAGCCAGCAGCCGCCACATCAGACGGTGGACGTGACGACAAGACCAATCTGACCACTCGTGTCGACCTGAAGGCACTTGTGGATATATGGAAAGGAATCTCTTTCGAGGGGATGGTGTCGTTCCAGAATGAAGAATACCGGCGTGAGCGGTATGTGATTCCTGTGCAGACATACGACTGGTGGGGGAATCCGGCGAAGGAGGTTGTGAACAACACCCAGCAGTCGCTCACTTATCCCACGGATGTGCTTAACATCAAGGACTCGCACAATCCGGGGTATCTGACTCAGGCTAACAATATGCTTTATCAGTATTATTCCGCGCTGCTGAAATACAAGAATACGTTTGCGAACGATCATAATGTTTCTGCCATGATTGGTATCAATGCCGAGAAGTGGGTGAGCAAGAAACTTGTGGCGGCGCGCGAAAACTTTGAAGATTCGGGTGTGTATGATTTGAATCTGGCATCCGGGACACAGGGTAACGGCGGCGGAAAGACACAGAACGGCACATATTCTTACATTGCCCGTGTCAATTACGATTATCAGGAAAAGTATATGCTTGAACTGTTGGGACGCCGTGACGGTAATTCCAAGTTCGCTCCGGGGCACAAGTTCCAGAACTTCGGATCCGTTTCTTTGGGATGGGCGTTCACGAAAGAAAAGTTCATGGAGTTCATCACTCCGGTAATGAGTTTCGGTAAGCTCCGCTTCAATTATGGTAGCTCCGGTAACGATGCCGGTCTGGGCGACTTTGACTATGTGGGAACCATCGGGCTTGGCCAGACATATCTGGGAAATCCTGTCGTGTCTCATGTGTCCAGCGGTTATAGCGGACTCGTCAGTCTGGACCGTACGTGGGAGCGTGTCATCCAGAAGAATATCGGTGTAGACCTGAATTTCTTCAACAATCGCCTGACCACTACGTTCGAGTATTTCTGGAAGGACAATAAAGGAATGCTGTCGAACGTTACTTACCCGTCTCTTTTGGGAGGTACGCCTCCCAAGACAAACAGCGGTCACCTGAGTGTGAAAGGTTGGGAACTGACCGTTGGATGGCGTGACAGTTATAAGGATTTTTCTTACTATGTCAACTTCAATGTAGGTGACACGAAGAGCCTGCTGAAGGAGCTTGAAGGTGCCGATACGTATGGTGCCGGAAAGAATGCGACGGTAAACGGTTATCCGCTCAACTCTTATTTTCTGTTCCGTACCGACGGCTTCTTTAAGGACCAGGCGGAAGTGGACCGTTATTATGCGCTGTATGGTGACGGAGGTTCGGCTCTGGCCAATATCATGGAAGGGACATCCGATGCACTCCGTCCGGGTGACACGAAGCGTCTGGATTTGAACGGCGACCGTAAGATTACGGCTGATGGAAGTACAGAAAGCGACCTCCAGTTCATAGGTGACGCGAATCCGCATTATGTATTCGGCATCAATGCCGGGTTCAACTGGAAAGGGATTGACGTAAGCGCGATGTTTCAGGGTGTGGGAAAACAGTATATCATGCGTACCGGATGGATGGCTTATCCGTTCTATGCACAATATACCAACCAGAACCCGACGTTCCTCGGACAGACTTGGACAGAAGAGAATCCGAATGCCAAATATCCGCGTCTGACTTCTCATCAGAACCGGGCGAAATGGAACTATGAGAACAATGACTTCATGCTCCAGAACAACCGCTATATCCGTCTGAAGACTCTGGTCATCGGCTATACGCTTCCTCAGATATGGACCCGTAAGGCGAAGCTGGAAAAGGTACGTATCTATTTCTCTGGAAACGACCTCTGGGAAGCGACCAGCATAGCCGACGGATTCGATCCGGAAATGGGAGAGACATCGAACAACAACGGTTATCCGTTCAGCCGCACATGGTCGTTCGGCGTGAATGTTACTTTATAATTAATGAACTTGTCTGAACTTATCGCTTAATATAAAAATGAAGAAAATATTATATATAGCAGCGTGTGCCGGAGTGATGGGGTTTTCTTCCTGTGCGGACACTTTCCTTGATCTGGAGCCTCTGGATGCCAAGACGGATCTGGTATATTTCCAGACTCCGGAGCAGTTCCGTGAATACGCTACCGGACTTTATGGCCAGTTGCTTGGCTGGCAGTGCCGTTATGACGGTATCTTTGACCATATGGATGTCTCTTCTGACTTGTCGACTTATATGGTGAACAACAATGATGTGGGTACAGGAACAATCCAGGTAACCGCAAACAGCGGCTGGTGGGACAATTGTTATGCCAATATCCGTGCCACGAACATCCTTTTCCAGAAGGCTGCCGCTTATTTCGGGAATCAGGAGGATCTGGAACAGTCGTTGGGTGAAGGATACTTCTTCCGTGCCTACAATTATTTCTATCTGTTGCAGCATTTTGGGGGTGTGCCCATCGTGACGGTCGTGCCTGATGTAAATTCGTCGGAGTTGTACAGTGCACGGAGCAGCCGTTATGAAGTGGTGGATCTGATTCTTTCCGACCTCGACAAGGCTATAGCGTTCTTGCCGGGTGAGTCGAGCCTTTCTGCTGATGACAAAGGGCGCATCACGAGTGGGGGAGCGAAAGCGTTCAAGTCGCGTGTGCTGCTGTATGAGGCCACTTGGAGGAAATACAACGGGACTTCCACCGACTTTGAAGGTTCTGCCGGACCGGAGAAAGATCAGGTGAACGAATTTCTGGACGAGGCTGTCGCACTGTGTGAAGAGGTGATGTCGGACAATGCGTATGCCATCTGGAACTATAACAGCAATTCGGCCATGGAGAACATGAGCAGCCGTTTCCTGTTCTGCATTGAAGGTCCGGAAAGTAATCCCGGTGGATACGGCAAGGACACCAACCGTGAATTCATCATCTATTCGGTTTATGACGCGCTCCGCATCGCGGGTACGGAAGTGACCCAGACGGTATGGAAACTGACTCCGAGCCGCAAACTGATGGACATGTTCCTTTGTACGGACGGACTGCCCATTGAGAAAAGTCCTTTGTTCAAGGGGTATCATGTACGGGGTGAAGAGTTTGATAACCGCGACTATCGTATGGCGTCGTATGTGGGGCGGACAGACAATGCCGCACTGACAGGCGGTACCGCCGGATATACCCCGTATAAGTTTGCCGTCTATTATGACCGTACGCCGAGCAACAAGGATGAGCATCACAATTATCCGGTGCTCCGTCTGGCAGAAGTGTATCTGAACTATGCGGAGGCACTGTACGAACGGAACGGAAAGATTGAGGACGCTGAACTTGACCGTTCGGTGAACATCCTTCGTGACCGTGCGGGAGTGGCTCATCTGACCAATGCGCTGGTGAACGGCAACGGCCTGAACATGCTTGATGAAATCCGCCGCGAACGTACCATTGAGCTTTATATGGAAGGCTTCCGTTATGATGACCTGAAACGTTGGGGAAAGCTTGAGGATGAACTGAACGAGTCGCGTTGCGGAATGGTGGTAGGCGATGCGGACTACAAGACTGACTTTGTGGACTATGACGGGAATCCGGTTTCCAGTCTGTACACTCCGAACACATATGTCTGGGGAACGGAAAAAGTGCAGGCGGGTGAAGAGGAACCGGTCACCTGTGTGGTGTTGTTGGGAAAAAACAACATCTCTGTCGACAAGAACGACTATCTGTGGCCGATACCGTCGCGTCAGATTGAGCTGAATCCGAATCTGAAGCAGAATCCGGGATATTGATAATCGAACGATTAAACAGTTAGACATATGAAGAATTTATTTTATAAGATAATAAACTTGTTTGTTGGGGTGGCTTTCATCGCTCTGCTGGGCGGATGCGAGAAGGATGCCAACTTCAAGATGTATGAATATCCCATGCCGGAACCTTCGGGCATATCGCCGGCTTCGGGGTACGTGAAGACGAGGGTGCTGATTGCCGGAACGAACTTCGGCGACCAGCCGGAAGCGGTGAAGGTGTCGTTCGGAGGTGTGGAGGCTGAGAACGTGCTGATGTGCAAGAACAACCGCATCGTGGTGGAAGTGCCCGAGAACGCAGTGAGCGGAAAGGTTTCTCTGCAGGTGTGGACGAACAAGGTTGACGATATCGGTGAGTTTACCGTGCTTCCTACGCCGGAAATCATTTCGGTCACTACGGAGAATCCTTTTGGCTCGAACGTGGCCGGAGCCGGTGAGGAAGTCACTATCGTCGGTTCTGGATTCGGTACGGACGCGAGCGTGATTTCGGTAAGCTTCAACGGTACGCCTGCCCAGTTTACGCTGGTTGATGACGGACACATCACGGCAATTGCCCCCGAAGGATATGCTTCGGGAAGTGTGACTGTCACCATCAACGGACTGGAACTGACGGGCGGAGCACTGATGAATCCGGAAGCGAAGGGTGATGTCACCATTTTCTATCTGGAGAATTACATGCGTCCGTTCCAGCAGCTTCCTTATGCCGTGGGACAGGAAGGCGACAAGAACATGGCCGTTCCGCAGGGATGGACAGTGAATGACGCGGCCAAATCATTCGTCAACAAGAATGCCGACCAGAATGCCGGGAAAGTGGGAGGTATGTTTACCGGAAACGGAACCTCATTGGGTATGCAGGCCGGCTGGGGAGGAAGTGGCTCCGCATCGTCCATAACGAACGGAAAGATGTATCAGACCACGACCATTCCTTCCGGAACTTATACGATGGAGGTTTCTTATGTGGAATGTAATGTAGCCAACAAAGCTTGCATCGTTCTGATGGAAGGAAATGGGGAACTGCCCGACTTTGGCGTGACTGACGGCGGAAACATTATCGCTTCGCAGATGTTCACGCAGAACAGTGTGACTGTCGACGCTCCGGGTGTGGAGACGCTGCATTTCACGCTGGATGAAGATACGGAGGTGACCTTCGGCTTTGTGGCCACTTTTGGGAACAACAGTTATTTCAAGGTGAGCGACATCAAACTGATTCTTGAATAAATGATTTTTGCGGATGTCCGCGTTCCGGCATAGAAAACAGCCGCCTGTCCGGTTCCGGGCAACGGCTTGTCCTGAACGGAACAGGCGGGTATTCTGGGCGGAGAAAGCGGACATTCTGCTGGAACTTTATAAACTGAATGGAAATGAAAAAGATATATTGTTTTGTATTGCCGCTGCTGCTTTCCGGTTTCGTGCTGTCATCATGCGATGATGAAGATCAGGAAGTGGTGAAGCTGCAGAATCAGGATCCTGTGGTGACGGTGGAGGGTATTTCTCCTATGTCCGGATATGCAGGTTCTGAATTTACAATCAACGGAACTGAGTTCGGCATCATGGCGGATGCCGTGAAGGTGACGATGGGCGGAACGGAGCTTGAAGTGGTTTCGTGTGAAGAGAACGCCATTGTGGTGAGGGTGCCGGAAGGTGCCACCGCAGGAAAGATAACGGTGGAGGTGTATGGTCAGACGGTGGCCACGGAATTCATTTACGACGTGCTGGGAGAACCGGGCGTGACGGCCGTGACTCCGGTTTATGGATTTGCTGGCGATGAAATTACTTTTGCAGGGCATGACTTGGGCGTTTCGGCATCGTTCTATACGGTGATGTTCAGTGGCTCGGCCGAACCGGCACTGTTGGCCTCCGCTCCGGGAAGTGAGTCGTTTGTGGTGGAAGTGCCTGAGGATGCGGTGAGCGGACCGGTTGCCCTAACAATCTCTGACCGTGAGGTGAATGTGCCTCTGACGAACGGATTTACCGTGCTGCAGCATGCTACGGTCACGGGCTTGTCTGCGTCGGAAGGATATTCCGGAAGCGAAATCATCGTCAACGGTACGAATCTGAATCCGGTTCTGCTGGAAGAAAATGTGGAACTGGATCCGATAAAGGTGACATTTGCTCAGGGCGGAACAGTGGCCGAAGCGGTGGTGGATATGGAAAAGACAACCGACGGGACGATAGTGGCGGAACTGCCGGAAGAGATGGCGGAAGGCACTTATACGGTAACTGTATCCACTTCATTTGAAACGGTCGTGACGGAAACTCCGCTGACCTATACGGTGATTCCGTCTCCCGTTGCTGAGGGGATTTCCGTATCCCAGGCTCATAATGGAAGTGAGGTGACTTTCACCTGCAAGAACCTTTCAGGCGTTACGGCAGACGATGTGGAAGTATTGTTCGGAGAAGTAAAGGCAGAGGTAACTTCCGTAGATGCGGAGGCTGGAACCGTTACAGTCAAAGTTCCCATACTTGATGCAGGTGAGGTTACATTGTCATTGCGTATCAAGGGCAAGTTCATTGACTTGGGGGAGAACGCTTTGTTTACGGTGCTGGCCACTCCGAAAATCACTTCCGTCAATACGGGCAATTTCCTGCATAACGAGACTGCCGCTTTGGTGAAAGAAGGGGAAGAAATCGTGATTGCAGGTGAAGGCTTCGGAACGGAAGAAGAGCACGTGACATTGAAGTTCGGTGAAACAACGGTTGATATTGCTTCTATTTCTGATACGGAAATCAGGGCATATGTTCCTGCAGGCGGATTCGGTGCGGTTTCCTTGACTTTTACCGGTATTGAGACTCCTGTGGAGGCGGGTCTGGAACTGAAGGAGCTGACCGACGGCATGGAGGTGACGGAATATGCGCTGAAGAACTATAAGGCCAACTTCATTTCTCTCGCTCAGGACAACAGCGATTTTGAAAGAACGGGAGAATGGTCGAAGCCGGCCGACTGGACAGTGGTGAACAATTCCGGTTCCAATATGGAAGGATATGGCCTGCAGCACAATCCCAGGAATGATGTGAATGCGGGTTACGCCCTTGCACTGCAGACCGACTGGGGATTCCCGAATAGTATGACTGACGGAAAGATTTATCAGGCTGTCACTCTGGTTGCTGGAAAATACAGACTGGAAGCATCCGTTTTGGAGGTTGCGATTTCCGGTTCCGCTTATCTGGCTGTTGCGGACGATGCCGGCTTCGGTGTCACTACGGACGGCATCTCTTCGGCTCTGGCAAGCGCGCAGATAACAGCTCCGGGCACTGTCGGTCTGGAATTTGCGACCGCTTCGGCGGGTCAGGTGTCTGTCGGGTTTGTCTGCACCCTGACGGCCAAGCAGAAATATGTGAAAATAAACGGATTCAAGCTTATTTATGTAGGTGAATGATTAAAGAATGGATTATGAGAAAAATGTATTATATAGCAGCAATGTTCGCTGTCGGCCTGATGATGTCAGGCTGCGGCGACGGTCTTAACCTGCCCGACCTTCCGGCCGGCACGCAGACAGATTTGTTTGAAATCCCTCTGGAAGACGACGAGATGCATGTACCGCTGAAACCGGAGACAGAGCCGATGATTCATTGCGGCGCACTGCATACGCCGGAAGACTTTGAACGGGTGAAGGCCAATCTGGACCGTTCTCCATGGAAGGAGGGGTATGAAAGACTCTGTGCCAACAGCCACGCGCAGACAGACTATGTGCCCAATCCGCAGGCAAGCATCACCCGCGGAAGCGGTACGGCGGAGAATTATCGCTATGCATACAATGATGTGGCGGCAGCTTATCAGCTGGCTCTTCGCTGGAAGATTTCCGGTGACAACGCCTTTGCCGACAAGGCCGTCGAGATTCTCAACGGTTGGGCGGCCAAATGTACGGTCATCAACGGTACGACCGACAGCTATCTTGCCGCCGGAATCTATGGCTATCAGTTTGCTGTGGCCGGAGAGCTGATGCGCGGTTATGAAGGCTGGGACGCGACAAGTTTCAAGGCTTATCAGGACTGGATGGTCAATGTGTTCTATCCGATGAACAGTGATTTCCTGAAGCGTCACAACGACACCCCCGCCGGACATTACTGGGCCAATTGGGGACTGTGCAACATCGCTTCCATGGTGGGTATAGGCATTCTGGCCGACAGACGCGACCTTTACAATGAAGCCATTGAGCATTTTCAGATCGGCGAAACCAACGGCTGTATCATGAAGGCCATCTATCATGTGTTTGAAGGCGCGGACTCCAATCTTGCGCAGTGGCAGGAAAGCAACCGTGACCAGGGCCATACCTACATGTGTCAGGGGTTGATGGGGGTGATCTGCCAGTTGTGCTGGAACCAGGGGGATGACTTCTTCACTTATAACGGAGAGAACCGTTTCCTGAAAGGGTGCGAATATACGGCCAAATACAATTATGCCGGACTTGATGTGCCTAATGTGCCCTATACCCGCGAATACAAGGGCCCGCACGGAACCGCATATGAGGAACATCCGACAATCAGCGCGCGTGCGATTATCCATCGCCCCATCTGGGCTTTGCCTTATTATCACTACAAATATGTAAAGGCGGTTGATGACGAGGCTATCCAGTATACGGAAATGGCGATGAAGGCTGAGGCTCCCGAAGGCGGTGGAGGCGACTACGGCTCAAACAGTGGAGAATATGATAATCTGGGATTCGGTACATTGATGTATGCCCGTGACTGAGGTGTGCTGACCATTTCTTTGTTTTCTCAGACTCTCCCGGACGGCATTCCTGCCGCCCGGGATTTTTTATGTATGTCCGCATTCTCCCGACATTTCCCCTCAGGCCCGTCCGGATGTTTCTTGTAGAATACGTTTTTCTTTTGTGTATCTGTAAAATATTCCTTGTAGATTGGTGAAAAAGATGGACGTTTTTTGCATTTTGGCCTCTTTTGTTTATTTTTGCAAACAAAGAAAAACATGATATAAAAACCAATGGAGAGTCGTAATATAGTCCTTTTTATATGCATATTCTTTCTGTTGTTTCCTGTATTGTTTGCCGGATGCGGCTTCCGGAGAGACGCTGAAAGTCGGAATCTGTCGTGGCTGGAGAATGTCTTGTCGGAACTGGAAGACAACACATCGGAAGAACCGGATGAAGTATGTGCTTCCGTTGACAGCCTGCTTCCTTTGGCAGGCGACAGCGTATTGTATTATCGTCTGGTGGTTCTGAAGGCGAAGTCCAAGCTTTTTCTGGCGGAGTTCGATTCATCGACCATGCTGCTTCGTGCGGCGGAGAATTTTTGCGACCGGAATTCCCATGACACCCGTGTGGACGGTCTGTATGCGAACGTCTTCAACATGTGGGGCAACGTTTATGGACGTTTTGCGGTGTATGATTCCGCCGTGTGGGCTTTCGAGAAAGCATATCGGTACGCTTCTGCCGGAGGAACTTCGGAGGGAGTGCTGAATGTCTGTCTGAATCTGGCCGATTCATACGTGCGCAGGGGCCGGTATGACCTCGGGTCTTATTGGTACAATCATGCGCTTTCCGTGGCCGATTCGATACAGATGCCGGAGGAAAAACGTTTTCCCATTTATTATGGCCTTGCCCAGGTGAGCATGGAGTTGCGTGACTTTGGCATGTGCGACTATTATTATGGTCTTGCCGAGCGTCAGTATGACAAGATGCAGCCGTATGAGAAGCATATTTATCTGAACAACCGTGGCAACTCTTATTATTACCGGCAGGACTACGAGCAGGCTCTGGGATATTTCCGCCGCTCGCTGGCCTTGACGACGGCGCATCAGGAAATGGAGTTTGAACGGAATCTGACGATGGTGAATCTGGGTGAGGTGTTTATGCTGCTGGGACAGACGGATTCGGCTTCTTATTATCTGAACCGTTGTCATCAGTTCTTTTTCTCCGTGAATAATGAGAGTGCACTGTATTATATCGATACCCAGCTGATTGAACTTGCGCTGAAGGAAGGGAACATTGGGCAGGCGAAACGGATGCTGAAGATAACGAGGGATACGGATAATATCGAGCCGAACATGATTCGTATCCGCAACCGTTATCTGGAGCATTATTTTGAGGCGATAGGCGATTACCGGAACGCTTACAGATACCAGGATCTGAACAGGAGAATGGATGATTCCATCAGAAATGAACGGGTGAAAATGCGGGCCGCCGAAATAGCCCTGAAATATAAGCGTGACAGCACACTGATGAAGCAGGAACTGTTCATTGAACAGAAAGAGAACCAGGTGCTCACTCTGTATCAGTGGTTGTGGGGAATTGTGGTGGGGGTGCTGCTGGTGTCTGCCGTGGCACTGGCCGCAGTCTTTTATCGCAGGAGGCAGCGTGAAAAGGAGCTCTGGCAACTGCAGACGGCCATCGCTTCATTGCGTCTGGAGAATATCCGTAACCGTATCTCTCCGCATTTCATATTCAATGTGCTCAACCGTGAGATGAATCTGCACAAAGGGGATGAGGAGAGCCGGAATCTGCTGGAACTGACGAAGCTTCTCCGCCGCAATCTGGAACTTACGGACAAGATGGTCGTTTCTTTGGCGGATGAGCTGGATTTTGTCAATACTTATGTACGTCTGGAAGAGCAGTCGTTGGGGGATGAATTTGAATATCGCCTGGAAGTGGACGGGAGCATTGATTTGTGCAAGGTGCAGATTCCGGCCATGCTGCTGCAGATTCCCGTAGAAAATGCTATAAAGCACGGGCTGCGGCTGAAAGAGGGGAAACGGTTATTGTGCCTTTCTGTCAGGGAAGGTGAGGGGGAAGTGATTCTGTCCGTGTGTGACAACGGAGGAGGATACAGAATGAAAAGTGTGAACCATGGTACGGGAACGGGGATGAAGGTGATCACGCAGACCATACAGCTGCTGAATGCTTACAACAGCCGGCCAATGGTGATGAAAATAAACAATGTACCTGTCGGAGGGGACGGCAGCATAGGATGTGAAGTGCGGTATACAGTGCCGTCAGATTATTCTTATTCATTGAAAAAATAACAGACTTATGGCGAATGAAGGGATTTTAAGAACTGTGATTGTGGACGATGAAGAAACGGCCATTGATAATCTTTGCTTTGAACTCAAACGTTATGGATGGATACAGGTGGTGGGGATTGCAAAGAACGGAGTGGCCGGCATACGTTTGATAGAGAAGGAACGTCCGGATTTGTTGTTCCTTGATGTGGAGCTGCCCGACATGACGGGGATGGATGTGGCGGGCAGGATCCATGATGCGGTTGACTGGAAAATGCAGGTTGTCTTCTATACGGCATACAACAAGTATCTGATTGATGCCTTGAGGAATTATGCGTTTGATTTCATGCTCAAGCCGGTAGACCCGAAAGAGTTGGAGGTGGTGCTGAACCGCATACAGTCTGTCGCTTCCGGCAATGGAGAGCCCGTCGGGCCGCTGAAACCGACTCCATTGAACGAGAAGTCTTTCATGGTGGTTGTTCCTACAGGCGACCTCCGTATCTTGCGTGTGTCAGACATCGGTTATTTCCGTTATCTTTCAGGGCGGAAGATATGGGAGGCCGCACTGTCTAATGGTACGTTCATTCCGCTGCGGCGCAATACGACGGCTGAAAATCTCTGCGCCTATGATTCTTCGTTTGTTCAGGTGCATCAGTCATTCATCATCAACATGAACTATCTGATTATGGTGCAGGACAGCCGTTGCATCATGTATCCTCCGTTTGACGGAGCGGACGAGCTGCAGGTGTCGAAAAAATACCGGAAAAAATTGATGGACAGATTCTGTCAGTTGTAAAAAATGGTACGTTATTTTGACCGGATAGTCTTTATTTTTGACCACATAATCACATAAATCTACCTTTGGGAATGTCCCTCGCAGCGGAGAGGTTGGGGAATTGAAAACGAATGTTTATTTTTGCAAAAGGTTAATCAATACAAAGTCATATGAAAAAGGTTAAATGTAAGAGAGTTTTATTGGCGGCAGGTTTGGTGTTGTTGGCGACCGCTGCTCAGGCGCAGTATCTGCGTACTTCTTATTTTATGGAAGGCGCGAGTACACGTCTGCAGATGAATCCGGGTTTGCAGCCAACACGCGGCTATTTTAATTTTCCGGTAATCGGTTCACTGAATGTCAGCGCATCTTCTAATGTATTGGGAACAGGCGACATCATTGATGTTTTGGACGGAGGTGAAGACTTGTTCACCAATAACAAATTGTTTGACAGACTAAAAGATGAGAACAATTTGAACGTGAATTTCAATACAGACATCCTTTCTTTCGGATGGTATCACGGGAAAGGATTCTGGAGCGTGAACGTGGGATTACGTATGGATGTAGGCGCATCATTGTCCGGTGACATGTTTAAAATGATGCGTAACATGAACGGTTTTGCTATCGAGGATCTTGCAGGCACTCAACAAAAGTATAACATTGCAAACCAGAAGCTGAATGTAAGTGCATATGCCGAAGTAGGTCTGGGATATTCTCGTCAGATTACGGACAAATTAACCATAGGCGGACGCGTGAAAGTACTTCTGGGATTAGCTCGTGCGGAAATGAAAATCAACAAGTTTGATGTGGATTTGGGTATTCCAGCTTTGCCTACAGGAATTGACTCGGACGACATCACTTCCGGAAACTATAGCGATTATATCTCCAGAGCTGGAGAGTTCAGACCAGAAGACTGGTATGGAAGCCATTATAGCTATGCTGCGGATGCAAGCATCACAACGACATTGAAAGGTGGCGGTATGACATTTGACAATACCGGAATGATAGACGATTTTGATTTAGATGCAGGCGATTTAGGCATTGCAGGTACTGGTTTTGGTATCGATTTAGGTGCAAGCTATAAAGTTTGGGACAACCTGACGGTTTCTGCAGCAGTACTTGATTTGGGATTCTTGAAATGGAAAGAAAGTGCGACAACTATTGCCACGGTCGAAGGAAGTGAAAATGTCACCATCGACAGCCAGAACTATGACAAATACATCGGCGGTGACTTCCTCTCTTTGGAGCGTTTTGACTTTGCCGAAGGTGATCCGAAAGAAGCAGATTTAAAAACACGCCTTGCTTCCACCATCTTGCTTGCCGGTGAGTACGCATTGCTGAACAACAAGCTGAGTGTGGGTGCGATGTATACTTCACGTTTCGTCCAGCCGAAAACGCTGAATGAGCTGACATTCTCCGCTACGCTTCGTCCTTCGAACGCACTTAATCTGGCGGTCAGCTATTCTCCGATTCAGGCAGCAGGAAAATCATTGGGTGTTGCTCTGAAATTAGGTCCTCTGTTTGTAGGTACCGACTATATGTTCTTCGGAAAGAATTCACGTAGCGTGAACGCATTCTTTGGCTTCTCATTTCCGATGGGAGGGAAGAAGCCCGTCAGTAACGACTGACTGTAAATCTCATGGATATCATTGCCGGCACAAATGATATTGTGACGGAAAGGAATAAAAAAATTGCGCAGCCTCATTTTAAATGGAGCTGCGCAAAATTTTTATTCTTTTGGGATTTTCAGAGTGAAATCTTCTTCATTACTTCTCCGTTCAGATGATGGATTGTGACGGTTCCGTTCTCATAAGTGGCGAAAGTCGGCGGGTTTTCTTCCTTTGGGAAAGTGACAGAGCCTGTGTTGCAGACAATCCTTTTGTCTGTCTTTTCCAGTTTCCACAGGTGTGTATGTCCATAGAAGAACACATCATGTTTGCCTTTCGGCATGCTTCCTTCGTTGTAGATATGTCCGTGTGTCAGAAAAAGCCGTTTCCCGTTGTCCGCCACAATCGCGTAGTCGGAAAGAATAGGGAAATCCAGCAGCATCTGGTCTACTTCCGAATCGCAGTTGCCCCGTATGGCAATGATTTCATCACTCATCGCGTTAAGTCTTTCAGCGATACCCTTCGGATCAAGCCCCTCCGGCAGACCGTTACGCGGGCCATAGTTCAGAATGTCTCCCAATATGCAGAGCATGTCACAATGTTGTGTTCTGTAGAAGTCAATCACTTTCTTCAGTGCAGGAAGCGAGCCATGGATGTCAGATACAATCAGATATTTCATGGGGCAGAGTTGCATTAGTCCTTTTCGATTTGTTGCATGATACCGTCAATGAACTTGTCCGCCTGGTCCATGATGTCCTCAAACTGCGCTTTCAGTTCCTCATGGTCAAACTCGGCAGCCTTGTCAGCCATTTCTTCTGCATATTTCTCCAGTTCCTTCTTTTGCTCGTCCGTAAGCCGTTCCAGTGTCTTCTTTCCTTTCTCGTTTATGGCCCGATATTCTTCACCCACACGTTTCCAGTCTTCCTCCGTATAATCAGACGCATTGCGGATGGTTTCTTCGGTGAGCGTCTTCATGTCGTTCATGTAGTCTTCCGCACTATAGCTTGTGCAGGAAACCATGCTGCATCCCGCTATCAGAGATACAATTGCCAGTTTTGATAGATTTTTCATAACAGATAAATTTGAGTCTGGTGCAAAGATAAGAAATCCTCATTATCTTCAGCTATCCGAGTTTGCATGTCATGTCAGATTATCAAAAAAGTTTAGACAAAAAAAGACAGCCGATTGTGCAACCGGCTGTCTTTCATTATGATTCTGTAAGAAAAGTTTATTCAGCTTTTTCTTCGCTCCAGTCCATTGCGGCCATACGCTTGTATGAGTCGTAACGTTTCTTGGCCATCTTTTCGCAAGCTGCGAACAAGTCGGCTGCTTCTGACGGATACTGTTTCATTACAGAAGCGAAACGAACTTCACCCTTCAGATAATCCTGGAAGTTAGCCCAGTTCGGTTCCTTAGAGTCGAGCGAGAACGGATTCTTGCCTTCGTCTTCCAGAGCCGGGTTGAAGCGCCACAGATGCCAGTAACCGCATTCAACGGCTTTGGCCTCTTCTGCCTGGCTCTTGCCCATACCAGCCTTCAATCCGTGGTTGATACACGGAGCATAAGCGATAACCAATGACGGTCCGGGATATGCTTCAGCTTCGCGGATTGCCTTCAGTGTCTGAGCCTGGTCAGCACCCATCGCGATCTGAGCCACATAAACGTAGCCGTAAGTTGTTGCAATCAGACCGAGGTCTTTCTTGCGTACACGCTTACCGGAAGCGGCAAACTTGGCGATAGCACCCAGCGGAGTAGCCTTGGATGACTGACCTCCCGTGTTGGAGTAAACTTCAGTATCCAGTACGAGAATGTTCACGTCTTCGCCCGAAGCGATTACATGGTCGAGACCTCCGTAACCGATATCGTAAGAAGCACCGTCACCACCGATAATCCACTGAGAACGCTTGATCAGATAATCCTTGAACTCATAGATAATAGCGCAGCTCGGGCATTTGTCCTTAGCAGCCTCAACCATCGGGATAATCTTTTCAGCGGCAGCCTTGCTCTTGTCGGCATCATTGCGTCCGTCAATCCATTCCTGGAATGCTTCCTTGTATTCAGCCGGAGTTTCGTCCGATGCGATGGCAGCCTTCATAGCGTCTTCAATGCGGTTGCGCAGCTTCTTGTTGGCCAGTTCCATACCCAGACCAAATTCGCAGAAGTCCTCGAACAGTGAGTTTGCCCATGCCGGACCCTGACCCTTTTCGTTGGTAGTGTACGGAGTAGAAGGAACAGAACCGGAGTAGATAGAAGAACATCCTGTTGCGTTGGAAACCATTTCGCGGTCGCCGAACAACTGAGAAATCAGTTTCACATACGGAGTTTCACCACAACCTGAGCAAGCGCCTGAGAACTCGAACAGCGGAGTAGCGAACTGAGAGTTCTTCACGTTAGCCTTGATGTCTACCAAGTGCTGTTTGCTCTTCACGTTGTCTGTGCAGTAAGTCCAGTTGGCAGCTTCTGCAAGCTGGCTTTCCAGATGCTTCATGCTGAGAGCCTTGCCGCCCTTCTTCGGGTTGCCCGGACATACGTCAACACAGTTGCCGCAACCCAAGCAGTCCAGAACATCCACCTGCATACGGAACGTCATGCCGTCGAACTGTTTGCCCACAGCCTTCAGTGTCGGGAAGTTAGCACCCTTCTGTTCTTCAGCGTCGAGAATGAACGGACGGATAGCAGCGTGAGGACAAACATATGCACACTTGTTACACTGGATACAGTTTTCAGGATTCCATTCCGGAACGAAGGCAGCCACACCACGTTTTTCATACTTGGCTGTTCCCTGATGCCATGTACCGTCTTCGATACCCTTGAATGCAGATACCGGAAGCAAGTCACCGTCCTGAGCGTTGATCGGACGAACCACTTCGTTGATGAATGCCGGATCGTTGTTTGCTGCGGCAGCTTCCACTTCGAGGCTAGCCCAAGCCGGGTCAACGGCCAGTTGCTTGTATTCACCACCACGGTCAACGGCTGCATAGTTCTTGTTGACAACGTCTTCACCCTTCTTGCCGTAAGACTTCACGATGAACTTCTTCATCTGTTCAACAGCCAGATCTACAGGGATGACACCTGTGATACGGAAGAATGCCGACTGCAGGATGGTGTTGGTACGGTTGCCCAATCCGATTTCCTGAGCAATCTGAGTGGCGTTGATATAATAAACGGTGATGTTGTTTTCAGCGAAATATTTCTTCACCTTGTTCGGCAGGTTCTTTGCCAGTTCTTCACCTTCCCAGATAGTGTTCAACAGGAAAGTGCCGTTCTTGCGCAGACCGCGAGTCACATCATACATGTGCAGGTAAGCCTGAACGTGGCAAGCCACGAAGTTCGGGGTAGTTACCAGATAGGTAGAGTGAATCGGATGGTCGCCGAAACGCAGGTGAGAGCAGGTGAAACCTCCCGACTTCTTGGAGTCATAAGAGAAGTAAGCCTGGCAATATTTGTCAGTGTTGTCACCGATAATCTTTACGGAGTTCTTGTTCGCACCTACCGTACCGTCTGCGCCCAAGCCATAGAATTTGGCTTCGAACACACCTTCTGCGCCGAGGGCGATTTCTTCCTTCTGCGGCAGGGAAGTGAAAGTGATGTCGTCCACGATACCGATAGTGAAGTGATCCTTCGGAGTCGGAAGTTCGAGGTTTTCATATACCGACAGAATCTGAGCAGGAGTTGTATCCTTAGAACCCAGACCATAGCGTCCGCCTACGATCAACGGAGCGTTTTCCTGTCCGTAGAATACATCTTTTACATCCAGATACAGCGGTTCGCCGTTTGAACCCGGTTCTTTTGTACGGTCGAGCACGGCGATGCGTTTCACAGTCTTAGGCATTTTAGCCAGGAAATGCTTAGCCGAGAACGGACGGTACAGGTGAACGGCAACCAAACCTACCTTCTTGCCCTGAGCTGTCAGATAGTCGATGGCTTCGCGTGTGGCTTCCGTAACAGAACCCATAGCGATGATGATGTTTTCAGCATCTTCCGCACCATAGTAGTCGAACAAGCCGTAGTTGCGTCCTGTAATCTTGTTGATTTCGTTCATGTACTCCTCTACGATAGCCGGAACAGCTTCATAATACGGGTTGCATGATTCTCTGTGCTGGAAGAAGTGGTCGGGGTTTTCAGCCATACCGCGAGCCACCGGTTTGTTCGGAGTCAGCGCACGGTTGCGGAATTCGGCCAAAGCCTCCTGGTCAACCAGCGGAGCCAAGTCTTCATTGTCCAGCTTTTCAATCTTCTGGATTTCGTGAGAAGTACGGAATCCGTCGAAGAAGTTCACGAACGGTACGCGCGACTTGATGGTAGCCAGGTGAGCCACACCGGCCAGATCCATTACTTCCTGTACGGAACCTTCGCACAGCATGGCGAAACCGGTCTGGCGGGTAGACATCACATCCTGATGGTCGCCGAAGATACACAGCGCGTGAGAAGCCAGTGTACGTGCCGAAACATGGAATACGCAAGGCAGCAGTTCGCCCGCGATTTTGTACATGTTCGGGATCATCAGCAGCAGACCCTGGGATGCAGTATAAGTGGTAGTCAATGCACCTGCCTGAAGAGAGCCGTGCACTGCACCGGCAGCACCGCCTTCAGACTGCATTTCCTGTACGAGAACTGTTTCGCCGAAGATGTTCTTGCGACCTGCGGCAGCCCATTCGTCCACATGTTCTGCCATTGTGGACGACGGTGTGATAGGGTAGATTGCAGCCACTTCCGTAAACATGTACGAGATGTGAGCGGCAGCCTCATTACCATCACAAGTGATGAATTTTTTTTGTTTAGTCATACAATTACTAAATTAGGTATTAAGTAATAAAAATCTCTGTTTCTAGTATAAAAAGCCGAACATCCACAGCGGAATCTGGTTTCCGTGTCCCATTTCCATCTTGTGCATGGCATAATGGACGTTCGGGTTGTTTTTCTGTTTGTGGTTGTCCGTGCAGATCCGGAAATGCAAGTTTCCGTCCACCAGGAACGACGCCCCCTTGTCTCCCTTGTTTACCTTGTGGTCTTTCCACATCGTGTTCACGAAGAATGTTTCCAACACGTCCTGGTCCTCCACCTTGATGGGATATATGCTGTACATCAGGTTCGTGTTGTGCATCATGATCTTGGCCGGCTTCTTCGGGAATGTCTCTCCCTTCGGGTAAATCATGTTGATGAGCCTTGAGTCTGCCAGATATTTGATGTAGTTCATCACCGTGGCGCGCGATGTCTGGATGTCTGCGGCCAGTTGGCTTACGTTGGGTGCCACAGGTCCGTCTACCGCCAACAAATATAGTAATTTTTTTATTTTCGAGAGATATTTCAGCTCAATTTGTTGGATTAAAAGTATGTCCACTTCTATCATCATGTTCATGGTCTTCAGCAGATTTTCCGAAAAGTTGCGCTTTTCCAGAAAAAACGGATAGAAACCATGGTGGATGTAGTCCTGGAAATAGTTGAGCGGATTGATGTAGGGCAGAATCGTCTTGGCGAGATGTTCGTGGTTGTGCAGGATTTCGTCGAGCGTGAAGGGCGAAAAATGGTTCCCTGTCTGCAGGTTCAGGAACTCCCGGAAGGAAAATCCCCGCAGATTGTATGACTTGACGATGCCGTTCAGCTCTGGGTTCTCTTCCTTCAGCCGCATTACGGACGAGCCGGTGAACACGATCTTGAGCTGGGGGTAACGTTCGTAGCATGTGCGCAGGTCATGGCTCCAGTCGGGGAGCTTGAACACCTGGTCGATGAGTAGGACCTTTCCTCCGCGTTTCATGAATTCGCCGGCAAAGTCTACCAGACTGTATTGAGAGAAGTAGAAGTTGTTCATGTTGACATACAGGCACGAGCGGTCGTAGCCGAACTTTTCTTTTGCGTACTGCAGCAAAAAAGTGGTTTTGCCGACTCCCCGTGTCCCTTTGATTCCGATGAGGCGGTCGTTCCAGTCGATTTCGTCCATCAGATCGCGCCGTACCGGAGCGTTTGTATGTTCAACCAGATAACTATGGGTTCTGTAAAAAGCTTCCATTTCTTTCTCTATTCTGCGTTGCAAATATACGAATACTTCATTAGATTGCAAACTGGGGTTGGCAAAATATTGAAGAAACCGAAGGATTTTTTTCCTTCGTATGGAGGCGGGGCAGGTGTCTGCCAAAGCGTTGTTTTTCTCAGGTCTGTGTAAAAAAAGCAGCCCGTTGTTCCATTGCGGACAACAGGCTGCTTGAGTTGGAACAGGCCGTTCCTTTCTGTTCCGGATGCCGGTGCGCCTCCGTTTCAGAACTGGTAGTTCCGGTCTGCCCAGTCGATGAATGCCTTGTTCACAAGTTTCATGCCGCCCGGAGTAGGGTAGTCGCCGCTGAAGTACCAGTCGCCGGGATGGTTGGGACAGGCTTCGTGCAGGCCTTCCAGTGTCTGGTAGACAATCTGCACTTTTGCCTGCGTGCCCGCCGGGGTGAGAAGTTCCACGATTTTTGCTGAAATCTCCTCGTCGGTGAATGGCGCGTAGATTTCCTTCACGTAGTTCATCATCTTTTCTTTCGGCAGGTCCATCTGCGCTTTAGCCTTGCGGTAGACATATTCGATGACATGCTGCATCCCGCGGTCTTCCAGGAGGGCGATGGCGGCCTTGAAGGCGATGAACTGTTCCATGCTGGACATGTCGATGCCGTAATAGTCGGGATAGCGCACCTGCGGTGACGAGGAGACAATCACAATCTTCTTCGGGTGCAGACGGTCGAGGATGCCGATGATGCTCTGCCGCAGTGTCGTTCCCCGCACGATGCTGTCATCTATGATGACCAGATTGTCTTCGTAGGGCTTCAGGCTTCCATAGGTGATGTCGTACACATGGGCGGCCAGGTCGTTGCGCGTGTTCCCTTCAGCGATGAAGGTGCGCAGTTTGATGTCTTTGATCGCCACCTTTTCGCTCCGGATGCGCTGTGAGAGAATCTTTTCCAGTTCCTTGTGGCCGGGGTTGCGCCCCAGTTCCTCGATGCGCTTCGCTTTCAGCCGGTTCAGGTAGTTGTCGAATCCCTCCAGCATTCCGTAGAAGGCCACCTCGGCAGTGTTCGGTATGAATGAAAGTACGGTGTGCTCTATGTCATTGTCTATGGCCTTCAGGATAGGACCTACCAGCTTTTCGCCCAGTTTTTTCCGTTCGCGGTAGATGTCCATGTCGCTTCCCCGGCTGAAATAGATGCGCTCGAACGAGCAGGGTCTTGCCGTTTTCGGTCTGTTGATTTGTGCCAGACGCATCTCCCCCTTTTTGCTGACCAGAATGGCCTGTCCCGGCTGGAGTTCGCGGATGTTGTCGGCAGATACGTTGAGCACGGTCTGGATGACCGGCCGTTCCGAGGCCAGCACCATGATTTCATCGTCCATATACCAGAATGCCGGCCGTATCCCCCAAGGGTCGCGGACAGCGAACGACTCTCCGCTTCCCGTCAGTCCGCAGATGACATATCCCCCGTCCCATTTCTGTGAAGAGGTCTTGAGCACGTTGGTCAGGTCGATGCGGTCTTCTATGGCATGGGTGATGTCCATCCCCTCCATCCCTTCCTCCCTGCAGATGTTGTACAGACGCTCCGTTTCCCTGTCCAGACGGTGCCCCACCTGTTCCAGCATGATGTATGTGTCGGCATATTTGCGCGGATGCTGTCCGGCGGCGGTGATTTCGGCGAAAATTTCGTCGACGTTGGTCAGGTTGAAATTGCCGCAGAGCGCCAGATTTTTCGCACGCCAGTTGTTGCGGCGGAGGAACGGGTGCACATACGACATGCCGCTTTTTCCGGTGGTGGAGTAGCGCAGATGTCCCATGTAAAGCTCTCCGGCAAAGGGCAGGCATTTCTTTGCATATTCTGCGTCGTGCAGTTCTTCTTCGGTGAGGTCTTTGAAATGGCTGTGCACCGTATCGAAGATTTCAGTGATAGCTCCGGCTCCCAATGCTCTTTCACGGAACATGTATTCTTCTCCGGGGTTGGCCTGCAGTTTCACGCATGCCAGTCCTGCCGCTTCCTGTCCGCGGTTATGCTGTTTCTCCATGAGCAGGTAAAGTTTGTTGAGCCCGTACATCCATGTCCCGTATTTTTCTTCATAATATTCAAGAGGCTTGAACAGGCGGATAAGTGCCACACCGCATTCGTGTTTCAATGTTTCCATAATGAACAGTTTTCAATCAGTTGGTATGAAATGGGAATCCATTTGTTCTGTATGCAAAATAACGGACAATTCCGGATATGGAATGAAATTGTCATGCCATAATTTATTTTATTCTTGCAGATGTGCTGTGATTGTAAGTAAAATACCCTGTTTTGCCTTCAAAATAAAAGCAAAACAGGGTATTTATGATGTGAAGTGAAACACTGGAATGGTTTCGCTCGTATTGGCGGAAAGATATTCATGAAAGTTCTTTCATCTTTCAGCCGTTTCTTTTTCCTTACTTTTCCGTCTGTCCTTCTCACGGCACGTGCGTTCTGCGGTGCGTGCGGAGTGAGGGCATCCTTCGCATCCGCATCCGCATTCGGGCCTTTTATCCTTTTTCCGGAACAGAATTTTCAGATAATGCCTGAACATGAATGCCACGCAGCAGGCCACTGTCACGTAAACGATGATGTCTTGTGTGCCCATAACCTTGTCCTGTCAGAATAGTTTTCCTGTCTGGTAGACAATGAACGATACAAGCCATGCCAGCAGCGTGGTGTAGACAGCAGCGAACGCGGCCCATTTCCAGCTTCCCGATTCCTGTTTGATGGCCGCTATCGTGGCAATGCAGGGGAAGTAGATCAGCACGAACAGCATATAGCCGTAGGCTACCAGCGGAGTGATGGTGATGCGTTCCGAGAGATTCACACCTTCCGTATCTTCCCCGTTGGTATAGAGTACGCCCAGCGTGCTTACCACAAGTTCCTTCGCACCTATTCCTGAGAGGATTCCGATGCCCATCTTCCAGTCGAATCCCAGAGGCTCGATGGCGGGTTCGATGACTTTCCCCAGACGGCCGATGTAGGAATTTTCTTGCTGTTCGGCGGTTGTGGCATAAGCTTCGTGGTTCGGATAGTAGCCGAGGAACCAGATGATGATGGATGCGACCATGATGATTCCTCCCATCTTCTTGAGGTATTGTTTGCCTTTGTCCCATGTGTGCCGTGCCACGACTTTGGCCGTAGGCATACGGTAAGGGGGAAGTTCCATCACGAAAGGACTGTCATCTCCTTTCACGATGAACTTGGTGAAGATGCGGGCCATGAGTACGGCCAGCAGGATGCCGATGGCATAGATGGAAAGCAGTACCAGACTGGCTTTTGAGGGGAAGAATGCCCCGATGAGTACCAGATAGATGGGCAGACGTGCGCTGCACGACATCAGCGGGTTGATGAGCATGGTCACCAGCCGTGCCTTTCGGCTTTCGATGATGCGTGAAGCCATGATGGCGGGTACGTTGCATCCGAAGCCCATGATAAGCGGGATGAACGACTTGCCGTGGAGCCCCATCCTGTGCATGATCTTGTCCATGATGAAGGCGGCCCGGGCCATGTATCCGGAATCTTCCATGAACGAAATGAACAGATAGAGCAGCAGGATGTTGGGCAGGAACACGATGACTCCTCCCACACCTCCGATGATTCCGTCGATGATCAGGTCTTTCAGCGGCCCGGGCGACATGAACCGTTCGACTCCCGCTCCGATGAATCCTACCAGTTGTTCAATCCACTCCTGCGGATAAGCTCCCAGCACGAATGTGGCTTCAAACATGATGTAAAGGAAGATGAAGAAGATGGGGAATCCCCAGATGCGGTGGGTGACGATGCTGTCGACCACACGGGTGAAGGCTTCCGTATCGGTATTCACTTCAGTATAGGTCTCTTTCAACGCTCCTGCGATGAAGGCATATTTCGCGTCGGTGATGGCCTGCTCGCTGTCTTCGTTCAGTATCCGTTTCAGCCTCTCGGCTTCCCTGTCGCGTACGGCAAGGATGTCTTTCCCGTTGGGCAGGGGAGCGATGACCCGTGTCTCGAGGTCTTTGTCATTCTCAAGCAGTTTGATGGAGAGGAAGCGGGTGGAATATTCGTGGCGGATTTCGCTGTTTCTGCAGATTTCCTTCTTCACCGCCTCGATGCTCGTCTCTATTTCCGGTCCATGGTTGATATGAATGTGGCGGATAAAGCTTTGGTGTGCGAAGGGGTCCTCTTCCTTGGGACCTTCATATTCGTGTTCCGGTACGCATTGGTCATGCCATTCGCGGAACTCGCGGAGCACTTCGTTCTTGATTTCTCCTTTCTGTTCCATAAAGTCGGCCCCTTCATACAGGCCGATGATTACGTGGAAGAGATTGTCTATCCCTTTGCCTGTGCGGCTGACGGTGGGTACGATGGGCACACCCAGCAGTTCGCTCAGTCCGTGTATGTCGAGCTTGTTTCCGCTATGCTCCAGTGCGTCGAACATGTTCAGGGCAATGACCATGCGCACGTTCATGTCAATGAGCTGGGTAGTGAGGTAAAGGTTGCGTTCCAAATTTCCCGCATCCACCACGTTGATGATTACGTCGGGGGTCTCTTCAATGATGTGCTTGCGCACATAAAGTTCCTCAGGGCTGTAGGCGGAAAGTGAATAGGTGCCCGGGAGGTCAACCAGCCGGAAGTGGTATCCTTGGTATTCAAAGTTCCCTTCTTTTGCATCTACGGTCACGCCGCTGTAGTTTCCCACATGTTCGTGGCCGCCCGAAGCTACATTGAACAAGGAAGTCTTTCCACAGTTAGGGTTGCCCACCAGTGCCACATTGATGGTGCGCCGTTTCCCCAGCGCGAGCCTTTTCATCGTTTCTTCGGGTACGGGTGTGTTTTGGGTGATGGGTTTCAGGAAAGTGTTTTCTTCACTTTGTTTGCGTGCTTCTTCCTCGCTCATCACTTCAATCATGGCGGCCTCCTGGCGTCGGAGCGACACTTCATAGCCCATGATTTTATATTTTACGGGGTCTTTTAAAGGGGCATTGAGCACGACTTCCACCGTTTTTCCTTTGATGAACCCCATTTCAATGATACGCCGGCGGAATCCTCCGTGGCCGAGGACTTTTACGATCACTCCTTTCCGGCCGGTCTCCAATTCAGACAGTCTCATGTTTTTTTGTTGTTTTTTAATCTGATGCAAAAATAGATGATTGTTCCATTTCGTGCAAATTATTTAGATTGTTTTTAAATAATCGCAAGCCTGTTGCAGGAATTGCTCAGGGGAAGAAGATTCGTTGGACGGAATTTTATAAGTTTGCATCATGTTAGAACAGAAAGTGAATGCGTTTGTCAGGGAGATGCGCTTGTTCGGGAAAACCGACAAAGTGCTGGTGGCATTGAGCGGGGGAGCCGATTCGGTGGCTTTGCTCCGTGTGCTGCTTCATCTGGGTTATCGCTGTGAGGCCGCTCACTGCAATTTTCATCTTCGGGGAGAAGAATCAATGCGTGACGAGGCATTTGTGGTTTCTTTGACGGAGAAGTTGGGAGTGAGGCTTTACAGGACGGATTTTGATACGGAAGCTTATGCCACTGCTAAAGGAATCTCCATTGAAATGGCTGCAAGGGATTTGCGGTATGAATGGTTCGGAAACTTGAGGGAAGAAATCGGGGCGGAAGTCATCGCTGTGGCCCATCATCGCAATGACAGTGTGGAGACTTTGTTGTTGAATCTGGTCCGGGGGACAGGTATTAACGGACTGCGTGGCATCCGTGCGGTGAACGGACGGGTGGTGCGTCCGCTGCTTTGCGTGGACAGAAATGAGATTCTGTCTTATCTGGAAAGGCTTGGACAGAACTTTGTGACCGACAGCACCAATCTGCAGGATAACTTTACGCGCAACAAGATTCGTCATCAGGTGATTCCGGTGCTGGAGACAATCAATCCGTCTGCGGTGGAAGCGATGGCGGATACTGCTGCCCGCCTTTCGGAGGTGGCGGAAATATATGGCAAGGCGATGGAGGCTGCGGTGGCGCGGGTGGTGACGAACGGGATTTCGTTGGATGCGGAAGCCCTATGGCATGAAACGGCTCCCAAATCGGTGCTTCATGAAGTGCTTTATCCATTGGGAACGAATGTCTCGCAGCAGCGGGATATATACCGTTGTCTCAGGTCGGGAGAGTCCGGAAAAGTGTTTTATACGGCAACCCATGTGCTGTTGGTGGACCACGGGAGGCTCTGCTGGGAGCCGAAAGAGACAGTGGAACGCAAACCGGTGCTGAAATGGGAACTTGTGGAGGTGGATGATTCTTTTGTCGTACCGAAGGATATTGCCGTGGCTTGTTTGGATGCGGACAAGGTAAACGGAGCATTGACGTTGCGACGATGGAGGTCGGGAGACAGGTTCGTGCCTTTTGGGATGACTGGATTCAAGTCTGTCAGAAACTATTTGAGAGACCGCAAACAGTCTCTTTTCGATAAGGAGCGTCAACTGGTGGTGTGTAGCGGTGATGACATTGTATGGGTGGTGGAAGAACGGACGGACAATCGTTTCAGAGTGACACCGGAAACACGTAAAGTCTTGAGAATATGGGTAGAATATAGTTGATTCGTACAAAAAGGGGAATGTTGTATTAAAAGATGCAAAAAAAGATGGCGGAAATGGTCAGATTGAAACAAATGTCTTTACATTTGAATATGTTTAATTTTAAAATGAGATTGAAATTATGAATGAACTGATTGCAAAAATCAAAGAATTGAACGCTTCTTTGATTACAGACGCTGAATTGCAGGCTGAAAAAGGAAACAAGGCGGCGGGAACCCGCGCCCGTAAAGCATCTTTGGAGTTGGAAAAAGTATTGAAGGAATTTAGAAAAGTGTCTTTGGAAGAATCCAAGAAATAATATTTTTTGCATACAGCTCTTATAAGGGGGATTGCTGACTGGTCTGGACAGACCGGAATGCAGTCCCCCTTGTGCGTTTTGTCTTTTCAAATCTTCCGGGAAGTCTTCTGAGCGGTCATTTATGTCGCGTTATGGCCTTGAATGCAGGTTCCGGACGGCGGATATCTGTTTCAAATCCATACCAGTAGCGGATGCCTGTGTCCGGATCGTCCAGACAGCATAGACGCAGTTCTTCTTTGTAATTGCCGAAACATATGTCCCATCGGTCGGGCGGAATGACATGTTTGGTGCGTACTTTTTCGGCTGGTGCTTTTTTTAGCGACATGCCCGCTTCAATCCATGCCAGACTCATTGCGGTGAGATACGACGGGTAATGTTGTTTGCAGAACTCATAAAGGATTGTTCCCCGACGCTCCAGTGCCAGAGGCTGGTCCGCTATGCCGTCTCTGATAAGATGGTCGAGGAAGCGGGGCAGGAAATCTTTTTGTTCTACGATGAGCCGGCGGGTAATTGATTTCCATGCTTTGGTATTGTAGAAACTGTCAATGAGGCGCGACAGAAGGTGGGCGGTCTGTAGCTCAGAAGGTGTGATGTCTTGCGTCTGTAATACTTCATAGGGAGGGAAAGGGGAATAGCGTATGCCTAGTTTCTCAGCATCCCGGCGCATTTCTGTACCGGGCAGAACTTTTAGAGATTCCAGTTGGATTTCTCCAGCCTGAAAGGAGGCCAGCGTACGTACGTCAGCAAAGATTTCTGTCAGATGATAATGCGGAAGTCCGGCTATCAGGTCGGCATGCGTTTCAAGATTGTTCAGCGAACAGAGGTATCGCAATCCTTCAAGTGAATCGTTCAGATTGCCTGTTCTTCGGCATGTATGCAGGACTTCCTCATGCAGACTTTGTATTCCGGCCTCTAGATGGAGCATGCCTTTAGGCATGGAAGCCAGTTCAGTTTTCAGTTCTTCGGAAAGCAATGCCGGATGGATTTCCAGATGGAAACGGATGTCAGGGTATTCACGGAAGAGCTTGAGCATTTCCTTTGCTCTCCGATTATTGTAGTTGAATGTGCGGTCAAGTACACGTACATTGCGGATGCCTTGTCGCTGAATCAGGTTGAGGCGTTCCCGAATGGTATCAAGTGGCAGTGAGCGGACCGGTTTTTCTGTTCCGCTCACGCAGAAGGTACAAGTGTTGAAGCATCCGCGTGTGGTTTCAAGTTGCACGAAAGGTTTGCTCCAGTTGAAGAATACACTTCTTTCAGGAGGCACTAGTTTGCCGAATGCCGTTGTTCGGGCCACTCCGTTGTCATGGTAATCTCCGTTTTCGTCAATGTAGCATAGTCCTGCTATGTTTTGCCATGCCGTTTTTTCCTGCCAGACTTTCAGCCATTGGGGGAATGATTCTTCTCCTTCTCCTCTGAATACGGCACTGACAAATCGGTGCTGTCTGAGAAAGTTTTCGTTCTTCCCCAGAAATTCCGGACCGCCCAGCACTATCATGCATTTGGGAAGCAGAACATTTGTTCTGCAAAGAATGTGCATCAATGTTTCATGGTTGAAAAGCCAGCAGGTAGAAGCTATCAGATCAGGCTGGCGTTCAGAAATGATTCCGGCAATCAGCCCTGGATTTTCATTGATGGTTGCCGGAATTACATCCCACTCGTATGAGGTATCATCCATCACTTGTGCATGAAGCGCAGGAAGTGCGAGCGAAGAGTGCGCATAAGAGCTGTTGAGGTCGAGCCAGAGGATTTTCATTGTCTGTCGGGGAGGGATTGGAATATGAATTGAAAAGGATTTGCAGTCCGGAATTTCCGGATTACAAATCCTTTTTCTTTTAGTGAAATGAATTGAAATCTTTAAATCAGATATTGTGAACTGATTGATTCGTTTGTCATTACGCGATGGATTGTTTCGGCGAACATGTCAGCGATGGACAATTGTTTCACTTTCGCGCAGCGTTGTGAATAAGGGATGCTGTCAGTGAATACGATTTCTTCCAGTTCTGAATTCTGTACACGTTCAGATGCCGGACCTGACATGACACAATGCGAAGCGATGGCGCGTACAGAGCGTGCTCCCGCCTCCTTCATGATATCTGCGGCTTTGGTGATGGTTCCTGCCGTGTCCACCATGTCATCAATCAGAATCACATTCTTGTCCTTCACGTCTCCGATGATTTGCATGGAAGCCACCACATTGGCTTTTTCACGCGTCTTATGGCATAATACCAGAGGCACGTCGAGGAATTTCGCATAAGTGCTGGCACGTTTTGAGCCTCCCACGTCCGGAGTGGCAATGACCAGATTCTCCAGATTGAGCGACTGGATGTAAGGGGCGAAAATGGTGGAAGCATACAGATGGTCGACAGGAATGTCGAAAAATCCCTGAATCTGGTCAGCGTGCAGGTCCATCGTGATGAGGCGGTCGATGCCGGCCACACTCAGCAGGTTGGCCACCAGCTTGGCACCGATAGATACACGCGGTTTGTCCTTGCGGTCCTGGCGTGCCCATCCGAAATAAGGGATTACAGCGATGATACTCTTTGCTGAGGCGCGTTTTGCCGCATCAATCATCAGCAGAAGTTCCATCAGATTGTCTGAGTTCGGGAATGTGGACTGTACGAGAAACACATATTGTCCACGAATGGATTCCTCATAAGAAACAGCAAATTCACCGTCCGCGAAATGAGTGATGTTCATGTTGCCCAGTTCGCAGCCGAGGCTTTTGCAAATCTTTTCAGCAAGGTATCTCGAATTTGTACCCGAGAATACTTTAAAAGGTGTTGTTGCGCTCATTGTGTATAGATATATTGCCAAATAATAGTGCAAATGTAGTCCATTTCTTGCAAGCAGACAAGTGATTAGGCAGAAATTTGTTGTCCCGGACTCAGTCGGCAAGTTCCTTTATTTTTTTAAAATATGCGATAAGCGGCTGGTAGTTATAATCGGAAGCAGGATTGAATTTGTTCCATAGTCCTCCCAGGACAGCGGCTCCTCCGAATCCGAAATCTTTTATCCGCAGGATGTTTTTTTCATCCACTCCTCCCAAAGCCATCACCTTCTTGTCGATGATACCTTTTTCTGCCGCGTCGCGGATTTTTTCGGGAGTGAAGGCTGATTTGTATCCGTCTTTTGATATGCTGTTGAAGATGGGGCTCAGGAATACGTAGTCGCAGACTTTTTTGTCGGCCACCACCTCGTCCAACGTATGACACGATGCACTCACATGTCCTGTATAATTGTCGGGCACAAGCGGATTGCGGTGGCTCAGATGGATCCCTTTCAATTTGTATTCATCTTTCAGATAGAAATGGTCATGCACGACAATTCGTCTGTGGTATTTTTCTGGAATGAGTGTCAGCAGACGTTCCGCATAAACCGGAGCTGTATCAGGTTTGCGCAGATGGAGAATGTCCAGACCTTCGTCAAACAGCGCAGTCAATATCTTGTCTTCCTCTATAAAATAAGTAGGAGTTGTGATTACTATCAGTTTCATTCAATTCTGTAAAAATGCGGCGCAAAGTTAACACCCTTGACGTAATATTCCTAATGTTTATAGTGAAATCGTGTACGTTTCCAGTGTTTTCAGATCAATGTGCCAGAGTTTTCCGCTCAATGTGTCACCATAGCCGAGGATGAGCTTCAGCGTTTCATTGGCCTCCATGCATCCGATGATGCCGGGCGTAACTCCCAGTACGGCTTTTGAGGGAAGGGGCAGGTCGGACATCCCTTTTTCATCCGGGAAAAGGTCGCGGTAATTGGGGCCTCCCTGATGGTTGAATACCGCCACTTGTCCGTCAAACTCACGGATAGCGGCATATACATAAACCTTTCCTTGGCGGATGCACGTGTCATTGATGAGATAGCGTGTAGAGAAATTGTCGCATCCGTCGACCACAATATCGTAGTTGCCGATGATGTTTCCTGCATTCTCTTCCGTCAGTCTCACGGGATAGGCTTCTGTATGGACGGCATGGTTGAGTGCTTCCAGTCGTTTTTTTGCGCAGAGCACTTTGGGGAGACCGGTCTCCGCCTCCGTGTAGATTACTTGCCGCTGGAGATTGCTTTCGCTCACCACATCGTCATCCACCAGTCCGATTGTACCTACTCCGGCTCCGGCAAGATAAAGTGCGGCAGGTGAGCCTAATCCTCCTACACCGACAATCAGTACCCGTGCATTTTTCAGTCTCATCTGTCCTTCTTCACCTATTTCCTCAAGGAGAATCTGGCGGCTGTATCGTTCCTTTTCGTTGGGGGACAAAAGGTTCATTTCTTTAATGAAGAATGAAGAGTGAAGAATGAAGAATTTCCCCATGCGGTTTTCCTCTTCATCGTTCACCCTTAATTATTAATTGTTAATTTGATTTAGTTGCGTGTGTGCCACATGGTCGAACGAAGCGTCCCAGTCCTTCCATACCGGCTCACGTCCCACAGCCTTCAGCGCCTTTTCCACTTCCGCGGCCGTGCGGTCGTCACTGATGTGGAACTGTTCGAGTGCCTGCGGATACGTGTAGTAGCCGCCTGGTTCCGTTTTGCTTTCCGCACTCATGGTGGTGACACCCAGCGAAGCCATGTGGTCGCGGATGTAGGCCGGTTCACGGGTAGAGTAGGAGATGTCTACGTCATGGTCGAAGATACGCATGGCAAACGTGGCCAGTGCCAGTTCCTTGTCGCTCATGATGACGTTCGGCTGGAATCCTTCGTTTTCGGCCGGACGCATGCGGGGGAAGTTGACACTGTATTTTGTCTTCCAGTAATGCTTCTGGAGGTAGCGCAGGTGATAGGCCATCATGGTGATGTCCGTGCGCCATTCTTCCAGACCGATGAGCACGCCCATGCCGATGGAGTGCACTCCGGCCTGTCCCATGCGGTCGAAGCCGTTGACACGCCACTCGAACTTCGATTTCATGCCGCGCGGGTGATAAATCTTGTAACGGTCCTTGTGATAGGTCTCCTGGAAACAGATTACTCCGTTCATGCCGTGTTTCACCAGTTCGGCATATTCTTCCGTCTTGAGCGGCATTACTTCGATTTTCAGGTTCGAGAAGTAGGGTTTCGCCAAGTCCAGTGCTTTTGCCAGATAAGGCACACCCGCCTTGGCCGGGTTCTCACCCGTCACAATGAGCAGATTCTCGAACGGGCCCAGTTTCTTGATGGCCTTGTATTCGTTTTCAATCTCTTCGGGTGTCAGGATGGTGCGTGCCATGGGGTTGCTGATATGGAATCCGCAATACACGCACGAGTTGGTGCATGAGTTGGTCAGATAAAGCGGAATGAACATCGATATGGTTTTCCCGAACCGTTCCTCCGTATATTTCCGGCTGAGCCGTGCCATCGGTTCCAGATACTTTTCAGCCGCAGGCGAGATGAGAGCCATGAAATCATCCACGTCGCAATGGGATTTCCCGAGCGCACGGAGCACATCCGCCTCGGTCTTGGAGTAGATGGCTTCGGTCGTCTCCTCCCAGTTTATTTTTTCTAATTCGTCGCTAAACATCTTTTTTTAAGGTATATAAAACATATCTTTTTCCCAGACATAGGGATTGTTTAAAATATAGCCAGCAATCATTTCGTATGAACGCTGGTTGCGGATGATGTGCTCGTAATAGTTTCGTTGCCAGACGGAATGGCCTAATTGTCTGGAGACTGCACTTTTAAACCCACGTACAATTGCACCTAATGATTTTGATGGTGATTGTAGGGGCGTATCGAATACGCCCTGAATGCACTTGCAATCATTTATGTGATTGTCCTTGTGGATGTTTTCGGGCGTATTCGATACGCCCCTACAAATCTGAACAATGGCATGAAAATGATTTGGCATCACAATGAATTCGTGTAATGTGACATCGTCTTTCCTTATTTCTATTGTTCTTAACCATTCGTCTTTCACAATCTTTCCTGCCTTATTTAATACCATCTCCTTGTCAACGATTTTTCCGAACGCACATCTTTTCTCCTGTGTGCAGATTGTGATGAAATAAAAACCTTCTGCACTGTAATCATATTCGGGCAACCTTATGCTTTTGCGGTGATGAATCTTGGGGTCATACATTTAGATACTCCCTTCCGCAATTTCATTCAATTGTTGATTGAAGACAAATCACGGCTCAGCTTCATCGCGCAGAAGTTCGGTCCGCACATTGTGCAATACTCGCCATCGGTGTGACGGCCCTCGTTGAAGTACTCAAGCGCACGGTCGGGGTCGAGACTCAGGTGGAACTGGTCGCGCCAGCGGAACTCATAGCGGGCTTTGCTCAGGGCATTGTCGCGGATCTGCGCGCCAGGATGACCTTTTGCCAGGTCGGCGGCATGGGCGGCAATCTTGTAGGTGATGACGCCTGTGCGCACATCCTCACGGTTGGGCAGACCCAGATGTTCCTTTGGAGTGACGTAACAGAGCATGGCGGTGCCCAGCCAGCCAATCTGTGCTGCGCCGATGGCCGAAGTGATATGGTCGTAACCCGGAGCGATGTCGGTGACCAGCGGGCCGAGCGTATAGAACGGGGCGTTGTGGCAGTGTGAAATCTGACGCTCCATGTTCTCGCGGATCTTGTGCAAAGGCACATGTCCCGGTCCTTCGATGAAGGCCTGCACGTTCTTGTCCCATGCGCGTACCACCAGCTCGCCCATCGTGTCGAGTTCAGCAAACTGTGCCTCGTCGTTCGCGTCGGCGATACATCCCGGGCGCAGGCCGTCGCCCAATGAGATGGCTACGTCATATTGCGCGAGGATGTCGCAGATGTCATCGAAATGTTCGTAGAGGAACGACTCGCGGTCGTGTATCAGGCACCATTTGCTCATGATGGAGCCTCCGCGCGACACGATGCCGCACAGACGTTTGTCGGCCAGATGCACGTTGTGGCGGCGGATTCCCGCATGGATGGTGAAATAGTCCACTCCCTGCTCGCATTGCTCGATGAGCGTGTCGCGGTAGATTTCCCAGGTCAGGTCCTCCACCTTCCCGTTCACTTTTTCCAATGCCTGGTAGATGGGTACGGTTCCCACCGGTACCGGACAGTTGCGCACAATCCATTCGCGTGTCTCGTGGATGTTGTCGCCCGTGGAGAGGTCCATCAGCGTGTCGCCTCCCCATTTGCAGCTCCATACCGCCTTGTCCACTTCCTCCTCGATGCTCGATGTGGTGGCCGAGTTTCCGATGTTCGTATTGATTTTCACCAGAAAGCTCCGTCCGATGATCATCGGCTCGCTTTCCGGGTGGTTGATGTTGGCGGGAAGCACCGCACGTCCAGCCGCAATTTCATCGCGCACGAATTCCGGAGTGATATAAGTGTCGATACCCAGCTCCTTGCAGTTCATGTTCTCGCGAATGGCCACATATTCCATTTCCGGAGTCACGATGCCTTGCTTCGCGTAGTACATCTGCGTGCAGCATTTCCCGGCTTTTGCGCGGTAGGGCAGGGCGATGTGTTCAAAGCGCAGGTGGTCGAGCGACGGGTCGTCACGGCGCATCTTTCCGTATTCGGAAGTGATAGACGGAAGCTGTTCCACGTCGCCGCGCGAAGTGATCCATTCCTCACGCATGCGGGGAAGTCCCTTTTTCAGGTCAATCTCGATATTCGGGTCGCTGAACGGGCCGCTCGTGTCGTACACATAGACCGGCGCATTGGGAGTCATCACTTTCTTGCCGTCCACGATGGTGACGGTAGGGGTGAGGTTCACTTTCTGCATGCCTACCTTGACGAAGGGATACAAGGTTCCCTGCATGTAGGCTTTCTCTGCATGTGCGTAGGCTTTGTTGTCTTTTTCCATGTTCGGATGATTTGAAGGTTTGTCTTTAGTCGTTCAGGAATGCGGTGAGAGGCGATGAGGCCGATGCTTCAAGATTTTCCGCCTGAATGCCGAGTCCGGCTTCGTATGCGCGGCGTCCGGCAACGACCGCCTCCTTGAAGGCAACGGCCATTTCCACCGGATTTCCGGCCACGGCGATGGCAGTGTTTACCAGACAGGCCGCCGCGCCCATCTCCATGGCTTCAGCCGCATGGCTTGGTGCACCGATTCCGGCGTCCACCACCACGGGCACATTGCTCTCTTCGATGATGATGCGCAGGAAATCTCGGGTCTGCAATCCCTTGTTGGTGCCGATAGGAGCCGCAAGAGGCATTACGGTAGCCGCTCCGGCCTCTTCCAGACGCTTGCACAAGGTAGGGTCGGCCTGGCAGTAGGGGAGCACCACGAAGCCCAGCTTCACCAGTTCCTCGGTGGCCTTCAGCGTTTCGGTGGAATCGGGCAGCAGGTAGCGCGGGTCGGGATGGATTTCCAGTTTCAGCCAGTTGGTGCCGAAAGCCTCGCGTGCCATCTGCGCGGCGAACACGGCTTCTTCCGCCGTGCGCACGCCCGATGTGTTTGGCAGGAGCTGGATGTGCGGATGGACTATGTGCTTCAGCATGTCGTCTTCCTTGTTCTCAAGTTCTATACGTTTCATGGCCACGGTCACCATTTCAGTGCCCGAGGCCAGAATTGCTTCTTCCATCGTTTGGTTGGAATTGAATTTTCCGGTACCCAGAAACAGGCGTGAGCCGAATTCCTTTCCGGCAATGATAAGTTTTTCCATTTGTGTATGTTTTATAGGATGTATGATCAGTTTGTATGACTTTTACCACAGAGTACGCAGATTTATATGTTTTCGTATCATGCCAATAATGGAGTCATCAATCTGTGTAATCTGTGGTGGGTTCATTTGCAAGCGGGTTTTAGTCTGTTCGGCCGGTGAGTGCCACGATACGTCGCGTTTCTTCCACCGGGTTCTCCGCACGGAGGATAGAGCCGCTCAGCGCGATGCCCGACACGCCCGTCTGCAGGATGGCCGGGATATCATCGCAGGTGATTCCTCCGATGGCCACCACGGGCAAACGGATTCCCTCTTCTTTCATACGGGTGATGATGTGACGGTAACCTTCCAGACCCAGTATCGGGCTGAGGTTCTTCTTGGTGGTGGTGAACCGGAACGGGCCGCATCCGATGTAGTCGGCTCCCGCTTCGGAATGGGCTTTCACATCCTCGAACGTGTTGGCCGTTCCTCCGATGATGAAATCCTTCCCCAGCAGTTTCCGGGCCTCGGCGATGGGCATGTCGTTCTTTCCCAGATGTACGCCGTCGGCATGAATCTTTTGGGCCAGTTCCACCTGGTCGTCGAGGATGAACGTGGCACCATATTCCTTGCACAACGGCTGAATCCGGAGAGCTGTCCGCTCAATCACGTCGGGCGAAGCGTCTTTCATGCGCAGTTGAATCCATCGGCAGCCTCCTTCGAGGGCCATGCGGGCCGAGTCGAAGTAAGAATATTTGTCAGTGAAATGCGTGATGAACTGCAGTCCCATTGCCTTATCCTCCACAAGCCGCTTTGATGATGACCAGACTGTCGCCCGGCTGCAGAATCTGTTCTTCCCATTGTGCGCGCGGAACCATGCGGTTGTGCAGTGCGACGGCCACTCCCTGAGCGGGAAGTTCCAACTGGCGCGCCAGATCGGCGATGGTGTTTCCTGCCGTAAGTTCCGTCTCTTTGTTGTTTACCAGTATTTTCATAATCAGCATGTTTTTGAGATGAATACTGCAAAGAGGGACAGCCGGGGCGGGAAGAGTCAGGAGAAGAATGTCGTAACGAACAATCCCTTCGGCGGTACTAACCGCATCAGGTTCGTAGGGTATGATCTCAGCCCGTCCGGTAGGGCACCCCTTTGTCTTTGTATCGGCAAAGGTAAAAATAAAAAATGGAAAAAGGAAAAAGAAACCGTTCTGATTTTGGATACCGGGCCGGATACAGCTTATAGGGAATCCCGTTTGAAAGAGGGCGCATCATTTTTGACACACTCTCGTATTGTCTTTGAGTGGATGGCATATCAATCTGTTTTTACCTATTAGAAGTACAAAAGAACGACACATAGCCAAGTTTCTTATTGAATATGTGCCCGATTGAATCAGACGGTTGGTCTATAATAAGACTTTTTTAGTGCCTTCTTATTGACCTCGCTTTGTTTGCAAAGTTTTCTAATGATTGAGATTAAAGGAGAAGTAGTACGTTTCCTCAAGCTTGAAAGAAACAACTCCATTTTCTCCATCGGATAGAATCTCTTCATTCTGAAGGAATCTCTTGAAATAACTAAATCCTGTCATAATCTCAAATTCTTCTTGGTTGGTACATATGATGTATAGGAGAGAAATAAGTGTTAATAAATCTACAAAAACGTAAAATTATTCAAGTGTCGGAAGTGATTCCGTTGTTTCTCATGCTCGATTGGCATTCCTTTTCTCGTATTTCCGCCACAGGGATGAAGAGAAGATATATTTCGCAGCTTTATAAAAGCCCTTGCTAACCCCCTTACATCCATGAATCACCACCATAGGCAAACTCTTGACAGAATCCGCTGCCGCCGTCCGCTTGATTTCTCTTCTTAACTCGCTGTTAGCGGCAAACGTTTTCGACCCATTCACTAGATAAGCCTTTGTGACATAGCCTATGCGTAGTGTCATGAGTGCATTCATCGTTCCGTCAATGAAAGGGCTGATGATAAATCCCGGTATATGGAATTTCCGTATGATGGAAGAAAGAGAAAACGCTGAGTCAGACGGATCAATATCTTCAGCCGTTATACCCTCACCCGCATCGGTGCCAGCATCCATGTCGGCAGCAAGATCTATTTCGTCAATGGTGCCCGGATCAGAATCAACATCCAAAATATCTTCCTTATCGAAAGCATCAACTGTACCCTTAAACATAGAAAACGGGTGGACTGAGCCGACGTTTGCCAATGCCTCGGAGACGCAAAACGACAAAATAGCCGTTGCAAATACATGCCAATACAAACGGATCAATTGCCGCGTTGTCGGACGAAAACCTGCCGCATAAACCATTTCTTTGATCATCGAATAGTTCAGTATCAAGGTGGAAAAAGAATCGAGTTTGCTATTGGGAGACATGGCTGTAACCATAAATACGGTTTGCGCCCATTGTTTGACAATCGTATGAAGGCCGCGCACACCGATGGCCTTGTCACCTTCCAACCTTAAATTCAGCTCGTTATCCAATATGGCAAGAATGTTCTTTTCATCATCCCATCGTCCCAGCTGTTCGCGCAATTGGTTACGATGCTCTTTTCTCTTTTCCAGATCAGGTATATAAGAGCAATTGTTCGCAAGTTTATAGCCGAACTTCTTCAGTTCAGCGACACTGGCGTAACCCTCATGGCTAAGCCCCGGAATTTCTGGAGAGGTATGTATTCTCCATAAAGGGAATACGACCAAATAGAAAAAAACGAGTACAATTATTCCATAAAACACAAGCTCTGCATACCACGTATTTGTGATATGTGCCAGTTTTTCCCCAATGGTAATCACATCTCCAATAAACATCAGAGCCACAACACCTAAAAATATGGCTGCGAGCAAAAAAAGATTTCTTTTCATACCAACCCCATTTACGATGAATCAAAAATTCAAACTTCTAATCCTATTTTCAAGATTTCTCAATATGTTCTCCTTTGCCTCAAAATTAGCAAAATCACTGATGATGCTTTCCAGCAAAGCCTCCTTCAATCCTTTCACATACTCAAGATACTTCTCTCGCCTGTTCTCAACGATCCGTTTCATACACTCATGGTAGCATGCAGCGGCCTTTGGCACGATACAGGTCTGCAACACACCTCCTACCCGGCTGTCTGGTTGAGAAGGCAATACATCGCCTATAACACAAACAACGGCAATGTTGACAAAAGCCTTTACAGCATCCGCAGAATAACGGTTAAAATAATAAGTCTCAGGAATACGGACACTGGTATCATATGTCTTTTGTATGATCGTTGTGTCTATTTCAAAAAGAGACTCCTCCATGCCGAAGTCTGTCAAAGGCTGCATCTGCCTTGCCGTTTCCGGAGACAGGTCTATAACAGCAGCTTTGATCCCGTTGTAACGGGCATCGGTCATGTTTTGAATCTTTCTCATGCTGTTGCCAAAATCCATGGCCTTCCCTAAGAGCCTTTTGATCTCATCGGCTATCTCAGTCAACAGCTGGTTGACTGTCTGACGGGCAAGCTGTCCCCGACACCTTATTTTTGGATCTATCCGGGTTTTCTTAAACGAAGCGGCCATCTGCTCGATTCTCATACAAATATCAGGTTCGTTCACGTCAAGCACAAAGTCTTCATCCACGCATTGCAAGTCAGCATCGTTCTCCAACTGAGAAAACATCGTCTCTGCTTTCCTGTATTGTTCCCTCAGGTGTTCGAACCGCTCTTTTTGAACCGATATCATATCCAAAAACCGCAGCCTTTCATGCTCGATCCGTCCGATGCAATTGGCCAGCCGGGTTGTATGCTGTGATGACGAGACATGCTGATAAAGATCTTTCTCCATCTGTTGGAACCTGTCAGCCTCTTTCATCAGATCGGCTTTAAATTCGCTCCGGACAATGCGTTCGTCATCCCTCACAAAAAAGTCTTCCACCTTCCCCAAGTTTATGGAAATGCAGTTCTGATCAAACAGATTGAATCCATGCCCCCGGATCGCCTTTATCGCGCTATCCTTCTGCTCGTTAAGTTTCTCCTGCTGCTTCTTCGGGTTACGCCAATAGGCCGATTCGAAATAATTGTGAACCAGACATACCGGCACATGCTGATTGCCATCTTTCAGTATATTGAAAAACTCATCAGAAATTTTGGAGATGGCAGAATTAGAACTTTGTATGAATATCACCAAATCGGCTCTATGAGTGATTGTCTTATAAAAAGGATCGTCCAAGTTAGCCTTAGCCCCGTCAAAGCCAGGCATATCGACCAGATATATATCCGAGCCAAGAAACGGACCGCCATTAGCTGTAATCGATGTAAGCAGGGTCTCTTCCCCAATCTCCATGCTCCGATTCAAAGAGAGTTCCACCTGATTCTTCAGATTTACCTCATTAAGCTCATATTTCTTCGTCTCTATTCCATCCGTATAAGCTGTAGGCAAACCTTTGATCGCATCAATCACCATGTCAACATAGTCTACATCGACATTGGAGACATCCTCCCTTTCTCTACGGACATACGTCGTTATCCAGCAGTCTTCGTCTTCCTTCTTCTGTGAAATGATAGATGGCCTCACCGTACATTCTAAGTAATTGGTCGGACTGACCGTGCTATGCGCCAACAAATTGACCAAAGTAGACTTGCCAGACTTGACAGGCCCGACAACAATAACCACAAAAGCCCGGCTATCAGCCTCAAGTGCTCTGTTGACCAGAATCGTCATCTGATTGCGTAGCTTCTCATTCCATGAAAGGTCTGTATCCTTAGCGATGTCTGTCAATAAAGACTTTATCACATCCGCCTTCCGTTTCAGTTGTTCATATTCCATAGATTGCATCAAATTAGAGTTATTTCTTAATTATGGTTGACCAACCCTCATATATAAAAAATTATGCACATTGTATTAAAATAACACTTCGTTAAATTTATAACTAATCCGTTGAGAATAAATAAGTTAATTGATAAAGTTTAGCAAAATAAAATAGGTCAAGTGTCTGATTTTCATTACCTTTAATGGTATCCTACCACACATTAAAGCAATGAACAAAACAGCACTTGACCAATATGAGGAAATCGTAACCGATGCTTTGAAAAGTTGTTCAGCGAAGTTACGCAAAAGTTTTAAAACAGCATTCATCCAACTCGTGATTTTGTATATGGTACTACCAAGAAAGATTAATTTCACCCAAATGGGTCGTTACTCAGACAGCTCGGAACAACGCTTCCGACAGTTGTTTGAACGTGAGTTTGACTGGATGCAGTTCAATCTCTTCCTTATGCGGCAGCGATTTGGTGAAAGTGTTAGAAAAGCCATTGCCATAGACGCAAGCTACATTTCAAAGTCGGGAAAGAAGACTCCTTATATCGGCAAGTTCTG
>CALUIZ010000023.1 GCA_944320815.1 uncultured Phocaeicola sp. | reverse complement strand
GAGACGCACGTTTTTTCCCAACAGGTAAAGATGCGTGAGTTGATGAAGGAATACGGCACACGCCTGATGGCTTGGAGCCCGTTGGCGAGAGGGATGAACAACCTCTTCGGCAATGAAACGCTGAAAGAGATTGCCGACAGGCACGGCAAGGACATCGCCCAAATCTGCCTGAAATTCCTGACGGACGAAGGCATCATCATCATTCCTCAATCCACAAAGCCGGAGCGCATGAGAAGCAATTTCGCCCTTGATGATTTCGAACTGACGGACGATGAACGGGAAGCCATCCGCCGCTTGGATGCGGGACATCCTCTTGCAGCCGACTTCAACGACCCTGTGTTGGCAAAGTATCTGTTGGGATATGATAAACAGTTTAATCCTGAAAAATAGGACGAGGACTTTTTGTTTGACGGTTAAAACTCGTATGTTGTTTGTTGTGTAATAATAAACTGGTTTTTTGGGAATAAAGTCCTATCTTTGCTTGTGTTTAACAGAAAAGGAGTGACGGAATGAATTATCAATTCAATCGGATAGCTGTAAAAATAGGAAGTAATGTACTGGCTCGCAAGGACGGGACACTGGACGTGACACGCATGTCAGCCTTGGTCGACCAGGTGGCGGAACTGCATAAGAACGGAGTGGAAATCGTATTGATTTCTTCGGGTGCCGTGGCTTCGGGCCGGAGCGAACTGAAACAGACGCATAAGCTGGACAGTGTGGAACAGCGTCAGCTCTTTTCGGCGGTGGGACAGGCAAAGCTCATCAACCGTTATTATGAGCTGTTCCGTGAACATGGAATTGCCGTAGGGCAGGTGCTGACCACGAAAGAAAGTTTCGGCACGCGCCGCCATTATCTGAACCAGCGGAGCTGCATGAGGGTGATGCTCGAAAACGGGGTGATTCCGATAGTCAATGAAAACGACACCATTTCGGTGACGGAGCTGATGTTTACCGACAACGATGAACTTTCGGGGCTGGTAGCTTCGATGCTTGACATGCAGGCGTTGATAATCTTGAGCAACATTGACGGTATCTACAACGGTTCGCTTTCCGACCCGAATGCGGAAGTGATCCGCATTGTGGAACATGGGAAAGACTTGTCCGACTACATCCGTACGGAAAAGTCGGGCTTCGGACGTGGCGGCATGCTTACCAAGACGACCATCGCCCGCAAGGTGGCCGATGAGGGCATTACTGTAATCATCGCCAACGGAAAGAAGGACAATATACTGGTCAATCTGATGCAGTCGCCCGAGACGACGGTCTGCACCCGTTTTGTCCCTTCGGAAGAGGAAGTGTCGAGCGTGAAGAAATGGATTGCCCATAGCGAAGGTTTTGCCAAAGGGGAACTGCGCCTGAACCATAAAGCCGTGGATGCGGTAAGGGGGGACAAGGCCGTGAGCATTCTTCCCGTCGGAGTGACTGATGTGGTGGGCGAGTTTGAGAAGGATGATATTGTGCGGATAATGGATGAGGACGGCACGCTTATCGGTGTGGGCCGTGCGGGAGTGGACTCGGATGAGGCCCGCCGTATGTTGGGAAGACACGGGCAGAAACCGCTGGTGCATTATGATTATCTGTATCTGGAATAAAAGAAAGGAATTGATTTATGAATACGACTTGTCTGGCTCCCGACAGAGACCCGATGGGAGCTGCCATTCATGACTATTACAATAAGGGCAAGGCCGCCAGGCTCAGAGTGTTTTCGTCACAATTCGATGAAGATGAGATTCCCGTGTCCGGTCTGTTCCGCACTTACGGGGAAATGCCGGAACTCGAACGGATTGCCTTGCAGTCGGCCTGTGGGCGCATACTGGATGTGGGGGCCGGAAGCGGTTGTCATTCACTGGCTCTGCGCGAAATGGGAAAGGAAGTGCAGGCCATCGACATCTCCCCTTTGTCGGTGGAAGTGATGCAGAGCCGTGGTGTGGATGCAAGGCTCGTGAATGTGTTCGACCCTCATTTTGTGGGGCAGTTCGATACGGTACTGATGCTGATGAACGGTTCGGGCATCATCGGGAGGCTGGAAAACATCGGCGGATTTTTCGGACGCATGAAGCAGTTGCTTGCTCCCGGGGGATGCATATTGATGGATTCGAGCGACTTGCGCTACCTCTTTGAAGATGAGGACGGAAGTTTTGTGATAGACCTTGCCGCGGATTATTATGGACAGGTGGACTTCCGGATGCAGTACAAACAAATGAAAGGAGACAGTTTCGACTGGCTTTACATTGATTTCAACACGCTTTCCCTGTATGCCTCTCAATATGGTTTCAAGGCTGAAAAGATAGCGGAAGGCGAGCATTACGACTATCTGGCTCGGCTGACGGTCCTTTAGTCGAACAGAAAGGCACGGAGATACAGAGCTTTATAAATGGGATTCATTTCTTTCTGTCTCCGTGCCTTTCTGTCCCCTCAGAGCAATCCGAAGTGACGCAACGCATTGGCCACTCCATCCTCGTCTACGGAAGCCGTGACGTAATCGGCCGAGGCCCGTACCTTTTCCGCAGCATTTCCCATCGCCACTCCGATATGTACGTGTGAAAGCATCGGGATGTCATTCCCTCCGTCACCGAAAGCCATCGTTTCTTCCAGGCTGATGCCATAATATTCCAGTACCTTGTCTATGCCGTGACTCTTGCTGTTTCCTTTGGCTATGATGTCGGCGAAGAGCGGATACCAGCGCATCGGCTCACAATGTGTGAGCGCATGGGAAAACACTTCGTGGTCATCCTCTTCCGGGAAATACCCCATTATCTGCATGATTTCTTTTCCCCTTGCGTATTCTGCAGGGTGCACGGGAGGAATTTCTATTTCAATCAGCCGTGCCACATCTCTCACCGCTTCATTCACGCAGGTCAGGAACCAGGTGTTGTCGTGTACAAACACGAATGGAATTTCCGGATGTTCGTGCGAATAGGCAATCAGCCGTTCCACATCTTCCTCCGGTATTCCGTTCTTGTAGATGTCCTTGTGGTCGGCGGTAAAGCAATATGCTCCGTTCAGCGTGATGTAACCATCAAATTCCAGATGTCCCACCGCCTCCATCATCAGTTTCTTGGGGCGTCCGGTAGCGATGAACACCTTCACTCCCTGTTCGCGGAGCTTCTTCAGTGCGTCACAAGTGGACTGCGGGACGGTATGCGTGCAGAAAGACACCAATGTCCCGTCTATATCAAAAAAGATAGCTTTTACCATAGTTGGATATACGGGTTGATTCGGTTGCAAAATTACGTAAAAAGTCGGACTGGAGAAAAGAAGAACAGAAAATGAACAATCGCCTGACTGCTTTCTGCACTCATATTCATCTTAATTATTGCTGGATTTCAGAATCTTTTCAGAATTGTGCCTTTATTTTGTGGACAAACCAATAAAAGGATTGAATTATGAAGAAATTGTTTTTTTTGACATCTTTGGCATCAATGTTCTGTTTGATGTCTTTCTTCGTATCGTGTAGTGAAGACGAAGGTGGTGGGGGCAGCGGAAGCGTGCCTCAAAGTGTGCTGGCGGCATTTGAAAGCCAGTATGGAGAAACTCGTGCTTCCTGGTCTGTAAAGGACGGATATGCAAAGGCTGAGTTTCAGTATAACGGAAAGGAGACGGCAGCATGGTATGCGTTGGCTGATGCGCGCTGGGGAATGACTGAAACGGAAATTCCTTTCGCGTCATTGCCTCAGGCGATAGCTACCGCCATCCAGGAAAGCGCATATGCGGAATGGATGCCGGATGAGACTGTTGATGTGCTGGAACGGAACGGAGCGGAAAAGCTGTATGTGGTCGAAGTGAAGAATGGAGGGGTTGAAGTGGACCTTTATTATACAGAAGACGGTGTGCTCGTGAACGAATCCGTTGATTCGGACGGGAAAGAGAATGATCACTTCGGGTATCTGCCCCAGACACCTGTGTCGGGAGTGGAGGAATGGCTGGCACAGCATTTCCCGGGCGCGCGGATTGTGGATATAGACATGGAGCGCAACGGCATGGAAGTGGAGATTGTGCACAACGGCATGAAGCATGAAATATGGTTCGACGCTTCTTCCTCGTGGATTCAGACCAAGACGGAATATAACCGGTGGAATGTTCCTGATGTGGTGCGCAGCTTCATCCAGAGCCATTATGCCGGTTATCAGATTGATGACGTGGACAGGTATGAGACCGCTACGGACATTTATTATTGTGTGGAAATTGAAAAGGGCGACCGTGAAAGAAAAGTTTATCTGAACGAGCAGGGAGAAGAAATTGAACGCCCGTCGGGGATGCATCCGGACATTGGAGGCGGGGTGACTGTCGGGGAAGGATTGGAAGCGGTTCTGAACGGGAAATACCCGGGTGCGGTCATCCTTGACCGGGATTATGATGACGGAAGGATTGAAATTGACATCCGTCATGACGGACGCGAGAAGGAAGTGGTGTTCAGCTTCAGTGAAGAATGGCTTTTCACCTCCTATGACATCTATCCGAACGAGCTTCCGGATGCAGTGAAGACTTCGTTGACAGACAGGTTCGGTGCTCATGCCTACTGGGACGATGACATTGAATGTGTGGAAACTCCGGAAGGAACATTCTATGAAGTGGAAGTGTGGGATGAACTGGATGTGTATGTCCGTGCGGACGGTACGATTATGTGGGTGGAAGATTAATTGTATGATTATACGACGGGGAAGGTGTGGATTGTTCAATCTGCACCTTTCTTTTTGCTTTTTCAAAAATATTTCGTAATGTTGCACTTGCTGGTTGACTCTGCCATCAAAAAGACACGGACACGGTCTGTGCTTTTTTTGCGTTTCCCGTTGGATCGTTCAATATATTTTCTTACATTTACAGAGTTTAACCAACTAATCGGAACGACACATGAAAAGGCTATACTTCCATTGCGCGGCCATACTCCCCTGTCTGTGCATCTTTCTCCTGAGCGCATCGGCCTTACAAAGCTGCTCAGGGAAAGCAGATGAAAAAAAGCCCGCCCCTATTTGCACAGCTCTCGAAGAAGAACTTGTTGACACATCCGATTCGGTATTCAGCAAAGTGGAAGTCGAGCCTCAATTCCCCGGCGGAAGGGTAAAGATGCTCGAATACATTAGAAAGAACCAGCGGTTGCCCGAACCGGAGGGTCTGGTTTGCAACATCGGCCCTTCTTATGGAATTGTAGTTGTTCTATTTACGGTCAACAAAGACGGATCTTTGGCCGATATAGAAATCATAAAACATTTCGATCCGATTCTGGATAAGGAAGCTGTGCGTATCATCAAGAGTATGCCCAAATGGATTCCGGGGCGTCACAACGGAAAGATTGTGAGAGCAAGATACACGGTTCCGGTCATGTTTAACTTGCTATAAACATCAATGCCATGAAAAAACAGTTCCGTTATGGGCTGGCTGCAGCCATCTGCCTGTGTGCAAACCTCCTGAACGCACAGACTTTACAGACTTATTCAGGGAAATACGAAGGAGGGGAAGCAGCTTATACTTACAAGACTGCCTCCGATGGAGAACGCATCTATGAAGGCGATTTCCGCTATACCAACGATTCCGTCAGAATCACAGGGCGATACAAGAACAACATGAAGGACGGACTATGGATGTACGACACAGGAAAAGGCAAGCTGGAAGTGCATTATAAAGGAGGCAAGCTGGACGGCCCTTACCGTTTTGAGGGGGAAATGCCCGGCTTGATGGATGTGTTTTCTGACCGCGATACATCCCGGTATGAATTGTCCTTCATGATGAAGGCCAATCGGGTGATTGGGGATGCAAGCGTGAAAAATGACGAGAATATGTTTGTCGGTCATTTTGACGAAGGCGGCTATGCGGATGGAGAATGGATATACAACCGTTCGTGGAGAACCTTCCGATGTCTTTACAAGAACGGACACTTGCAGTCCTTCTCTTACACGAACTCAGGTACCGGCAAAACGGACACTTTGGTCTATAACAATCTCACACATATCGTGCCCAATAAAATCATCCACCTGAGAGACCACCTTGAAAGCCTTGCCAAACACGGATGGATTCCCTTTGAAAGCTATCTGTCCACCTTGGAGCAGGAAATGCCGGAGAACACAATATATTGGCAGACAGAAGAAATGCCGCAATATCCCGGCGGGTGGAGGAAGATGCTTGACTACATCCGCAAAAACATTCAATTGCCAAGCGAATACTTCTGGGGGAATGTAATGGGATGGCCGCGCACAGTCGTGGAGTTCGTAGTGGAGAGCGACGGTTCGTTATCCAATGTGGAGGTAGCCAGGTCTTGGGATTCCGTTTGCGACAAGGAAGCTGTCCGTATTGTCAAGAGTATGCCCAAATGGATTCCAGGCAAACATAACGGAAAGAACGTGAGAATACATTTTGTCGTGATAGTTTCTTACAGCCATTTGTGCTATTGATTGAGTTTGATCCGAAATCGAAATTGCGTATGAAGAAATTGTATTTCTATTGTTTGGTTATGATTCTTTGTTCGTCAGTTAATCATCTGGGTGCACAGACCTTACAGTCTGATTCTGACTCCATATATCTCGAAGTGGAAGAAATGCCGCAATATCCCGGCGGAACGGAAAAGATGAATGAATTCATCCGCAAAGAACTGAGAAAGCGTGTGCCAAAAGACATCAACGGAGGATGCGGCGTCCCGGGACGTACAGTCATGTGGTTCGTGGTCAACAAAGACGGCTCGATATCCGATATAGAAATACTAAGGTCTTTGGACCCTCTTTGGGATAAAGAGGCTGTACGTGTTGTCAGGAAAATGCCCAAATGGATTCCGGGCAAGTGCGAAGGGAAACCCGTAAGAACAAGATTTGCATTGGCGGTTGCGTTTCATAATCTTTGAGGAAAGGTCAGAACTTCTTCAGCATCGCAATCAGCATTTCTCTTTGGAGCGAATAGGTATGCCCGTGTTGCTGCACGTATTCCAGCAATTCCACACCCTCCTGATGGAATTTGGCTTTCAGAATCGGGTCACTTTCCGTGTCGTCCGCGATTTTCAGAAGCGCCATGGCCGCCAGTTCGATTTTGTCCATGCGGTCCTTGTCATCATCATAGCGGCGGAGCACTTCGCGGATATCTATTGTCTTGAGTTCCTCCGTAGGGAAGCCGAGAATCTGGCGGGCGATTCCGTCGTATTCCTCCCATTCCTGCTTCCGGATGGGTTTGCGGTGCAGAAGGGCTTCCACTATTGCGGAAATCACCTGCTGAATCATTCGTATCAGATAATCTTGTTTAATCATGTCTCATTCCTCCATATAGAATTCTTTGGTCAAGAGCCGTTTTTTCCCGTTTTCAGTGAAGGGCCAACAGATTCTGTACCTTCCTGCGGTATAATGATGCATATCCCTTAGCAGATGTGCGTGCTGAATCATTTCTTTTCCCGGAGCAAGTTCATATCCGATGGCATCGAACACGATGATTGTACCGTCATCGGTGGCATTCAGGTCAATTCGTTCCCATTCTTTCCCGTTCCATCGGTCAAGATAATGTTCATTTCCTGTTCGGATGGTGTGAGGCGAACTGTTTCTGACGGTCAGTCTTATTTTGTCTTCATTGGGGAGGACAGTGTCTTTCTCCAGAATGATTTCCGCCTCCTTGGAGGTTTGCCCGGCAAAAGGGATGGAGATTCGCTTGAGGGTGTCTTCATGAATCTCTTCCTGCTTTCCGGGAGTGACGGTGCATGAAATGATGCAGCTTGCCGCCATAATTATGAGTGTCAACTTTTTCATTGGATACATTTGACTTGTGATTGCAAATTTACAAAATTATCGGACAGGATTGGTGTGCTTTCCATTCTTTCAGGAGAAATGGTTTATCCTGAAACTTTTTTCTCGCTTTTTTGCCTTTTGGTATCAGAATCTTTCGTAATTTTGGCGGAAACTAACATAATCACACTATGGATGAACAGATAAGACAGATTGCCGAGCGTATCTGCGGATTGCGGGATGCGCTGGATTTGACAATAGAGGAAATGGCCGGAAAGTGCGGAATGTCGGCGGATGAGTACCGCCGGATTGAATCGGGCGAGTATGACATTGCGGTCAGTACGCTCCAGAAGATAGCTCATCAGTTCGAGATTCCGTTGGATGTGCTGATGTTCGGTGAGGAACCGAAGATGAATTCCTACTTTCTTACCCGTAAGGGTACGGGTATCTCCGTGGAACGCACCAAGGCTTATAAATATCAGTCGTTGGCTTCGGGGTTTAGAAACCGTATCGCCGATCCGTTCATTGTGACGGTGGAACCGAAACCGGAAGACACTCCCATGTATTATAATACCCATAACGGACAGGAGTTCAATCTGGTGATTGAAGGAAGGCTTCTTTTGAGCGTCAACGGAAAAGAACTGGTACTGAATGAGGGCGACAGCATTTATTTCGATTCTTCATTGCCTCATGGCATGAAGGCACTCGACGGGAAAACATTGAAATTCTTGGCTGTCATTATGCAATAACTATAAAGGTAAAAGATATGTTAGAGAGATTTCTTGAACAGACACATTTCACTTCGCAGGAAGATTTCATCAAAAACTTCAAGATAAAGGTGCCCGAAAACTTCAATTTCGGATATGATGTGGTGGATGCCTGGGCCGCTGAACAGCCGGACAAGAAGGCTCTGTTGTGGACGAACGACAAGGGCGAGCACATCCAGTTCACGTTTGCCGACCTGAAGAAATATACTGACATGACGGCATCTTATTTCCAGAGCATCGGCATCGGCAAGGGCGACCGCGTGATGCTGATATTGAAACGCCGTTATGAATTCTGGTTCTCCATCATCGCTCTTCACAAAATCGGTGCGATTACGATTCCCGCCACGCATCTGCTCACCAAGAAAGACATCGTGTACCGGTGTCAGGCTGCTGGAATCAAGGCGATTGTGGCGGCCGGAGAATCGGTCATCACCAAGCACATTGTGGATGCCATGCCTGAATCGCCTACGGTGGAAAGGCTGGTCAGTGTGGGGCCTGAGTATCCGGAAGGGTTTGAAGATTTCCACAAGGGCATTGAAAACGCTGCCCCCTTCGTGCGTCCGGAACATCCGAACTCGAATGATGACATTTCATTGATGTATTTTACTTCGGGAACTACTGGGGAACCCAAGATGGTGGCTCATGATTTCACTTATCCGCTGGGACATATCGCCACCGGATGCTATTGGCACAACCTGAACGAGAACAGCCTGCATTTCACCATTGCCGATACAGGATGGGGAAAGGCGGTATGGGGGAAACTTTACGGCCAGATGATTGCAGGGGCGAACATTTTCGTGTATGACCATGAGAAGTTCACTCCGGCCGACATTCTCCAGAAGATACATGACTATCATATCACTTCGCTCTGCGCGCCTCCTACCATCTATCGTTTCCTGATTCGGGAAGACCTGACCAAATACGACCTCTCTTCACTGGAATACTGCACTACGGCGGGCGAGGCTCTGAACTATTCGGTGTATGAGACTTTCAAGAAGATTACGGGCATTCGTCTGATGGAAGGGTTTGGACAGACGGAGACTACGCTTACGCTTGCCACTTTCCCGTGGATGGATCCGAAACCCGGAAGCATGGGTGTTCCCAATCCGCAGTACGATATTGACTTGCTGAAGCCCGACGGACGTTCGGCGGAGGATGGTGAGCAGGGACAGATTGTGGTGCGTACCGACAAGGGAAAGCCGCTGGGCCTGTTCAAGGAATATTACCGTGACCCTGCTCTGACGAAGGCCACTTGGCACGACGGAGTATATTATACGGGTGATGTGGCTTGGCGTGACGAGGACGGATACTATTGGTTTGTGGGTCGTGCCGATGATGTCATCAAGAGTTCCGGTTACCGTATCGGCCCGTTCGAGGTGGAAAGTGCGCTGATGACCCATCCGGCGGTAGTGGAATGTGCCATTACGGGTGTGCCTGATGAAATCCGCGGACAGGTGGTGAAGGCGACCATTGTCCTGTCGAAAGAATACAAGTTGAAAGCCGGTCCGGAGTTGATAAAGGAGTTGCAGGACCATGTGAAGCGTGTCACGGCTCCTTACAAGTATCCGCGTGTCATTGAGTTTGTGGATGAACTTCCGAAAACTATCAGCGGGAAAATCCGCCGCGTGGAAATCCGTCAGAAAGACAATAAATAGGAACTTGTCCAGATTTTTTAGGAAGGGTGCCGAAACGCAAATCAACAGGTGTTTCGGCACCCTTTTTTACAATATGCTCGGTACGAGCATCAGCTAACGGGTGTGAGTCCCCTAAAATACTTCAATATCGTTCTAACTCAGAACTTGATTCTAAGCATTCGGTCGTTGTAGCTGACAGGAATTGTCTTTTCGTTTACCTGAAGCCTTGACGGGCGTTTTCTGCTTCTTATGTATGCTCTCACTTTGGAATCCTTGTCAATCCAGAGGTGCATGTTGCCTTTCTCTTCCTTTTCGATGAGCGTGAGTTTGCTCAAGGATGAGAAATAGGTGACCTCTTCCCTTCTCAACGCGCTTCCGTAGCAGATAAAGATTTCTTCTGAGTTCGCTGGCGAAGCTCCTTCTTCATAGCTTACGGCGAACATGTAGGCATCTGTGGCCCATCCGTCCGCTTCAATCCATGAGTTGCTGTGCATCAGCCTTCCGTCCGCCAGTTGGTTGATATACAGGTCGGTGACTTTCCCTTTGTAGCTTATGCGCAGTCCTATCCAGTTTTTTCCGTCACGTCGTTCGATGTTTGGAAGTTCTTTCTGGTCGATGCTGTCTTTCAGAATGATGGCCGTGACTCCCTTCACCCGGTTGGTCTCGGCGGGAAGATGGAACGAATAGTATGTTTCCTTGCCTTTCAGGTCTTCAGTGGGAGCTTCGATTTCCTCCCAGTACAAATCATCGGGATAATCGTGTACGAAATCTGATTGAGCCAGCATACGTGGATAGAGCGGACGGACGATTGCCGATGATTTATTGTTTGTCACAATCAAATCCGCTCCTTTCTTTTTCGCTTCTCCTCCCGGATGCCAAAGCCATTCGAAGTGTCCTGTCTCATGGGTCTTCAGGTCGTCTATGATATAAATTACATTGTCAAGCCAAAGGAAATGGCGGAAGTTGCGGCTGAACTGGTCGGCATAGGGGCCTGTCCCGTCAGCAAGCACGTATTTGATGTTTCCTCCATCGAGTAAGCCGAACAGATTTCCCCGGAGAGGCGAACCGTAGTACTGCTGTTCGCGGCTTTGTCCTTTCCCGTTGAAAAGCACCACGTTGTGCGCACGACTCTGGAAGAAATAGTTGCGGTATTCTGGGTTGGGATACCAGCAGCGTCCAGCTTCTTTCAGGATGTCTTCTCCCTTATGGAAAAGGATGAACGAGTTGGCATCGGCATGGGAGTGGTTCCAGGTATGTCCCGACTTTACCGCCAGCATGGTTTCGTCCTTTTCCCATGAGTTGCGCATGGTGGCCCAGCCGAAATCGCTGAACAGTTGCGATTTTTTCAGGTCGGGCACTTTCGGCGCGTTGTCGAGTTCTGGGGTATAAAGGAATCCCATCGGGCGGTTGATGAAATATCCGTCACGGTTCTGCCCTTGCTTTATCTGGCTTATATACCATAAGATATTGCTGTCCTGGAAACCGAGTGCATACAACAGCATCAGGCTGCTTTCGGCTGTTGTTTCCTTGTGGCTGTCTCCGAAGTTGATGCTGTAGAGCATTCCGTTTCGCGGATAGCATATGAACGAGAAGAAAGAAGGGAGTTTCTTGAGTTGGGGGATGTGGTTCCCCGCTTCTCCTTCGTGGGTGTTCTTCCATGCCATACAAAAGAGCAGTGCTTCCTGAATACCGTAGTTGGCATAGTTGAGGCTCTCGTACATGCCTCCTGCATCATCGAATGTTTTAGGCTTGTGCTGCAGCACGTCACCTTCAAAGTCGACCCATTCGGGGAGTGCTTCGTTTACGGCTTCTATGTATCTTTCGGCATTTTTCAGTTCATTCTGCAGACTCATGGCCAGCAGTCCCCCCATGCATACGCACGAAGTCCACCAATTGTGTCCCATCGAGTTAAGCGAGTGGATACGTGTGGGTTCCAGAATCCAGTCGCCGAGCAAAGGCTTCACGGCCAGCCTTTCCAGTCCCTCGGCAATCTGTTTCCGTTCGCTCCCTGAAAGCTCGTCGTAGACAGCATCATAGGCTATGGCCGCATAAAATGCCTTGTGCGCCATGTTGAGTTCCGAGTTCCATGCAGGGGTGCGTGCCAGCATTTCCGCGTTTCCCCACGACTTGTCGTTCGAGATGTTCAGGAGAATCTTTTTTGTCTTTTCGGCATAAGTCTTGTCTCCGGTCATCAGATAGGCGAGGGCGAGATAGTCGGCCCGGTTGATGTCCCGGTCACCCTTCACCTTGTCGGCGGTTGCCTTTATCTCGTTCCATGCCTTGCGATAGACAGAATCTTCTGATACCCGCTGTTTGGCTTCCGCAATACGTTGGGGAGTGAACAGCAGCGAAGGATAGCTTATCTTCTGTGCCCAGACGGTTGTCAGGCACCATACACAGAGCAGTGCCAGGATAATTCGTTTCATGATGATTGTCCGTTTTTTTGATTCATTTCTTTAAAAGGTACGCTTGGAAATATGCGAATACTTAACCGGAAGCCGGTTTTTTTATGTGTTGTTCCCATTGTAATTCCCGGTTCCGCGGCCGGAAAATCCTGCCCATGTGCCCGAATTCTCTGTCTTGTTCTCCGCCCGTTCGCTTGTATGCGCTTTCCGTAATTTTCGTTTGCTTTATTGCCGGGAATGTCCTACATTTGCGGGAACCCAAAAACGAAAGTTGCTATGAAACATGCCGGACACATTCTTTTCTTTCTGCTTTGCCTTGTCTGCATTCCGCTTCATGCGCAGACGGACATCATGTTTCACCGTTGGGATGTGGCCGACGGAATGTCGGATAATCAGATACGCTACCTTTCGATGCTCCGTGACGGACGGGTGGCTGTCCGTACTTCTTCTATTCTGAATATCTTTAATGGAGCTACCTTCGAACATTTCTATCACGACCGCCGGAAAATTTATCAGTGGAGTTATAACCGGAACCAGATTTTCAAGGATTATTGTGACCGTAAGGATAGGGTCTGGATGAAGTCGCCGGGGTATCTGCTTCTCTTTGATCTGAATACCAATCGCTTTATCTATGATATAGAGGGTGAACTGCGCAGCATGGGAGTGAGGGGCAGGCTGAAGAATCTGTTTGTGGACGATGACGGGAACTATTGGTTTCTTACCGAAGATAACGTTTTTTTATTTTATGACACCGATGCTTCCGTGCTGGAAACGGTGGAAGACGGTGTTTCTGCTTCCCGTCATGGGGTACCTTGCGAGTTGGCCCAATACGAAGACCTTTATTATATTGTATATACGGACGGCCTGATAAGACTATGGAACCGCACGTTAAAGCGGTTTGTTGATGAAGACCGTTCGTTTGTCGGGAAAATATCGGATGCTACCGACCGGCTGAAGATTCAGACGGATGGAGAAGGCAACGTCTGGCTGATGTACAACCAGGCGGTTTGTGTGTATGTGCGTCAGGAACAGAAGTGGAAAGAACTGCTGACCATCAATGGGATGTCCAACTTCTTTACTTGTATGGATATGGATACGGGAGGGAATGTGTGGGTCGGCTCTTCTTGGTCGGGATTGCGCAGGATAGACGGGAAGACGCATCGGATACAGGCGATGTCCGGCTTGTTGTTGAACGATGGAAATGTGCTGAGAAATGACATTCAGTGTGTACTGGCCGATAACAACCACGGCGTATGGGTCGGTACATTGTGGGAGGGATTGTGCTATTACAATCCGAGCATGTATAAGTTCCGTCTGGTTCAGACTATGAAAAAGGAAACGCTGGTGACGAATGAAGTGGTGCGTTGCTTGCTGGAAGACGAAGACGGGACGATACTGGTCGGAACAGGTTTGAACGGTTTGATGCGGTACAATCCGCATACGGGCGAAACAAAAAGGGCTTTTTCCGGTACATTGGGTGATGCGTCTCTTTGTCTTTGTCTGTATCGGGATCGGGAGAACCGAATTTGGATAGGTACCTATCTGGAGGGGTTCTATTGCATTGACGGGAAAAGCGTCAGAGTGTATAATCGGAACAATGCCGACAGGAATCTTTTTCCAGACCAGAACATATCGCGTGCCGTCTACGAATCTCCCGACGGGCGGTTTTGGGTGAGCGTAAGCAACAAGGGAGTAGGCGAGCTGGACCTTCATACCGGAAAAATCACCTTGTTGAGCGAACGCCATCCGGAGATTGCGTTCCATAAGCGCGACTACGGTTTCTATTCGGCCAGTGATTCTGTGTTTGCCGTTTATGGGGAGAACGGCATTTATTATTATGACAGATATACTGATAAGGTGTTCGTTCCTGAAATCGACAGTCCGGAGAGCCCGAAGTTCATGGGGCCTCAGGTGTCATATAACTGCGTGTTCAGGGACAGCCGTTCGCTCGAATGGTTCGGCACTAACCTGGGCATCCGCATCTGGGACGGAAAGCGCGGGAAAGCCTATACGTTGAACGCTGAAAACGGACTTGCCAATAACAATATATCTTCGATAGTGGAAGATGACGAGGGGGTGTATTGGGTCTCGACGGTGTGTAACGTATCGCGCATATCCTTGAGGGAAACTTCTGAAGGCTACAGATTTCAGGTGGTGAACTTTGACGTTGATGACGGTGTGCAGGACGGGAAACTGTACGAAAATTCTTGTCTGAAGTCGCGTGACGGGGAAATCTATTTCGGAGGGCATCATGGAATCAATGTCTTCAATCCCTCGGAAATGCACTACAACAAGATACAGGGGAAACCGATTTTTACGGGTTTTCGTGTGTTCAATACCCCATTGAAGGAAGGGACGGAATATGAAGGTCGTATTGTTATGGACCGTCCGCTTAATCACATGGACGAAATTCAACTGAGGTATGACGAGAACTTCATCTCTGTGGAATTTTCCGGAATGAATTATGTAAATGGCTCGCGCTCGTACTATCGTTACCGACTGGAGAATTTTGAGGACGGATGGAATGAAATCCGCACGGGAGGCATCGGTATGGCTTCTTATACCGGCTTGCGTCCGGGAAGCTACAAGCTGGTGGTCTATGCGGGAAACAGCGACAGGATATGGGGTGAGCGGCCGGCTGAATTGGCCATCGTCATCGCCCCGCCTTTCTGGGCCACTTGGCCTGCTTATATGGGGTATGGTTTGCTGACGCTTGCACTTGTATGGTTGGCAGTACGTTCTTACCGGAAAAAGAGGGCACGGGAATTGATGGAGCAGGAAATGCTGAAACGGGAGCAGCAGAAGGAGGAACTGAATCAGATGAAGTTCCGTTTCTTCACCAACATCAGTCATGAGTTCCGCACTCCGCTTACGCTGATAATGACTCCGCTTGGCATCCTCATGAAAGAGGTGCAAGAGCCTTTGAGGACGAAACTGGAACGGATATACCGCCACGCGGACACGTTGCTGCAACTGGTCAACCAATTGCTTGATTTCAGAAAGCTGGAGATGGGCGGGGAAAGCCTGAATCTGGAGAAGTCGGACATGGTGGAGTTCGTGAGGTATGTGGCATCGGAGTTCAAGGAGCTGGCCAAAACCCGTTCGATTGATTTTGAGGTGAGCTGCGGAACGTCCCGGATTCCCATGTGGTTCGATGAGGCGAAAATGCAGAAGATTCTCAATAACCTATATTCGAATGCTTTCAAGTTCATGCCCGATGGAGGACGGATTCTGACGAAGATAAGCCGGGAGATGAAAGACGGGAAGCCGTATGCCGTCATTGAAGTCTTAGATACGGGATGCGGAATCAGTGAAAAGGATGTGGAGACGATTTTCAACCGTTTTTACCGTTCCGATCCGACTTCGGGCATAGAAGGTTCGGGCATCGGACTTCACATGGTGAAAGAGTATGTGAAACTGCACGAAGGGGAGGTGGAAGTTCATAGCAAGCTGGGCGAAGGGACTTCGTTTGTCATCCATATACCGGCCGATCTGGGCGGGGAGGAGGATGTGTCCGATTCCGTCTCTTCCGAAGTGCCAGTGGAGAAAACGGGAAGGAAGTCACTCCTTGTGGTGGAGGACAATGCCGAGTTCCGTCATTTCCTTGCGGAACAGTTGCGGACATATTATGATGTGCTTGAAGCCGGTAACGGGGCGGAAGGCGAAAGGATGGCGGTGGAAAAGTCGCCCGACCTGATTGTGTCCGACATGATGATGCCCGTGATGGACGGTCTGGAGATGTGCTCGCATATCAAAAACAATATCCAGACATCACACATTCCGGTCATTCTTCTTACAGCCCGCATATCGGATGAGGCACGTATCGAAGGCTACAAGGCGGGTGCCGACTCATACATATCGAAGCCGTTCAATTTCGAGATTCTGCTTACACGCATACGGACGTTGCTTGAACAGCAGGAAAAGCGTCGGGAAATGTTTCATAAGGAAATAGAAATATCGCCTGCGAGCATCACGATCACTTCATTGGATGAAGAGTTTGTCAGAAAGGCGGTGAAGCTGGTGGAAGACCATCTTGATGATCCTCAGTTTTCGGTCAGTTACTTGTGCGAGAGTCTGTGCATGAGCCGCAGCCAGCTTTACCGGAAATTTGAGTCGATAACCGGACAGACTCCGAACGATTTTATCCGTTCTGTCCGTCTCAAACATGCGGCGCAGTTGTTGAAGACCGGGAACAGCAGCATTTCCGAAATATCCGACCGGGTAGGATTCAATTCAATCAAGTATTTCAACAAGTATTTTAAGGAAGAATTTGGGGTGACTCCTACACAGTATCGTGCCGGAGAAGAAAAGGCGTAACAAGATTCATACGTCTCATGAAAAAGACTTAAATCCCCTCCAGACGGTATCTGAGCGGGGTGCCGGGACAAATTGACCTAATATTGGGGATGAATTGTCTTAATGTATCTGCCTGTATTGTCTTAGTTTTGCGACATGAAACAAGGGTAAAACAGGACGATATGGAAATCATTCAATCTGAAATCAAGAAAACTTTTCTGACATTGGGAGGACTTCTTCTGATGTGTGTTTCCCTTTGGGGGGAGACAAAGAGTTTCCGGAACGACATCTGTCTTCCGGAGAAACTTTACATGCTTTCCGATACGGAGAATCGTGTATATGTAGAAGCTATGCTGAAGCGTTGGAGACCTTACGATGATTATGTCAGATTCTCCGGCAACTGCGTTTACTCGGAGAGGTTGCCGAGAGTGGCATCTATAGAGAATCCTGAAGACGGAACTTATATGAAGGTGGATCTGGTAAATTCGGATGACTTCCGGATTCTGAAGGAGGATTCCGTTTCGCTCTGCGTGGGAAAGAAAGGATATGGAAGCGGGACGGTGACCATACAGATTCTTGGAGACAGTTTCGTGAACGGGGCTTTCTTCAAGGATGCACTGCTGGCCAATGGGAATGTGCCCGGTATCAGGATGGTCGGACTCCGGAATGTGCAGGGAGTGGAAGGGCAGTTCGATGAAGGACGCGGCGGATGGACCTTGAAGAAATATTTCGAGATACCGAAAGGCGAGTTTACGTCTTATCATGGCTATATGCAGCCGGAGGGTGAGCTGCGTTATTGGGGAAGTTGCGCTTTCTGGAAGAACTGCTTCCGGGTGAAGAGCGGTGAACTGAAGGACTGGAACAAGGTGTATGACTGTGGAAGATATGACAAATGTCTGGAACGTTTCGACGGGAAGACGGGTTACCTGCTGAATCCGAAGAAGAATGACCTGATGTACGACAACGCGCTCGGAAGTTATGTGGTCTATACAGGAAAGGAGTGGAAAAAGACCTCGGTCGATGAACGTGCCTGGAAGTTCAACTATGGGAAATATCTGCAGATGTGGAATCTGGAGGCTCCCCAGTTTTTCGGGCAGATGCTGGGACTGAATGATTTCCGTGACAGCCTGACCGCCGACTATGAATGCTGGAACAGGAAACTCGTGGAGATGAAGGAATCGTATTACGAGGCCGTTCCGGACGGGAAGTTCATCATTATGATACCGTGCAGTACATGCGGCTCGCTTGATAATGCGAGGGGTGACTTCACTCTGCGCCAGAACGCGGCGATGTGGAGGTTGAGGAAGAACATCATTGACACGTTCGACGGGAAGGAAGATGAAGGATATTATCTGGTGGATGTGGGCATCACGATAGATAATGAGAAAGGATATCGTATGAATGAGAAGGGGCTGCAGGTGGGCAATCCGCACCCTTATCCCAACTATCCGACGATGGGCATTCCCATTGTGGCCTTCATCCAGTACTATCGGGAACATTGAAGGTATGTTTGTTGAATCAGGAACCCTTTGTGACGAATATTATGATGACAGCGGAAGAAAAGAACAACGATATTGTTGTATGCGCATACAGGAAATATCATCAGCGCATTTTCAATTACATAAGCTATCGGATAAAGGACAATGATGAAGCCCAGGATTTGGCTCAGGATGTCTTTGTAAAGCTGCTGACGTATAAGCGGATGCTTCGGGAAGACACAGTCCGGCATTTTCTGTATTCCGTAACCCGGAATGTGATTACGGACTATGTACGCCGTTCATGCAGAAGGAAGAAAGCCGACGAATGGCTGGCTCTCGAAGGCGGAAAGGTGGTGTGCGGAACGGAAGAAGGAATTTATGTCAGAGAACTGTTGGGACTGGAGCGGAAAATACTTTCAACCTTCCCCCGTCAGCGCAGAACGGTCTATGCGTTGAGCGTGTACGAGGGAAGGACAGCCAAAGAAATAGCCGAGGCGTTGAATCTGAGCCGACGGACAGTGGAATGCCACTTGTTTCTGGGAAGACGCAGTATGCGGGAAGCGATGAAGGCGTGTGTGTGATGGATGTTTTTGATCTTGAAGAAAAGTTAGTGAAACCTCAAATTTAAATTCATGAAACCCAAAAGAAAATTAAATTGTATTTGTGCGCCGGTTATGAAGGTAACCTTGGCGGCAGGTCTGGTGTGGGGCATGTGTCCTTCGGGAATCATTGCCGCACATACGGACGGTGACTCGTTTCTGTCTGTGTCGCAGACGCAGAAGATAATTAAGGGACGTGTCGTGGATGCGACAGGCGAGTCTTTGATTGGTGTGAGTGTCAGTGTGGTAGGCGGTTCGGAAGGAACCATTACGGACATAGACGGGAATTATTCACTGAGTGTCACTCCGGGGGCGAAAGTGAAGTTCAGCTATATCGGTTATGAAGACCAGATTGTGGAAGTGGGTGATCGCTCAGTTCTGAACGTGACGATGAAAGAAAGTTCGGAGTTGCTTGAAGAAGTCGTGGTGGTCGGCTACGGCGCGCAGAAGAAGGAGACGCTGACCGGTGCGGTGACTGTAGTCGACGGAAAGATGCTGCAGAATAAAGGTTCGCTTTCCAATCCGGCTCAGGCATTGCAGGGACAGGTGCCGGGCGTATTCATCACCCGTAATTCCGCTGCTCCGGGTGCCGAGAGTTGGAATATGAAGATTCGTGGCTCGTTTTCCAAGAACAATTCTTCTCCGCTGATAATCGTGGACGGTGTGGAAGTCGATTCATCGGATTTCGGACTGCTGAATCCTTCCGATATCGAGAGCATCAACTTCCTGAAAGACGCTTCGGCTGCCATCTATGGAAGCAAGGCTGCGGGCGGAGTCATTCTGGTGCAGACCAAGAAAGCGAAGGAAGGCAAGCTGAGAGTGGAGTACAGTGGCTCGGTGACGGCAAAGTTCGTCGGCTTGCAGCCGCAGACGATGTCGCTTGACGAATGGTGTGACGCGATGGAACAGGCACGTCTGAACGACGGGAAGAGTCCGGCAGATGACCAGTGGCTGCAATATATAGCACTTGCGCGGCAGAACAAGGGGCATTATATAAATGTGGAGAATTCCGGAAATCCTTTCTCGACGGGTTACTTCGAGGGGCTTGATGATTTTGTGTTCTTCGATACGGACTGGGAGGACATCATGTGGGGCACGGCCGCCACGACTTCGCACGAACTGAGCGTGTCGGGCGGGAACGAGAAGTCAACTTACCGCCTTTCGGGACGTTTCATGTATGACGACAGTAACCTGAAATGGGGAAATAACAGTAACAAACTCTACAACCTGCGTCTGAGCAACGTGTTCCATTTCACGGACAAGTTTGATTTGGAGTCCGTCATCGCCTATACACGGCAGGACCAGGTGTCGCCGACACAGATATCGCAAGCGTTGACCGCCGGCATGCAGCAGCCGGGATTTCCTTCGTCCACCGTCGATGGAAAGCCATATGCGTGGGGTAACTGGGCCACTCCGAACTGGCGTTGCGAGGTGGGAGGTGACAACAAGTTACGCACTTCCTCCGTCAACATCAATGAGACGTTGAAATATCGCATCAACGACTATTTCAATGTGGTCGCCACGTTGGGCTACAGTTCGGGTACCGCCATCCGTGACGTGAAGAATCTGGCGGTCGACTATTACGACTATACGGGCACGAAGCTCCAGACGCTTGTGGAGCCGGCGCAGCAGGACACCTATTATATAAAGACAGCTTCGCGCACGGACATCTATACGGCGAACATGTACGGTACGTATGACCAGACCTTCGGCGACCATACGGTGGGAGTGATGACCGGTCTTCAGTACTACATGAAGGACTATGACTATTTCGCCACGAAAGTGCTCGACATACTTCCTTCGCTGGACATCATCAACGGTACGGGACAGATGACCTTGCAGAACACGAGCAACGAGGGACCGGAACGCTGGCAGGAAGCCCTGCTCTCATGGTTCGCCCGTCTGAACTACAACTACAAGTCGCGCTATCTGATTGAAGGAAACTTCCGGTATGACGGCTCCTCCAAGTTCCAGCCGGAAAACCGCTGGGCTTTCTTCGGCGGCGTGTCTGCCGGATGGCGTCTGAGCGAAGAGCAGTTCATAAAGAATCTCGGCATATTCGACGAACTGAAGCTGCGTCTCTCCTACGGTACGGTAGGTAACCAGGCGGGAATCGACCGTTACGACGGTGTGCAACTCTACAATTTCTCTTCGTCGACTGGAGCGTATATCGGTGACGGCAAGCTGTCTTTTACCAATACCAATGGCAAGCTGTTGAGTACAGACCGTACATGGGAGGTCATCAAGAACTACAACATTGGTCTGGACTTCGGATTCTTCGGCAACCGGTTGACCGGTACGGCGGAAGTGTTCTGGAAGAAGTGCAGCAACATGCTGATTGACATTTCCTATCCGGGCACGCTGGGCGACAAGGCACCTACCGTGAACCGTGGTAAGTTCAACGCCCACGGATGGGAAGGGACAGCCAACTGGCGCGACAAGATTGGGAACGTGACTTATCACATAGGAGGTACGTTCACTTATTCTACAAACGAGCTGGTGGACAACGGCGGCGACGCCACCATCACTTCGGGTGTGGTGAGCAACCGCGAGGGCTATCCTCTGAACTCCGTGTTCGGACTGAAATATTGCGGGAAGATACAGACTGAGGAACAGTTGGAGAAGTATCTTGACCGTTACGGAAATGGAAACAATAACATCGGTATGCCTGCCAATCTGCGTTTGGGCGATAACATGTTCGAGGACGTGAACAAGGACGGCAAGTTGACTGAGGCGGATTATGTGTATCTGGGTACGGACGATCCGAAAGTGCAGTTCTCGTTCAACGGCGGACTGGAATGGAACGGTTTCGATGTGTCCGTCATCTTCCAGGGAGCAGGCAAACGCACCATCTGGCGTGGCGGAGAGAACAACCTGAAGGGCAAGAACGATAATTGGCGTATTCCGATGATGTCATGGTATAACAATTCCACAAATCAGTCGGTAGGCAACGTATGGTCGCCCGAAACGCCGGACGCACACTATCCGACCTATACGCACCAGTCGCAGATTAACCTTTATAACTATATCTGTTCTTCCTGGTCTGTTGAGGACGGTTCATACATTCGTCTGAAGAACGTGACGGTGGGCTACACTTTCCCGAAGAAGCTGCTTGACAAGATTGGCTTCATCAGCTATGCCCGTGTCTATGTGACGGGTGCCGACCTCTGGGAGAACAGTAAGATAAGTGATGGATGGGATCCTGAGGCTTCGCGCAAGGTAGAGGCGTTCGGACGCTATCCGTTTACGAGAAATGTGACTTTTGGATTGAATTTGACCTTTTAAATGACAGAAACAATATGAAACTACATACCATAAGAAACTTATTTGTGGCTCTGGTGTTGGGCACCTGCACGCAGTCGTGTCTCGACTTGGAGCCGAAAGACCAGTTGGCAGAGACAAACTACTGGCAGACGACGAACGACTTCAAGCTCTTTGCCAACCAGTTCTACGGTTGGGTGCGTCAGTTCTCTGAGGCAATGTACTCGCAGGACGACAAGCCCGCGCATTCCGATTATTTTTCAGACCTGTTCACGAACAAGGATTTGCGGAACATTTACAGCAACGGAACGAATACGGTGCTCCCGTCCGACAAGAACTATACGGATGATTATGCGCGCATCCGCCGCACGAATCTTTTGCTGCAGAATGCGGAAAACTATCCCTCGCAGGAAGATATCCAGCAGTACATCGGCGAGGCGCGCTTCTTCCGCGCGTACAGTTATTTCGACTTGCTCCAACTGTATGGTAACGCCATTATTGTAGACCGTCCGATGGAGTTGACCGATCCAGGGATGTATGTGGAGCAGAACGACCGGAGCGAGGTGGCTGACTTTATCGTGAAGGACTTGCAGGAGGCCGCACGTATGCTTCCCGCCTATGCTGAAGTTACGGAGGAAGGCCGCGTGTCGTCCGAGGCTGCCTGGGCGTTCCTTTCTCGTGTGGCACTTTATGAGGGGACATGGCAGAAGTTCCGTGGAAATGTAGAGCGTGGAAAGGAACTGCTCGACATAGCGGCAAAGGCCGCGCAGAATGTGATGAACAGCAAGGCTTTCGAGCTTTTCGCTCCGGAGTCGCTGGGCGAGAAGGCACAGAAGTATATGTTCATTCTGGAGAATACCAAGTGCAATCCTGCCGGACTGCAAAAGGATGCGAACAAGGAATACATTTTCGTGCGCCGTTATGATGAAATTATTGCCCCTATCAACTGGAACATCACGCAGAGCTCGCTGAACAATGCCATCTGGATTACACGGAAATTTGCCAACATGTATCTCTGTCAGAACGGGCTTCCCATCGAGTACGGAGGGACAACGAATCCGCAGTTCCAGGGATATGACAAGATGGACAGTGAGTTTCAGAACCGTGATAACCGGATGCGCTATACGATGATGAAACCGCACGACAAGTTCTGGAACAATTTGAAGCCTCATACCAACTGGACGGACGATGATCCGAATCCGGTCATTGCGGACTTCAAGCCGAGTACGGGAACGGGCTATCACAATCAGAAGTGGGCTACCGAACGTGCCGTTGCGGACAAGAACGAGGGGTACGATTATCCCGTAATCCGCTATGCGGAGGTGCTGCTGAACTTTGCCGAGGCGATGTATGAGCGTGACGACCAGATTTCGGATGCCGACCTCGACCGTTCGCTCAATCTGGTCCGTCTGCGTGTGAACCCGAATATGCCGAAGCTGAGCAACAGCCTGATAGAGAATAATCCCGGTATGGACATGCGTACGGAAATCCGCCGCGAACGTACTATTGAGCTGTTCAACGAAGGCTTTCGTCTGGACGACCTGAAACGCTGGAAGACCGCTGAAACGGAGATGCCGATGGACTTGGTGGGCATCAAATGGAAAGGTACGGAATATGAGACCGCATGGTCTACCTGTCCGTATGCCGGAAACCTGGACAGTGAAGGCTGCATCATCATCGAGACAGGACGTGTGTGGGAGGAAAAAAACTATCTCTTCCCTCTGCCCACCGACCAGCTTCAGCTCAACCCGAACTTGAAACAGAATCCGGGCTGGGAGATTTGATTCGGAAAGATTGCCGTTGCTTTTGAAGAAGTACCGAACTGTTTCGGTCAAAGTACCGAGGTGTTTTCAAAGAACTGCTGGGAAGTAACGGGAACATCATATGATTTAATACTGAAAATAACAAAAACTTGGAGAAAAATGAAAAAGATATATTTAGGAATCGGTATGTTGGGATTGGGGCTGCTTGTTTCGTGTGACGACAAGGAGCTGACGACTGGCCTGCCGGAGAACCAGCTTATCACCGCCATCAATCTGGATGTGACAAGCGAATTGCCGATGTTGGTGGGGACGGACAGTACGATTGTTTACAGCGTGACTCCGGAAGATGCGGACATCAGGGAACTGAAGTGGAAGTCTTCGAATGAACTGGTGGCCACAGTGTCGGACGATGGGACTATCTCTGCAAACAAAGTGGGAGATGCCGTCATTACAGTGACTCCTGCAGTGGGTTTCGGTCGTGACGAGACGGTGAAGACCATTGCTGTGTCGGTAATCGAAAAGATTGTCGGTGCGGAAGAGATTGTGTTCACAAATGTGACGAATGAGGTGTATAAAACGGACCAACTGCAACTGACTTACAACATACTTCCAGAAAATCATACTTATTCCTATCTGACATGGAGCAGCAGTGATGAGAGCATTGCCACTGTGGATGAAAACGGAATCGTGACAGGTGTGAAACCGGGACAAGTGACCATCACCGCCTATACGCACGACAAGTCGGGGACGACGGGGAGCATCGTTTTAACCGTGAAGGAAATGCTGCCCGCTACGGATATTTCAGTCACGAAGCCGGAACCGCTTTATTGGAAACAGTCGCTTGAACTGGATTACACGTTGACACCGAAAGACGCAAGCTTGGCTTCTGTCGAATGGGAGTCAAGTGACGAGAGCGTGCTGACCGTGAACAAGGGAGTGGTGCAGGCTGTCAGCTTCGGTACGGCTACCATAACGGCCACTTGCAAAGAAACCGGCAATTCGGCTTCGGTAGAGCTGACCGTGCCCTGGGGCTTCTATGTATGGGACGCGACGACCGACTTTGAAGGATGGACCATCAACAACAATCTGGGTTCTATTGAGCGTGAAGACGGTGTGCTGAAGGCAACCGTAAGTGCTGACAAGCGTATCTACCTCCAGCGGGCGTATAACACACAGTCCAACGTGATGGACCTGAACTTTAAGGATTATCCAGTATTCGCGTTCCGGTGCGACCAACTTGCTTCCGGAGCAACTTACCAGATCAATCTGGCGAATCTTGGAAACTCGCTCAACGATTCTGGAGGCATGACCGTTGCGCCGCAAAATGACGGGACGCAGATTGTATATTACGATGCGTCGAAGCATGGCAATCTGAGCGATGACGGTATTGTGGCTGTCCGTGCCTTTATGTTTAAACTAACCAAAATTCAAGAAACTGGGTTTGACATCTATTGGATAAGAACCTTTGCAAGTGTGGAAGAGATGAACAAGTTTATAGCGACGGACAATGTGAACCAATAAACCATAAAATAAAGGAAATATGAAACTTAACGATAAGATAAAGAGACAGATAGGACTGGCAGGCGTAATCATCGCCTGCACCCTTATGGCATCGTGCAAGAGTGAAATTGTGGACGGAACAACCGACATCGACAATTGGCCTTTAGTCAGTATTGATGTGACTTATCCCGAAGAATTCGTCCATCCGGGAGTACTTTTCGACCAGAACGATATCGACCGCTGGCGTTCAATTGTGCAGAACCAGACTCAGCCGCAATATGGCGGCTTCGAGATTCTCCTCAACGATGAATTGTCGAATCCGAACTACGTGATGAACGGGCCTTACGAACAACTCTACTCGGGCGATGCGGATGGACTGCCTTCCATTTATCTGAATTTCGCCGATGATTTTGCCGCTGCTTGTCAGTGCGCCATTATCTTCGCCGCTACAGGTCAGCAGCGTTATGCCTCCAAATCGCTTGAAATCCTTAATGCATATGCCAACACCGTGCGTGGAGAGATGTTCAGCGCGACAGGCAATTCCGACCACATCCTGATGATTGGCAATATCGCCGTGAAGCTCGTTTATGCGACTGAGTTGCTGCGTTATCTGCCCGATTCCGGCATGACGGACGAAATGTTCGCCAAGGTGTGCAATATGCTTCGTACACTCTGTGTCGGTCCGCTCGATGAGTTCTTTGCCCGTACCGATCCGAAGACTAAGGCGGTGGGAAACTTCGGTGCTTCGGCCATGAACAGCTATCTCTGTATGGGCATCCTTTTTGACAATATGGACATGTACAGAAAGGCTGTTGACATCTATCTGAACGGTTACGAGAGCGGTTCCATCCGCTACTATATCGATGGTGAGACGGGACAGTGTCAGGAGAGTGGTCGTGACCAGACCCATGCGCAGTTGGGTATCGGTATGTTGTCCACGCTTTGTGAGGCAGCGTGGAAACAGGGCACCGATCTGTATGGTGTGCTCGACAACCGTCTGCTGAGAGGATATGAATACACGGCAAAGTATAATCTCGGTTATGAGGTGCCTTTTAAATACATGCCGGAACTGACAGGGAAGTATAATTGGTATGAGATTGACCAAGTAGATAAGGAAGAGCTTGCCAACGGTGACCGTACTGAAGGACGGCGCGGAAAGTTCTCTCCCATTTACGAACGTGCTTACAATCATTATGTGACACGTATAGGCGACTCCATGCCTTATACAAAAGAGGTTCTCGACAAGATTCGTCCAGAGGGAAACGGTGCTCCAGACATTGCTCATCTGGGCTTCGGAACATTTTTGTATTGCTCTGAGGGCTTCCAGAAAACTGATAAATAGTTTTTTGAATGGTGAAAAGGTATTTAGCTTATATGTTCATACTGGCGGCGGTTTTGTCTGCCGTCCGTGTGGACGCTCAGGACAGGGACTGGGCGAAAGTACGCTATTATGAGCAGCAAAATCAGGGACTTATGGGGCAGCCCGTGCCGGAGAATCGTGTCGTGTTCATGGGCAACTCCATAACCGAGAACTGGATGCGTATCCATCCCGGTTTCTTCACGGAAAACGGTTACGTGGGTAGGGGTATCAGCGGCCAGACATCCTATCAGTTCGTGGTACGTTTCCGTACAGACGTGATAAATTTAAAACCGAAGGCGGTGGTTATCAATGCCGGAACGAACGACATCGCGGAAAATTCCGGACCATATAACGAGGACTATACATTCGGCAACATTGTATCCATGGTGGAGCTGGCGGAAGTGAACGGCATAGAGGTCATACTTTCTTCTGTGCTTCCGGCGGCATCCTTCGGATGGCGTGAAAGCGTGACTGGTGCTCCCGAAAAGATAAAGGCACTGAACGCCCGCATCAAGGCGTATGCAGAGAGCAAACGTATTCCGTATGTTGACTACTATTCGCGATTGTTGGCTGACGATGGCGAGTCACTGAATCCGAATTATACGAAAGACGGGGTGCATCCCATGGCTGCCGGATATGATGTTATGGAAAGGTTAGTAAAACAAACCATAGATGAGGTATTAAAGTAATTTTTCCTGATAATTCAAGATTATGATGTTGAAACAATTCTTTATCACAATGTTCCTGCTTCTGGGCATGAATGCATATGCCCAGAAGCCCGTGGAACTCAAGCTCTGGCCCGACGGTGCGCCCAACAGCAACGAGGTGACCGTGCCGGAATCGAAGCCGAGAGCTGACCGTATAGCCGACGTGTCCGACCCGACGCTCATCGTCTATCGTGCCGCATGTCCGAACGGGCTGGCAATCATCGCTTGTCCGGGAGGCGGCTACTCTTTCTTGTCAATGGGGCAGGAGGGACAGGACATGGCGCAGTGGTTCAACTCTATCGGAGTGACCTACGCTGTATTGAAGTACCGGATGCCGAATTTCGGCCACTATGAAGTGCCGCTCACCGACGCACGCCGGGCCGTGGAACTGCTCCGTTCCTATGCCGGCCAGTGGAAGATAAGCCAGGTGGGTATCATGGGCTCTTCTGCCGGAGGCCATTTGGCAAGCACGCTTGCTACGCATTTCACCACAGCGAGCCGTCCCGATTTCCAGATTCTGCTTTATCCGGTCATCACCATGAATGCAGACTTCACACACCCGGGCACCCGCAAGCAGTTGCTTGGCGATGCTCCGAAGGATGAACGGGTGGAAGAGTACAGCAATGAACTGCATGTGACCGCTGATACACCGCCTGCCTTCATCATGCATTGTGCCGATGATAAGGTCGTTCCGGTACGCAACAGCATCGTTTATTTTATGGCTCTGAAAGAAAAAGGTGTTTCCGCCACTCTTCACATTTATCCGAGAGGAGGACATGGTTTCGGATTCTATGATTCTTTCCATTATAAGCGTCAGTGGACGGGTGAACTGGAGAAATGGCTGGCGGAAGAGATTGCTGACAGTGATATGTAGTATATGAAAATATCTTGAAAGTTTCTTTATCTCTATCTCTAGGCTGGAGATGTGTATCCTCGGACTGGAGATAGAGATTTTACCCGTTGTTCGTTACATTTGAGTTATACTGCCGGAAGGCTGTTCCCGTTGATTTTCCGATAGAGGTCGAGGGCATATACGTCGGTCATGCCGGAGATATAGTCGAGCACGGCCTGTATTTTCGCATAAAGGGTGGGTGCCTGTATCTCATATTGTTTTGATACCCGGTTGATGAGCAGTTGGGAATAGGCCTTTTCCGGATAGCGCACCGCGTCAATCATCAGGTCGACAAGCGTGGTGATGACCTGATAACCGGCCAGCTCGATGTCCACCACATCCTTCGAGAAGTAAATCTTGTCAAAAGCGGTTCGCGAACAGTTCTCGTATGCACTTTTCACATGGTCAGGCAGGTGAGAGATGAGTGTGCCCTCAAACTCCCCTTCAAGGATGCACTCTTCATTTTCGATGAACGTTTTCACGCATTCCTTTATCAGCACACCAATGGCAGACGTACGCAGATAAGCGATCTGTTCGTTCGTGTCGTTCACCATGTGGCATATCTTTTCTATCCTTTCCATACGTTTCGGGGTGAAGAACCGGCAATAGAGTCCTTTCGTCTCTTCCGTAGTGAGAATCTTGAGCTTGTGTGCATCCTCTATGTCCATCATCTGATAACAGATGTCGTCGGCAGCTTCCACCAGATATACCAGCGGATGCCGTGCATAGCGCAGCGGTTCGCCTTCGGCACTGAGCCGTTTCATGCCCAGTTCGTCCGCTATCCGCCGGAAATCCTTTTCTTCGCTCAGAAAGAATCCGAATTTCTGTTTCTTTCCCGCCAGTTGGGACGAGAAAGGGTATTTCACGATAGATGCCAGTGTGGAATAAGTCATGACAAACCCTCCCGGACGGCGTCCCTGGAACTGGTGGGTGAGCAGACGGAAGGCATTGGCATTTCCTTCAAAATGAATCAGGTCCTCCCATTCGGCCTCCGAAAGGAGCGGACGGAGCGACATACCTTTCCCTTCGGAAAAATAAGTGCCGATTGCTTTTTCTCCGGAATGTCCGAAAGGCGGATTTCCCAAATCGTGTGCCAGACATGCCGCCGATACGATGGCACCTATTTCGGAGATATGCGTACCCGCCAGTTCCGGATGTCTTTTCAGCAGTTCGATGGCAATGTCATTCCCTAACGACCGGCCCACGCATGACACTTCCAGACTGTGAGTCAGACGGTTGTGTACGAAAATGCTTCCCGGAAGGGGAAACACTTGGGTCTTGTTCTGCAGCCGGCGGAACGGAGCCGAGAATATCAGTCGGTCATAGTCACGCTGGAATTCGCTCCGGTCGTCTTTCCGTGTTTCATGCAGAAATTCCAGTCCGAAACGTTTGTTGGATATGAGTTGCTTCCAGTTCATTGTCGATGTTTTTTGATTCCTAAAACTTGGATACAAAAATATAAAAAAACGGTAAATGTCGTCGTTAATTCTGTGGAATGTGTAAATTCGCACTCTTAAATGGAAATGACACTGAATTGAAGATGAAGATACAGATTATCAACAAGTCCAAACATCCGTTGCCCCAGTATGCCACAGCCTTGTCGGCGGGTATGGATCTCCGTGCGAATATTGACAATCCTATTGTACTGAAGCCGCTGGCACGCTGTCTGGTGCCAACGGGACTGTATATGGCCATCCCTGCCGGCTTTGAGGCACAGGTACGTCCGCGCAGCGGTCTTGCCCTGAAAAAGGGAATAACGGTACTCAACTCCCCCGGTACGATTGACGCGGATTATCGCGGGGAAATATGTGTGATTATGGTCAACCTTTCGTCTGAAGATTTTGTGATTGAAGACGGGGAGCGCATCGCGCAGATGGTGATAGCCCGCCACGAGCAGGCCGAATGGCAGGAAGTGGAGGTGCTTGGTGAAACCGGACGTGGAGCCGGGGGATTCGGACACACTGGAACAATATAACAACCGGAAAAATGATGAGAAAGATTCTCTATCTATTAGGCGTGATTCTGACATTGTCGGCCTGCGGAACAACCGGGAGGCAGCATGGTGCCGTGGCTCTGACACAGACACCGGACGAAGACCCGCTGACATATGAGCAACGGCGGAAGTTCGACTACTATTTCCTGGAAGCTGTGCGCATGAAACAGAAGGGAGATTATGACGCGGCTTTCGAACTTTACCGGCATTGTCTGGACATCTGTCCGCAGTCGGCGGCCACATTGTATGAGATTTCCCAGTTCTATATGGCATTGGGACAGGAAGAGAAAAGTGAGGAAGCCTTGAAACGGGCGGTCCGCTCGGATGAGGGTAATTTCTGGTACAAGCAGACACTGGCCGCATATTACCAGCGCAAGCGTGACATTCCCAAGGCTGTGGCTGTTTATGAGGATATGGCCCGTCAGTTCCCCTCGCGTCTGGAACCTCTGATTTCTTTGGTTGACCTATATGGGCAGACTAAAAGCTATGCGGAAGAAATCAAGGCTTTGAACCGTCTGGAGGAGCTGGACGGAAAATCTGAACAGGTCAGTATGGAGAAGTTCCGCTGCTATATTCTGATGAACGATCAGGAAAAGGCTTTCAATGAGATAGAGAGCCTTTCGACGGAGTATCCGTATGACATGAGGTATCAGACAATCCTTGGTGATGTGTATATGGACAACGGAAAGATGAAGGAGGCGTATGATACGTATCAGCGTATTCTGAAGGAAGTTCCCGGATATGCCCCAGCACTCCTTTCGATGGCTTCTTATTATAGGAAGCAGGGCAATGACAGCCTTTATCGTGCGCAGATTGATACGATTCTGCTCAATGACAATGTAGAGTCGGACACGAAGATGGAACTGATGCGGCAGATGATTCTTCAGTCGGAGCAGACCACCAGGGACAGTACGGAAATCGTCGCTCTTTTTGGAGAAATATTGGAACGTCCGCAGCAGAATGCCGATCTGGCCATGCTCTGTGCACAATACATGATTACCAAGAAGATGGAAAAAGAGTCGGTGCCGGTGCTGAATCAGATTCTCTCGCTCGATCCTGAAAACAAGCCTGCCCGTCTGCAGCTGTTGAGTTATGCCATCCGCGACAATAATCTGGATGAAGTGATTCGTGTGGCTACTCCTGCACTGGAATACAGTCCTGATGCTATGGAATTTTATTATTATCTGGGACTTGCTTATTATCAGAAAGAGAATGTCGACAAGGCGTTGGATGTGTTTCAGAAGGGTGTGAAACAGGTGAATGAGAAAAGCGACAGGAATGTCGTGTCAGACTTTTATGCCATTCTGGGGGATATTTACAATACGAAAGAAATGAAGGCGGAAGCGTATGCGGCTTATGATTCTTCGCTGGTGTACAATCCCGACAACATCGGAACGCTGAACAATTACGCTTATTATCTGTCGGTGGACCGGAAGGAACTCGACAAGGCTGAAGAAATGAGTTACCGCACGGTGAAGGCGGAACCTGAGAATGCCACATATCTTGATACGTATGCGTGGATTCTGTTCGAGAAGGCACGCTATACGGAAGCGCGCATCTATATTGACCAGGCTATGAGGAATGGGGGTGATACAAGCCAGGTCATTGTGGAGCATTGCGGGGACATTTATTACATGTTGGGCGAAAAGGAGAAGGCGTTGGAGTATTGGAAGAAGGCCGAAGGGCTGGATGCGGATTCGGATGACGGGTCCACTCCTCGTACGGAGGCTGAGCTGAGACGTTTGAAAAGGAAAATCGCACTGAAAAAATACATAGCCGAATGAAAAGATTGTTTTTACGTTGTGTCTGGATGACCTTGGCCGTGTTGGTGATGGCGGCCTGTTCTTCTTCACGTCATGCGGGAAAACCTTCCATGATAGGTGGTTTGGAAGGGGAGGAGTATATAGTAAAAGTCATAGAATATTCTCCTCGCTGGCAGGCGGTGACGGGAAAGGTTGCTTTCAACTTGAATATGGGCAGCAAGGGTTCGGCCAGTCTGAATGCCACGCTGCGCATGAAGAAGGGGGAGGTCATCCAGTTGTCGGTGGCTCCCTTTCTGGGGATAGAAGTGGCACGGATGGAGATTACTCCTTCCCGCATACTGGCCGTTGACCGGCTGCACAAACGTTATGTGGAGATTTCTTTTGAGGCATTGAGCGGGATGCTCCATGCAGAACTGGATTTCAATTCTTTGCAGTCGCTTTTTATGAACGAAATCTTCCTTCCCGGGAAAGTGGAGCTTGATGCGGATGATGTCCGTCGTTTCCGTGTCTCTTCAGAAGGAAGTCAGGCGTTGCTTGTCCCCAAATCAGCCAGAACTTTGTCGTATCAGTTCTTTACGGGAGTGGAAAGCGGGCTGTTGGAAAAGACGCGGTTGGGTATGAATGGGACCGCTTATGCACTGGAATGGAGTTATGGCGACTTTTCCAGACTCGACGGGAAGATGTTTCCTCAGCATATGCTGGTTCAGGTGACAGGTGGCGGAGAAAAGAATTATTCGTTGGACATGAAATTTTCCCGTCTGTCTACTGGCACAAACTGGAATGCCTCTGCTGAACTGTCTTCGAAATATCAGAAAATGGAGTTGCAGGATTTGTTGGATTTGTTGCTGAAATGAGATGAGGTATCTTCTTGTCATATTGTTGGTTTGCATGTGTGCGACGGAGGGCGAAGCTCAGACCACGCGGAAAATCCGTCAGCTGGAAAAGCAGCGCAATGAGTTGCGCCGGCAGATAGCGGAGTCGGAAACGATGCTGCAGTCTGCCAGGAAGGATGTGAAAAGCCAACTGGCAAATCTGGCTCTGCTTTCTGGCCAGATAGAAGAGCGGAAGAGATATGTGCAGGCCATTGAAGCAGACGTGAAGTCTGTCCAGCAGGAAATCGACAGACTGAGGGCGGAGCTGGCCTCTCTGGAGAAGGAACTGAAGGAAAAGCGTCGGAAATATGAACAGTCTGTGCGCTATATGTATCGGAACAAATCTGTCCAGGAAAAGCTGATGTTCATTCTTTCGGCAGATAATTTCAGCCAGATGTACCGTCGTATGCGTTATGTGCGTGAGTATGCCGATTACCAGCGTCTGCAGGGAATGCAGGTGCAGCGCAAACAGAAACAAGTGGCGGACAAAAGGAATACCCTGATCGCCAGCCGTAAGGCCAAGGAGGAGTTGCTGAAGCAGGGCGAAGAGGAAAAGCGTAAGCTGGAAGAGCAGGAGAAGGAGTGGAAGGCACTTCTGCAGAGTCTGCAGAAGAAACAGAAGGGGATTCAGGCAGAGCTGAACAGAAAACGCCGTTCGGCTGACAAACTGAATGCGGAAATCGACCGCCTGATAGAGATTGAGATAGAAAGTGCGCGGAAACGTGCGGAAGAAGAGGCGCGCAGGAAAAAAAGTGCGACGAAGGAGGCTGCTCCAGGAAAGGGAGGGGATGTGGCTTCTGTAAAAGCCGGCAAGATGGAAGCCTATAAGGTGGATTCGGAGAACCGCCGTCTTTCGGGTGTGTTTGAACGCAACAAAGGCATCCTTCCTGTTCCGATTACGGGGCCTTATGTGGTGGTCGGACATTATGGGAAATATGAGGTGAAGGGACTCCGTAATGTGCGTCTGGACAACAAGGGGATAGATATCAAGGGAAAGCCGGGAGCATATGCACGTGTCATTTTCGACGGAGAGGTGTCGGCGGTGTTCCAATACAACGGACTGACCAATGTGCTGGTACGGCATGGAAGCTATATTTCCGTCTATTGCAATCTTTCGTCCGTGCGGGTGAAGAAGGGAAGCCCGGTGAAGACAAAAGATATTCTGGGACAGGTGAATACCGATTCAGACGGAAATACCGTGCTCCATTTCCAGTTGCGCAAGGAAACTGCCAAGCTCAACCCTGAACTCTGGATTGCACGGTAATGATGGCCGTCGTCGAACCTGTCTCCGTGTCCTTCCTCTTAAATTTTCAGACCGTCAAGAATCTCGATATAAAGGGCGACGGCTTCTTCAATTTCACTGATCATGATGTATTCGTCGGCGGTGTGTGAACGCGACGACTTTCCGGGACCAATCTTGACCGACGGGAATGGCATGAGTGCCTGGTCGGACAGGGTGGGGGAACCGAAAGGTGTCTTTCCCAGTTCCGTTGCACGCCGCACGAAGGGATGGTCGGTGGAGATGCTTGATGAGTTGAGGCGGAATGAGCGGGCCTTCGCCTCGCTTGAGATATGCCTGCAGACTTCCTCGAACACTTCCTGGTTGGTATAGCATTCGTTGGTGCGGATGTCTACCACCGCATTGCACAGGTCCGGAATCACATTGTGCTGGGTGCCCGCACTGATTTGCGTGACGCTCATCTTGACCGGTCCGAGCAGAGGCGATTCTTTCGGAAAACGGTAGGAACGGAACCATTCGATGTCGGACAGCATCTTGTAGATGGCATTCTCGCCCTCTTCTCGGGCGGCATGGCCTGATTTCCCGCGGGCGGTGATGTCCAGCACCATCAGTCCTTTTTCGGCGACGGCGGGATTCATCTCGGTCGGTTCGCCTACTATGCCCAGCGCGATGGGAGGGAGCTGGGGCAGTACGCTTTCAATTCCGTTTTTTCCCGACACCTCTTCCTCGCACGATGCCAGAAAAATCAGATTGTAGCTCTGTTCTGTGGTGCTCAGATAACGGTATGCCTGAAAAAGCGACACCACGCTTCCCCCTGCGTCATTGCTCCCCAGTCCGTACAGTTTGCCGTTTTCGCTCTTGGGAGTGAACGGCTGCTTGCGCCATCCGTTCACGGGCTTTACGGTGTCGATGTGCGAGTTGAGCAGGATGGTCGGTTTGTTCATGTCAAAATTCGGACTCATGCACCAGATGTTGTTGCCCGAACGTCCGGTCATGATTCCGGTTTCCTCAATGTAGTTCTGCAGAAAATCGGCAGCCGCTTCTTCATCGCGGCTTATTGATGGAATGCCGATGAGCGAATGAAGCAATGTCAGTGCTTCCGAAGTGTAATAGGCGGTGTCTGTCATGGATTGTTGTTTTTATTCTGGAGCAAAGGTAAAAAAAAGATTTGAAAGTTTCTTCAGTTTTTTCGGAAGGAAGAGCCTGTTCCTTTCCGGAAAACAGGCTGTTGTCTGTGTTGGAATATCCCTTTGTTCCGGATGGAACAAGAGGCTGTTTCCGGAAGGGCATTGTGTGAAAATAGTTGCGGCAGAATTTTCCCGGAACGGGGAAAAGGCGTAGCTTTGCGCACTGATTCTAAAAGATAGCTTATGTTGCTTCCTTACATGCATGAAGATTTGGTGGAGGCCGGATGCGATGAGGCTGGCCGCGGATGTTTGGCCGGAGCCGTGTTTGCCGCTGCGGTCATTCTTCCTCCCGGTTTCAGGAACGAAATGCTCGACGATTCGAAGAAACTGACCGAAAGGCAGCGTTATGAACTGCGTGTGGTGGTGGAGGAGAATGCGCTGGCCTGGGCGGTGGGTGTCGTGGAACCGGCGGAGATAGACAAGATAAACATCCTGAACGCTTCGTTTGAGGCCATGCACCGGGCGGTGGCCCGGCTGAAAATTTGTCCTCAGCATTTGCTGATAGACGGGAACCGTTTCAACCCTTATCCGGGCATTCCGCACACTGCAGTGGTGAAAGGCGACGGGAAATATCTTTCCATTGCGGCGGCCTCCATTCTGGCGAAGACTTACCGTGATGACTATATGAACCGTCTGGCGGAGGAATTTCCGGTGTATGACTGGAAGAAAAACAAGGGTTATCCTACAAAGAAGCACCGGGAGGCAATCAGAGAGTACGGCACGACACCTTATCATCGTCTGTCTTTCAACCTGTTGGGCGACGGGCAGCTTTCGTTTGACTTTGGGGAATGTGAATGAAATGAAACAGGCTGTTGATAACTGTGGAAAAGTTATCAACAGCCTGTTAATATCTTTGTGAATTTTATGCGATTCCTCGTACGGACAGGAAGAAGAACACCCCTGTAGCAATCATCAGACATCCCAGTGCGGCATAAAACAAACGGGCCTGTCTGCGGCCTACGTTTTTCACGATGAACTGCGAGTTCTGCGCCGTGAAGAACCAGTCCCAGTTGAAGACGGCGGCCAATATGGCCAGCAGTCCTACAAGGACGAACAAAGCCTGTATGATGTAATGGAACAGCATGGATTATTCAGCGTCGAAACGTACTGTGCGTGAGCCGTCTTCCTGTTCTTCGATGCAGACCTTCACGGCATCGCCCGGCAGAAGTTCTTCCACAAGTTCGGGCCATTCGATGAAGCAGAGCGCACCGCAGTAGAAATAGTCCTCGTATCCCATGTCGTACACCTCTTCCAGTTTCTTGATGCGGTAGAAGTCGAAATGATAGATCAGTTCTCCGTCCTTGTCCGAGCGGTATTCGTTGACGATGGCGAATGTGGGGGAGTTGATTACGTCGGTCACTCCCAGCTCTTCGCAGACCGCCTTGATGAATGTGGTTTTTCCCGCTCCCATCTTGCCGTAGAATGCAAAGACTGTGTTGTCTCCCATGGCCGTGATGAATTGTCTGGCGGCCTCATGGATATTGTCGAGTGAAGTGATTTTTATTTCCATTTTTCTGTCAATTTATCAGGGTGCAAAGTTACAATAAAAAATGGAACCGGAGTGAAGTATCCGTTAAATGCTCAGGCACATGTTCTTTTTTTATGGACCGACAAGGTCTTCCCGACTTTGGCTCCCGCATAAAGAAGTATGGAAACAAAGATGATGGAAGCTCCCGACGGCACTTGCAGACTGTATGACAGGAACAGTCCTCCTATGCAACTGGCATACCCGACCAGAATGGACAGCCAGATGATTCGTTTGAAACTGTAGGTGAAGAGATTTGCCGTCATTTGCGGAAGGGTGAGGAGCGAGATGGCCAGAACGATGCCTACCATGCGCAGACAGGCCACGATGGTCAGTGCGATGAACATCATAAGGAGATATTCGAAGAAGGTGACAGGCATCCGTTGGGAGCGGGCGAATTCGCGGTCGAAGGCGATGGCCAGAATCGGGCGGAAAAAGAGTCCGAAGAATAGGGCGAGTGCGACGCTCAGGGCGGCGAGCAGCCAGATGTCTCCGTCAGTGATGGTCAGAATGTTGCCGAACAGATAAGATGACAGATCGGGAGTGAAGCCGGGGGCGAGGAAGCTGAATATGATGCCTACGGCCATTCCGAATGTCCAGAACACCGCGATGGCGGAATCTTCGCGCATGTCGTTCCGTTTGCTCAACCACTGGACACCGAATGCCGACAGTACGGAAAAGACAGCTGCAGTGACGACGGGCGGGATTCCGGCATAGAGTCCGATGCCGATACCTCCGAAAGAGGCATGGGTGATTCCTCCGCTGATGAATACCAGTCTCCGGGTCACGATGTAGGTGCCGATGATTCCGCATGCAATGCTGGCAAACAGACTGCCCAGCAATGCGTGTTGGAAAAAAGTGTATTGAAACAGTTCAAACAAGTCCATATGCTATCTAGTGTGTAAATGTGTGTGCGGAACCGGATTGCAGTCCGCATTTCAGCGTTTGGTCTGAGCATGGTATGAATGATTGTGATTGGCTCATGGAAGATTAATGGGTTCGTCTTTCTCCGACTATCAGGAAAAGTTCGTCCTTCAGTCCGTCAGGGAATTCCACTCCTCTGAGCTGCAGACTGCGGCACCATCCGGCCACTTCCTCTTCCTTCATGGTGTACATGATGTCTCGGAACTCGTTGATCTCTTCTTCCGTATAGCTGCCGGCCTCACGGCCCTTGAAGCGGTCCAGTTCTTCGTCGTCATAATATTCTATCTGTCTGCTTACTGCGGCCAGAAGACTTTCCTTCTCGCACACGGCATGTTGGCCGCAGCATTCTCCGTCAATGGTTTTCAGTGACGGCTCTTCACTGAGTTCCCCCCTGGCTATCTTCTTCCGGATACTCCGGTTATAGAAATAGCCGGCCACCAGTCCGAAAAGAGCCACTCCTGCAAGAACAAGAATCAATATCCACATGGCAGCTATTCTTCCGTGATTTGAAATCCTGCCGCAGACAGATCTCCCCAATAGTCAGGGTAAGATTTCGACACGACTTCCGGATTGTTTATCCGAAGTTCTTTCAGTTTGAGTGAGGCGGGCGCAAAAGCCATGGCCATACGATGGTCTTCGTAAGTGTCGATGACGGGTTTCTCCGTTTTTCTGCATCGGTTTCCCCTCCATGTAAGGGTAGACCCTTCCTCTTCGAGGAGTATATATCCCAGTTTCTTCATTTCTGTAATCAGTGCGGACATGCGGTCAGTTTCCTTTATCTTCAGGCTTTGAAGCCCTGAAAAACGGAACGGCATACCCAGCATGACACATGTCACGACGAATGTCTGTGCCAGGTCAGGCTGGTTTACAAAGTCGTATTCCAGATGCAGGACAGACGGTTCCTGTTTCTGAAGGGTAACAGAGTCTTCATTGTAGAGGGTGTGTACACCTAATTTCTCGAACAGTTCCGCCACTTTGGCATCTCCCTGAAGGCTGTTCCTGAACAGACCGGGAAGTGTGACGGTGGCTTCTTCTGACAAAGCGACTGCTTCATACCAATAAGATGCCGCGCTCCAATCACTTTCAACATAATAGGGACGTGGCTTGTAGGGCTGTGGAGCCACTTCCAGCCTGTTTTCGGAAACCCATCCTGCCTCTGCGCCAAATTCTTTCATCAGACTCAGTGTGAGGTCGATATACGGGCGGGAGATGATTTCGTTAGTCAGGGTAAGCCTCAGTCCGTTTTTCAGGACCGGCCCTATCATCAGAAGTGCAGAGATATATTGCGAACTGATGTCCCCTGGAAGGGATATTTCACTTAAATCCAGCTTTTGTCCGGTGATTTCCAGTGGCGGAAATCCTTCGTTGGCCGTGTACCGTATCCGGGCACCCAACGCACGCAATGCGTCTACCAGCACTTTGACGGGACGTTGCTGCATGCGTGCCGTGCCGGTAATGGTGTGTGTGCCTTCCGTCACGGAAAGATATGCCGTGAGGAAGCGCATGGCTGTTCCTGCGGCTTTGATGTCAATGACGGGAGGCATGTCCCGCAACGCGTCGGTCATCACTTGCGTATCGTCGCAGTCTGAAAGGTTCCGCACGGCACCGTTCCCTTCTGCCAGGGCATTCATGATGAGCACGCGGTTGCAGATGCTTTTTGAAGAAGGCAGTTGGATGGCCGCATCGATTCTTTCAGGCGGAGTAAGTAATATACGCTTCATAATTGAATGATTGTCTTGTTGGACTGCAAAGATAGTGAAATCTGTCTATAGAATAATGAGGAATGTTCATGAAAAATCGCTAAGTTTGTCAGGAACTAAAATTTCAACTGCTATGATAGAATCTGTTTATTCTCCAGACGAAAACCGTTATGTCTGCGGCATGAAGTATCGCCGTGCCGGAAAGAGCGGCATTTGTCTTCCGGAAATATCTCTTGGACTTTGGCATAATTTCGGGGGCGTGGACACGCTTGCAAACGGCAGGAGAATCCTGCATTATGCGTTTGACCATGGAATCACGTATTTTGATCTGGCCGACAACTATGGGCCGCCGTACGGCTCTGCTGAAGAGACATTTGGTCAGGTGATGAAATCATCGTTCAGACCTTATCGTGACGAGCTTTTCATTTCCACGAAAGCCGGACATGACATGTGGCCGGGACCATATGGGAACTGGGGGTCCAGAAAACATCTGATGGCCGGTCTGGACCAGAGTCTGAAGCGGATGAATCTGGAATATGTGGACGTGTTCTATTCCCACCGCTATGACCCTGAGACTCCTCTTGAAGAGACGATGCAGGCACTGGTGGATATGGTCCGTCAGGGAAAAGCATTGTACGTGGGACTCTCGAAGTATCCTTTGGATGTGGCGGCGTGGGCTTATGTATATCTGAAGGCGCACGACGTGCCGTGTCTTTTGTATCAGGGAAGATACAGTCTGCTGGTCCGCGACCCTGAAAAGCAGGGGATTCTGGCACAGGCCATGGAAAATGGTGCGGGATTCATCGCGTTCTCTCCCTTGGCCCAAGGCTTGCTGACAAGCCGCTATCTGGACGGAATCCCAGACGATTCACGCATTGCGCGCGGAGGATTCCTGAAGAAGGAGGCTTTGACGGAAGAGGTGTTGCGCAAAGTGAAGGCTTTGAATGAGCTTGCCGGACAAAGGGGACAGACTCTGGCCGAGATGTCGCTGGCATGGCTGTTGAAAGACGGGCTGGTGACTTCGGTCATTGTCGGGGCCAGTTCGGTGAACCAGTTGGCCGACAATCTTAAAGCACTGGACAATACCTGTTTCTCGGAGGAGGAACTGCGGCGGATTGAAGAAATCTTGGAAGGATGACAATAAAAAGAAGACCCAAAACAGAAATCCGACTGTCAAAACTCCTCCGGGGATTGGTTTTGGCAGTCGGATTTCTGTTTTGAGACTCCTGATGTTCAACTGTCGGCTTTCCTCAAATATACTTTTTCCGTTTCAGCCACAGATAATAGCCGGTCAGAGGAAGCGTGCCTCCGGTCAGTGCGGCGATGAAATAAAGAATTTTGGTAATCATTCCTCCCCAGCTCCCGGTGTGGAACGCATAGAACCATCCCTTCAAAGTCTGCGACCGGGGCATTTCATTGTAGGGGGTAATCTTTTTTATCTTACCGCTTGATGGATCAAATGAAATCCGGTCGTTTTTCCGCATGGATGAGGCCGGGTCGGGATTCACTTGTGCTTCTTTAGCCGAAAGGGTGAGAGTCTTGTATTGTCCGTATTGTGAGTTGAGCTGTTCATATATCTGGTCCCAGACCTTGAAATCCGATATGTTGCGGTTGTCTTTGCCCGACGGATTGTGGGTGCTTTTCCCTTTTGATGCATGGGATTGTATGTCCGCTCCGAACAAGGAATAAGCCGCATTCCGATACCAGCCGAACGACCATGTGAGTCCGGTCAGTGCCATCACGAGCAGGAAGACGGTGGAATAGAATCCCAAAACCACATGACTGTCATACCAGAAGCGTCTCCATCCTTTGGAGCATGTCACCTTCAATCTGTTTTTCAACGCTTTCTCCGTCCGTGGTATCCAGACAATCAGTCCTGTGACCAGTATCACCGTCATGAGAAGCGTACAGATGCCTACCGCCATCTTTCCTATAGATGTGGCTCCTTTCTGTGGAGGAGGATCCATAAACCATCGGTGCAGTTTGCGCATGGTCTGGAAGAAAGGAAGGCTTTCCGTCCATCCGTTGACTGCGCCTGTATAGGGGTTGACGCTCAATGTCTTTTTTCCTGTGCCCTCAAAACTTGCCATACATACGCCGTCCGGTGTGCCTGGCATTTGCAGGGAAATGAGAGGCAAAGGGTCGGACAGATGATTCTCTATGCGCGCGGCCAGTTCCGACGGTTTCAGAAACCGCCCGTCTTCCGGCACCGCTTTCGTGCGGTATAGGTGCGGATTAAGTGCTTGGGTGATGTCCTGTTCAAACACCAGAGCCGCTCCGGACAGGCAGATGACAGAAATCAGAAGTCCCGCCGGGATGGAGAGCCAGAGATGGATATCTTTGATGAGTCTTTTCATGTTGTCTTGGAAATATGTTGATGTGTCAGGCTTCCTGGAAAACACCCCGTTGTTTCAATCAGAACATCCTGTTGCTTTGACTGAAATAGCGGGGTGTTTTTGGAAAGTATCATTTTACCAGTGCCACCTTTCCGGCAAGTGTCACTTCATCGGCTTCTACCACCAGTCCTTTTACAGCCTCTCCAGTTTCGGGGCTGATTTTGTAGAATGTCGGTTTGGCTCCGTCTTCCGTTGTCAGTACCGGAATGTAGAAATGCTTGTTTTCCAGATAGGGCGTGTTGCCGAATGAAGAGATGTTTCCGGGGAGTCCGGTGATGGGGATGAGCCGCTGTTCGCTGGCCTTGAAGATGACAAGCTCCGCTTTCGGCGCTTTGGTGCCGAGCGTCTTAACCTCTTCTATCGTGCAGCTGTAGTTGTTGAGCAGGAAATAGTCGCCGCCCACATGCCAGCACCTGAACAGAGGGTGTCCGCTTGCGCCGTCCATTGTCTCAAGGTTACAGTAATAGTCATCGAAGTCGGTCGCGCCTTTCGGTATGCGTACCACTCCCGACTGAAGCTTTCCCTGCGCCCGCGCTTTCAGGTTCGTGCCTCCGTTCGGGTCGGTCGTGCGTCCGTATCCTCCGGAGAACACATAAAGATTCCCGTCGTCATCACACCAGATAGTCTGATAGTACTGCGACTTCATCCGTCCGCAGGCAAAACCGATTCTGTCGGTCGTGGCGATGACAGGTTCGTTCTCAAACTTGCTTCCGCTGTAGATGGCGATATGGGCCTGGTCGGGATATTGTGTGGAAGGAATCTGCCCGGCGGTGTATTTCCCGCTTCCGCTTCCTCCTTCCCCCGTGGCGATATAGTCTTGGTTCACCACTTTGTCGGGCCAGGTGTTCACTCCATAATGGCTCATGCCCATCGGGACGATGGATGTGTAGAGCTTCCCGTTCGCTTCCACCATTCCGGCCATGGTGACCTTCTCTCCATTGCCCAGAAAGTTTTCGGCGAGGATGTCTTTCTGGTTGGTACTGTTTGTACCATCCTTGGCGTTCAGATAGTTGATGAGGAACCCTTGTGCCTTGTTTCCTTTCGTGTCTGTCTGCTTGGTGTCGCCTGTAGATATGGTAATCACGTTCTCACCCCATTTCCCGTAGGTGGTGAAGCGGTTGAAGTTGTAACTGTGTTTCTTTTGCGGCACATTGTTTCCGTCCAGATAGTAGCATCCTCCGGTTCCGTTGTTTCCGTCATTGTAGGTGATTCCGAAAAAATAGTTCTGGTCATAGAAAATCCAGTAGGAGATGTTGTCCTGAAACTCCTTTCCGCTTCCGAATACGGAGATTTCACCTTCGTCCAGCGTCTCGGATGTCAGCAGGTAAGTCGTTTCGCCTGCAGTGGCGGGGATGACATAGTTCCCCTTGAAGCTGTTGTGACTTTCGAATGAGGGCCCTTCTTCTTCCGTACATGCTGTAAACATTCCTCCGGCAATCAGGGCTGCGGTCAAACCTAATGTTAAATTTTTACTGTTCATGGCTTTTTGTATTTAGTGATGATTATTCTTTCGTCTGTCTTCAATTTCCGAAATATACGCGCACTTTTCCGTAGAATGCCCTTCCGGCTTTCTGGAGACTGAAATTGTCGTACAGTTTTGCATCGGTCAGGTTTCTGCATTCGAACGAGAAGTTGTATTTCCCGTTCTTGATGCTGTAGCTCAGTGTCAGGTTGTGCGAGAACTGTTCAGGAACCTTGATTTTGGTGGAAGCGTCGCCGAAACTTTCCCAATACAGCGGGAAATCGTGCTGGTAGAAGCAGTCCCATCCCACGCTCAGTGCGTCGCCTTTTGAGGACAGGTCGTGCCAGGAGAAGTTCGCGTCGAAATTGGCGAACATGTAAGGCACGTTGGGAATGCGCTGTCCATAGGTCAACGCATGCTGTCCGCTGCTGGCTGCGCGTTTCCTTTCCTTGTCGCGTGTGTTCAGATTGTTGAACGTTCCGCCGGCACTGAACCACCGGTCATAGCTGTACCGTACCGACACGTTGAATCCTTTCGTCTCCACCCGTCCGTGGTTGGTGTAGCTCCCGTAGCTTGTGCCGCCGACGGTAGAGAGGTCGCGCTTGATATAGTCGTGCGTGTTTCTGTAGATGAATGCCCCTTCCGCATACAGTCCATGCTTGCCGAATTGTTTCTGGTAGCTGAGGTTTACATTAATGTTGTCACTCCGTTCGGGTTTCAGGTCGGCTTTCCCCGCTTCCAGATCGCCGTCGCCGAACAGTTCCTGTGTGCTTGGCATCCGGAGGGCTTTCTCGTAAGAGAGCTTCATCTGCAAATCCTGCAGCAGAAAATAAGTTCCGGCGGCACCGTACCCGAGCGAGCTGACATTCTGTGTCACCATCACGTCGCTTCCCGCATTGTTGTCCGTCAATTGTACGGTGCCTTTGCTCATCGAGTTATAGTATTTCCCGAATACCGACAGGTTCCATTTTTCAGACGGCATCAGGCGATAGGAAAGTCCTGAAATGTTCTTGTGTGTCCGAGTCGGGACATCGTAGTTCTCCAGCTTGGAGTTGGTGGGAATCAGACTTCTTCCTGTCCGCCTGAATGAACTGAACACGTGGTTGAATGTCAGCGTATGGATGTCTCCGATGCGGTAGTTGAGCGTGAATGTCGCGTTCCAGTTGGTGTTTTTCTGTTCGCTGTACTGGTTGGACTGCTCTCCTGCCGTTCTTTTGGGCATACGGTCTCCGAACCAGTTGTATTTGTACATGGCTGTATCAACGTTGGTCGTGAGATTGTGGTTGTAGTTGGCCGTGGCCATCACGTCCAGTCCTTTCACAAGCAAGTCTCTTTTCCGGTATTCTACGGAAGGGACGAATGAATGTCCATGGCGGTGTTTCTCTCCGAACACGATTTCCTGATATACACCGTTCTGGATTTCCTTATAGAAATGAGAATAGGCGAATCCGAACATCAGGCGGTCGGCCCATGGCTTGCCGGTGACTCCCAGTTTCCCGATTACCGCTTCGTTGTGGAAGGTGTCGTTGAAGCGTTTCACACGATGGACGGTATTTTCATCGCTGATGGATGTATTGTTTTCATGATTGAACTCCTCCACCCAGTTCTCAATGTGATAGTCATTGTCCGAGTAGTTCTGGTATGCGTTTATTTCATAGGTCAGTCCGTTTCTGAAATTCTGTCCGAAGTTGACATATGATTTGTGCGTGTTGAACGAGCCATACGAATAGGATGCGTCCAGAAACCAGTCGCGCTTTTTCTTGTTGGTGACAATATTGATGATACCTCCCAGGGCATCCGTACCGAATCCTACGGGCACCACTCCTTTATATACTTCGATTCTCTCTGCGAAGTTTACCGGAATGTTGTTCAGGTCGAAGGCGGTTCCTGCACCTTCCTGCGGAACGCCGTCGATGAACACTTTTACGTGTTTGCCGCTGAATCCGTCCAGCATGAGCTGCATGTCGGAACCCACTCCTCCCGATTCTCTCAGCTTCATGCCCGGGAGCTTCTGCAATGCCTCGCTCAGATTCTTGGTGGTGTTCTGCAGCTCGGTGGCATCCACGGCGACGGCGTTGAAAGCCGAGCGTTTTATTCTTCCCACTCCGTTGGAAACAATGACCACTTCGTCCAGTTCCTTTATGTCCGGCTGTAAGGTCACGTCGAGACGGACTTCTTTTTCTCCGTTTATTTCAATCTTTTCTTCGTGTGTCTCGAATCCGAGCATGGCTACTACCAGGGTGTAATTCCCTGAAGGTACATGCAGCCGATAGGCACCTTCGCTGTCTGTCGTGCATCCGAAATTTGTTCCTTTCAGATAGACGGTAGCAAAGTCTACCGGTGTCTTGTCGGCAGACACGACTTCACCCGACAGGGAGAAAACAGGTTTTCTTCTCCCATGTTCTCTCTTGTGGCGATGCTGTGCATGCGTGGGGACGAAAAATGTTAACAGCATGACGAATGAAACTAATCTTATTGTTGTTTTCAAGGCGTTTGTGGTTTTTTAATTGTTAATGTTTTTATTTGTTCTAAATAAGAATTACTTTTGTGGCGGCAAAGATAAGCGATGAGAATGAATCGTGGAAATAAGAAAACTTTGAGGTTTTTATAAGAATTATGATATGAAAACAGATTTGGAATGGTTCAGGACCTTTAAAGCTGTGTTTGAGACAGGTACGATGAGCGATGCGGCCAAAGAGCTGAACATCTCCCAGCCGGGGGTGAGTCTGCATCTGAACGCGCTGGAGGCTTATATAGGCTATCCGCTGTTCAGGCGGAACACTCGCAGAATGGTGCCTAACGAGCGTGCCAAAATGCTGTATCAGCAGGTGTGCAATTCGTTGGCGAAGCTGGAGGAGGTAGAGAATAATTTCCGCAGGAAGAAAAGACAGGGAAGGGCAACGTTGAGTGTCGGACTGTATCCTTCTTTGTACCGGCAGTTTCTTGAGAATCATGTGCCGGACCTGAATTTCAACCTGATATTGCATCTGGAAACGACTGAAAATCTGATTCCTCTTCTGGCCCATGGTACGGTTGATTTGGCGATATTCAATCAGGAGGTGCCTTTACGCAATGTCGGTTATGAATTGTTGGGAACCACACGCTTCGTACTGGTTGCCGGTGCCGGGACCGATATTGCGGAATTTGGCGGATTGGTGGAACATAAGAAGAAACTTGCCCGGTGGCTGGAGTCTCAGCTGTGGTATAATACAACCGACAGGGAGCAGTTCAATCTGTTCTGGGAACTGAATTTCGGGAAGGAGCCGGATTTCTCGCCTAACTATATTTTGCCCGACAAGTTTTCTATCATGCGCTGTCTTTCGAAAAACGAAGGGATGGCTGTCCTTCCGGAATACTTGTGCCGGGACGCAATCGCACGGAATGAACTTGTCCGTCTGTGGGAGGGATATCATCCCGTAGAGAACACGCTTTATTTCGGATATAGAAAGAATGGACAGCTTTCGGATGAGGTTCAGGAGATAAAACGGCTGATTGGGGAGGGGTTCGCGCGTTATGCCTTACATTAAGGAAGTGCGTCTGTCGTGATTTTGTTAAAACTATATAATTGTCAGTGTCGTATATTCTTATGATTGAACAATCTCGTATTTTTGTCGCCGAAACACTTTTTTTATTTTATGGATGAGATAATCATTATTATCGGGTTGATAGTGCTTAACGGCATTTTTGCCATGTCCGAGGTGGCATTGATATCAGCCCGTAAATCTCGGCTTTCTGCGGATGCGAAAAATGGTAACAGGTCAGCCCGTGTGGCTTTGAGGCTGGCGGAAGATCCTGATCGCTTTCTTTCCACCGTTCAAATCGGCATCACATTAATCGGTATTCTGACAGGTATTTATTCAGGTAACAAGATTGCGGAAGAGTTTACCGGCGTATTGGCTTCATGGGGACTTCCGTCTGCTTATGCCCCTGTGTTGGCACAGGTTGTGATTGTGGTGATTGTGACTTATCTTACGATTATTTTCGGAGAGTTGGTCCCTAAGCGTATCGGGCTGGGGGTGGCAGAAAAGGCGGCCAAGTTGGTGGCCCGTCCGATGAATGTGCTGGCCAAGATTGCTCTCCCGTTCGTATGGCTGCTTTCCAAGAGCACGGAGGTGATGTTCAATCTTCTGGGAATCAAGGAATCTGGCAATAAGGTTACGGAGGAGGAAATCAAGTCTATCATTCAGGAGGGTACGGAAGACGGAGAGGTGCAGCCTGTTGAACAGGACATTGTGCAGCGGGTTTTTCTGTTGGGTGATTTGAAGGTGGGTTCCATCATGACCCATAAGAGTGACATCGTGTGTCTGGAGTCGAACATGAAGGCTGATGAGGTCCGTAAGGTGTTGAGCGGGCATCTTTATGAGTTCTATCCGATTGTGGAGGAGGGTGATCTTGATCATGTGATGGGAGTGGTGAATCTGAAGGATTTGGTGCTTCACTTGTCGGAACCCGACTTTAATCTGCATTCGCTGACTCATGAGCCGGTGTATTTCCATGAGAACATGAATGTCTATAAGACATTGGAACAGATGAAGCAGAAGAAAATCAGTCGTGCGCTGGTGTGTGACGAGTTCGGCTCGTGCGTGGGCATTATCACGCTTCGTGACATTCTGGAGGGGCTGGTCGGTTCGATGGATGATCCGGGTGAAGAGCCTGACATTATCAAGCGTGTCAATAAGGAGGGGTGGCTGGTGGACGGCCAGTGTCCGTTGTACGACTTCTTGTCGTATTTTCAGCGGAGTGATTTGTTCGAGAATGCTGATTATCACACGTTGGGCGGGTTAATTCTGCAGCAGCTCCAGCATATACCTCAAAGTGGGGAGACTCTTGAATGGAAGGGGTTTGCTTTTGAGGTCGTGGATATGGATGGGGCACGCATTGACAAGGTGCTGGTGACGATTCCCGCTGAAGGGCAGGAAGGTGATGAGGAAGCGTGAAAATAAGGTTAAATGAAATGGCCTCCGGGAATGCCGGAGGCTTTTTTTGTGCCATATCTGGATATTTGCTTTAGTTGCATGTGTGTTTGGGGTAGGTTTCTGGATGTCTTTTCCCCTAATATTTTATATATAAAGGTATATGGAAACTTGCTGCTTCTAGGTGTTTTTATTTTCTTATTAATAATTTTGTATTATATTTTGTTGTAATTCAGTGTGTTGATAAATTTTATTGGAAAATTTTCAAAAAAAAGTATGTAAACTCTTGCAGATTCAGAAAAAGTGCGTACCTTTGCATCCGCTTTCGGGAACGAACCGAGGGCGACAAGAAACGAGAGATCATTGAAAGGATTAGGATACAGAGAAGGAAACGAGTAAGGAAGACGGCGCAAGTGCCGTCTGTTTTGAACGCGGGGCCAGGACAGAGAAAGATTATACAAGATATTCTACAGTGAAGAGTTTGATCCTGGCTCAGGATGAACGCTAGCCACAGGCCTAA
>CALUIZ010000022.1 GCA_944320815.1 uncultured Phocaeicola sp. | reverse complement strand
ACAGCGGGAGAGTAGGTCGCCGCCGTCTTGGGGTCCCCCCTCCGTTCCGCAATCCGCGGAAGGAGGGGGGACCCCTCTTTTTCATGCCGCCCCACGGGGCGGAAGTCCTTTCGGATAAAAAACAGACAATAATATGTGTGTGATTGAAATAAATCGTATCTTTATAGGATGAATGTAAAACATTTTCATTATGATTATAAAAACGATTTTAGATACGGATTTGTATAAGTTCACCACATCTTATGCTTATATCAAATTATTTCCCTATGCCATGGGAACATTCTCCTTTAAGGACAGAGATGAGACAGAATATACGGCTGGATTCTTGGAGGCACTGAAAAATGAAATACAGAATTTAAGTTCGGTGGCCTTGCAGGAAAATGAGTTGGAATATATGTGTTCTCACTGCCGCTTTCTTCCACGGGTTTATTGGGAATGGCTTTCTTCCTTCCGGTTTGATCCGGATAAGGTGGAGGTTTTTCTGGATGAGAAGAAGCATCTGCATATTGAAGTTACGGACTTCTTGTATAAGGTAACTTTGTATGAGGTCCCGTTGTTGGCCATCGTTTCTGAAATAAGCAATCAGTTTATGAACCGTATTCCGGATGATGCGGACTGGATGGGAAGACTGGCAGAGAAAGTGGCATTGTCGAATGCCCATGAAATGCCTTTTTCGGAATTCGGTACCCGAAGACGTTTCTCGTTTGATGTGCAGAATAAGGTCGTCGCTTATCTGAAGAAGCATTCAAAATATTGTACTGGTACATCCAATTGTCATTTGGCCATGAAATATGGTCTGCTGCCAATGGGAACTCACCCGCATGAATGGTTCATGTTTCATGGGGCACAGTTCGGATATAAACATGCCAATTACATGGCTCTCGAAAATTGGGTGAATGTATATGACGGTGACTTGGGAACGGCCTTGTCTGATACATACACGTCCGATTCGTTCTTGAATAATTTCAGTCGTAAACAGGCAAAGTTGTTTGACGGTGTCCGTTGCGATTCGGGCAATGAGTATGAATTCATAGACCGTCTGATAGAGAGATATAAGGAACTCGGCATTGATCCGACTATCAAGACGATTATATTCAGCAATGCGCTTGATTTTGAAAAAGCGTTGCACATCTTCAATTATTGTTCAGGCAAAATCAGATGTTCTTTCGGCATTGGTACGAATCTGACGAATGATACCGGTTATCGGCCCTCGAACATAGTGATGAAACTTTCGAGATGTAAGATGAATGTCAACCAGGAGTGGCGCGAATGCGTGAAACTTTCGGATGATATGGGCAAACATATGGGAAGCATGACAGAGGTGGAAGCTTGTCTGCATGAGTTGCGCATCTCCGTTGAGTAGTCGGAGATATGAAGCGTTGCTGGTACGGAGGTGGTGCCTGCAACGCTTTTTTTATTGCATGCATGCGTGTGGAATGTCTTCATGTGGCAGGTTATCGGAATGATTTGCATATTGTTAGCTGTTGGGACTTAATATGAATAGAAATGTTGCAATATTCTTTTATTGCTGATAAATTATAATATTTGTCGGTAAAAAAAATGACTGTTTTATTTTGTCATTTCAGAAAAAGATATACCTTTGCATCCGGAAAATCAAAAAAATAGAGACATGAATACACTGTTTATCCATATTCTGCTGTGCGGTCTGATTATTATTCTATTGGAGAAACCAATGGGAAGTGGGTCGTGTGCGTAATCTGGTGAACAAAATGATATGAAGCCTTTCTCACTTCCATGTGTGAAAGGCTTTTTTTTGGACAGGAAATTGATGACAAAATATAAAGGAAGACAATTATGAGTGAAAGATTGTTTGTTTTTGACACGACATTGCGCGACGGGGAACAGGTTCCCGGTTGTCAGTTGAATACGGTCGAGAAAATTCAGGTGGCCAAGCAGTTGGAGGCTTTGGGGGTGGATGTGATTGAAGCGGGTTTCCCGGTGTCAAGTCCGGGTGACTTCAATTCGGTGATTGAAATCTCAAAGGCTGTGACATGGCCGACAATTTGTGCACTGACCCGTGCGGTGGAAAAGGATATTGATGTGGCTGCGGAAGCACTGAAGTTTGCCAAACATAAGCGTATCCATACAGGAATCGGGACTTCCGACCCGCATATCAAATATAAGTTCAATGCCACGCGTGAGGAAATAATCGAACGTGCTGTAGCGGCAGTGAAGTATGCCCGCCGTTATGTGGATGATGTGGAATTTTATGCGGAAGATGCGGGGCGGACCGACAATGAGTATCTGGCACGCGTGATTGAAGCGGTCATAAAGGCGGGAGCTACCGTGGTCAATATACCGGACACTACGGGCTATTGCCTTCCGGAAGAATATGGAGCGAAAATCAGATATCTGGTGGAGCATGTGGACGGCATTGACAAGGCGATTATTTCTACGCATTGCCATAATGACCTGGGAATGGCTACGGCCAATACAATCAACGGGGTGCTGAACGGGGCGCGTCAGGTGGAAGTGACCATCAACGGTATCGGTGAACGTGCCGGGAATACATCTCTTGAGGAAATCGCGATGATAGTCAAATGTCATAAGGACATAAACATTGAGACCAATATCAACACACAGAAGATTTATCCTACCAGCCGTATGGTTTCCAGTCTGATGAACATGCCTGTGCAGCCCAACAAGGCGATTGTAGGACGGAATGCTTTCGCTCATTCTTCAGGAATCCATCAGGACGGTGTACTGAAAAATGTACAGACTTATGAAATCATCAATCCGAAAGATGTGGGAATAGATGACAACGCAATCGTGTTGACGGCACGTAGCGGGCGTGCGGCATTGAAACATCGTCTGCATGTGCTGGGGGTGGAAATGAGTCAGGAAAAGCTGGACAAGGTATATGAGGATTTCTTGAAGCTGGCAGACAAAAAGAAGGATATTACGGATGATGATGTCCTTGTATTGGCGGGTGCGGACCGTAATGTGAACCATCACATCAAACTGGAATACTTGCAGGTGACCAGTGGTGTGGGAGTGCGCTCTGTCGCCAGTCTGGGACTGAATATCAGCGGCGAACATTTTGAGGCGGCTGCCACTGGTAACGGACCTGTGGATGCGGCCATCAAGGCTGTCAAGCAGATTATCCGCCGTCAGATGACACTGAAGGAATTTACCATTCAAGCTATCAGCAAAGGCAGTGACGATGTGGGTAAGGTTCATATGCAGGTGGAATATGACGGGCAGATGTATTACGGTTTCGGTGCGAATACCGACATCATCGCCGCTTCGGTGGAAGCTTATATCGATTGTATCAATAAATTCAGAAAATAATTGTCGTTAGACTCATGAACACTTTATTTGATAAAATATGGGATGCACATGTAGTGCAGAAGGTTGAAGACGGACCTGTCCAGTTGTATATTGACCGTCTTTATTGTCACGAAGTGACCAGTCCGCAGGCATTTGCAGGCATGCGTGCAAGAGGCTTGAAGTGTTTCCGTCCGGAACGTATCTATTGTATGCCGGACCACAACACACCCACTCACGACCAGGACAAGCCGATTGAGGATCCGGTGTCGAAGGCTCAGGTGGATACACTGGCGAAGAATGCGACGGACTTCGGTCTGACTCATTTCGGAATGATGGACAAGCGGAACGGAATTATCCACGTGGTGGGACCGGAGCGGGGGCTTACTTTGCCGGGAATGACCATCGTGTGCGGTGATTCTCACACTTCTACTCATGGGGCTATGGGAGCTGTGGCTTTCGGAATCGGCACGAGCGAGGTGGAGATGGTAATGGCTTCGCAGTGCATTCTTCAGTCGCGTCCGAAAACGATGCGCATTACTGTCGACGGAAAACTCGGTAAGGGTGTTACGGCAAAGGATGTCGCTTTGTATATGATGTCGAAGATGACGACGAGCGGTGCTACAGGATATTTTGTGGAATATGCCGGAGAAGCAATCCGCAGCCTGACTATGGAGGGACGGTTGACACTGTGCAATCTGTCGATTGAGATGGGAGCCCGTGGGGGTATGGTTGCTCCGGATGAAGTGACCTTTGAATATATCAAGGGGCGTGAGTATGCTCCGAAAGGTGAGGAATGGGACAAGGCATTGGCTTATTGGAAGACGTTGAAAAGTGATGACGATGCGGTGTTTGACAAGGAGGTACGTTTTGATGCGGCAGATATTTGGCCGATGATCACATACGGGACAAATCCGGGGATGGGTATGGCAATAACAGACTGTATCCCAACAGTCGAAGGTATGTCTGAAGTGGAGAAGACTTCCTTTGAAAAGTCGTTGAATTATATGGGATTCAAACCGGGCGAGCCGTTGCTTGGAAAGAAGGTGGACTATGTCTTCCTTGGTGCCTGTACGAATGGACGCATCGAAGATTTCCGCGCTTTCGCTTCTATCGCGAAGGGACGGAAGAAGGCGGACAACATTACGGCCTGGCTGGTTCCGGGATCATGGATGGTGGATGCACAGATTCGTGAAGAGGGTATCGACAAAATTCTGGAAGAAGCTGGATTTGAAATCCGTCAGCCGGGATGTTCGGCTTGTCTGGCGATGAATGATGACAAGATTCCTGCCGGGAAATATGCAGTCTCGACAAGCAACCGGAATTTCGAGGGGCGTCAGGGGCCTGGTTCCCGTACATTGCTTGCCAGTCCACTGACTGCCGCAGCGGCAGCCGTGACAGGGATGATAACCGATCCGAGAACATTAATGTAAGAAATATTGACTATGAAACAGAAATTTGATATAATTACCAGCACATGTGTTCCGTTGCCTTTGGAGAATGTGGACACAGACCAGATAATTCCTGCCCGTTTTCTGAAGGCGACAACCCGTGAAGAAAAGTTCTTCGGCGACAATCTTTTCCGCGACTGGAGATATAATCCGGATGGTTCATTGAACAGGGATTTTGTATTGAATGATCCTACATATGGTGGTCAGATACTGGTTGCGGGAAAGAATTTCGGAAGCGGTTCCAGTCGTGAACATGCGGCATGGGCGATTGCCGGATATGGCTTTCGTGTGGTCGTTTCCAGTTTCTTCGCCGATATTCACAAGAACAATGAACTGAACAATTTCGTGCTTCCGGTGGTCGTGAGCGAAGGATTCCTCAAGGAACTTTTTGAATCTATCTATGCCGACCCGAAGATGGAAGTGGAAGTGAATCTTCCTGCCCAGACCATTACGAACAAGGCCACAGGCAAATCGGAAACCTTTGAAATCAATGCATACAAGAAGCATTGTCTGATGAACGGACTTGATGACATTGATTTTCTTGTGGAAAACAAAGACAAAATAGAGTCCTTCGAACACTCCCGTAAAATATGAGTTTATGGAGAATCATCCGAAAATAGAAATCATGGACACGACGTTGCGCGACGGAGAGCAGACTTCGGGCGTTTCGTTTGTGCCGCATGAAAAATTGATGATAGCCCGCCTGTTGCTGGAGGACTTGAAGGTGGACCGGATTGAGGTGGCGTCGGCGCGTGTGTCGGATGGTGAGTCTAATGCGGTCAGAATGATTTGCGACTGGGCGGCCCGTCGTGGAATGCTGCACAAGGTGGAAGTGCTGGGTTTTGTGGACGGTCGGATGTCAGTCGACTGGATTCGTAGTGCAGGGGGAAGAGTCATCAACCTGCTTACCAAGGGTTCGGAAAAACATTGTCGCTTTCAGTTGAAGAAGACGCTCGATGAGCATGTGAAGGATATCCGGGAAGTGGTGGACTATGCCCATGAACAGGATATGGACGTGAATGTTTATCTGGAGGATTGGAGCAACGGAATGAAAGATTCTCCCGATTATGTATTCGGCCTGATGGACGGTATTCTTGACTGTCATATCCGGAGATTCATGCTTCCGGACACGTTGGGTATTCTGAATCCGCTTCAGGTGATTGAGTTCATGAGGAAGATGAAAAAGCGTTATCCCGACGTGCATTTCGATTTTCATGCGCACAATGATTATGATCTGGCAGTAAGTAATGTGCTTGCGGCTGTGCTCAGTGGAGTGAAGGGACTTCATACCACAATCAATGGTTTGGGCGAACGTGCCGGGAATGCTCCTTTGGCCAGTGTTCAGGCAATCTTGAAAGACCATTTTCATGCAATCACGAATATAGATGAAAGTCGTCTGAATGAAGTGAGCCGTGTGGTGGAATCGTATTCGGGTGTGGTGATACCTTCCAATAAGCCGATTGTCGGGGAGAGTGTGTTCACACAGGTGGCCGGTGTGCATGCGGATGGAGACAATAAGAACAATCTGTACTGCAATGACTTGCTTCCCGAACGTTTCGGACGTGTCAGGGAATATGCGTTGGGAAAGAATTCAGGGCGAGCGAATATCCGGAAGAATCTGGAGAGTCTCGGACTGGAACTTGACGAGGAATCCATGAAGAAGGTTACTCAGCGGATTATCGAACTGGGCGACCGGAAAGAGGTGGTGACGCAGGAGGATTTGCCTTATATCATCAGTGATGTGCTGAAGCATGACAGTGGGAAGAACAAGGTACGTCTGCTGAGTTATTTCGTTACGCTGGCCCAGGGATTGAAACCGATGGCGACACTGAGCATTGAAATTAATGGAAAGACTTATCAGGAGAGTTCTTCCGGCGACGGACAGTATGATGCGTTCGTGCGGGCCTTGAGGAAAATATATAAGGGCACGTTGGAACGCAAGTTTCCGATGCTGACCAATTATGCCGTGTCCATTCCTCCGGGAGGCCGTACAGATGCGTTTGTACAGACGGTCATCACATGGAATTATGAAGACCGTGAATTCCGTACGCGGGGACTTGATGCCGACCAGACGGAAGCGGCCATAAAAGCTACCATCAAGATGCTGAATATGATAGAAAATGATTTTGAATAATTTTTTTAAGAAGAACAAATATGAATTTTAAGATTGCAGTATTGGCCGGTGACGGTATCGGTCCGGAAATATCGGTACAGGGTGTGAATGTGATGACTGCCGTTTGTGAGAAATTCGGTCATACGGTAGAATATAAACATGCGTTGTGCGGTGCGCATGCCATCGATGAAGTGGGTGACCCTTTTCCTGAAGAGACATATAATATATGCAAGGATGCGGATGCCGTGTTGTTTTCTGCGGTAGGCGATCCGAAATTTGACAATGACCCTACGGCGAAGGTACGTCCGGAACAGGGACTGCTTGCCATGCGAAAGAAACTGGGCCTGTTCGCCAACATTCGTCCTGTGCAGACTTTCAAGTGCTTGCTCCACAAATCGCCTTTGCGTGCGGAACTGGTGGACGGAGCCGATTTTCTCTGTATCCGCGAACTGACCGGAGGAATGTATTTCGGAGAGAAATATCAGGACAATGAGAAGGCATACGATACCAACATGTACACCCGTCCGGAAATTGAACGTATTCTGAAGGTCGCCTTTGAATATGCCATGAAACGTCGCAGACATCTGACGGTGGTCGACAAGGCCAATGTGCTGGCTTCTTCCCGTCTGTGGCGGCAGGTTGCGCAGGAGATGGCCTTGCAATATCCTGAAGTGACGACAGACTATATGTTCGTGGACAATGCGGCGATGCGCATGATTCAGGAACCCACCTTCTTCGATGTGATGGTGACCGAGAATACCTTCGGTGACATTCTGACGGACGAAGGCTCCTGCATCAGCGGGTCCATGGGACTTTTGCCTTCTGCTTCTACGGGTGAAAGCACACCGGTGTTTGAACCGATTCATGGTTCCTGGCCGCAGGCCAAGGGACTGGACATCGCCAATCCGCTGGCCCAGATTCTTTCGGTGGCCATGCTGTTTGAGCATTTCGGCTTGAAGGAGGAGGGGGCATTGGTCCGCAAGGCCGTGGACGCTTCGCTTGATGCCAATGTGCGTACGCCGGAAATTCAGGTGGAAGGCGGTCCGAAGTACGGCACCAAAGCAGTGGGTGAATGGATTGTTGACTATATCAGAAAAGCCTGACAGGAACCGGGCGGCCGGACATCTGAAGACGGCATTCTCTTTTTCTGAAAAAGAATGAAAAAGGGAATGCCGTCTTTTCGTTTTATGATATAAAAAGTTATTTGTCGGGCTTTTATGGTTCCGGGAGTTGTGCATATGGCGGAAGTTTGTTTATTTCGTGGAAAATTTGGTAATATGAATCAGTCAGGCAGAATTTTTTCAATATTTTTTCTTTGCTCCTTTTATGCGGCAATGTGCTGTACCTCCCTGTATGCCCAGTCGTACAATGATGTGGTGGAGGAGGCGATGGATTGCGTGAAGAAGGACAGTCTTGTCCGGGCCGAATCGCTTTTTCTCAAGGCGTTGAAGATGGACCCTTCCAATGCGCGGAACGCGTTGCTGTTTTCCAATCTGGGGACGGTGCAGAAGCGTCTGGGGAAAACGGACGAGGCGATAAAGTCATACACGATGGCTCTGAACATCATCCCTTATTCAACGGCCATGCTTCTGAACAGGGCGGCATTGTATCTGGAACTGAATCTTGCGGACAAGGCCTATGTTGATTATTGCAATGTCATCGACCTGCTGCCGGATAATGTGGAGGCGCGTCTGTTCAGGGCTTATATCTATATGCAGCGCAGGCAGTATCAGGAAGCGCGCATTGACTATAATGTGGTGTTGGGGAAGGAAGCCGACAATGTGACCGCTCTTCTCGGTATGGTTATGCTGGACGAGAAGGAGGGCCGCTACGCTTCGGCGCGCGACAGGCTGAATCTGCTGATTCAGAAAAATCCCGGTGACTTTTCTTTGTACAAGATGCGGGCCAATCTGGAGTGGAGCCAGAGGAATCTGGACACGGCCCTTCTTGATTTGGAGCAAGCCATGAAACTGAATCCACGGGATGCGGAGATTCGGCTGATGAAGGGGGACATCTATCTGGAAAAGAAGGACAAGCGGAAAGCGGAAGACGCATATGAAGAAGCTATTGTTCTGGGAGTTTCCCGCGCCGAGCTTCATGACAGACTGGAAAAATGCCGGTAGCAGATAAGGGGGCCGGTGAATCCGGACATGCCATCTGTTGCTGTAGAATAACGGTTAATTTTATCCGTTGCAGGCGGGTGTTTTGGCTTGAATGAGCGGGTATTCTGTGTGTCGGAAAGGCGGTTTCCGGACAGGAAGAATTTGTACGGCGGAACTTAAAAATATTTCTCTTAAATTTTGCTTTTTTAATTGTTTTTGCTATCTTTGTTCCATAAAGAGTGAAACAGGCATGAAAATACGTTTGGTTGTAAAGTTGGCTGTCACGCTGTCCGTTATATTGTTCTGTATCGGGATGGGGTTTTATGGGTTTGCCAGACTCAGCGTGACCGACGGACATGAAAGCGCAGACATGCTTGACTTTGTTCCGGGTGACAGCTACGGTCTGTTTGAGTCGGACAACGTCGATTATTTCATGCATGAATTTCCTGTGATGGCCTATGCCTCCCAGTTGGACACATTGCAGCGGACCGGGTTGTTTGATGATGTGCTGAATGATTTGAACCGTTATTCCAGCACCTCCGCCCATGGACTCAGTTCCCGCATGAATCATTTGCTGGTCAGTTTCCATTCGCCGGGCCGCCCGGACATGGTCGCCTATTTTCTGGCCGGGAAGGAAGAAAAGAAGAAACTGATAGAGGCTGTGCGCAAGAAACATGGAGTTGACTTTGTTCCAAAGGAAGAAACCTATCGCGGGGAAAAGATTGAAATATATCCGGTAAGCCCCACCAAATATCTCTCCGTCTACACCAAAGACGGTGTGCTGGCCATGAGTTATCAGAAGAGACTGATAGAGAAGGTGATTGATGCCCGGAAGAATCACACTTCCTTGAATAAGAACGTTGTGTTCGCGTCCGTCTATCGCCCGAAATCTGTCAGGCATGCCACCATTTACGGACGCACTGCTTCTCTTCCCTTCCTCTCGGACGGCCTTTCGGACAGTTGGAGCGATTTTGACATCCATCTTAACAGTGAAGTCTTTTATTTGAGCGGTGCGATGTTCGCCCCCGATTCTTGTATGCAGACAGTGAACCGCCGGCTGCTCGGTGTCCCGTCTTTTTATGAGAAGGACAGTGTGCTTGTCGTGGCCGGTCAGCATCGGGTGGATTCCTGTGTTTCAGAAGTGTCGGCTTCCGTATCCCGCTCGCTTTTTGATGAGTGTGTGGCCAATCTTTCACATGACGCTTCGTATATCATGGTTGCAGACATGGATTGGGTGCTGCATCATCCGGAGGACTTCCGTCCCTATCTTCCGGGATTTGTCCTGCGCCATCCTGGCCTGTTCCGTTCCTTTATCCTGTCCGTGCAGGTTACGCGTCTGGAAAACCGCTTTTCGCATATATTTGTCTTCACCTACAAGGACTGACCTATCTTAACCTGTTTTTCTGGAAATGAGGGCCTGCCTTGAAATGGAAATAAAAGAGAGAAACCACTGTCAGCATGGCTCCGCAAAGATATGCCATGCGGAAAGTGGAAATTTCGGCTATATATCCTCCGGCAAGCATCCCGATTCCCAGACCTACATCCCATGATGTCAGATAAGTGCTTGTGGCCGTACCTCTTTGGCTGTTCGGAGCCAGATTCACGAACAATGTGTTGTATGCCGGAAACATGGTTCCAAACCCTATTCCCAGCAGGAGTGAGATGAGGAAGAACAGTATGGTGGTGAATGTCGCGTTCCATTCTATGAGCCATCCGCAGGCAGTCAGCGCAAAGTAGCAGAAACTTACCAGATACAGTCCGGCCGCTATCACTTGCGTAATCATTCCTTTGTCTACCAGCCGTCCGCTGAACAGCCGGCTGATGGCCATACCCACGGCCATGAGGGTAAAGAAAAATCCGGTTTCGGCTGTGATGCCTATCTGCCGGGCATACATGGCCACATAGTTGGTCGTCATTCCGTAAGGGACGGAAAGAAGAAGCAGGCTGAGTCCGGCGGGAAGCCCTTTGAGGAGAATGAACCGGTCGAGTGAAACAGGCGCACGCTTCACCGGTGCCTTGTAGGGAGTCTTGACCGCACAGGCTGCGAGGAATCCGAGTACGCATGAGCCTAGCGCATAAGAGAAAATGGTCGTGTAGGATGCGCCTCCGCTATGCAGGAAAAGACCGAACATCGGGCCGATGGACATGGCGATGTTGTTTGCCAGTCCGTAATAACCGAGCCCTTCTCCTCGCCGGGACGAAGGCATGATGTCGATGACCACTGTGTTTCCTCCTACCGTGACCATCCCGAACGAGATGCCGTGTATCACACGGAAGATGATGAACAGAGTGAGCAGTCCGGCTACCATGTATCCGGCGAAAATCAGTGTAAAGATAAAATAAGCGAGCAGATAGAGCGGCTTGCGTGCGAACGTGTCGAGCAGATATCCGGAGAAAGGCCGGATGCACAGGGAAGAGATTGTGTAGCACGACAGGACGATTCCGATGGTTGAGTTGGACGCATGGAATATTTCTGAGAGATAGAACGGGAGAACCGGAACCAGGAGCCAGAATCCGAAGTAGAGCAGGAAATTGGCCGCCAGAATGAAACAATAGCTTGGAGTGACAAGCTTGTCTTTTTTCATGTTTGGAAAAATTAGTCTTATGATAAAAGCCACAGGTGTACAGAGGTAAATGTTCTGTACGCCTGTGGCCTCTTTTATGATGACATTGAAAGGTCGTTAGTTTGCCGCTTCAAATTCTTCAAGGAAACGGGTATCGTTTTCAGAGAACATGCGCAGGTCTTTCACTTTGTATTTCAGATTGGTGATGCGTTCCACACCCAGACCGAAGGCATAACCTGAATATATTTTGCTGTCTATGCCGCATGCGTCGAGCACTGCCGGGTCAACCATTCCGCATCCCAGAATCTCTACCCATCCTGTATATTTGCAGAACGGACAGCCTTCTCCGCCGCAGATATGGCAACTGATGTCCATTTCAGCACTGGGCTCCGTGAACGGGAAATAGGACGGACGGAGACGGATTTTGGTCTGAGGCCCAAACATCTCTTGGGCGAACTGGAGAAGCACCTGCTTCAAGTCGGTGAATGAAACGTTCTTGTCCACATACAGCCCTTCAATCTGATGGAAGAAACAGTGCGCACGGTAGCTGATGGCTTCGTTGCGATACACGCGTCCCGGGCAGATGACACGGATAGGCGGCTGTGTCTTTTCCATGGTGCGGGCTTGCACACTGCTTGTATGTGTACGGAGAATGATGTTCTTGGTTACGTCTTCTGTGTTCGATTCGACGAAGAAAGTATCCTGCATGTCGCGTGCAGGGTGGTCGGCCGCAAAGTTCAGCATGGTGAACACGTGCATGTCATCTTCCACTTCCGGACCTTCGGCGATAGTGAATCCCATGCGTCCGAATATGTCGATGATTTCATTTCTGACGATGGAGAGCGGGTGGCGGGTTCCCAGGCTGATGGGGTATGCCGTACGTGTCAGGTCAAGTCCTTCTGTATTGCTGTCCTGGTTGTCGAATGTTTCTTTCAGGGTGGCGATGCGTTCCTGTGCAAGGTTCTTCAGTTCGTTCAGTTTCATGCCCACTTCTTTTTTCTGTTCGGCGGGCACGTTGCGGAAATCCGTCATCAATGCGTTGATAGCTCCTTTTTTGCTCAGATATTTGATGCGGAGTGCTTCCAGTTCTTCCGCATTGTTGGCGGTCATGTTTTCTACTTCATGAAGCAGTTCTTCTATTTTTGTTAACATAGTTCTATTGTTTTTGCCGGATGCAAAGGTAACAATAAAAAAGAAAAGTCCTATTTTATTTTACATTGAAACGAAAAAAAAGGTATTTTTGCAGTCGTTATTTGAGTTAAGTAAATGAAAGCATTGATTTTCGGATGCTGTTTGGTAATTCTGATGGCATCCTGTGGCGGAGGAAAGAAAAAAGCCGATCCTTTCGCCGCTTTGACCGAGGAGATTGATTCTTTGACGATGCCGTCCGATTCTGTCTTTCCGGATACGGCTCTGGTGGAAGAGGAGACGGTTCCTGCTTCGGCGGACGAGAGTTTCGCTGACTTTTTCTATAATTTTGCTTCCGAGCCCAAATTTCAGAAGTCGCGTGTGGTCTTTCCTCTCTCTTTCTACAAAGGAAAGGAGGTGGAGCGGATTCAGAAGCAGGATTGGACCTATGACCCTCTGTTCAGCCGTGAACCTGCCTATACCGTACTTTTCGATTCGGAGGAGGATATGGAAATAGAGAAGGATACGAGTCTGCGGAGTGTGCAGGTGGATTGGATTTATCTGAACGAGGAGAAAATCAAGCGGTATTATTTCGAACGGAAAAAAGCTTCTTGGTTTCTTGAAGCCGTAAATGTGGAGGAACTGGTGCATGAAGAGGACGGAGAAGAGGATTTCCTGCACTTTTACCGACGTTTCTCGTGCGATTCGGTGTTTCAGAGCGAACGTTTGGCCGACCCTTTGGCTTTTGTTACGGCTGATCCGGAAGATGAGTTCCAGATATTGGAGACAACTCTTGACAAGGGGCAATGGTTCGCTTTCCGTCCCCCGATGATGAAAGAAAGGTTGACGAACATACATTATGGACAGCCGGAAAAGAAGGGTTCGGACAGAAAAATCATGGAGTTCAAGGGATTCGGGAACGGATTCATCAATACGCTGTATTTTTCCCGGAGAGGCGGACTCTGGAGGCTGGTGAAGTTTGAAGACTTGAGCGATTGAGAGGTTCTGTTTTTGCTCTATTTATTCCCGCTAAATTTTGTTTTGCTTTATGACTGAATATACAGACTATTCTCTATTTTCCCACAATACGTTCAAAATGGATGTGAAGACCGCGCGTTTCATTGAATACAATACAGAAGATGAATTGTGCGGTTTCCTTTCGGAAGGGGGGCTTCAGCATCCTTATCTTCATATAGGCGGTGGAAGCAATCTGCTGTTTCTCTCAGACTATCCCGGTCTGATTCTTCATTCGGCAATCAAGGGAGTTGAAACGGTAGGCGAAACGGACGCATGGATAGAGTTGCGTGTCGGGTCGGGTATGATATGGGATGATTTTGTAGCCTATGCGGTGGAGCATGGGTGGTATGGAGCGGAGAATCTGTCGCTGATACCGGGTGAGGTGGGAGCTTCGGCGGTGCAGAATATCGGTGCCTATGGAGTGGAAGCAAAGGATTTGATTGTTTCGGTGGATGCAGTTGAGGCTGCGACGGGACGTAAACGTCGTTTCTCCAACGGAGAATGCCGTTATGCCTATCGGGACAGCATTTTCAAGAAAGAACTGAAGGGTCAGTATTTCGTGACGCATGTCACTTATCGTTTGAGTAAGCTTCCTGTGTATCATTTGGATTACGGAAATGTTCGTGCGGAGCTTGAGAAAGAAGGGCTGGAACCGACCCTTGCCCATGTGCGTCGTGTCATCATTTCTATTCGTAGGGACAAGCTCCCCGATCCTGAGGTGACAGGAAACGCCGGAAGCTTTTTCATGAATCCGATTGTGCCGGAAAGTCAGTTTGACGCATTGCGTGCGGAATATCCGGATATGCCCTGTTATCCGCTTGGAGAGAACCGTGTGAAGGTGCCGGCCGGATGGCTTATTGACAGGTGCGGATGGAAAGGAAAGTCTCTGGGACGGGCTGCGGTGCACGACCGTCAGGCTCTGGTGCTCGTCAATCGGGGAGGGGCTACCGGCCATGATGTGCTTCGTCTGGCGGATGAAGTGGCTCGCTCCGTGAAAGAAAAATTCGGAATTGCAATTTGTCCGGAAGTGAATGTGATAGGGTAGGATTCATACAGATGACATGATATGGATGCGAAGATAACAATATTGGGAAGCGGCACTTCAACGGGGGTTCCTCAGGTGGGGTGCAGGTGTGAGGTGTGCAGGAGCGGAGACCCCAGAGACAGTCGCCTGCGCTGTTCAGGTTTGGTGGAGACAGACGGTGTGCGCATTCTGATAGACTGCGGTCCTGATTTTCGCCAGCAGATGCTTCGTCTCGATGATTATCGCCCGATTGACGGTGTATTGATTACTCATGAACATTACGACCATGTGGGTGGGCTTGACGATTTGCGTCCGTTCTGTCACTTCCGCGATGTGCCGGTTTACGGCGAAAAAGGCACCGTCGAGTGTCTGAAGAAGCGTATGCCTTACTGCTTTGCGGAGCATCCCTATCCCGGTGTTCCCCGCATTCCTCTTCAGGAAATAGTGGAAGGTGTTCCTTTCCGGGTGAGCAACATGCAGGGACATTCGGTCGAGGTGTTGCCTTTCCGGGTAATGCACGGACAGCTTCCTATTATGGGTTACCGTATCGGTGGTATGGCATGGATTACGGATATGCTCACCATGCCTGAAGTGTCATACTCTCATCTTCAGAATTTGGATTGTCTGGTGATGAATGCCTTGCGTATTGAACCGCACTGGACTCACCAGTCGCTTTCGGAGGCTCTTTCTCAGGCAGAGCGTATAAAGGCACAGAATACTTACTTCATCCACATGAGCCATCAGATTGGCCTTCATGCAGAGGTGGAAAAGACGCTCCCCGAAAACGTACATTTTGCTTACGACGGGCTGGTGTTGCGTTGCAATATGTAAGCGAAAGAATTTTTGCCTGTCGAATATTCCTTCTTTTCAGCACCGGATTCTTAAAAAACGAAATCAATTTCCTCCCGTTCCTTTCAGCGATTCCTTACAGATTCCGTTCAGTCCGCACTCGTGGCATTTGGGGCTCCGTGCCGTACAGACGTAACGTCCGTGGAGTATCAGCCAGTGGTGGGCGGTAGGGATGATGTCTGCGGGAAAGTATTTCATCAGGTATTTTTCTGTAGCGAGCGGGGTGGTACAGCTCATCGGGACAAGACCGATGCGGTGGCTTACGCGGAACACGTGGGTGTCGACAGCCATGGCTGCCTTGTGGAACACTACGCTCTGGATGACGTTGGCCGTTTTGCGTCCCACTCCGGGCAGTTTCACCAGTTCTTCGAGCGTGTCGGGTACTTGGCTTTGGAAGTCTTTCACCAGCATCCGGGCCATACCCACCAGATGCTTCGCCTTGTTATTCGGATAGCTTACGCTTTTTATGTATTCAAATACAACTTCCGGAGTGGTGGCGGCCAATGCTTCAGGTGTGGGGAAGTCATGGAACAGCGGAGGAGTAATCATGTTCACCCGTTTGTCGGTGCACTGCGCACTCAGAATGACCGCGATAAGCAGTTGGAACGGATCATCGTAATGAAGTTCCGTTTCGGCCACAGGCATGGCTGTCTGAAAGTATTCAGTCACTTTCTGATAAAGTTCTTTTTTCCTCATATTGTCAATACCATTTTTTACGTCTGAAATAAAAATAGAGTCCGACTCCTAGCAGAAGCATCAATGCCCATGCGAAGAGATAGCCGAACCGCCAGTCAAGCTCAGGCATGAACTTGAAGTTCATTCCCCAGATTCCGGCAAGGAATGTCAGCGGAATGAAGATGGTGGAAACGATGGTGAGCTGTTTCATGATGTTGTTCATCTGCCGGTCGTTGTTGGTCAGATAGAGGTCGAGCAGGGCTGAAATCATGTCGCGGCAGCCTTCAAGGGTCTGCAGAACAAACTGCAGATGGTCGTTCACGTCATTGTAGAACGGGCGGCTTGCCTTGTGGATCAGATTGTTTTCAGTATGGAAGAGTTTGTTGAACTGCTCTTTCAGCGGGAGAATGCTCCGCTTGATGAGGCGGAAATTGCGCCGGTACTGCTGTATTTCCTCAATGCCCGGATTGACGTCTGTGGGCGAGAGCAGTCTTTCTTCCAAATCCTCCAGTCCGTCCTCCATCTTTGAAATGATGGACATGAAGCTGGCCATCACACTGTTGAGCATGACGCTCATCAGGTAGTCCGACTGGCGGCTGCGTATCTTCAGCACATTGTCGGCAAGTGCCGTGTTGATTTCATTGAAGAAGTCGGTCTCCCGCTCCAGAAAAGTCAGCACGAAGTTTTCGCCCTGCACGATGCAGAACTGTTGGGGGGTGTATTCGTTTTCTTCGTTTGGAGAAAGCTGCTTCAGCAGCACCACATTGTAAGTGTCGTGTTCCTCGATTTTGGTGAGGTGCTGCGAATTGAGTATATCCTGTGTCGTAAGGAAGTCGATATGGAAATAGGTGCACAAGTGCTGTATGGTTTCCGTGTTTTCAAGTCCGTGCACCTGAATCCAGTTGATGGCATCTTCGCGCAGATACGGCAGTATTTCGTCCAGATTCTTTCCGCTTGCGGTCTGGATTTCCCCCACATTGTAGCTGCACAGATGCAGATGGGTGGGAGTGCGGCTTTCACCGATGTAGTTCAGCTTCTCGCTCAACAGATTGTTCTTTGCCATGATTTCCCGCTTTTGTCATGACACAAAGATACGGGTTTCTTGGTAATCTGGCAAATACTTCGTATTTTTGCGCCCGATAAAAAGCGAACATTTATAAGGCGATGCCGCGGATAGCGGCCGTGTATTCTAGAACACCACGTAAAAAACAGGAGCGATGAAAAAAGAAAATCTCGTGTCGGTGCCTTTCATGGTCTTGGGCATCGTGTTTTGTGTCTGCCTTGTGGCGGCCAATCTTTTGGAGACCAAAGTCGTACAGTTAGGTCCGGTTGCAGTGACCGCCGGTCTGCTGGTTTTTCCCATCTCTTACATTATCAATGATTGCATAGCCGAAGTGTGGGGCTTCCGCAAGGCCCGGCTTATTATCTGGATGGGCTTTCTGATGAACTTTCTGGTAGTTGCGCTGGGGCAGATAGCCGTGGCCCTTCCCGCCGCCCCGTTCTGGGAGGGGGAGGAAGGCTTCAACTTTGTGTTTGGTATGGCTCCCCGCATTGCAGTGGCCAGTCTGCTGGCTTTTCTGGTCGGTTCGTTCATGAACGCTTATGTGATGAGCCGCATGAAAGTGGCTTCGCACGGGAAGCATTTTTCGGTCCGCGCCATTTTGTCTACGGTGGCGGGCGAGAGCGCGGATTCCCTGATTTTTTTCCCGCTGGCATTCGGGGGACTGATGCCGCTGGAAGAGTTGGGAAAGATGATGCTGGTGCAGGTAATCCTCAAAACCTTGTATGAAATCATCATCCTGCCTGTGACCGTCCGTGTGGTCAGCTATGTAAAGCGGGTGGACGGAAGCGATGTCTATGATGAGCATATTTCCTATAACATACTGAAAATAAAAGAAATATAATAGTTTATGAATCATGATGCAGCCTTGGTGGTGTTCAGCGGAGGCCAGGATTCCACCACTTGCCTGTTTTGGGCGAAGAAACATTTCAGGAAAGTCTATGCCTTGAGTTTCCTTTACGGACAGAAACACGAGAAAGAGGTGGATTTGGCCCGTGCCATTGCGGAAAAGGCGGGTGTGGATTTCCGTGCGATGGACGTGTCGTTCATCGGTCATCTCGGGAAGAACTCATTGACGGACACTTCCATCCGGATGGATGAGGTGAAGCCGGAAGGTTCCTTTCCCAACACATTCGTGCCGGGACGAAATCTGTTTTTCTTGAGTATAGCTGCCGTATATGCCCGTGAGTTGGGCGTTTCTCATTTGGTGACCGGTGTGTCTCAGACAGATTTCAGCGGTTATCCCGACTGCCGCGACTCGTTCATCAAGTCGCTCAATGTCACGCTCAATCTGGCGATGGACGAACAGTTTGTAATTCATACCCCGCTGATGTGGATTGACAAGGCGCAGACCTGGGCATTGGCAGATGAGCTGGGGGTGCTCGATTTGGTACGCAATGAAACGCTTACCTGCTATAACGGTATTCCGGGCGACGGGTGCGGTCATTGTCCGGCATGCAAGCTACGTCGTGAAGGGCTTGAAAAGTATCTGGCAATGAAAGAAAGACGGATTTGAAACAGGCGTTCATTCGGGTTGAAGCAAACGTTTGTTTTTGTTGGAATAACGGCTTGTTTTCGGCCGTCCTTCCGAATTTGTGAATTATTGCATGAACCGTCCGGAAAGGACTGTAGAATAATATGAATTGTAATTATGGAAAGAAAAGATGAACTGACCCTTTTGGGGAACAAGAATACGGCTTACAGGCAGGACTATGCGCCTGAAGTGCTCGAAGCGTTTGTCAACAAACATCCGGAAAACGACTATTGGGTGCGTTTCAACTGTCCGGAGTTTACGAGCTTGTGTCCGATTACCGGCCAGCCGGATTTTGCGGAAATCCGCATCAGCTATCTTCCCGATGTGAAGATGGTGGAGAGTAAGAGTTTGAAACTTTACTTGTTCAGCTTCCGTAATCATGGTGATTTTCATGAAGACTGTGTGAACATTATCATGAAAGACCTCATCCGGCTGATGGATCCGAAGTACATAGAAGTGACGGGAATTTTCACTCCCCGCGGAGGGATTTCCATCTATCCGTACTGCAACTATGGGCGTCCGGGGACAAAGTACGAGGAACTTGCCGATTACCGGATGAAGAACCACGACCTGTAGCCGGCGGTTCTTGTCCGGCCGGTCTGCGGCGTAATCAGGAAAATTCCAGCCCGAACTCTTCCTTGAGTTTTTTCAGGCTGGGATTTTTTTTGCTCATCAGTTGGAATTTTTCCGTCTGGCTGTATGCGCGGACATTCTCTCCGGCCTCGCTTATGCGCACGGTCATCTTGATTTTCCGGTTATGCAGATGGCGGTGCAGATGATCCTCAATCTGTGGAGCCAGCCGCATCATGTTCTTCTGCACCATTTCATTGTCGACGGCCACTTCAAATGTAGTCTGGTCCTTCAGCAGTTTCGGATGCATGTTTTTCATCCTTCCTGCGTTGGCAGCCTCTTCCTGCGGAAGCTGGTTCGTGAAATCTCTCCAGTAATAATCCAAATCCTTTTCGTTGAAGATATAGTCTTCCCATGTGTCGGCGGCGGCGTTCGCATTGTCGGTCCGGACATTTTGTGTGTTCTGTGAAGCCTGCTGCGGCTGTGCGGAACGTCTGATGGACATGTTCAGGCTCGCCGCTTTCATCACCGGAATCTTCTTTTCTGTCTGAGGTTGTGGAAGCGGACTTCTGTGCGTCTGGGGTGTGGTTTCTCCGGACGCAGGAGTGGCGGACTGTGCAACTTGTCTTTTAGGCTGGTAGGCAGGCGTTTCCTGTTGGACATTCGTTGCGAATCCAGTCTGTGCAGGGGCTTGTTGCGGTTGCGCCTTAGCACTCGGAGTATGGTTGAATGCGGGTTTCAGTGACTTCTCAGGGCCATGCCCTCCACTGGTGTCGTCCGTTTCGTCCGTGAGTTGGGCCACTTGGATGAGCGTCAGTTCTACGAGCAGCCGCTTGTTTTTGCTCTGCCGGTAATTCAGGTCGCAGTCGTTGCAGAGCTTCATGGCCTTGTAAAGAAACTTCGGTGTGCACTTCTGTGCCTGAGCCAGATAACGTTCGCGGATGGAAGCACCCACTTCAAGCAGTTTCAGTGTCGCCGCGTCACGGCTCACCAGCAAATCGCGGAAATGCGAGGTAAGCCCCGTAATGAAATGGTTCCCGTCGAACCCTTTCCGGAGTATATCGTTGAAAACCAGCAGGCAGTCGGCTATCCTGTTCTCCAGAAAACAGTCGGTCAGCTTGAAGTAATATTCATAGTCAAGCACATTCAGGTTCTCGATGACACCGCTGTACGTGATATGTCCGTTGGTGAAGCTCACAACCTGGTCGAAGATGGAAAGCGCGTCGCGCATACCTCCGTCCGCCTTCTGTGCGATTACATTCAGCGCTTCAGGTTCCGCCTCTATGTGTTCTTTTGCCGCCACATTCTCCAGATGTTCCACGATGTCACTCACGCTGATGCGGTTGAAGTCGTATATCTGGCATCGGCTCAGGATTGTGGGCAGAATCTTGTGCTTCTCTGTCGTGGCGAGGATGAAGATGGCATGCTGGGGCGGCTCCTCCAATGTCTTCAGAAAAGCGTTGAACGCTGCAGTCGACAGCATGTGCACCTCGTCGATTATATACACTTTGTATCTTCCGATTTGCGGCGGTATGCGTACCTGTTCTATCAGGCTTCGTATGTCTTCCACCGAATTATTGGAAGCCGCGTCAAGTTCGTGGATGTTGTATGAACGTTGTTCATTGAATGCGCGGCATGATTCGCATTCGTTGCATGCCTCGCCCTCTTCGGTGGGCTGCAGGCAGTTGATGGTCTTCGCAAAGATACGTGCGCAGGTGGTCTTTCCCACACCTCTCGGTCCGCAGAAAAGATAGGCATGTGCCAGCGTCTGGGTTGCAATGGCATTCTTCAGTGTGGTGGTCAATGCTTTCTGGCCCACTACGGTGTCAAAAGTAGAGGGGCGGTATTTCCGTGCCGATACGATATAATTTTCCATCTGCTGTTGTTCTCTTTGTTTGTTCTTGCAAATGTACATAAAATCTTCATCCTTGCATGGGGTTGCTTTGAAATAATTTCTATCTTTGCCCATGGATAATACAAGGTTACTTATGGGTAAATTAGCTGAAGTTTGGTCTTTTATAGGCCGTTATAAATATTGGGTTGTCGCGGGTATTTTTCTTTTGATTATCGGCGTGTTTGATGAGAACAGTCTTGTCCGGCGTTTCGCCCATCGCCGTGAGATACACGAGCTGAAGACGGAGATAGACCACTACCGCCGGCAGTATGAAGAGGACAGCCGGATGCTGAAGGAAATTACCGGCAACAAAGATGCGCTGGAGAAGGTGGCCCGTGAGCGTTATCTGATGAAGCGTGAAAATGAAGACATTTTTGTTTTCCAGAAAGATATGAGAGAGGATGAGAATGAAGGCAACTGATGTGACAGCTTTTGCAGGAACCGTGCTTCTGTTTGCAGGACTGGTGCTGCAGTTCGTGAGATATGAATATGCTCCCTACATTTATTTGGTGGGTGCCGTCATGTTCGCCTATGTACAGGTTGTGGTGTCGGGCTATGCGGGAAAGAATGCCGTAATCCGCCGCCTGCGCCGTCAGCAGATTCTGGGGGCGATGCTTCTTGTGTTTACGGGAGTGGTGATGTTGCTGTGGCATCGCAACGAATGGATTGTGTGTCTGGCCGTGTCCGCCATACTAGAGTTATATACGGCCTTCCGTATTCCTCAGGAGGAGGCCAAAGAAAAAAAATCGGAATGAAGGAAAAATACTGGAAATATTCGCTTGTCATATTCATTCTCGGTTTGGGGTATATCCTGTTCCGTCAGGCCCAGCCTTTCATGAATGGAATATTGGGTGGTTTCACCCTTTATCTGCTTCTGCGCAGTTTCACTTTCTGGCTCCAGAAAAAGATGAAGCCTGCGCTGGCTGTCTGGCTGGTGACGATAGGGACTACCTTGTTCATTCTTGTACCGTTGTCGTTGTTTGCATGGGCATTGGTGGGGCAGGTTTCCCAGATGCATTTTGATACGGAATCCATTATCCAGCCTGCATGGAAGGTGATTGATTTCATAAAGGGCAGAACCGGGTTCGACCTGCTTTCGGAAAAGTCGCTGGAATTCATCGTTTCGCAGGCTTCTTCCATCGGACAGTCTGTGATGTCGGGTGTGAGCGATCTGCTGGTGAACCTGGCAGTAGCCATCATGCTTCTGTTTTTCATGCTTTATGAGGGGAAGAATATGGAACATTACATATCGTCCTTGCTTCCGTTCGACGAAGACAACAAGCAGGAAGTGCTGGCCAAAGTGCAGCTGATGGTACGTTCGAACGCAATCGGAATCCCTCTGCTTGCGGCGATTCAGGGCATCATTTCTTTCGGGGGGTATCTTCTCTGTGGTGCGCCCAATCCGGCGTTGAGTGCCATGCTGACCGCTTTCGCTTCCATCATTCCGCTTGTGGGCACTGCTCTGGTATGGGTTCCGATAACCGTTTATTTCCTGGTGGTGAATGATTGGGTAAGCGCACTGGTCATGTTGGGCTATGGGAGCATCATCATTTCACAGTGTGACAATCTGATCCGTTTCATCCTCCAGAAGAAAATGGCGGATGTGCATCCGTTGATAACCATTTTCGGTGTGGTGGCCGGGCTTCCGCTTTTCGGATTCATGGGAGTGATTTTCGGTCCGCTGCTCGTTTCGCTTTTTCTGTTGTTCCTTGATATGTTCCGCAAGGAATATCTTATGGGCGGGGATGGAGACTTGTGATGTCTTTTCCTGCCGGTTCCGTCAGTCTGTTGTCCAGAAAATTGATGATTTGTGTTCCATCGTTCGGGTGAAACCATTGTATGTCATGGTCGCGTTTGAACCATGTCATTTGCTTGCGTGAATAGATTCTTGAGTTCTGCTTGATTTTTTCGACGGCAAAGTCAAGCGTCCATTCTCCGTCGAAGTGTCTGAACAGTTCTTTATATCCGACCGTGTTCAGTGAGTTCAGATTTCTGTAGGGATATACGGCGCGGGCCTCTTCCAGCAGACCTTCTTCCATCATCTGGTCCACCCGGCGGTTGATGCGTTCGTAAAGCTCCTCCCGTTCGCGGTTCAAGCCTATCTTCACGATATTGAACGGACGCTCCTTTTTTGTCTGGGTGCGGAAAGACGTGTATGTCCTGCCTGTCATGTAACATATTTCCAGCGCATGAATTACGCGTTTGTGGTTCTTCAAGTCAACGATTCTGTAATATTCCGGGTCCAGAAGCTTCAGTTCGTTGCAGAGCCGTTCCAGCCCTTCCGTTTCATATCGGTGGAGCATGAGTTCTCGCGTCTCGTTGTCCACTGTGGGTATGTCATCTATTCCTTTGCACACAGCGTCGACATACATCATTGACCCTCCGGTCATGAGTTGTATGGGGCTTTCTTTGAACAGTATGTCAAGTTGCTTCAGCACTTCCGTTTCGTATTGGGCCGCGCTGTAATAGTCTGTCAGCTTCAGTGTCCCTACGAAATAATGTCTTGCCCTCGCCAACTGGTCGGGAGTTGGTGCGGCTGTGCCGATTTTCAGGTCAGCATAGAGCTGCCGTGAGTCGGCAGAGATGATGGAAGTGTGATATCTTTCCGCTATCGAAAGACTCAGTTCTGTCTTTCCTACTCCGGTCGGTCCGACCAGTACGATCAGTGTGGGCTTGTTCATGCGCTGAGGTATTAAAAAAACACGGACTGCTTGTCTTGACAAGTAATCCGTGTTTCCTTTATGCGATACAATGTTTGTCTGACTTAATATTTGTCGTCGTACGGATTTTCATTGTCCATTCCGTAACCGTCCTGGTCAAAGTCTTCCATGTCGTATTCTTCATCGCCGTAGAAGTTCTCGTCCAGGTCGAGGGCAGTATTCGTGTTCATCTGTTCATCGAAGTCGATAATCTGTTTAGGAGCGTCACCTGTCTTGCGTGAGCATACAGCCTTGTCCAGATCTTTTCCGGTAATGATTTCCGATAGTTCGATGAAGAACACTCGTTCCGACAAGGGGTCGAACACATAAAGCATCTTCTGTTTTTCGTCTTCGAGAAGCTCGTTCAGTCTGGTGTCTTTCATCACATAAGTGTCTTCCTCCGAGGAACTTTGTCCCATATCCTCCAATGTGATTTCAATCTCCTTTTCCCAGTCATCATCACAGATGAAGAAAGAGGTCATCTGGTCGTCCTTGTATCCTGCAGATTTTAAAATAGCCTCATGCAAGTCATAAAAAGAAGCTTCGGAATCGATTTTGATTTCTCTGAGGAAATCATCGACCTCATCGGATATGATTCTGAATTTATATACCATTTTACTTTTCCTTTCGTTTGAATTTGATGTTTTTGTTCTTTATGAATCCTATCGGATAATTCCTCGCTGTGAGTTCTCAACGAATGAGATGATATACTCGATTTCCTTGCTCATGGGAATCTCCTGTCTCACCTGTTCCAGTGCTTCGGCAACAACTTTTCCGCTGTTGTAGATGATCCGGTAGGCATTATGGATATTTTCAATCAGTTCGTTGGAGAAGTTGCGGCGGCGCAATCCCACGATATTGATGCCACAATAGGCTATCGGGTCGCGTCCGGCAATGATGAACGGAGGGATATCCTTGCTGAAACGGCACCCTCCCTGAATCATCACGTATCCTCCTACGCGACAGAACTGGTGCATAAGTACGTTTGCGCTGACAATGGCATTGTCGTCAATGATGACTTCCCCTGCCATTTTCGTTGAGTTTCCGATGATGCATCCGCTGCCCACAAGCGTGTCGTGAGCCACGTGTACCCCTTCCATCAGCAGATTGTTGTCACCTACGATTGTTCTGCCTTTGGCGGCAGTTCCCCGGTTGATGGTCACGTTTTCCCTTATGGTGTTGTTGTTGCCTATCTCTGCAGTCGTCTCTTCTCCGTGGAATTTCAGGTCCTGCGGGATGGCACCGATGACAGCTCCCGGAAAAATCCGGTTTCCGTTCCCGATTCGTGAGCCATAGAGAATATTGGCGTTCGGCATGATGACATTGTTGTCACCTATCACGACATTCTTGTCGATAAACACGAATGGCCCGATTTCAACGTTTTCCCCTATTTGGGCATCCGGGTCTATATATGCAAGTGGACTTATCATAATTTATTTGTTTTTTACGATTTGTGCCATAAACTCAGCTTCGCAGACGATTTTTTCGCCGACAAAGATGTATCCTTTCATCGTGGAGATTCCTCTGCGGATGGGCGCCATCAGTTCGACACGGAAAATGAGCGTGTCGCCCGGAACCACTTTCTGACGGAATTTCACGTTGTCGATTTTCAGGAAATAGGTGGAATACTTTTCTGGTTCGTCTACTGAATTGAGTACCAGAAGCCCTCCTACCTGCGCCATCGCTTCCACCTGCAGCACTCCCGGCATGACCGGTTCCTGCGGGAAATGTCCCTGGAAGAACGGCTCGTTGGAGGTGACGTTCTTCACGCCGATGATGTGGCTCGCTCCTATTCCGATGACCTTGTCTACCAGTTGGAACGGGTAGCGGTGGGGGAGGAGTTCGCGGATACGGTTCACGTCCATCAGCGGGGGTTCGTTGCAGTTGTAGACGGGTGCCTGTATTTCATGCTGGCGGATTTCTTTCCGCATCTGGCGTGCGAACTTGTTGTTGATGGTATGTCCCGGCCGTGTGGCGATGATGCGCCCTTTGATGGGTTTGCCTATCAGGGCCATGTCGCCGATGATGTCCAGCAGCTTGTGGCGTGCAGGTTCGTTCGGCCATACCAGTGGTATGTGGTTGATGTAGCCCAGGTGACTGGCGTCCATATGAGGAACCCCCATCACGTCGGCCAGCTTGTCGAAGTTTTCCTGAGTCATCTGCTTTTCATAGATAACGATGGCATTGTCCAGGTCACCTCCCTTGATGAGGCCCGCATTGAGCAGCGGTTCGATTTCGCGGACAAATACGAATGTGCGTGCCGAAGCGATTTCAGTCGGGAAGTCTTCCATGTTTTCCAGCGTTGCATACTGGTTGGTCAGAATCCTTGAGTCGTATGAAATCAGGGTGTTTACGCTGAACTTGTCATCAGGGAGCACGATGATTGACGAGCCTGTCTGCTCGTCTCTGAACTCAATTTTCGACTTGATGATATAATAGTCTTTCGGTGCAGCCTGTTCTTCGATTCCTACCCGTTTGATACACTCTACATACGCTTTGGCACTACCGTCCAGAATCGGTATTTCAGGGCCGTCCACCTGTATCAGACAGTTGTCGATGCCTGCAGAATATAGAGCGGCCAGTGCATGTTCCACTGTGCTGACCTTTATACCGTTTTTGGCCAGGACAGTGCCGCGTGTAGTGTCCACCACATTCTCGGCCACCGCGTCGATGACAGGCTGGTCGTCCAGATCAATGCGCTGAATCTTATACCCGTGATGTTCTGGGGCAGGGTTGAACGTGACGGTAAGTTTCGCTCCTGTATGGAGTCCTTTTCCGTTCAGCGAAAAGCTGCCTTTTAATGTCTGTTGCTTCAACATGGGTTTATCTATTTAATTGTTTTTTCAGTTCTTCGATTTCTTTCTGCAGACGTCCCAGTTCCACGTACATGTCGGGCAGTTTCTTGTAGATGGCTGCCGACCGGGCGAACTGTTTCGGGTCGATGGCCGGATATCCCATCAGTGTCTGCCCGGACTTTGTGTTTCCGGGTATGCCCGACTGCGCTCCCACAGTCACGTGGTCGCCCACCTTGATGTGTCCGGCAACTCCTACCTGGCCTGCAAACATGCACCATTCGCCTATTTTCGCCGAACCCGCTATTCCGGTCTGGGAGGCGATTACTGTGTTGCTGCCTATTTCCACATTGTGGGCCACCTGTATCAGGTTGTCCAGCTTCACGCCCGAGTGGACGATTGTCGCCCCCATGGTAGCCCGGTCAACGCAGGTGTTGGCTCCTATCTCCACATTGTCTTCAATGACGGCGATACCTATCTGGGGTATCTTCTCGTAACCTTCGGGCGACGGGGCGAAGCCGAATCCGTCCGCTCCGATGACAACCCCTGCATGAAGGATGCAGTTGTTTCCTACGCGGCAGTCATGGTAGATGGTTACATTGGGATAAAGTATGGTGTTTGTCCCCACTTTTGCATGGCATCCCACGGTTGCATGGGGATGGATATAGGAATTGTCGCCGATTTCCGCGCCCTCTTCGATGCAGGCGAACGGTCCGACGTACACGTTTTTCCCTATTTTTGTGTTTTCAGCTATGGATGCCAACGGGCTTATTCCCGTTTTCTTGGGCATGTTCTGTTCGTACAGAGTCATCAGTTTGGCCAGACTTTCGTATGCGTTTTCCGTTTTTATCAGTGTGGCCTTAATCTCATGCTCCGGACAAAAATCATTGTTCACCAATACGATGGACGATTGGGTGCTGTATATATAATGTGTATATTTGGGGTTTGAAAGAAACGAAAGGGCTCCCGGTATACCTTCTTCTATCTTTGCGAAAGTATGTATCGTGGCGTTTTCGTCTCCCACAATTGTTCCTCCTATGTATTCCGCAATCTGTTTCGCTGAGAACTCCATAATTTTTTGTCTTTTGTCCTTGGTTTTCTTTGTTCTGTTTTTCTGTAATGATGCTCAGGAAAGCATACTTACTACTTAACTATGCAAATTAAATATTTTTTTTTTACATAGCCGTGGAAAAAGTCAGTTATTTACAGATTATTCTGTTTATTTCTCTGTCGCGACATGAAAAGGAGGGTGGAAGGCTTGTCCGTGCCATGTTTGGATGTCAAAAAGAAAGGTTCCGGATTGTTGTATAAAAAACAACGGGCTGTTTCTGTTGAGACAACCCGTTGTTCCGGTCAGAATTTCCCGCTGTTTTGGCAGATGTGGCGGGAAGTTTTTTCAGTCGTGTGTTCTTGTTTGGATATTCGTAAATTGTTTTGTTGTCAGAATATATTTTTAAGCTGTTCTTCCATCTGCGCTTGCACTTTCCGGGCTTCTTCTCCGGCCACTTTGGCAAAGTTCTCGCTCTTGTCGGCATAGATGATGGCACGGCTGGAGTTCACGATCAGTCCGCATTCGCTTGTCATGCCATATTTGCACACTTCTTCCAGCGACCCTCCCTGTGCGCCGATTCCCGGAACCAGCAGGAAGTGGTTGGGGACGATTTTGCGGATGTCCTTGAACATGCGTCCCTGGGTGGCACCCACTACATACATCATGTTTCCGTCGTTGGCCCATTCCTGCGACTTGCGGAGCACTTTTTCAAACAGGCGTTCGCCGTCCTTGTCTTCCGTGAGCTGGAAGTCGTGCGAGCCTTTGTTGGATGTCAGAGCCAGCAGGATGACCCATTTCCCTTCGTAAGTGAGGAAGGGAGTCACGCTGTCCTCTCCCATGTAAGGGGCCACGGTCACGGAGTCGATGTCCAGTTCCCCGAAGAACGTACGGGCATACATGGCTGAAGTGTTCCCGATGTCACCGCGTTTCGCGTCGGCGATGATGAACTGGTCGGGATAGTTTGATTTGATGTACTGCACCGTTTTTTCAAAAGCGATCCATCCCTTCACGCCCATGCTCTCATAAAAAGCCAAGTTCGGCTTGTAGGCGATGCAGTAGGGAGCGGTTGCGTCTATGATGGCCTTGTTGAATGCGAAGATAGGATCTTCCTCTTTCAGCAGGTGTTCGGGAATCTTCTTGATGTCGGTGTCCAGACCCACGCAAAGGAATGATTTTTTGCGTTTGATGTTTTCAAAGAGTTGTTGTTTGTTCATATTGGTTCGTTTTTGATGGTTATTTTATGAATAAGTAGCCGTTCAGTTGGAGGGAAGAGTCCTTGTCTGTTCTTGGATTATACCAGAAATAGGTCATGTAGAACACATACTTCCCCGACTTGCTGTTGATTCGGACAGGGGAAACATTCTCGGATTCCCTTTCCTTGTCCCATTTTTCCAGTGTCTTGATGTCTATTGAGATGGAATCCGTAGCGTCTTCAATCCAACGGTTGAGGGGGACGGCGAGCGTGCCTGTTCGGCATTCCTCTGCTGAGAAGAAGAATGTCTCCTGTCGTCCGTCTCCGATGAACCGGGTATATCCTTCGGGTATTTCCATCGGCCTGGTCGTGTCATTGAACGAACAGGTGAGTATGGCTGTTTTTTCGGATTCCGTCTCTACTTTGTTGTAAAGGTCAACGTCCTTTTTCACGAAATCCCGGATACTTTCCCATCCGAAGGTATATTTCATGTAGTCAAGTTTACCATTGATGTCTTTTGCTGTTTCTTCAGGGAGTGTCTTCAGCCACTCCTCGTATTGGCGGTCTGAAAAAGGAAGTCGCCCTGTCTCTATTTGTGCCATTGACTGCCTGATGTCGCGCTGTAGAGTGTTGCGGGTTATGCTGGCGAAGTTGACCGGTAGCACGGAGGTCAGCAGGAAGATGGTCGAGAAGGAAATCGGAATCCAGTTGATGCGTCTTGCTTTGGTGACGGACAGTCCGAGGCATACCAGATAGCACCAGCCGTTGAAGGCGGCCAGATACAGACGGTTGACAGTGATGCCATAGTCGTTGAACCGGCGGACGATACCCACACTCATAAGTACGAGTAGTGGCAGGACAAGCATGGGAAGCCAGCGTGCGATGCGTTCGTCCCACTTGCCGGACAATGCCATGCGGGTAGGGTAAATGCTGAATTCAATTGCGATGCATCCCATCATGAGGGCCGTGACCAGCCACGATACCCATCCGTCAGGTAGTTCCCAGCTTGTGAGTATCTTGGCTCCATATGCATACAGTACCAGCAAATAAGCCGCAATGAGCGGCAGGAAAAGATAATGTGCCGCCGTGTTCAGAAAGCTTCCGGCAAGCGGCCTGCGGTCGTGTTTGGCCTCTCCTTTTGGCAGGAGTCCCAGAAACAGCATCATGGCAAGTAGTACATTGCACAGAATGAGGATATAGACATATCCTTTTGCTTCGATTCTCAGATTGAAAAGTTGGTGCAGGGAGAACAGCAGCAGGCAGGTACCTCCGCTCATGATGCTTCCCATGACATTGGCCGTAACAAATGCACCGAGACTTGACAGGGCGAAATTCCAGCTGGGCACATCGTCCTTTTCGCGGAAAAAGGAGAGAAAGAACACTGACAGCCCTAATGCCAGTATGGCGGCGGAGTGGGCGATGATGATTTCCGTCCACGACTGTTCAGGTGACTGGATGTAAAGGAAGTAAGTGTCGCCCAGCAGAAGGGCGTGGCCGATGAGGTGTGTAATGACCTTGTTGGTTTTCTTTTTCATTTCCTCGCTCCACAGGTGCAGTGTAAGCGAGAGCAGTGTGCCCACGGAAAGATAATAGCTGAATGTATAAAGCAGTTTGTTGTCCGATGCTTTTCCGTCCACTGCACACAGATAAATCAGGTGTCCGGTCAGGGCAAATACAAAACAGACCGTAACGGGAAAGCGTCTCAGGCAATTCTGAAATGCTTCCGCTACTGTATGAACCGTTCTTTTTACAAAGCTTTTTGCCATATCTTCATCAAGGATGAATGAATGGAGAATTAAGAATGAATGATGGACGAGGAATAGCCATATGGTAGATGTTGTAACCTAATTCTTCATTCTTAACTCTTTATTCTTCATTTGATTTATAGTTCGCTCTCTTTCAGTCTTTCCGCATTTTCCGCCACAATCAGATGGTCAATGCAGTCCTGTATGTCTCCGTCCATGAATGCAGCCAGGTTATAAATGGTATAGTTGATGCGGTGGTCGGTAATTCGTCCCTGCGGATAGTTGTAGGTGCGGATTTTGGCCGACCGGTCGCCGGTGCTTACCATCGTCTTGCGCTTTGAGGCGATGTCATCTATGTATTTTTGATGTTCTTTGTCGTATATAAAAGTACGCAGGCGCGCGAGAGCCCGTTCCTTGTTCTTCGGCTGGTCGCGCGTTTCGGTACATTCAATCAGAATCTCTTCCACGATACCGGTGTTGGGATTTTTCCAGTTGTAGCGCAGACGCACTCCCGACTCCACCTTGTTCACGTTCTGTCCACCGGCACCGCCGCTCCGGAATGTGTCCCACTTGATTTCCCCTTCATTGATTTCCACATCGAAAGGTTCCGCCTCGGGCAATACGGCTACGGATGCGGCGGATGTGTGCACACGTCCCTGTGTCTCAGTGGCAGGTACACGCTGTACGCGGTGGACTCCCGATTCGTATTTCAGCGTTCCGTACACTTTTTCACCCGTTACCGAACAGATGACTTCCTTGAAGCCTCCGGCTGCCCCTTCATTTGCGCTAGACACCTCCAGCTTCCATCCTTTCGATTCGCAATATTTTGAGTACATGCGGAACAGGTCTCCTGCAAAGATGGCTGCTTCATCGCCTCCCGTACCTCCGCGTATCTCCAGGATGGCATTACGGTCATCCTGCGGGTCGGCCGGAATGAGGAGGAGCTTGATTTCCTCTTCCAGTTCCGGTATGCGCGCTTCATATCGGACGGCTTCCTCACGGGCCATCTCCTTCATCTCCGGGTCGCTTTCGTTCATCATTGCCTTAGCCTCTTCCAGTCCGTTGAGACATTGCACGTATTCCTTACGGGCCTTCATGATGTCGCCCAATTCCTTATATTCTTTTGTAAGCTTTACGTACCGTTTCTGGTCGGCAATGACAGAAGGGTCGGTTATCAGGGTCGACACCTCCTCAAAGCGGGATACGAGTCCGTCCAGTTTCTCTAAGAGTGTATGGTTGTCTGTCATTTGTTTTTTGGTTTAACATATGTTTGTTCCGGAGTTGTCTTGTCCGGTTGGTTTAAAGGATGTCCACGAGCCAGAAAGCGATTGTTACCAATAGAATGGTTGCAGCAAAAAGAAGTATCCCTGCAACCGTCTTGAAAGGTTTTATGTCGAATATGTAGACACCGACGGCATATCCTGTCAGTCCGCAGGAAGCTACGAGAGCCAGTGATTCCAGGAAAGGACTTTTCAGTTGGTCGGCCAGGATGCTCAGTCCCACTCCCAGTACGATTATTCCTAACGCGACGTACACTCCCCGCGGGCGTTTTTTCATTTCCATCTTATTCATGTTTCATTTTACGTGTGCTCCATAATCTTTCTACAATATACCATTCGGATATGCCCCATCCTGCTATGACAAGGCAGCGGATAATGATGCGTATTACAGGCAACCTGTCCCCTTGAAAATATTCGACTAATTCTCCGGTCAGGTCTGCTATGACGCATAGGATGGCTACGGCCGCTATTATGGCAACTCTGCGTGGTATTGGAATCCAATCGTTTTCAGGTCGTGTCTTTTCTGTTTCCTTCATTTCCGGTTAATATTTGAACTCTCCGAATTCGCTGCGGATAATCAGTTCACGTCTGTCGCTTTCCTCAATGCGTCCGATTACCTGTGCGTCGATGTTGAACGATTTCGAGATAGCGATGACCTTCTCAGCATGTTCAGGTGAGAGATAAACTTCCAGACGATGGCCCATGTTGAACACCTTGTACATCTCGTCCCATTCGGTGCCACTCTGTTCCTTGATGGTGCGGAAAAGAGGAGGAACGGGGAAGAGATTGTCCTTGATGACACGGCAGTTGTCGCCCACGAAGTGAAGCACTTTTGTCTGCGCGCCTCCGGAGCAGTGCACCATTCCGTGAATCTGCGGACGGAGTTCGTCGAGCAGTCTTTTCACCACGGGCGCATAAGTGCGAGTAGGAGAGAGCACCAGTTTGCCCGCATCGAGGGGAGAACCTTCCACCGCATCGGTCAGTTTCAGCTTTCCGCTGTACACCAAGTCTTCAGGTACGGCATGGTCATAACTTTCCGGATATTTCTCAGCCAGATACTTGGCAAACACGTCATGGCGCGCGCTGGTCAGCCCGTTGCTTCCCATGCCGCCGTTGTATTCTTTTTCGTAGGTAGCCTGTCCGTAGGATGCCAGACCCACAATCACATCACCCGGGCGGATGTTCGCGTTGTCAATCACATCGGCACGTTTCATGCGGCAGGTTACGGTCGAGTCGACGATGATGGTACGCACCAGGTCGCCCACGTCAGCCGTTTCACCTCCCGTGGCATATACGCCCACACCCATTTCGCGGAGTTCGGCAAGCAGTTCGTCCGTTCCGTTGATGATGGCAGAGATGACTTCACCCGGCACCAGCAGCTTGTTGCGTCCGATGGTGGAAGACACCAGAATGTTGTCCACTGCTCCCACGCAGAGCAAATCGTCGATGTTCATGATCAGCGCATCCTGAGCAATGCCTTTCCACACCGAGAGATCGCCCGTCTCTTTCCAGTACAGATAAGCCAGTGACGACTTTGTGCCCGCACCGTCGGCGTGCATGATGTTACAGTATTCAGGGTCACCTCCCAGAATGTCAGGGATGATTTTGCAGAACGCTTTCGGGAAAATACCTTTGTCGATGTTCTTGATGGCGTTGTGCACATCCTCTTTCGATGCCGACACGCCGCGTTGCATGTATCGTTGGTTGCTCATGATATATGGTATTTATATTTAAAATCGTTTGAACGTGCAAAGTTAGTGATTATTCCGCTCTTTTCCATGCTTTCCGGACATTATTATCTCAGCGTCACTCCAATCGGCCGGACGATACCTCCGGGAGAGAGCAGACTGAAGCGGTAGAACCCTCTTCCCAGCCTGGAAAGCATGTCTTTCTCCGGGGTTCGGGTACGCAGGATTTCCATGCCCGTCGCGTCGCTTATTATCAATGTATATCCTGCGGGCACTTCGGGCATTTCGTCCTCGAATATTTTCAGGCCATATTCGTCCTGTCGGTTGAAGGGAACGGGAGTGCTTTCGTTTCCGAAACGGTCGACGGAAGTTACGACCCAGTAGATGCGCTGTTCCCAGGGAAACTTAGGAATGTAGGTGTATTCGCATCGGTCGGTGCGTGTGGAAATCAGGTTCTGTGGGTTTCCGGCATCTACGGGATAGTCGTTCGAGGCATAAATCCGGTAATAGACATTGCTTTTCGTATTGTCGGTTGACGGATTCCATTTCATGCTGATGCTTTTCCCGTTGAATCTCAGTGTGGTGCCGGAGGGAGGAGAAGGAGGGACAGAGTCTTCCCATACCATCGGGGGAACTAATGCCGGACGAGTGTAGAAATGTGTTTTCAGTTCGTCCAGCAACCCCTTTGTATTTCCCAAAAGGAATCTGTTGCGGAAATATGCCTGTCCGTCGAGTCCTATTTCACGCGAGAAGTGGATTTGCCGTATCACTTCGTCCAGTTTCCAGTCCTGTTCGTCCGGATGGAGGAAGTAGATGCCCAGTCCGGGCACAATCCACCGGCGGTGCTTGTTCTCCTGCCAGTCGAGCGCGAACGGATAGAACTGGTTCCCCTGAAAATACATCATCGGGAAAAGCATGTCGTGGATACCTTCCGCCAGCCATTTCTGTGCGTCCTGATAGACCACATCGTAGGCATTCCATCCACGGGAGGAATAACGGCTGGTGTCTTTGTATTTTCCTATGGGCGAACTGCTTACCTTCACCCATGGCTTGGATGCCTTGACATCGGCGTGAATCCGTCTCACGATGCGCGTGATGTTGTCGCGCCGCCATTGCCTGAGATCTTGTCCGCGTCCGTATTTTCGGAACGTGTCTTTGTCGGGAAAGCGGTCGCCTTCTTCCGGATAGCGGATGTAGTCGAGATGAATCCCGTCCACATCATAGTTCATGACAATCTCTTTCACGATGCGTGAAAGGTAGTCGGCGGTTCCGGGATTTCCCGGGTCAAGATACCAGTTCCCGTTGAATAGTTTGCAGAGTTCCGGCCGTTTCTTCACTACGCTGTTCCTGTGCAGGTTTACCTGTCTTCTGCTCCCGACAGGAATGCACACAATCCATGCGTGAAGTTCCATTCCCCGTTTGTGGCATTCCTCGACGGCGAATTTCAGCGGGTCATATTGCGGGCTTCGTTCCGTATGTCCGGTGAGACATTCGGCGAAAGGTTCCACCAGCGACGGATAAATCACGTCGCCTCTGAGCCGTGTCTGGAGCAGTACCGTGTTGAAGTTTGCGGCTTCCAGCGCGTCCAGCAAGTCGGTCAGTTCCTTTTTCTGTGCGGCGATGCCGGCATTCGATACCGCCTTCTTCTGCGGCCAGTCCAGTCCTCCCAGCGTAGTCAGCCACGTGGCTCGGATTTCATGTATGGGTTGTGCCGGGGTACTCCCCGGAAAAAGAAATGTTCCGGTTACCGCCAGAATGAGTGTCGCTTTGAGGACGGAGAGGAATGCTATGGAGCAAAGTCCGGCATGTCGGCGTGTGTCTCTTTTCCCGAAGGTTTTCCGGACGGTTTTTCCGCTTTGTCTTTCCATTGTTCTGAAGTTTTTCTGTTGTCGTGGCAAATATACGAAGTATTCTCCGTTCTTGTTGTCCTTCATTCATTTTGTGATTCGTAAGATAATTTATACATTTGTCTCCGTTTAGTTTAAAAGCGTTGAAAATGAAAAGGAAACTAGTCTTATGGGCAGCGTTGGTCGTAGTTGCGGCCGGAGCGCAGGCGCAAAAAAAGGATTTCAGTTATAAGTTTTATGGTCAGGTGCGCACTGACTTGTTCTACAACAGCCGTTCCAATTCGGAAACCGTGGACGGACTGTTCTATATGTTCCCGAAGGATGTGGCTCCCGATGCCGATGGGAAAGACTTGAACGCCAAGCCGGATGGAAACTTCTACACGCTTTATTCGCGTCTCGGCGTGGATGTCACCGGACCGATGCTGGGGAAGGCGAAGACATCCGCCAAGCTGGAGGTGGATTTCCGCGGTTCGGGAACCACTTATTCGCTGGTCCGTATCCGTCACGCTTATTTCAACTTCGACTGGGGGACATCGGCACTCCGTGTGGGACAGTATTGGCATCCGCTGTACGGAGATGTGGCTCCTGAAATACTGAACCTGAACATGGGAGCACCTTACCAGCCTTTCAGCCGTGCCCCTCAGGTGCGTTACCGTTATACGTCGAAGAATTTTGTGCTGACCGCAGCCGCAGTGTGGCAGATGCAGTATCTTTCGGTCGGCCCTTCTTCCAACAGACCCGGAGAGACCGGCACTTCAAAAAGTCAGACTTTCATCAAGAACAGTTGTGTTCCTGAGTTCTATCTGGGGATGGACTACAAGAGTCCTCATCTGCTCATGGGAGCCGGAGTGCATGTCTCGTCCATCACTCCCCGGGTGCAGTCGGAGACGGGAAGCGGTACGTACAAGGTGAGTGAGCGCGTAACCGGAGTGTCGGGAGAGGCGCATCTGAAATATACGCGCGACAAGTTGATGATTGCCGCCAAGAGTGTATTGAGTACCAATCTGACCCAGACCAGTACTGTGGGCGGCTATGGAGTGGTGTCCGTAGACTCTCGGACGGGTGAACAGGAATATGCTCCTTTGCGCATGTCGCACACTTGGGTGAACATGATGTATGGAAAAACTTTCCGTGGAGGTGTCTTTGCCGGTTATCTGAAGAATCTCGGCGCGACGGAAGAGGTGTCCGCCCTCATCGGTACGGGTACCGGTCTTGACCAGTTGAATACGTTGGGTGCCGAACTGACCTATAACCGTCCGAACTGGAAGTTCGGTATGGAATATACCTGGACGGGTGCATGGTATGGCGATAACGATGCCAAAGGGAAGGTGGTTGACACGCATCTGGTGAAGAACAACCGCATCGTGTTTACGGCCTTGTTCCAGTTCTGAAAACAAGCGGGTATTCTGCTTTGGATATCGGGCAGTTCTGATAAAGACAGCAGGTCATTTTTCTTGGGATGACCTGCTGTCTTTTTTATATATTCATTGTTGTGGTGAGTATGGAATCCAGTCCAACTGTACGCGGAAAGCGTCTTCATCGCTCATAACATTCCATGTGGCGACATTTCCCAGTTCGTCAAAATCGTAGCTGAACTGATAAGTAGTGACTTCCCGGAGATGTCATTATTGTCGCATGAAGCTAGCAGTCACTGTGATGAAGTGCATTTGCGGAAGTCCATTTCTTGTTTACCCTCAAAATTGTTTCAGTTTCCGTCCGGCTTTTCAACCTCCGTAAACGGACTTTCGTCCCATTTGAACGTGTCCACGTCGTCCGGATGGGCAGGGTCGAATGTCTGGTAGTCGTTTCTCAGATAAGCTATAAATGGAAGGTCCAGCTTTTTCATTCCTTCAATCACACATTTCGCTATTTCATAGGCACCGTAGGGGTTGAAGTGTGTGTTGTCGGCCAGAGGTTTGTCTTGTCCCGGATATGTGCCTGCCGGATAATGGACAAACGCTTTCTTTGAAGCCTCTATGCCCAGTGTCTCGTAAAGTGTGCGGGTCATGTCGTGCAGTTCGATGACAGGCACGTTCTCGCGGCGGGCCACCCATCGCATTGCGTCGGGGTAGTCCTCGTGCGTTTCCTGAATCTTCCCGTTCGCATCGAAGGAGCGGCGTTGCGTGGGAGTGACGAAGACCGGAATACCGCCTTTTGCCCTTACTTCGTCTACAAAAGTTTTCAGTTGTGTGGCGAAGAAATAGTAGGCTCCCTTTCCGGGTCCCTTCAGCTTCTGGTCGTTGTGCCCGAACTCGATGAACATATAGTCCCCCTTTTTCATCTGGCTCAGTGCTTTCTTGAGCCTTCCGGCCTTGATGAAAGTGTCCGCACGTTCACCGCTTTCCGCATAATTGGCAAAACATATGCGCTGGTCGAAGAATCGGGTTATCATTTGTCCCCAGCTTGCCCACGGTTCGTTGTCCTGGTCGACTACGGTGGAGTTTCCGGCAAGGAAGACAGTCGGAACACCGTCCGCCTTTTCTATCTTGATGCTGTGCAGACATGGGGTGTCTCCGTTGAATTCAAAAGTCAGTTTGTCGTCCCAGTTCAGCTTGCCCTGTTCGCGCGGTTTGATTCTCACCTTTTCTTTCCCCTCGATGACGGTGTTCCGCTTGTTGACAGTAAACTGATAGGTAGTCAGTTCGCCTTTCTTCGTAGGAATATTCTCAAGGAAGAGCCGGCGCGATTCTGCCCTTACGGTGGTCAGTCCGGCCTTTTGTCTGCTTCCGAGAGTTACGGTTACCAGATAATTCCCGTCGGGGACATTGACTGAGAAGAAAAATGGGGAATCGCTTTTCTTTTCGGGAGCCGGAAGCAGATCGTATCCGTACCCTCCCGTGCAAGGGAAGATGGAATCCGGAGTGATTCTGATGACTCCTTCAGCAGTCTTTTTCTTTCCGCTGAAGTCAAATTCATAGGTTTGTGCCGCAGCGTTTCCGGCGATAAGCGCGGCCAGTGCGAGAAGTTTTGAAAGTTGTCTTGTTTTCATTTGATAGATTTTTTGTTGACAATGCAAAGATAAGCTACATATTGGGGTGGACGGATGAATTTTTGTACAGATGAATGGATTTTTGTGTAGAACATGAAAACAAGGCGATGGGCAGGTTGCATTTGTAGTCTGGAATCTTTATTTTTGTGTCAGAACAAATTTATTGCATCGGTGCATATCATATGAAGGTGCAGAAGTTTTATTTTTCCGACAAGGAGACAGATTTGCCGCATCCCAGTGCGGCCGGTCAGGAGCGGATGGCGTGCACGCTGATGTATCAGTTGCTTGCGCTTCCTGTATAGTGAGAAGCGGAATAAATGGGCCTTCTGTACGATTGACCCGTGTTTATGCACAATATTCTATTTTAAATTCTGTTCGGATGCCTTAATTTTGGCTGAGAAATAGGAGATGCCTCTGTCTTTCTTGATGTGATGGAAGGTATTTGTAAAAAACAAAATAACGGTTATGATAAAGAATGTATTGGCGGCTTGTCTGTTTTTGGGAATGGCAGGCATGAGCGCGGAATTGAGTGCCCAGCACAAGGTGGCGGCACCGATGAAGGATGTGAACCAGGTCGTTGACCTGACTCTGGACAGTTTGAACAAGGCAAACACGGCGCGTCCGGTTGCCGGCTCTACCCGTAAGGGAAACAATCCGGTCTTGTTTCTGGTAGGAAACTCCACCATGCGTACGGGAACCCTCGGTAACGGAAACAACGGACAGTGGGGCTGGGGATATTTTTTCCATGAATATTTTGACGAAGACAAGATTACGGTCGAGAATCATGCGCTTGGAGGTACCAGCAGCAGGACTTTCTATAATCATCTGTGGAAAGACGTGCTGAAAGGCGTGAAGAAGGGCGACTGGGTCATCATAGAACTAGGTCATAATGACAATGGACCCTACGACAGCGGAAGGGCGAGAGCCACTATTCCGGGTATCGGCAAGGACAGTCTTGAGGTGACAATCAAGGAAACGGGAGTGAAGGAGACGGTTTACACGTACGGTGAATATATGCGCCGCTATGTCCGTGAAGTAAAGGCGAAGGGTGCCCATCCGATTCTTTTCTCTCTGACTCCCCGCAATGCATGGGAGGACAAGGACAGCACCGTCATCACTCGTGTGAACAATACCTTCGGCTTGTGGGCGAAGCAAGTGGCGAAGAAAGAGCGTGTGCCTTTCATTGACTTGAATGAGATAACTGCGCGCAAGTTTGAGAAATTCGGGAAAGAGAAGGTAAAATATATGTTCTATCTTGACCGTATCCATACCAGTACGTTCGGGGCGCGGGTGAATGCGGAATCGGCCGCTGAAGGAATCCGTAACTGCAAGGGGCTGGAACTGGCGGAATACTTGAAGCCGGTGGAAAAGGATACTGTTACGGGGGCGAGCCGGAAAAAGGGATGTCCGGTGCTGTTTACTGTGGGTGACAGTACGGTGCGCAATCAGGACAAGGATGAAAACGGCCCCTGGGGATGGGGAAGCGTGATAGCTGAACTTTTCGATCTGGACAGAATCTCTGTGGAGAACTGTGCCATGGCAGGACGCAGCGCGCGTACTTATCTTGAAGAGGGACGCTGGGACAAGGTGTATGACGCGTTGCAGCCGGGCGATTATGTGTTGATTCAGTTCGGGCACAATGATGCCGGTGCTATCAATACAGGAAAGGCGCGTGCGGAACTTCCTGGCTCTGGCGATGAGAGCAAAGTGTTCTTGATGGAGGCGACCAGAAAATATAATGTAGTGTACACGTTCGGATGGTATCTGCGCAAGTTCATCATGGACGTTCAGGAAAAGGGGGCCATTCCTATTGTGTTGAGCCATACGCCTCGCAATATGTGGGACAATAACCAGATTCAGCGCAATACGGCTTCGTTCGGCAAATGGACACGCGACGCGGCTATGGCTACGGGTGCCTGCTTCATAGACCTGAACAAGATTACGGCAGACAAGCTCCAGAAATTGGGTTATGAAGAAGGGTTGAAGATGGTGGCTCCTTATTTCTGTGGAGACCATACGCACACTTCCTTGGAAGGTGCCCGTTTGAACGCGCAGAGCATTGCAGACGGATTGAAGCAGACTGACTGCACATTGAAGAACTATTTGAAATGAATGTCTGTCTTTTGCAGATGTTCTGTCATTAAAAAATAAAAGGAGGATTTGAAATGAAACGTGAAGCTTTTAAGATGTTTTTGAAGCCGGGCTTTGAAAAGGAGTATGAAAGACGCCATGCCGCCATCTGGCCGGAACTGAAGAAGATGCTGTCTGAGAATGGAGTGTATGACTATTCTATTTATTGGGACAAGGATACGAATATCCTGTTCGCTTGCCAGAAGACCAGAGGTGAAGAGTCTTCTCAGGATATGGGCGGCAATCCGATTGTACAGAAATGGTGGGATTATATGGCGGACATCATGGAGGTGAATCCTGACAATTCTCCTGTGACCATTCCGCTTCCGGAAGTGTTTCACATGGATTGACGGGATATGGGATTGAAGAAACGTGCCCTGCTCGCGGTTGCGGTCTGCGTGTTGGGGCTGCCTGTATCGGGAGCTTCTGCCGTAACTTCGGAGAAAGTGCAGGTGGAGGCTCCGTTTCCGATGGATTCGGTCTATTTGTGTGTGTTTCCTGACAGAGATTTTCCGATAACCCGATACGGCGCGGTGAAGGGAGGAGAGACGCTGAACACAAGGGCAATCGCCAGAGCTGTCGATGCATGTAGCCGTGCGGGCGGCGGCAGGGTGGTGGTCCCGCCCGGTGAATGGCTTACCGGCCCTATCCATTTCAAGGACAATGTCAATCTGCATCTGGAGGAAGGAGCCGTGTTGAAGTTTACGGACAATCCGTCTGATTATCTTCCTGCCGTGATGACTTCATGGGAAGGGCTGGAGTGCTATAACTATTCGCCTTTGCTTTATGCGTTCGGGTGTGAGAATGTGGCGATAACGGGCGAGGGGACTTTGGCTCCGGTAATGGATACATGGAAAGGATGGTTCAAGCGTCCGCAGGCACATCTCGACGCGTTGCGGCGGTTATATTCGATGGGCTCGACTGACGTGCCGGTGGAATACAGGCAGATGGCTGTCGGAGAGAATCATCTCCGTCCGCATCTGATTCATTTCAACCGTTGCCGCAATGTGTTGCTCGACGGGTTTAAAATCCGCCAGAGTCCTTTCTGGACCATTCATCTGTATATGTGCAACAGTGGTGTGGTGCGCAATCTGGATGTAAAGGCTCATGGACATAACAATGACGGCATCGACTTGGAAATGAGTCGCAATTTCCTGATAGAGGACTGTATATTTGACCAGGGGGATGATGCGGTGGTGATTAAGGCCGGACGTAACCGGGATGCGTGGAGACTGTCTTCACCTTGTGAGAATATAGTCATTCGTAACTGTACGATTCTCAAGGGGCATACTTTGTTGGGGGTAGGCAGTGAAATATCTGGTGGAGTGCGTAATGTGTATATGTCTGGCTGCAAAGCTCCGAACAATGTGCATCGGCTGTTTTTCTTGAAGACGAATCATCGCCGTGGCGGTTTCATTGAGAACATTTATATGGATGACATTACGGCCGGTGACATGTTGCGCGTTTTCGAGATAGACACGGAGGTGCTGTATCAGTGGAAAGATCTGGTTCCTACTTACGAGACCCGCATTACCCGGATAAAGGGGATTCATATGAGCAACATCCGCTGCAAATCGGCGGATGCCGTGTATGAACTGAAGGGGGATGTCCGTGAACCGATACGTGATGTGCATGTGGAAAATGTGCAGGTTGATACGGTGCGGCAGTTCGTGAATCGTCTGAACAATGTGGAGGGGTACTATGAAAACAATGTGAAGATCGGTGTCCTGAAAAACGACAAGAACCCCAGTATTGATTTGGATAAGCTGTATAAAGCGATAGCCCAATGACTTGAGGGCTGCAAACGGTAAAAGAAAAAGAAAGAATGCGTTCCAAGTTTTGGTCGGCGCATTCTTTTTTTATAAGTTTGCGTTCAATTCGAAATAGATAGATATGAAAACACGTTTGTTGGTTGTATTTTCCGTTTATATGTCATTTTTCTGTAGCTTGTTTGCAGAAGTGGATGTCCGTTCCATGCGACTGACCACTGCCGATGGACTGGCGAACAACTCGGTGAGACATATTCTTCAGGATAGTAAAGGGTTTATATGGATGGGGACGCTGAATGGTCTCAGTAGATACGACGGAAATACTTTCATCACATTTCGTCCGAAAAAGGATTCCAGGATTTCTTTGCCTGACCACCGTATCCAGAAACTTACGGAAGACAAGAACTGTTTCCTTTGGATTCAGACTTCCGGCGAACTGGTGGGGTGTTATGATTTGAAACGTGACTGTTTTGTGGATTTTACGGGGTGTGGAGAGTATATGCGCCATTATTGGCATGTGTATTTTGCCAATGACAGGGAGGTCTGGCTGTCTGGTGAACGTGACGGTTGCCGTTTGATTCGTTACCAGGATGACAGAAGTTTCAAGTCAATCGCTTTTGACAAGCACAACGGCTTGCGCTCAAATCAGATAAACCAGTTGGCGAAAGGAGGGGAAGGATGGATATGGATGGCCACCAGAAAAGGGCTGTATTGTTGGGATGGCAGCTCCTTGCATGAAGTGGCATCGACTGGGAATTTTCAGAGCATTGCGGCATGGAATGGACGCACCTATTTTTTTTCGTCTGAAGGTAAATTTTATCTTTACGACAAGCAGCGTGGCGGACTTCAGGAAGTGGCTTCGGCAAAAGGACCGTTTCGTTTTACCGACCAACTTTTGCTGAAAGAGAAATGGCTGGTGTTTACGGAAGAGAAAACATTGTGCTTCCGGTTTGACGAGAATGCGTTGTTGGCTGTGTCGGCTAAATATGACATGCCCGGTGCAAATGTGTTTGTTGACAATAAGGGAGATGCCTGGATTCATAACAATACGGGAAAGCTGGTCTGGATTGATGTCCAGTCGGAAAAAGTGAAACGTTTTTCTCTGCTTCCTGATGACAGACGGAATTATATTGACACGGAACGGTATTATGTCGTGCGCGATTCGAGGAATATCATCTGGATTGCCACTTACGGAAACGGACTTTTCGCTTATGATGCCACTTCAAAGGAACTTTGTCATTTTGATACCCGTTCAGGCGGTACGGAGGGCTTGATAGGTTCGGACTACATGCAGTCGCTGATGGTGGACCGTTCGGGAAACATATGGACGAGTGGAGAATATGCCGGCGTTTCGATGCTGGAGGTCTTGAGTGAAGGAACGTTGCGCTTGTTCCCGGGCGGTGAAAGGAATTTCAGTCGTTCAAATGCGGTGAGGATGATATCCAAGCTTCAGTCTGGTGAGATGGTTGTATGTACGCGTGACGGAGGAATGTATGTCTATGATTCCAGACTGGAACATGTGAAGGAGAAGAATGTGTACGACAGCAATATCTATAGTGTGGCGGTAGACAGTGCAGGGGTGCAATGGTATGCTTCCCGCACGAAAGGGTTGAAGGTAGGCGACCGCCTTTATTTGCATGATTCTTCCGACTCCTCTTCTTTGGGGTCCAATCAAGTGTTCTGTTTGCTGAAAGACCGTAAGAATCATATGTGGGTCGGTACGTTTGGAGGGGGACTGGCTCTGGCCATACCGGGAGAAAAGGAGAATGAGTACACTTTCCGGCATTTTTTCACATCCAATTATGCGCAGAAACAGATTCGCACTATCTGTGAAGATTCGAACGGATGGATCTGGATAGGTACGAGCGGAGGGGTGTATGTGTTTGACCCGGAAAGGTTGATTAAGGATTCTGACGCATATTATGCCTATACTTTCGAGAAAGGCCTGTTGAGAAGTGATGAGGTCCGCTCAATCATGTCCGACGGGAAGGGGCATGTCTTTATTGGAGAGAGTGGTTTCGGATTTTCTGTCTGTTCGATTGACGGCCGTGATTATGCGAACTTGGATTTCAAACGTTATGGAGAGAATAACGGACTTGTCAGTGGGATGGTGCAGGCTTTTGCCCCTGACCATATGGGAAATGTGTGGATTACGACGGAATATGGAGTTTCCTGTTTCAATCCGACAAAGGAAACTTTTGAGAATTATTATTTCTCGGCCAGTATGTTGGGAGACGCATATTGTGAGAATTGCTGTGCGGTCCTGGATGACGGACGGCTTGTCTTCGGCACGAACTACGGACTGACGATCATTGACCCTCGTTTTGTCAGACATCCTTATGACAATGTGACTGTCACCTTTACGGGGCTTCATCTGAACGGCATTCTGACTTCTCCCAATGACCCCGACTCTCCTTTGGTGTCTTCTTTGGCTTATTCTTCCGATATACGTCTGGCCTATTATCAGAATTCTTTTGTGGTGGATTTTTCTACGTTCAACTATTCAAAGCCGAGCGGAGGCAAATTCAGTTACATGCTGGAGAATTATGACAAGAGATGGAGCGTACCGACTGCCCTGAACTTTGCCGCTTACAAGAATCTGTCTCCGGGAACTTATTTCCTGCATGTGAAGGCTTCCAACGAATCGGGTGTCTGGGGGCAAGGCGAGTCGGTGCTGAAGATTGTGGTCGAGACTCCTTTATGGCGTACGTGGTGGGCTTATTTGTTGTATTTCATCGCTTTGTGTGCCATCCTTTATTGGGTGTTCTGTTCTGTCCGCGACAGGAACAATTTGCGCAACAAAATCAAGGTGGAAGAACAGTTGACCGAATACAAACTGGTGTTCTTCACCAATATATCCCACGAGTTCCGTACTCCTTTGACATTGATTCAGGGTGCGCTTGAGAAGATTCATAAGCTCGGGTGTGTGCCGAAGGAGATGGCATATTCGGTCAAGGTGATGGACAAGAGTACGGCCCGTCTGTTGCGCCTGATCAATCAGTTGCTTGAGTTCCGGAAGATGCAGAACAACAAGCTGGCATTGTCGTTGGAAGAGACGGATGTCATCGCATTCCTCTATGAAATCTATTTGAGCTTTAAGGATGCGGCCGAATCAAAGAAGATGGATTTCCGTTTCATCTCTTCTGTCCCTTCTTATCGCATGTACATTGACAAGGGGAATATAGACAAAGTGGCTTACAACATCGTTTCAAACGCTTTCAAATACACACCTTCGGGAGGGAGGATTGAGTTTGTCGTGACCGTTGATGAGGCGGCAGGGAAACTGAGCATCAAAGTGTCTGACACAGGTGTGGGAGTGCCGAAGGAAAAACAGGGTGAACTGTTCAAGCGTTTCATGCAGAGCAGTTTCTCGCGGAACAGTGTGGGAGTCGGTCTGCATCTGACGAATGAACTGGTGAACGTGCATAAAGGCACGATTTCGTTTGCGGAGAATCCGGGAGGAGGGTCTATATTTACGGTGACTTTGCCTTTGGACAAATCAGTGTATGAGGAGAAAGATTTTCTGATTGCGAACAATGTGCTGCTTCAGGAGGAAGAGAAGGCCGAGAGGCATCTGGCCGACATCGTTCTGAAGGATGAATCTCTGGAAGACGGTGAACTGCCGGTGGTTCCGCTGAACAAGTGGAAAGTGCTTGTGGTGGAAGATGACAATGACGTGCGGGAATTTTTGAAGGCGGAAATGGAGAAATATTTCGAACTGTCTGTAGCCGCGGATGGAGAATCGGGACTTGAATATGCACGCAACTTTGATGTGGACCTGATTATCAGTGATGTGCTGATGCCGGGGTGTTCGGGCTTTGAACTGACAAAACGCCTGAAGAACGATTTCAACACCAGCCATATACCGATTATTCTGCTGACGGCCTTGGATTCGGAAGAAAACCATCTGAAAGGCGTTGAATGCGGTGCGGATGCCTATATTGTCAAGCCGTTCAGTGTGCGTCTGCTGCTGACCCGTGCGCTGAAACTGATAGAGCAGCGCGAAAAACTGAAAGAGAAGTTTGCGCACGACCCGAACCAGACACGCCCTGCTGTCTATTCTTCAGACAAGGACAAGACATTTGTAGAAAAAATGTTCCGTGTTGTGCAGAGTCAGATGGAGAATCCGCAGTTCACGGTGGATGAGTTCGCTTCAATGATGGGAGTCGGACGTTCGGTCTTCTATCGCAAGGTGCGGGGACTTACAGGATATTCGCCCAATGAATACATACGGGTGATGCGTATGAAGAAGGCGGCCGAACTGCTTGTCTCTGCCGAGAACCTGACTGTGGCTCAGATTTCCTATATGGTGGGAATCAATGATCCGTTCTATTTCAGCAAATGTTTCAAGTCGCAGTTCGGAATAACCCCTTCCGCTTATCAGAAAGGAGACCATGCGGGAAAGAAGGATGACGACATGGAGGAAAAGGGCGAAGAGGAGGAGAAAGAATGAAAGTGGCGAGAATGCAGATACTAAAAATCCCCGGCTCGTGCAGAACCGGGGATTTTTAGTATGTAAGAAATGTGTACATTCAGATTATTGTGCGTTGATGACACGCTTTTCCTGAATTCTGGCTTTCTTACCGGTAAGTTTGCGCAGATAATACAGTTTCGCACGGCGAACCTTACCGATTTTGTTAACCGTAATGCTGTTGATTGCCGGTGATTCCAGCGGGAAAATACGTTCAACACCTACAGTTCCTGACATCTTGCGTACGGTGAAGCGTTTCTTTTCGCCGTGTCCGCAGATTTTGATAACTACTCCACGATACATCTGTATACGTTCCTTGTTACCTTCAACGATACGGTATGCTACTGTAATCGTGTCACCTGCTTTGAATGAAGGATGCTGTTTGCCAGTAGCAAATGCTTCTTCTGCAATTTTAATTAAATCCATCTTTACTTTTTAATTAATTGTTAGATCGTTACTACGCAACATATCAAGTAACTCTTCTTGACAGCGATTGCGCGAAAGCGGTGCAAAGTAAGTGCTTTTTTGTGAAATGGCCAAATGTTTGGAAGGGATTTTGTTGCTTTGCGGGTGATTTCTTCTTGTATGGAAGAAAATGCTTTGTCCGGTGTGTTTTTTTGGTTACTTTTGGAGTGTAAAAAACGGAATTTATGGATTGTATGTATATGAAATTCTGCACGGGAGCGGTTCTGATGGCCGGAGCGTTGTCTTTTTTGGGCGGCTGTGCTTCGGGTTATTCGCTGAAAGGCATAGAGGGGGGGAGAATGCCCATGACCGTTGAGTATGACGTGGATCCGGACATGTCGGCGGAGGCTATCCTCCAGCCATACAGGAGAGTGGTGGACAGCATCATGTCGCCTGTCGTGGGGCATTCGGCCAGAACGTTGGACGCTTACCGTCCGGAGTCGCCTCTCTCCAATCTGCTGGCTGACATCATCCGTCAGGGGGCGGCGAAGGTTTCCGGGAAGCAGGCGGATGTGGGAGTGATGAATATGGGAGGAATCCGCAATTCGCTTCCGGAGGGAGAGGTCACCTACGGTATGGTGTATGAAATCACTCCTTTCGAGAATGCGCTGTGTGTGCTGACTCTCGACGGAAAGACGCTGGAGAAGCTCTTCGCGCAGATGGCCCGCCGGGGTGGGGAGGGGCTGAGCGGAGCGAAGCTGGTCATTTCTCCTGAAGGCGAACTGCTGGAGGCGGAGGTGGGCGGACATCCGGTTGTGGCGGACAAAGAATATACGGTGTCTACCATCGACTATCTGGCGGAAGGCAACGACGGGTTGGAGGCTTTCCGCGAAGCGAAGCTGAAGACTTTTCCTTCCCGACCTTTGCTTCTGAGAGAGGTGTTTCTTGATTATGTGAAGGGATGTGAGCGGAAGGGCTGTCTTGTGGACGCGAAGTCGGAAGGCCGGATTTGCGTGAAGAGGTAAAAGAATGGATATGACCGGATTCATGTCTGTCGTCGGAAAGTGTTTCCTTATGTGAGGAAAAATAACGGGGTATTCAACCGGAAGCAGCCGTTTGTCCGGAAGAGAACATCGGGATGTTTTGGATGGGGTGGACGGATGTATTTGGCTGTGAATCTGAAGAGACGGACGGAAAAAGGTCGTTCAAAAAAATAATGATCAAATGAATATGTACAGAAGAATAGTAGGACTACTGCTGGTGTGTCTGGTGTCGGGTGTGCTGGTGGCTCAGGACGTGAAGGAGTTGCTTATTCTCCATACCAATGATATGCACAGCCGTATCGAGCCGTTTCCTGACTATTTCCCTGATTCTGTGTTGGCCGGCAAGGCAGGTATGGTGCGCCGGGCTACTTTCATCGGCAGAGAGAGGGAAAGACACAAGGATTTGTTGCTTTTTGATTCGGGCGACTTTTCTCAGGGAAGCCCTTATTATAATTTGTTCAAGGGTGAGGTGGAAGTGAAACTGATGAACGAGATGGGGTATGATGCCGTAACTGTCGGGAACCATGAGTTCGATTTCGGGCTGGACAATATGGCGCGTTTGTTCAAAATGGCCGAATTTCCCGTTGTGTGTGCCAACTATGCGGTGGAGGGGACTGTGCTTGAGGGACTTGTGAAAGAGTACACGGTGATTGAGCGTGACGGTGTCCGCATCGGAGTGTTCGGGCTGGGGGCTCCTCTGGAGGGATTGGTGGCTCATGCCAATTATGGGAACGTAAGGTTTGAAGACCCGGTGTCGGAAGGACAGCGGATTGCCGACCTGTTGCGAAAGGAGGAACATTGTGATCTGGTGGTCTGTCTTTCTCATCTTGGATGGGAGGGCGGCCATTATTCTGATGTGGAGCTGATAAGAAACACGCGGAACATCGACATCGTGCTGGGCGGACATTCGCATTCTTATTTTGATGGACCGAAGTTCTACAAGAATCTGGACGGTCTGGAAGTTCCGGTACAGCAGATGGGAAAGCATGCGGCTTTTGTCGGGAAGATGATTGTCACGATGCAGAAGAAATGAGAACGGAATTGTCCGTGTCTCTGAATTGTCATTCTAAAATGTAACATACCATGAAAAGACACATGTTATCATATCTGGGGCTTTGTCTGCTGGCGATATTGCCCTCGTTGGCCCAACGGCCCACAATATTGGAATCTGTCCGTGATACGGCCGAGTGTCGCCGGTGGGTTGAGAGTCGGATGGAGAAGCTGACGTTGAAGCAGAAAGTGGGACAGTTGTTTGTCCACACCATACCGAACGAGTACACCCAATACAACAGGAACAGGTTGCGGAAAGTGATTGAGGAGTACGGAATCGGAGGGGTGCTCTTCTCATCGGGCGAAGTGGAAAAGCAGGTCAGGCTGACCAATTATATGCAGGGGCTTTCGGAAATCCCTCTTCTGGTCACCTTTGACGGAGAGTGGGGGTTGGCGATGCGTCTGAGGGACACTCCAGGCTTTCCGTTCAACCGTGTGCTGGGCTGTATAGAGAATGACTCGTTGCTGTATGAATATGGACGCGAGGTGGCGCGCCAGTGTCGTGCGATAGGTGTGCACGTGAACTTCGCTCCGGTGGCCGATGTGGACAACAATCCGGACAATCCGGTCATCAACAGCCGTTCGTTCGGGAGTTCTCCGCAGCGTGTGGCCGGAAAGGTGGCGGCTTATGTGCGCGGACTTGAGGATGGCGGTGTGCTGGCGGTGTGCAAGCACTTTCCGGGGCATGGTGACACGGAGGTTGACTCGCACAAGGCTTTGCCCGAACTTCCGTTCAATCGCTCCCGGCTGGACAGTGTGGAGCTGTATCCTTTCCGTAAGGCAGTGGAGGCCGGAGCGGGAGGGGTGATGACGGGGCATCTGCATGTCCCCGCTTTGGGCAAAAAGCCTGCTTCCATATCGTATGACATTATCAGCGTTCTGAAGAACGAGCTGAATTTCAGGGGACTGGTGTTTACTGATGCGTTGGAGATGAAAGGCATATCGGGACATGAAAACATATGTGCACAGGCACTGGCGGCAGGGAATGACATGCTTCTTGTTCCGCGCGACTTGAAGAGTGCGCTGAAGGGAGTGATGGCTGCAGTCAGGCGGGGGCAGCTTTCGGAGAAGTTGATAGAGGAGAAGTGCCGGAAAGTGCTGACGTTCAAATATGCGTTGGGACTGTCGCGGTATGAGCCTGTCACGTTGGAGAACGTGAAGGAAAGGCTGTTTACGGATTCGCTGGAGGAATTGCAGAAGAAGCTGGCTTGTGCGGCCGTGACTGTGGCGCGTGATTCTGACGGCCTGGTGCCTCTCGACTTGGCTGTTTCCGGTACGGCATTGCTGAGTGTGTCGTCCACATTGACCGAGGCATATCCTTTTTATAAGCGTCTGCACCAGACATTGCCTTTGAATTGGATTCATGCGGATCCTGATTCAGTCGCTGCGGTCGGGAACCGTCTGCGTCCGGCGCAGCGGGTGATAGTGGCATTGCATTCAGACTGTGTGTCTCCTTATGATTCTCTGTTTATTCGTCTGGCGGAGGACAAGCCGATGGTGCTGGTGTCTTTTTCTGATATGAAGAAACTGGAAAAAGTGCCAGACCTGTTGGCGAAATCGTCGGCTGTGATTCTTGCTCATTCCGGAGAGGCGGAAGTGCAGCAGCATGTCGCTGATCTGCTTCTGGGAAAGTCATATGCCGACGGGCGTTTGTCTGTCCCTCTTGCGGGAGTGTTCCCGGAAGGGGCCGGTGTGACTGTCGACCCGGAGCATCCCCGTAAATATTGTCCGGAAGATTTGGGCATGGATTCATCCGTGCTGGCGCGGATAGATACGATTGCGGAAGAAGGGATTCGTGCCGGGGCTTTCCCCGGGTGTCATGTGTTGATTCTCCGTGATGGGATGACGGTCTATAACAAGCATTTCGGTGCTCATACGTATGAGGGCGGGCGGTTTACTGCGGAAAATGACATCTATGATTTGGCCTCGCTGACTAAAATTACAGCGACACTGCTTGCGGTGATGAAGCTGTATGATGAGGGGAAATTTGGGCTGACCGACCGTGTGTCGGATTATCTTCCTTATCTGAAGAAAACCGACAAGTCGCGTGTCACTGTTCAGGATTTGCTTTTCCATGAGTCTGGGCTTCCGGCCTATCTTCCGTTCTATGAGGAGGCTGTCAACCTGAAATCCTGTAAGGGAGGACTATTCCGCAGAAAACGGGATGCGAACCATCAGATGCAGGTCGGAGAGAATCTGTATGCTTGCACGGATTTCTCTTATAAGCCGGAGTGGGTGTCTTCCAGATATTCCGGGGCATATCCTTTGCAGGTGGCCGACAGTTTGTTCGTGAGGGAAGATTTTAAAAAGGAAATACTGCGTCAAATAGTGGATGCTCGGTTGAAGGGGCATTCTTATAGATATAGCTGCCTGAATTTCATGCTGTTGAAAGAGCTTGTGGAAACCGTGGCAGAGAAGCCGATGGATGAATATCTGGACAGTGTGTTCTATAAGCCGATGGGACTGTTGCATACGTCGTTCCTTCCTTTGAGAAAGTTTGAAAAGGAGCGGATTGTGCCGACCGTACAGGAGGATTTCCTTCGCGGCGGACCGTTGCAGGGGTTCGTTCAGGATGAGGCGGCTGCTTTCATGGGAGGTGTGTCGGGCAATGCGGGGTTGTTCTCTACGGCACATGATGTGGGGCGGATTTGCCAGATGTTGCTTGACAAGGGTGTGTGCGGTGACCGACGTTATCTTTCACGTGCCACTTGTGAGCTGTTCTTCACGCTGAAATCGAAGGACAGCCGCCGCGGACTTGGATTCGACAAGCCTGACATGGAGCATCCGGACGAGGGACCATGTGCTGCCGAAGCTCCGGAGTCGGTGTTTGGTCATACGGGATTTACCGGAACGGCGGCATGGGTTGACCCTGACAATGGACTGGTATTCGTGTTTCTGAGTAACCGGACTTATCCTCGCCCGTTTGACAGGAAGGGATTGATGGAACTTAATATCCGTCCGCGTATGCAACAGGCAATGTATCAGTCTTTAATGTGGTGAAACTATTTAGACAAGATACAAATTAAGCAGATTTTGTAATGTTGATGTTACAACTTATGATAAAAACGTTACCTTTGTAGCATCAATTAGGACTAATAATAACTTAACTTTTTACTACAATGGCTTACGTAATTAGTGACGATTGTATCGCTTGCGGTACTTGTATCGATGAATGCCCGGTT
>CALUIZ010000021.1 GCA_944320815.1 uncultured Phocaeicola sp. | reverse complement strand
GTGACCAATTCTACTCCATCAGTATCATTGAAGTGGGCTTCATTAAGCATGGAAAACTGTGATGGATAGTTGCTGTCTAACTCATAGCAAGCTTCTGCAAGCGATTTTATATCTTCAGCCATAGTCTTAGATTTTTAATTTGCACATCCAACTCGAAATGTATATAGCAAAATTCCAAGTTAGATGTGCAAATATACTCATTTTAAAAATTCCATAGCCTTGTCTATCTGATTATTTTCAAAACTGTCAAGGTAGATTTGTGTTACTCTTTCAGAACTATGCCCCAATGATTCACTGATGATTGAAGTAGCCACTCCAGCCCTCTTCAAGACTGTGGCATAAGAGTGTCTGGCACAATAGGTTGTGAGCTTGATTGATATGTTCATTTCCTCACCGATGGCTTTCAAAGCCTTGTTTACCTTTGTGATGACCTTATGCAACCTGTTCAGCTTCTGCTGTTCTGTCTTGTGCTCATTAGACAATATGGGGAACAAATAACCTTTGCTGCTATCCTTATACCCCTTCAAGACCATAATAGCTTCATCCTGTAATGGCAGGTTTATCAGTTTAGAAGTTTTCTTCCTGTGATAGATGAGCCTGCCCTCCATAATATTCTTATCTGTCAGGTAAGCCATATCCACGAAGTTAATGCCACCCATAAAATAAGAAAAGGTGAATAAAGCCACTGCAAGCCTTGTATAGAAGTCCTTGCCTTTAGTTGGATAATTTATCACAGCCAGTATCTCATCCTTGCTTAAAGCTCTCTTGACTGTTTCTTGGTGCAGCTTTGATACCTTAAACTTCTTGAAAGGGTAGTCCTCCTGCTTGACAAGTTCCATGTCTATTGCAAGGTTAAAGATAGTCCTGATATTCCTGAATCTTATGCCAATGGTATTCTCTGACTTGCCCTGCTTCCTTAGCCAAGTCTCATATCTCCTCAGCCAGTTGCAATCCATTTCAGAGAAAGGAATATCAAGATGCCTGTTGAATTTGATTAGGGAGTTATAAGTTTGCTGTATGGAGAGCCTGTAACCAGTTCTCTTTTCCTCTTCAAGACGTGACAGATACTGCTTGAACAGCTCTCCAACAGTCATAAGCCTTACAGGATTGGAAACCTTATCAACAAGGGTAGTGGCTGAAAACTCCTTATCCTCTGACTTTAACTCCACTATCTTACTCTTTACTTCACTTATCTTGCTGGATATGAGCTTTTCAAGCAGTTCTCTATCTGGGCAAGTGGACTTGGGCTGGTTCTTTTCAAAGTCCCAATACTCTGCTTTGGTAGAAACACCAAGATTGATATACCTTGTTTTCCTGTCCTTGCAGACTTTAATCTTTAGGGGTAATTCTCCTGTTTTCAGGGGTTTGTACTTGTAACAGATAACATCGACTGTAGTCATTTTGGGTAAAACATTGGAGAAAACATTTCCCTGTTTTAGCCATATTTGAGCATAAAAAAAGAGAGCTACATTGCTGTAACTCTCTGACTTTCAAGTGGTGCCACCAGGAATCGAACCGGGGACACAAGGATTTTCAGTCCTTTGCTCTACCAACTGAGCTATGGCACCTTTCTGTTTTGCGTTGCAAAGGTAGGTAAAATAAATCAATCTGCAAAGCATATCGTCTAAAAAATGAAAAAATAGCGGTTTGTTCGTCCCAAAAGTGCACGGTTCTTTCATTTTAATTGCAAGACGGGGGATGTTGGAGAAATGGTTGTCAGCCGCAGAAACGGGAGAGGCAAAACTTGACGGATTGGCGAAAATTGGGTTGTCCGATGATGTGTCTGATGTCTTTCGATACATCATTATCTCATGGGTAAATGAAAAGAGCCGTGAAAAATAATGGATTATTGTGTGTTGGCAGAAAAAAATATGGGAAAAAGTTTGCAGAGAAAAAAAAAGTGCGTACCTTTGCAGACGCAAACGGGAGATAAAGTTTGTAATCGGAATGTAGCGCAGTTGGTAGCGCACTACGTTCGGGACGTAGGGGTCGGGCGTTCGAGTCGCCTCATTCCGACAGAAAGCGAAGGTTGAGCTGTTCAATCTTCGCTTTTGCGTTTACAATCCTTTATTCTCTGCCGATGAATTTCACCTTATTATTTTGCAATACAGCAGATTGTTTGTATCTTTGTCGCGAATGGATGAAAGGTGGAGGGGCGGCAAGGCTCCTTTTTTTGTTCTTAATAGTTAATGCATGATAGATAAAAACGTTGTAACGCGAATTGTGGATGAGTGGCTGGAAGGGAAAGACTATTTTCTGGTTGACCTTACTATAAGCCCTGATGACAAGATTGTAGTAGAAATTGACCATGCCGACGGGATGTGGATTGATGACTGCGTGGAATTGAGCCGCTACATAGAGTCGAAGCTGGACCGCGAAGAGGAAGATTATGAGCTCGAAGTGGGGTCGGCAGGAATCGGACAGCCTTTTAAGGTGTTCCGTCAGTATCAAATTCATGTCGGGAGTCCGGTGGAGGTCCTTGACAAGGAAGGAAAGAAATGGACCGGTGTCCTGACCGAAGCGGATGAGAACGGGTTTACTATTACGGTAGAAGTGAAGGTTAAACCGGAAGGGGCGAAAAGGCCCAGAATGGAAGAAAGGGCCGTTTCTTTCAAATATGATGAGATTAAATACACGAAATATTCAATTAGCTTTAAATGATTATGGCGAAGAAAGAAGAGACCGTAAGCTTGATCGACACATTCTCGGAATTCAAGGAACTGAAAAATATTGACCGCACTACTATGGTGAGTGTGCTGGAGGAATCGTTCCGCAGTGTGATAGCGAAAATGTTCGGCACTGACGAGAATTACGATGTGATTGTGAATCCTGACAAGGGTGACTTTGAGATATGGAGGAACCGGGAAGTGGTGGCCGATGATGAGCTGACCAATCCGAACATGCAGATTTCTCTCACGGAGGCGCGCAAGATAGATGCGTCATACGAGCCGGGAGAGGAAGTTACCGATGAGGTGATATTCGAGAAGTTCGGACGGCGCGCCATTCTTAACTTGCGCCAGACGCTGGCTTCAAAAATACTGGAGCTGGAGAAGGATACTCTCTACAACAAATATATCGACAAGGTGGGCACTATCGTGAGTGCAGAGGTCTATCAGATATGGAAAAAGGAGATTCTGCTCCTGGATGACGAAGGCAACGAGCTCCTTCTCCCGAAAACGGAACAGATTCCGGGTGATTTCTATCGTAAGGGAGAGACTGTAAGAGCGGTGGTGGCCCGCGTGGACAATCAGAACAATAATCCTAAGATTATTCTGAGCCGTACGTCGCCCATGTTCCTGCAGCGGCTTTTTGAACAGGAGGTGCCTGAAATCAATGACGGACTTATCACTATCCGCAAGATTGCGCGTATCCCCGGAGAAAGAGCCAAGATTGCCGTAGAGTCTTATGATGAACGGATTGACCCGGTAGGTGCTTGTGTGGGAGTGAAGGGGTCGCGTATTCATGGTATTGTGCGCGAACTTCGCAATGAGAACATTGATGTGATCAACTATACTTCAAATATCCAGCTGTTCATTCAACGTGCGTTGAGTCCGGCCAAGGTCTCGTCTATCGTGATGCATGAGGAAGAGAAGAAGGCGGAAGTTTATCTCAAGCCGGAAGAGGTGTCGCTGGCTATCGGAAAGAGCGGTCTGAATATCAAGCTGGCCAGTATGCTTACCGAGTATACTATTGACGTATATCGTGAGCTGGAGGGCGAGGCTGCGGATGAAGACATTTATCTGGATGAGTTCAAGGATGAGATAGACGAGTGGGTTATCAGTGCCATCAAGGGAATCGGACTTGAAACGGCGAAGGCTGTGCTTAATGCGCCACGTGAAATGCTTATCGAACAGGCCGACTTGGAGGAGAACACTGTTGATGATGTAATAAAAGTGTTAAAGGCTGAGTTCGAGAAATGAAAATGGCGGGAAAGGACTGATGAAGCGAAGTTGTAGAGGCTTCCAGTTCTTTGCTTTTATTTTAATTTTGATTTTCTTCCGGACTCTATTAAAAAATGATTGTTTATGACTATAAGATTGAATAAAGTAACAAGAGACCTTAATGTGGGCATCGCTACGGTGGTTGACTTCCTGCAAAGGAAAGGCTATTCGGTGGAAGCCAGCCCCAACGCAAAAATAACTGATGAACAATATGCTGAGCTGGTGAAAGAGTTCAGCAAAGACAAGGATTTGAAGATAGAGTCCGAGAAAATTATTCAGGAACGGCAGAATAAGGAACGCAACAAGGCTTCCGTTTCTATTGAAGACATTCATCCGGATAGAAAAAAGAAAACCGAGATGATAGAGACGACCGTACCAGAAGAGGTGAGGCCGAAACTGAAGCCTGTGGGGAAGATAGATTTGGATAGAATGGGGAGAAGACAGACTGGAACGGCTGGTCAGACCGAAGCCGCAGGTATGGCTTCGCTTCAGGCTGCGGCTGTGAAGGAGTCTGCGCCTGAAATGCAGAAAGAAGAATCTCCGACAGACGGGGTGCAGGTGGAAACTGGGGAAGACAAGCTGCAGCCTGCAAAAAAAGAAGAGAAAGAACAGCTGGAGCATCCGGTTGAAGAATTGAAAACAAAGCCGATGGAAGAACAGAAACAGACAGTAGAGGACGTACAATCAGGTACGGAGAATAAAAAAGAAGAAATTTTCAAGATTCGTCCTACAGAATTCAAGTCAAAGATTAACGTGGTAGGGCAGATTGATCTGGCTGCACTGAACCAGTCCACCCGACCGAGAAAGAAATCGAAGGAGGAAAAGAGAAAAGAGCGTGAGGAGAAGGATAAGCAGCGTCAGGAACAGCGCAAGCAGATGAAGGATGCCATCATCAAGGAAATACGGAAGGGTGATGACAGAACAGACAGAGGTGCAGCTGAAGACAGTGCTTCGAAAAAGAAAAAGCGCAACCGCATCAATAAGGAACGGGTGGATATCAATAACATAGGAGGAGGGAATGCTTCTTCTTCTCCTCGTATGGAGAAATCGTCCAAGAACGCTTCTTCTCAAGCCACGAAGCATGGGAAAGACCGTTTCAAGAAGCCGGCCGTCAAGCAGGAAGTAAGTGATGAGGATGTGGCAAAACAGGTGAAAGAGACATTGGCGCGTCTGACCAACAAGGGAAAGAACAAGGCGGCCAAGTATCGTAAGGAGAAGCGTGAAAGCATACAGAACCGTCAGTTGGAACAGGAGGAGCTTGAACAGGAAGAAAGCAAGATACTGAAGCTGACGGAGTTTGTGACTGCCAACGAATTGGCCAATATGATGAACATTCCTGTCACTCAGGTTATATCGACCTGTATGAGTGTGGGAATTATGGTTTCAATCAATCAGCGGCTGGATGCAGAAACGATTAACCTTGTGGCTGAGGAATTTGGTTACAAGACCGAATATGTGAGCGCGGATGTGGCGCAGGCGGTGGAAGAGGAAGCAGATGCAGAAGAGGATCTGGTGCCGCGTCCTCCTATCGTGACGGTGATGGGACACGTAGACCATGGAAAGACTTCTTTGCTCGACTATATCCGCAAGGCGAATGTGATTGCAGGTGAAGCGGGAGGTATCACTCAGCATATCGGTGCCTACAATGTGCAGCTTGAAGATGGCCGTCATATCACATTCCTGGATACTCCCGGACATGAGGCATTTACGGCTATGCGTGCCCGTGGAGCGAAAGTGACCGATGTGGCCATCATTATCGTTGCGGCTGATGACAACGTGATGCCGCAGACAAAGGAGGCGATCAATCATGCCATGGCGGCAGGGGTGCCTATCGTATTTGCAATCAACAAGATTGACAAGCCGAATGCAAATCCCGACAAGATAAAGGAAGAACTTGCCAACATGAACTTCCTTGTAGAGGAGTGGGGAGGAAAGTATCAGTCGCAGGATATTTCCGCGAAAAAAGGTGTCGGTGTGAATGAATTGCTTGAGAAAGTACTTCTTGAAGCGGAGATGCTTGACCTGAAGGCTAATCCGAACCGGAAAGCTACAGGTTCTATCATTGAGTCGTCTCTCGACAAGGGAAGGGGATATGTGGCCACCGTATTGGTGTCTAACGGAACCTTGCATGTGGGGGACATCGTTTTGGCCGGTACTTCCTATGGAAAAATCAAAGCCATGTTCAATGAGCGTAACCAACGTCTGAAGCAGGCGGGTCCTTCCGAACCTGTATTGATTCTGGGATTGAACGGTGCTCCCGCGGCCGGCGATACATTCCATGTGTTTGAGTCGGAGCAGGAAGCGCGCGAAATTGCCAACAAACGCGAGCAGTTGCAGCGTGAGCAGGGACTGCGCACTCAGAAGATGCTTACGCTTGATGAGGTGGGCCGCCGTTTGGCTTTGGGCGATTTCCATGAACTGAACATTATTGTGAAGGGTGATGTGGACGGTTCTGTAGAGGCTTTGAGCGATTCACTGATCAAATTGTCTACCGAACAGATTCAGGTAAATGTAATCCATAAGGGTGTGGGACAGATTTCTGAGTCTGACGTTTCTCTGGCCGCTGCCTCGGATGCGATTATTGTCGGTTTCCAGGTGCGTCCTTCCAACAGTGCGGCCAAACTGGCAGAGCAGGAAGGTGTGGATATCCGCAAGTATTCTATCATTTATGATGCCATCGAAGAAGTGAAGGCAGCGATGGAGGGTATGTTGGCTCCGACATTGAAGGAGCAGGTTACCGCCACGGTGGAAGTGCTTGAAGTGTTCAACATCAGCAAAGTGGGTATGGTGGCCGGTGCCATGGTGAAAACAGGAAAAGTGAAGCGTACGGACAAGGCGCGCCTGATTCGTGATGGTATCGTAATCTATACGGGAAGCATCAATGCCTTGAAGCGTTTCAAGGATGACGTGAAAGAGGTAGGAACAAACTTTGAGTGTGGTATCAGCCTGACAAATTGCAACGACCTGAAGGTAGGTGACTTAATAGAGACATACGAAGAGGTAGAAGTGAAACAGACGCTTTGATTTGTATGTGCGGGTATAAATGATTGTACGGATGCAGATTACATTGACTTCACTGATTGCTTGACAAATGATGTGCAGTGTGTGGTCTGCGTCCGTTTTTATTTTTTGCGGAGATGGATTCACTCGATTGTATTATTCTGGTAATTCTGGGTATCGGTTCTGTGATTGGCTTCATGAAAGGTTTCTTCAAGCAACTGGCTTCTTTGGCGGGACTAGTGGCGGGATTGTTCGTGGCGCGTGCTCTTTTTGCGCGTGTGGGTGAGCAGGTAGCCGAGTCGGTGGGTACTTCTGTCACTTTCGCGCAGATTCTGTCGTTCTTTCTTATTTGGTTTCTGGTTCCCGTGGCACTTTCCATGCTGGCTTCGGTTTTGACAAGAATAGCCGATGTCATTCATCTTGGTTTCGTCAATCGTTTGTTGGGGGCTCTTCTGGGTGTTCTCAAGTTCGCCCTTCTGGTTGGTCTGGTGATTCATTTCATGGAATTTGCAGATTCTGAAGATACCTTAATCCATAAAACCGCAAAGCAAAATTCTGTGTTATATTATCCGATAGCTGATTTTTCCGGAGTTTTTTATCCGGTAGTGAAAAAAGCTGCACAGAATCTGATTGAAACAACTGACTTATAATATAAAGATATGCAGATAGAACCTAATAAATATGTGAAGGAACTGACGCAGGAGAAGTATAAGTATGGCTTCACTACGGACATTCACACAGATATTATAGAAAAGGGGCTGAATGAAGAGGTAGTGAGGCTGATTTCGTCCAAGAAGGGTGAGCCTGAATGGCTTCTGGACTTTCGCCTGAAAGCCTTCAGGCATTGGCAGACAATGGACATGCCGACATGGGCTCATTTGGATATACCTGAAATAGACTATCAGGCCATTTCTTACTATGCTGACCCGACCAGAAAGAAGGATGGTCCGAAGTCGATGGATGACATTGATCCGGAACTGCTGAAGACATTCGACAAATTGGGCATCCCTCTGGAGGAGCGTCTGGCTTTGAGCGGTATGGCCGTGGATGCCGTAATGGATTCGGTTTCCGTAAAGACTACGTTCAAGGAGACGCTGATGGAGAAAGGCATTATTTTCTGTTCCATAAGTGAGGCGGTACGGGAACACCCTGATCTGGTGAGGAAATATTTAGGCTCGGTAGTGGGATACCGTGACAATTTCTTCGCGGCGTTGAATTCGGCTGTGTTCAGTGACGGCTCTTTTGTCTATATTCCGAAAGGTGTACGGTGTCCGATGGAGCTCTCCACCTATTTCCGCATCAATGCGGCGAATACCGGACAGTTTGAACGGACACTGATCATTGCGGATGACGACAGCTATGTATCTTATCTGGAAGGGTGTACCGCTCCGATGCGTGACGAGAACCAGTTGCATGCCGCCATTGTGGAGATTGTAGTGCTTGATCGTGCAGAGGTGAAATATTCTACTGTGCAGAACTGGTATCCGGGCGATTCTGAAGGAAAAGGTGGGGTATATAATTTCGTGACGAAACGGGGGAACTGTAAGGGTGAAGGCAGCAAGCTTTCATGGACACAGGTGGAGACCGGTTCCGCTATTACATGGAAATATCCGAGCTGCATTCTGAGCGGTGACAACTCCACTGCCGAATTTTATTCGGTGGCGGTGACCAACAATTTCCAGCAGGCGGATACGGGGACCAAAATGATTCATCTGGGCAAGAACACTCGTTCTACCATTGTAAGCAAGGGAATCAGTGCAGGAAGAAGCCAGAATTCTTATCGGGGGCTGGTGCGTGTGGCCGAAAGGGCCGACAATGCGCGCAATTACAGCCAATGCGATTCGCTGCTTCTTGGAAGCCGGTGCGGCGCGCATACATTCCCATACATGGACATTCATAATGAAACTGCGGTCGTGGAACATGAAGCGACCACCTCAAAAATATCAGAAGACCAGATATTCTATTGCAACCAGAGAGGAATCCCGACAGAAGACGCGGTAGGGCTTATCGTGAACGGGTATGCGAAGGAGGTACTCAACAAGCTTCCGATGGAGTTTGCCGTAGAGGCCCAGAAATTGTTGTCTGTGTCATTGGAAGGAAGTGTGGGATAGCCGTTTGTTTATTAATTATTAACCGATTGAAGATGTTAGAAATTAAAGATTTACATGCCAGCATCAATGGCAAAGAGATATTGAAGGGAATCAACCTGACAGTAAAGTCGGGTGAGGTGCATGCGATAATGGGACCGAACGGCTCCGGAAAAAGCACGTTGAGCAATGTGCTGGTGGGACATCCCGCTTATGAGGTGACCAAAGGGGCGGTGACGTTTGACGGTAAAGACCTGCTGGCTATGAGTCCGGCCGACCGTAGCCATGAGGGTTTGTTCCTTTCGTTCCAGTATCCGGTGGAGATTCCCGGAGTGAGCATGGTCAACTTCATGCGTACGGCGGTCAACGAACAGCGGAAATATAAAGGGCTTCCGGCACTGACTGCGGGCGAGTTCCTGAAACTGATGCGTCAGAAGCGTGAAATTGTGGAACTGGACAGCAAACTGGCCAACCGTTCCGTGAACGAAGGCTTCTCCGGAGGAGAGAAGAAACGCAACGAGATTTTTCAGATGGCCATGCTGGAGCCAAAACTGAGTATTCTTGATGAAACCGATTCCGGACTTGACATCGATGCGTTGCGTATCGTGGCCGAGGGGGTCAACAAGCTGAAGACACCGGAGACGAGCTGTATCGTGATTACGCACTATCAGCGTTTGCTCGACTATATCAAACCGGATGTTGTGCATGTGTTGTATAAAGGGCGGATTGTGAAGACGGCAGGACCGGAGCTGGCTCTCGAACTGGAAGAAAAAGGATACGACTGGATAAAGAAAGAGTTAGGAGAACAGGCATGAAAGCGGAACAACAATATATTGATCTTTTCACGCATTATGAGGCACTGATCTGCCGGCAGAGTGCGGAGGTGCTGAACGCTCCGCGCGCAAAGGCTTTTGCTGATTTTGAGCGGCTGGGTTTCCCCACCCGCAAGCAGGAAAAGTACAGATATACGGATGTGGACGAATATTTTGCTCCCGACTATGGACTGAATCTGAATCGTCTGGAGTTTCCTGTCAATCCGTACGAAGTGTTCAGATGCGATGTGCCCAACATGAGCACTTCACTCTATTTCGTGGTGAATGATTCCTTTTACAAGCATGTCCATCCTTCCGCACAATTGCCTGAGGGAGTGGTTTTCGGAAGTTTGAAGGATATGGCCGTTTCCCGGCCCGATCTGGTGAAAAAGTATTATGCCAAGCTGGCGGATACGTCAAAAGATGCTGTCACCGCCTTCAACACGATGTTCGCTCAGGATGGTGTGCTGATGTATGTACCGGCAAATACGGTGGTTGAACGCCCTGTGCAGTTGGTGAACATTCTGCGTGCTGATGTGAATTTCATGGTCAATCGCCGCATTCTTGTCATTCTTGAGGATGGGGCCCAGGCCAAGCTGCTGGTGTGCGATCATGCGATGGATGAGGTGAACTTCCTTTCCACTCAGGTAATCGAGGTGTTTGCGGGGGAGAATTCGGTGTTTGACTTGTATGAGCTGGAGGAGACGCATAACAGCACCGTACGCTTCAGCAATCTGTATGTAAGACAGGAAGCGGGAAGCAATGTGCTTCTGAACGGCATGACTTTGCACAACGGAACGACACGCAACACCACGGAGGTGCAGCTTGCCGGCCGGGGTGCGGAGATAAGTTTGTGTGGCATGGTCATTGCCGACAAGAACGAACAGGTGGACAACTATACGTTCATTGACCATCAGGTGCCCGACTGTACGAGCAACGAGCTTTTCAAATATGTATTGGATGACCGTGCCGTAGGTGCGTTCTCGGGGAAGGTTCTGGTGCGTGAAGGGGCGCAGCATACCTCTTCCCAGCAGACAAACCGCAATCTGTGTGCTACCCGTGAGTCGCGCATGTACACGCAGCCTCAGCTCGAAATCTATGCCGATGACGTGAAATGTTCGCATGGTGCTACTGTAGGCCAGTTGGATGAGAATGCGCTGTTCTACATGCAGCAGCGCGGAATCCCGTTGAAAGAGGCGCGTCTGCTGCTGATGTTCGCCTTTGTCAATGAGGTGGTTGACCATATCCGTATGGATGCGCTGAGAGACAGGTTGCATCTGCTGGTGGAGAAGCGTTTCCGTGGTGAGCTGAACAAATGCCAGGGATGTGCAATCTGCAAATAAGTCTGTGGTTCTTGGGGTGCGGGCTTGTGTCTGGACGGGCCTGCATGCTTTAAGGACGATGAATGGAGAAACTGGAAAAATTACGAACAAATGTACGATGTAAGTAAAATTAGGGAAGATTTTCCGATATTGTCACGCACTGTTTATGGGAAACCGTTGATTTATCTTGATAATGCCGCCACCACACAGAAGCCTCGGCAGGTGGTCGAATCCATCTCGGACGAATATTATTCGGTGAATGCCAATGTACACCGTGGGGTACATTTCTTGTCGCAGCAGGCGACGGAGCTGCATGAGGGTTCCCGTGAAACCGTGCGCAGGTTCATCAATGCCCGCAGCGTCTCTGAAGTTGTCTTTACACGCGGAACCACGGAAAGCATCAATCTGGTGGCCTCTTCTTTTGCCGGCGGACTGATGAAGCCGGGGGATGAGGTAATCGTTTCTGTGATGGAGCACCACAGCAATATTGTGCCCTGGCAGCTTCAGGCGGAGCGGTTCGGCATTGTTCTGAAAGTGATTCCGATGGATGAAAAGGGCGAGTTGCTGCTTGACGAATATGAAAAATTGTTTTCTGAGCGGACCCGTCTGGTGTCGGTCACTCATGTGTCCAATGTGCTGGGCACTGTCAATCCGGTAAAGCGGATGATTGGCATGGCACATGCGAAGGGTGTGCCGGTACTGATTGACGGGGCACAGAGCATTCCGCACATTCCGGTTGACGTGCAGGAGCTTGATGCGGATTTCTATGTGTTCAGCGGGCACAAGATTTATGGGCCTACCGGCATCGGGGTTCTTTATGGCAAGGAGAAGTGGCTGGACCGTCTTCCTCCCTATCAGGGCGGAGGAGAGATGATTCAGAAGGTGACGTTTGAGAAGACGACTTTCAATGAACTCCCGTTCAAGTTTGAGGCAGGTACGCCCGACTATATCGGGTCTACTGCGCTTGCGAAGGCACTGGACTATGTGTCGGCCATCGGCATGGAACAGATTGCGGAGTATGAGCACGGGCTGACCCGTTATGCGATGTCCCGCATGAAGGAAATCAAGGGGATGCGTATCTTCGGTGAGGCGGAACAGAAAAGTGGTGTCATTTCTTTTCTTGTCGGCAATATTCACCATTTTGATATGGGGACGTTGCTTGACCGTCTGGGAATAGCCGTGCGCACGGGACACCATTGTGCGGAGCCTTTGATGCACCGTCTGGGTATCGAGGGTACGGTGCGTGCGTCATTCGCCCTTTACAATACGAAAGAAGAAATAGACACTCTGGTGAGCGGGATAGAGAGGGTCAGCAGGATGTTCTGTTAACAAGCATTTATATGACGGCCGTAAAGCTGAAAACATGTTATAAAACACAATATTTGGAGGCGGAAGTTTGGAGTTGACCGGAAAGTCCGTATCTTTGCAATGTGTTTTTCATAGTATTAGATTTTAAGGTTAACAAAGGTTGGAGTACAGCGGTACTCCTTTTTTTATGTCCGTACGTTTCATGTACTCCATTCTTCCTGCGGATTTTTTGAAACTGTGGTGCTGTCGGGCGGGAGGCTGTCCGGTGGCAGACGCAGAATCCTTTTTCTTTGAGCGGAACATAGGCTTGTTTCAGATGAAATGACCGCTTGTTTTGTATGGAACAGGCGGCTGTCTGTGGCAGGGCAACAAGGTGTGCTTTTTTTGACGGAGACTGATGTTTTGTGTACGATTTTGGCCTTCATTCTTGCAAAATAAGTCTAACTTTATGGCATGAACCAATCAATGTTTACATAAAACTTTAAAATCGCATGAGAAAACAGATCTTTTATTGTTTCCTTGCCTGCGCTTCGATATGCGGTACGGAGGTGAACGCGCTTGATGTTCCGAAAACGTATGTGCCGAAGAACAGGAGCATGTATCACAAGGAATGGATTGACTTCAACAAAAACGGGAAAAAGGACATTTATGAGGACCCGAATGCCGACATCGACGCGCGCATCGAAGACTTGCTCTCTCAGATGACCATGGAGGAAAAGACTTGCCAGATGGTGACACTTTACGGCTACCAGCGTGTGCTCAAGGATTCGCTTCCTACGGAGGAATGGAAGACTCAGCTCTGGAAGGACGGTATCGGAGCCATCGACGAGCATCTGAACTCTTTCCGCGGATGGGGGGTGCCTCCTCTCAAGAATGAACTGGTGTGGCCGGCTTCCAATCATGCATGGGCCTTGAACGAGGTGCAGCGTTTCTTTGTGGAAGAGACGAGGCTTGGCATTCCTGTGGATTTCTCGAACGAAGGAATCAGGGGTGTGGAGAACTACATCGCCACCAATTTCCCTACCCAGCTTGCTCTGGGGCATTCGTGGAACCGGGAGCTGGTGCGTCAGGTGGGATATATCACGGGGCGTGAAGCGGATTTGCTGGGGTACACCAATGTGTATGCGCCGATTCTTGACGTGGGACGCGACCAGCGTTGGGGACGGTATGAGGAGGTTTACGGCGAAAGTCCTTATCTGGTGGCCGAGCTGGGGATTGCCATGGCGGAAGGTCTTCAGACCAATCTGCAGGTGGTTTCCACGGCCAAGCACTTTGTGGCGTACAGCAACAACAAGGGGGCGCGCGAGGGATTTTCGCGTGTTGACCCGCAGATGTCATGGCGCGAAGTGGAGAACATTCATGTATATCCGTTCTCAAGAGTGATCCGTGAGGCGGGAATCTTGGGAGTGATGAGTTCGTACAATGACTATGACGGCTTTCCGATTCAGGGGAGTTATTACTGGCTCACCCGCCGTCTGCGCGGAGACATGGGGTTCCGGGGGTATGTGGTGTCGGACAGCGATGCTGTGGAATACCTTTACAGCAAGCACAAGACGGCCAAGGACATGAAGGAGGCCGTGCGGCAGAGTGTGGAGGCGGGACTGAACGTGCGCTGTACGTTCCGTTCGCCCGACTCATTCGTGCTTCCGCTCCGTGAGCTGGTGGAGGAAGGAGGCATCAGTATGGAAACCATCGACAACCGTGTGCGTGACGTTCTCCGCGTCAAGTTCCTTCTCGGCTTGTTCGACGCTCCTTATCAGACGGATCTGGCGTTGGCCGATGAGGAGGTGAACAGCGTGAAACATCAGGCCGTGGCACTTCAGGCTTCACGCGAGGGACTGGTGTTGCTGAAGAACCAAAACAATCTCCTTCCTTTGGACAAGTCGAAAATCAAACGTATCGCCGTATGTGGCCCCAATGCGGATGAGGAGTCGTTCGCGCTGACTCATTATGGTCCGGTGGCAGTGGAAGTGACCACAGTGCTGGAAGGCATTCGGAATCAGGTAGAGGAAGGCACGGAAGTGGTTTACGCAAAGGGATGTGACCTGGTTGACCCCAACTGGCCGGAATCGGAAATCATTGATTTCCCGCTCACTGACGAGGAGAAGAAAGGCATAGCGGAGGCTGTGGAAAAAGTGAACCAGAGTGATGTGGCGGTTGTGGTGCTGGGAGGAGGAATCCGCACCTGCGGCGAAAACAAGTCGCGCACCAGCCTTGAGCTTCCCGGACATCAGCAGGAGCTGCTTGAAGCGATAATGGAGACAGGCAAACCGGTTGTGCTCGTGCTCATTAACGGCCGCCCTCTGAGCATCAACTGGGCCGACAAGTTTGTTCCTGCCATTCTGGAGGCATGGTATCCGGGTTCGCAGGGTGGTACGGCCATTGCGGAAGCCTTGTTCGGCGACTATAATCCGGGCGGAAAGCTGACGGTCACTTTCCCGAAGACCGTCGGTCAGATTCCGTTCAATTTCCCGGCCAAGCCGGCATCGCAGGTGGACGGCGGACAGACTCCGGGCATGAAAGGGAACCAGGCACGCATCAACGGTCCTCTTTATCCGTTCGGGTATGGATTGAGCTATACGACATTCGAATATTCCGACATGCGGCTTTCGTCTTCTGTCATTACCGACCAGCAACCGGTGACGGTGACCTGCAAGGTGAAAAATACCGGAAGCCGTGCGGGCGATGAGGTGGTGCAGCTTTATATGCGTGATGTAATCAGTTCCGTAACCACCTACGAAAAGAATCTGAGGGGGTTCGAGCGTGTGCATCTGGAACCGGGAGAGACGAAGGAGGTGAAGTTTGAATTGCTTCCCCGCGATTTCCAGCTTCTGAACCGCGACAAGCATTGGGTGGTGGAACCGGGAATGTTCCAGTTGATGGTCGGTGCCTCTTCACAGGACATCCGTCTGAAGAAAGGTCTTGAAATCAGGGCGTATGGTCAGGGGGCGACCAGTGAGGTAATAGAAGCCGACCCGACTGACTTCATCAGTGCCAGCAAGAACACAAGCCATATCATTCATGTGGTGGACGGTGATTATTCGACCACCTGGACAGGTGACAAGGGCGAGTATATTTCGTTCGAGCTGGCTGAGAACACAAAGATCAACCATATTCTTGTGACATGGAAGAATGCTGATTCCGGATCTACTTATGAGATACAGGTTTCCAGTGGAGGAGGACAGTTCCTTCCTGTGCAGACCGGGGCGGTGAAGCCGAATGTGGATGACGACATCCGTTTCAATTTGACTACCGGAAGTGACATCCGTATCGTGATTACTAACGGGAAAGCGGAGATAGCGGAAGTGAAGCTTCCGGAACTGAGAAAAGAATGATTCGTTTCTTTTGAGGAATGCAGAGATGCGCGTTGAACCTGATGCGTGTCTCTGCATTCTTTTTTGTGCTTTCCGGAATCATTTCCTGACTACATTCACAGGCATAAAAAAGAGAGAGGATGCACACGGCAGAAGCATCCTCTCTCTAATTTCTACAGACCGGTCAGCAATGATGGTCTGTCTGACGTTTTAATAACCCGGATTGTTTGTCCAGCCTGTCAGCATAATCTGCTGATAAGGTATCGGGAAGTAATAATGTTCTTGGGCATTGAACAGCGAGTTGGCCCACATGTCTGCACGTTTCGTTTCTACCTGTTCCGTGCGGACCAGTTCGAACCAGCGGCGCATTTCTGCGAAGAATTCATAGCTGCGCTCATCGGAAACAATGTTCAGGAACTGTTCAGCGGATACGCCGGCGGGCACTTCCTCAATGCCTCTCTCGCTATAACCGGCACGTTCCTGAAGATCGATTACAGCCTGGCGGGCTTGTTCGTTTACCTGTCCGGTAGCACGGGTTGAGGCTTCGGCATAGAGAAGCATGGCATCAGCCAGACGATAGATACAAGTCACACCGTTGGCCTGTGCGCTGGCACCCGGATTTCCTTGGTCGTAATCGTAGTATTTGCTGATGCAGGGCAAACCGTCTGGACTTTCATTCCATTGTATAATCTGTCCGGCAGTCCATCCTTTTTCTTCATTCTCTTTAGTAGGCCATTCCGTCATGAAGTTCCAGTCTTTACGTTTGTCGTCCGGATAGTTTTCATAGGCTTCCGCGCGGGCATAATAATCTGCCCAGCCGGCATTGGGATAATAATCCGCCGGATAGTACGACTTTCCGTAGTTACTGGCCATCACTCGGTCGGCTTGGCTGTGGTGCAGACAGAACATGAACTCTTTGTTGTTCTTGTTGGATTCTTTCCACAAATCCTCATAATTGATTTCCAACTCATGATAATTGTTGTTGTCCAGTACGTCCTTGGCCGCTTCGGCTGCCAGTGCATAACATTCCGTACGTTTCAACGGCCACCCTGCCATGGTAATATATACATCGGCAAGACAAGTCTTCGCAGCCCATTTGGATGGTCTGGAGTTAGTATTGTCACGCGGAGTCTCCGGGAGCCATTCAATTGCCTGAGTCAGGCTCGGCACGATGGCCTTGTCATAAATGTCGGAAACAGGCGTACGTTCCACATCATTTGCCAGATCCTCATCGCTCATAATCAGAGGCACGTCACCATACATACGCACCAGATAGAAGTAGCTCAGTCCCCGCAGGAAATAAGCCTCTGCCAGTACTCCCTTGTAGTTGGTCGATTCGTTTACATCCGTATTCGGGTCATCTTCCGGTATGACAGCCTTGTTGATCAATTTGTTGGCATTGTTGATGACCAGATAGAACAGTTCCCACGTCGTGTCAAAGTCAGCGGCATTGGCTGTGATGTTAGGACGCAGTTCGTCATAGTAAGCCAACTGGTTGCCGGCTTTTTGGGCACGGTGAACAATCTCATCTGCACAGACCTGGATACGCTGGATACGGCTGTTGAAGCCATAGTTGTCGTGCCACAGGTTATTGTAGAGGGCAGTGACCGCACTTTCAAGGGCAGTCTGGTCCATGCTGGCGATATAATCTTCCTCAGTGATGAATGACTGTGGCTCTTGGTCCAAGTCGACACAGGAAGTCGCGAGCAGCAAACCTCCGGCGAGGGTTGCGAGGTATGTTAGTTTTTTCATATCGTTGTACTGTGTTTTATAGGTTAAACAATTTAGAATGAGAAGTTCAGACCGATCAGGTAGTTGCGGCTGTTAGGATAGTTACCCCAGTCCACACCTTGAATCAGCGGGTCGCCCAGAGTTGCTTCGGGGTCGAGACCTGAATAGCCGGTGATATGGAACGGATTCTGAACAGATGCATATACACGCAGGTTGTTGATGCCGAGGTCTCTGCAGATGCGGCTCGGTAAAGTATAGCCCAATGTGATGCTCTTCATCTTGATGAAGCTTCCGTTTTCTACGAAACGAGTGCTGAACATATCCTTGTTTTCAACGCCTTCACCATCCCAGCGGGGAACGTCGGTGTTGGTGTTGTCGGGTGTCCAGTGGTTCAACCAGTCTTTCATCGGAGTGACGGCTGCTACCTGCTGGCTCTGGATACCGTTGAAACCAATCTGCTTCGTGGCATTATAGATGTCGAATCCATGGAATCCTACGAGGAAGAACGACAAATCGAAATTCTTGTAGGTGAATGTGTTGCTCCATCCCCAGTTGAAAGTCGGCTGTCCGCAACCGATGATGCCCTGGTCGTCAGAGTTCAATACGCCGTCCTTGTTCTTGTCCGTGAACTTGGAGTTACCGGCCACAACGCCATAAACATCACCATTGGTACGTCCATCGGTATTACCGTTGGCATCTACGAACAGAGCGTCTACTTCCTCCTGCTGCCACAAGCCTTCGAACTCATATCCCCAGAAGCTGCCCAGCTTCTCGCCTTCTACCATCTGGAACAATACGTTCTGATAATTTCCGGCCTGCTGCTGACGGTGGTTATAGGTCGGGATTGTATTGAATGTACCTTTGTTGTGCGACAAAGTCAGGTCGGTATGCCAGCTGAACCCTTCGGGATCATTGCTTACGAACGGGTCGGCACTGATAGTAAATTCCACACCGGTGTTCTTGATTTCACCTGCATTGCGCAACAGTTCGCCGTAACCCATATGAGTAGGCTGTGCAACTTCCAGCAAGATGTCCTTAGACAATTTGTTATACCAGTCAGCTGTCAGTCGCAGACGTCCGTTCAGAACACTGAAGTCGATACCCACGTTGAACTGGTCGTTACGTTCCCATTTCAGATAGGGAGCATTGGGGCGGTCTACAAGGTAAGTAGTCTTTCCGTCTGCACCTCTGTTCGGGCTCATCATGGAGTAGATACGGTATGCTTCTACAGACTGGTTACCTACAGAACCGTAACCCACGCGAAGTTTCAGCTGGTCGATGAAGTTGTTGTCTTCCAGGAAAGCTTCCTGCTTCATGTCCCATGCCAGAGCGGCAGAAGGGAAGTAAGCCCACTTGTCTTGCAGACGAGAAGAACCGTCGGCACGGATTGAAGCCGTCACCATATAGCGGTTTTTGAATACATAGTTCACACGCAACATGCCGGACATCAATGTGTTGATGGAGCGGTCGCTTTCCAGTTCGTTCAGTGTGGCGTTCTGACTCATGGCCAGGTTGTTGTAACCGTGGGTAATGTCAACATAATCAGGCCAGTAAGCACGTCCGAGATGGTTGTAATTGTTGTCGTAAGACTGTTCAAATACAGCCGTTGCGTTGATACGGTGGTCTTCGTTGAACTCCTTCACATAGCTTAATGTGTTGGTGTTCAGCCAGCTGAGATTGAAATAGCTGCGGGCATAAGCACGCGGCTGAGATTGCGCCCACATCTGATAGCTGTTTTCATTTTCCAGTGTAGTGTACAGGCGGTTGTCGAACAGAACACCCATCTGTGAGCGGAAAGTCAATCCGTCGATGATGTTGAACTGCACATAACCCTGCAGACGGTTGTTGATGGTCTGCATTTCGCTGTCCAGTTCCCAGATGTGTCCCATCGGGTTATACATACGGTTTCCTGCCCAGTCGTCGTTGTTGTATTCACCGTTTTCGTTCTTGGGAGACATCGTGTTGTCGAAATACATGGCAGTCTGGAAGATACCGCGGTAAGCGTTTACACGCGGAGTGGAGCTCTTGCGGTAGTTACCGTAGAAGTTCAAGCCTACATTCAGCCATTTCTTGATTTTGGTATCCACTTTCAGACGCCAGTTGTATGTCTCGCTCATGGATCTCTTCAGGACTCCCTGGTCGTTCTGATAACGGAATGAAGCCAGGAAAGTGGTCTTTTCGTTTCCGCCGCTTACGGACAGGTCATAGTTCTGCGTTACGGCAGTGCGGAAAATCTCGCGCGTATAGTCGTAACCGGCACGTCCGGCCTGCAGGTCGGCCAACTGGTCTGCGGTGAAATAGTCTCCGTGTTCCATGTCATTCCCGTATTCGTTTACCATTACGGCATAGTCGTACGGCGACATCGTGTCAGGATATTTGGATACCGTCTTGATGTTGGCGAACGCATTGAAGCTGACTGTCATTTTGCCTTCTCCCGGGTTCTTTGTAGTCACAAGGATTACACCGTTGGCACCGCGGGAACCGTAAACGGCTGTTGCGGAAGCGTCCTTCAGCACTTCGATAGACGCGATGTCCGACGGGTTGAGGTTCTGCAGCGAACCGCCGATGAAACCGTCCACAACTACCAGCGGACCTGTTTCAGCCGTGATAGAGTTGATACCGCGCACGCGGATGGTGTTGTCCTGGCTCGGGTCGCCGGAACCGCTCAGTACGGATACACCGGCCATGCGTCCCTGCAAAGCGTCGGACACGTTTCCTGTCGGCATGGTTTTCAGCGCATCCGTCGCTTTCACGGAAGCTACGGAACCTGTCAGGTCGCTCTTGCGCTGTACGCCATAACCTACAACGACCACTTCGTCAAGAAGCTCCGAATCGTCGCTGAGAACCACGTTGAAGGTAGTTTTTCCTTCCACCGGAATAATCTGTGTCTTATATCCGATATAGGATACAGACAGTTTTGCATTTGCGGGAACATTCTGGAGGGTGAACGCTCCGTCCAGATCAGTAATCGAGCCGTTGGTTGTCCCTTCAACCACAACAGAAGCCCCGATTACAACTTCTCCTTTTGAATCTTTGACAATACCGCTTACTGTCAATTGCTGTGAGAATACGCATAGCGCACACAAGAGCAACGCGATGCTCATCACAGCCCTTCGATAAGAAAGAATGTAATTCATAGACATTTAGTTTTTAAAATTAGATATTAAGTTTGTTTTGGTTTCGCAAATGTAATAAAGGGGTTTTATATAAAGAAAAAAATTGTACAGAAAAAGGGCAAAATAATCCAAAAGCATAAAAATGGGGAATGGATTGCAGATGATGCATTCAGGTATTTGATTATATGTAAATTATGTTGTAATGCATTGGAGTCTGTTTTTGTTTGAATTTGTTATTTTTGCGGGCGATATGGAAACGAACAATAAAGTACTGCTTGGAATGAGCGGAGGGACGGACAGTTCTGTCGCGGCATTGCTGCTTCAGGACGCAGGATATGAGGTGACAGGCATCACTTTTCGCTTTTATGAGAAGGATGGCGACACGGAATATCTGGACGACGCGCGCGACTTGTGCAGCCGTCTGTGTATCCGTCATCTCGTATATGATGCGAGAGAGATGTTTCAGGAAAGGATTGTCCGCTATTTTGTCGGAGAATATCTGGCAGGGCGCACTCCTGTTCCCTGTACGCTCTGCAACAATCAACTGAAATGGCCTCTCCTGAAGGAAGTGGCAGACAGGCTAGGCATTTTTCATCTTGCCACGGGGCATTATGTGGGGAAGCGTCTTGTGGACGGACACTGGCATATCGTGTGTGGCACTGATACGGACAAGGACCAGTCGTTTTTTCTCTGGGGACTGCCGCAGACGATTCTGGAACGTATGCTGCTTCCCATGGGAGGGCTCTCAAAAGGCAGGGTGCGGGAGATTGCCGCGGAAAGGGGGTTCGCGAAGGCGGCGCGGAAAAGGGACAGCCTGGGCGTGTGCTTCTGCCCGATGGACTATCGTGAGTTTCTGAAACGGCATGTGGCGGACGGAACTATCCGGCCGGGGTTTTTCTATGACGGGGAAGGGAAGGTGATAGGACGGCATGAGGGGTATCCTTTTTATACCGTCGGCCAGCGCAGGGGACTTGGCGTTTATCTGAACAAGGCATTGTTCGTGAAAGAGATTTGCCCGTCGGAGAACCGGATTGTACTCAGCGACAATCTGCAGGCTCTGGAGAAAAGCGGGATGTGTCTGAAAGACTGGAATGTCCCGAATCCGTCCGCATTGTTCGGGCGGGAAGATGTGATTGTAAAAATCCGTTATCGGAAACAGGCCAACCGGTGTACGGTGCGTCCGGCAGACAACGGACTGCTCCATGTGGAGCTTCATGAGCCGCTGGCATCCGTCGCTTTGGGACAGGCCGCCACTTTCTATCGGGAGGATGTCGTGCTGGGTGGGGGAATCATAGAGGAAGCATACTGATGCTTTCATGAAAGTACCCCGTTATTCTGACCGGAACAGCCTGTTGCTTCGGACGGAATAACGGGGTGTTTTTTTATGGGGATGGCGGAGGCGTCACCATTTTATCCGCCATGCAGCGCCGGCCCGTATCCAGATGCCGGGCTGGGGGATATTGCCGTAGTCATAATACGTCTTGTCCAGTATGTTGTTGGCTTCCGCATACAGGCGGCAGGAAGGCATGTCCCACGAAAGACGTGCATCGAGCAGCGAATAAGGCTCATAAGGTCTCATCGCTCCGTTCTGCTCATAGTTTCCCGTGCGCTCCTGCCAGCGGTAAGAGACATGAAGGTTCAGTCTGTTCCAGACGCGGAGACTGGTCTGGGCCACCACCTTGTGACGAAGATACTCCAGCGCATATCTTGACTGGACGTTCCGTCCGCTTTCCTTGTCCTGATTGATGTATGCATAAGAGAGTTTCAGGTCGCGCACCCATGAGCGTCGGTGCAGCAGCTCGTCGAAGTCGATGTTCAGGGAGGTTTCAACTCCCGTCGTGTTCACCTTTGTATGGTTGACCGACTGCCAGGGAGCGTCCGCCCCCTCCGACAAGTCCTTTATCCAGTCTATCAGATTCGTGCCGCGATAGTGATAGATGCTTACCGTTCCGCGTATGGCCGGTGTGAGGTATTTCAGTCCCGCTTCGTAAGCCTTCATCTCTTCCGGTTTCAGGTATTTGTCGGCCTTGTATCCTTCCACCGAATAATAAAGTTCGGTAAAGGTAGGCATCCGCAGCGACGTGTTGAACGAAGCATACAGTTTCCAGTCGCGTGCGAACTGCCAGCTTGCGTCCGCGCCGGGATAGAAGCGGAATCCCATTTCGTTGCCGGTGTTCTTCACGGCTATCACGCCCGCGGAAAGCGTGAATCTTTTCAGCAGGACGTTGTGTTCCAGATGAAAGCTCAGGTTTGTGCGGTTCAGTCCGACCGTATATTCTCCTCCGCCGGGGGCCGGTCTGGGAAAGCGGAGAGGGTCTCCCAAAGTGGTGCTGACCACCCCTTCGTTGCGGAACTCGGCTCCGAAAGCCGTCTTTCCCAGAAATGTCTTCAGTGTGTTGTTCAGATTCAATCCGTAGACATCCGTCCGGTGATGATTGAAAGGCACCTTCTCCGGACGGCCGCGGACCAGTTCAAAACGGTCCTCCGAACGGTTCCAGTAGACGGAAGGCCTGAACTGGTAAGTTTCTCCCTTGGTTTCCGCCTGTACGGCAGCGAGATACCTGCGTGTATGCTCAAACTGGTCGTCGTATTTCGCGCTGTAGAAAGTGTTGGCTCCATAATCCTTTTGGGTGAATCCGGCATGCCACTGTACATCAGCCGATTCGTAGGCATATCTTCCCTGATAGAAGACCTTTCCCTGTTTGAAGTCACCGTTCAGCCGTCCGGCCCCGTTTCTGCTGAATCCGTCGCTTCTGCTGAAGCTTCCGGAAATCTGGTTGCCGGACGCGCCTTTCGCCAGACTCACGTGTCCTCCTCCGCTGAAGAAGCCATACGAGCCGCTTCCGGCATGAAGTTCTGCGCCGCCATGCGGGTCCGGACGGATCACGATATTGATTGCTCCGACCAGCGATGATGTGCCGTACACGCGTCCTGCCGGTCCTTCAAGCACTTCAATCCGTTCAATTTCACTGATGTCTACGGGAAAATCGGCCGCATTGTGGCCGGTCTGGGGGTTGCAGATGTTGATTCCGTTCAGGAGAATGGTGATTTGGTCGAACGTCCCCCCTCTGATGCTGATGTCCGTCTGTACTCCCATGTCGCCCCGTTGGCGGACATCCACTCCAACGGCATACTTCAACAAGTCGTTCACACTTTGTGCGGGAACCGCGGCAATGTCGTCACGGTCGAGCACAGTCACCATCCGCGCCGCCTGACCGACGGTCATCGGAACGCGCGTGCCGGTCACTTCCACCTCCTCCAGCTCGTAGAGCTGTTCCCTCCTGTGGTTTTCAGTCTGCGCCGAAACGGAATCGACATTGGCGAATGCCAGCATCGCCACCGGCAGCACACCGATGGTGATTTCCTTCTTCAGACTCATGAAAACCGCATAAGGACGGTGGGAGAAGTGCTTGAAGCGTACAGCACAACTGCGTCTCTTAAAGTTTTCTTTTTTCATTTGTAGATAAAATAGAGTGAATAAATACGGCGCAAAGAAAGGATATTTTTGTCGTTTGCGCAACATTTCTCTTTGAAGAGGCAGTCAGAAACGGCCCGATACAGTTGGCCGCCAATGACTAAACAATCCTAAAAGCATTACAAATCATTAAAAGCGAAAGAGCATATCCATATTTTTCTTTTCTTTGTATGAAGAAAAAAGAATCTCTGATATGGAAAAAACATTGTTTTTAACGGCAAGCGTACAGGATGCCTACATCATCCAGTTCTGGGCTAGACTTGATGCACTGGTGCAGATGTACAACGAAAGGTACAAGAACATTGTCTTCACGGACTTGAAGGAAAAGGAAGCGAATCTGTTCTTTGCGTATGTAAAGACAAAGGAAAATGAAGACATGGAGAACATCAAGGTTGCATGCGAAGAGTTTGCGGACGATGCATCCCGACTGATTCCTGCCGATTATGTGACACTGAATGTGTTTACCAAGAACCTGAAGTGAGGAATGACGGGCAAGGCCTGAACAAGTCATCATAAGCAACGCGGAGGTGCGGAGTCTTTATTTTGTCAGTTCACAAGATAAAGGCTCCGCACCTCCGCGTTGCAGTGTGTCCGCACTTTCAGTTACGGCACGCTCTCATTGTTTCTGGCTGTCATTTCTTCTTCAGCTCCTCGGAAGGAACCATGCGGTAGAGCTTGTCGCTGGGACGGATGCGTCCGGGTACCTTGAAGGAGACGTGTACCCCCTTTTTCACTACGTCCACAGGCTTCAGGTCGACACGGGCCTCTTCGAGTGTCACATACATCGCCCCCGTAGTGGGGCCTGTAATCAGCAGCTTGTCGCCCACCTTTATTTCGGCGGCTTCGATAAGAAACTCCGCCACACCGATATTGGAGAAATACTTGATTCCTTTCCCCGCATACACTTTCTTTTCAGTGGCTTCCGAACCATAGTTCTTGCTCCATTCGCCCAGCCGCTGGCCCAGATAGTATCCGTTCCAGAAGCCGCGGTTGAACACGGTCTTGAGCCGCTCGTCCCAATCCTTCACTTTCTCCTCTGTGAAGGTGCCGTCAATATACGATTGGATGGCTTCCTTATAGCATTCCACTACCGTTTTCACATACTCAGGTCCGCGGGCACGGCCTTCAATCTTGAACACACGTACTCCGGCTTCAATCATTTCATCCATGAAATGAATGGTCTTCAGGTCCTTGGGAGACATGATGTATTTGTTGTCCACCTCCAGCTCGATGTCACTTTCCTTGTCCTTCACGATATAGGAACGGCGGCACACTTGCATGCAGGCACCCCGGTTGGCCGAAGCGTTCAACTCGTTCAGACTCAGGTAACATTTGCCCGACACCGCCATGCACAAGGCTCCGTGGCAGAACATTTCGATACGCACCAGTTCGCCCATCGGTCCTTTGATCTGCTGCTCCTGGATAGCATCGTATATCTTGCGCACCTGCTTCAGGTTCAGTTCACGCGCCAGTACCACCACATCTGCAAAGCGGGAATAGAACTTCAGAGCTTCCACGTTGCTGATGTTCAACTGAGTGGAAAGATGCACTTCCTGTCCCACCCGGTTACAGTAGTCCATTACCGCCACATCCGCCGCAATGACGGCACTGATACCGGCCTCCTTGGCTGCGTCCACAATCCTGCGCATCAGCTCGAGGTCCTCATCATAGATGATGGTGTTGATGGTCAGATAACTTTTTACTCCGTGCTCTTCACAGATCTGTGCAATTTCACGCAAGTCATCAATGGTGAACGTGCTGGCCGAACGCGCGCGCATGTTCAGGCTTTCGATACCGAAATAGATGGAGTCGGCTCCTGCATGAAGGGCGGCGGCCAGCGACTCGCGCGAACCCACCGGAGCCATTATCTCAAAATCTTTGATTGAATAATTCATTTCTTTTGCTGATTTAGGCTGCAAAGGTAATGAATTTCCAGCGAATACGTACATTTCCTGTGGCTTATCCCCTGTCGGAGCATAAAGAGGAGGGAGCAAAAGAAGAGGTTATTTATATAAAGCCTTGCCCAACTCTTCCAGTCCGGCTTCTCCGGGCAGACCGGGATAGGCTTTCTTCATGGCATCCACGAAAGCTTGTGCCGTCGGGTTTGCATTGAACAGTTCTTTCATCTTCTTCAAATAAGCGATTTTAAACTCTACCGCATCCCGTCTTGCCGCGCCGCCATGTCCGCCAATGAACAGTTCCGCTCCCGATGCCAGCGAGTTTTCCGCCTCAGCGATTTCTGCATCAATGCCAGCCGGAGACGATACCTGCAAGTGGCTGATATGCGCCTTTGCCGGAGTCCAGTGCGTATAATATGCCTTCCCGTCTATCAGAACGCTTGCCGCAGGGAAATCTGAACTTGCTCCATGACGGAACTCGAACGTCACGCCCGCCCAAGTCTGCGTTGTCCCGAAAGCGACTTCTGATACTTCGCCCGTAGGCATTTCGGTCATTGAATCACCCCACATCTGTTCAAAACTTTTCATCATGCCTCCATATACAGGACCTTCAGAGAATGCCTTCATACCCTCTGCCATTACCTGGGCATGATTACCCGTTCCTCCTACATGATAATCGGAAATGATTTTTTCGATGGGCTTGCCTATCTTGTCAATATAGCCGTTAAACTCTGCCACATTCTCCTTGAACAACGGATACTCCATCGTGACAATGGAATCTTTACCTTCAACGATGTAGCTTGCGTCTGCCATTACATCGTTGGTGTAATACACATGCAGTTTGCAATTGTCGAGGTCATACACCTCGAAACGTCCTTTAGTCTGTGCCATAGCTGTAATTGTTTCTTGTTCTTGAGTGATTTACTAGTATGTTATCTTCTTTTGCATGCAAAGTTGGGGAGAATTCTCCATTCTTACAAGTAGATACTTGAAAATCAGATACTTACGCAAAAGTAACTATTGTTGGATATAAGCGAATTACAGACGAAAATATTTTTGAAAAAAGTTGTTTGCTATTCAAAAGAACTTTGCTTACTTTTGTAGAGCGAATTAGACTTCCATCAAACATCATGGATAGAACTACGATAGAAAGCACGCTGTTTCCCGATTGTCCGATACGGAATATTCTGGCACGGATTAGTGACAAGTGGTCGCTTTTGGTGATTTATACACTTGACAGATCTGAAAAAGAAAAGATGCGCTTCAAGGAACTTCAGCGCAAGATACCCGACATCTCGCAAAAGATGCTGACCGTAACTCTCCGCACATTGGAAGAGGACGGCTACTTGACCCGTACGGTCTATCCCGAAGTGCCGCCTCGTGTGGAATATACATTGACATCCCGCGCCCATTCCCTGATTCCGCATATCAACGGACTGATAGAATGGGCATTAGAGAACAAAGACGCAATCATGAACGACCGTAAAAAGACATCCCGCGCATGAACATACGAAACATTGATTTAGGAGAAAGACCTGTGGTGCTTGCACCCATGGAAGACGTGACCGACCCTGCTTTCCGCTTGCTCTGCAAGGAGTTCGGAGCCGACATGGTATATACGGAGTTCGTATCGAGCGACGCACTGATTCGCTCGGTAGGAAAAACCGTGGTGAAACTGAACATAAGCGAAAAGGAACGTCCTGTGGCGATTCAGATTTATGGAAAAGATACGGACACGATGGTAGAGGCTGCACGTATCGTGGAGGAAGCTCACCCGGATATCCTTGACCTGAACTTCGGATGTCCTGTAAAGAAAGTGGCGGGGAAGGGTGCCGGAGCAGGGATGCTCCAAAATGTGCCGAAGATGCTGGAAATCACTCGTGCGGTGGTGAATGCTGTAAAGATTCCGGTCACAGTAAAAACCCGCTTGGGTTGGGACGAGAACCATAAAATCATTGTCGACCTTGCCGAACAGTTGCAGGACTGCGGCATCGAGGCTCTTACTATCCACGGACGCACACGGGCACAGATGTACACTGGCGAAGCCGACTGGACTCTCATCGGTGAGGTGAAGAAGAATCCGAGGATACGCATTCCCATTATCGGGAACGGTGACATCACCACCCCCCAGCGTGCCAAGGAATGTTTCGACCGTTACGGGGTGGATGCCGTGATGATAGGTCGCGCCAGCTTCGGCCGTCCCTGGATATTCAAGGAAGTGAAACATTATCTGGAAACGGGCGAGGAACTTCCCTCTCTCTCCTTTAAATGGAGGATGGACGTGCTGCGCCGTGAAGTGCTGGACAGTGTGAATCTGCTCGACGAGCGCAGGGGAATTCTCCACGTGCGCCGCCATTTGGCTGCATCACCGCTTTTCAAAGGAATTTCCCACTTCCGTGAAACGCGCATCGCCATGCTCCGTGCCGAAACACTGGAGGAACTGAACCGCATCCTTGACCATATCGAGGAGACTTATGGAGACCACGTGGAGTATTAAAATGGAATTAAACGCAGAGGCCAAAGACATGGAGAAGTATTTTATGCGGCAGAAAGAGAGACAATCGCCATCAGACAAAACAGCCGGAGAGCAGAACCTGTCTTCCTTATGCTTTCTCCTTTCATTTCGTCAGTTCAAACGTAACCAGTACACCTTTGTGGTCGGTGGGCCATACACCCATCGGCTCCATGAAGCGGTCATGCGAGGTTTCCACGATTCTTTTTGATTTCATGATACTTCCTTTCGGACCGAAAATCACTGCATCGACCAGCTTCAGTCTGCGGTCGGGGTAATAGAACACATAGTCTATCCGGTCGCGTTCGTCCGATTTGGGAGCCCATGTGAGACGGTTCACTTCTATCAGCGGATTGTCGGCCGGAAAAGTGAAGCCGGGATAGTCGAGCACATCCGGATATTTCGTGCGGTAGGCATCCACAAAACCTGCATTGTCAAGCAGGAGAGGAACGGTCCACGGGATAATCATCCCGTTATGGTCGTAAAGGTCCTTTGTCTCTCTCGTCCAGTCCAGATGTGAAGGCTCGTTGAAGTCACCGCCCAACACGACCAGCGTTCCGTCCGCTATATCTTTCTGTGCAGTCTTGATGAAACTTCTGATTGCGTCGTCACGGAAAGAGGCATCGTTTATGGCCAGCACCTCCGCAATGCTTTCCGGTCTGGGAATTTCTTTCCACGTGGAACCATCATATCCCCTCACATTGTAGTAAGCGTCGCTCAGATAATCCAGATGCGCTGTATAGACCGCAATCTTCTGTCCGTGGATGTCTGTCAGCATCCGGTGTATGGTGCCATGGTCATCGTGCAAAGGATAAACCACCGTAGAGTCTGTAATCGGGTATCTGCTGAGCAGGCCGGTGTCGTCGGAATAAAAGGAATAATATGTCTCTCCCTTTTCCCTGAGCGAAGTGACAATCCGGTCGCAGAAACGAGTGTTGTTGTAGTTCCTCACCTCACTGAAGGTCACGAAATCCGGTTTCAGACGGACAATCTCGTCCACTACGGCCTTATAGCCGCCCGGAACCTTTGTTCCTTCCTGCCAGATGTTCCATTGCAGGACGGTGAATGTTTCTCCGGCCTGTGCCGGAAGATTCAGGAAAAAAAGAAGAAAATAAAGGATAAATTTTTTCATTGCGTGTGTTGAGTAAAGATTTTAAATGTTGGATTTGTCTCTTTTCAGGGTTCAGTTCTGTTTCGTTTCCATTTCCATGAATGCAGCCTCTTCCGCTTCGGCGATGATATGTTCCTTGTCGTCATACTTTTCCGTGAAGAGACTGTCTTCCAGTACGGCCTTTTCCGGCATGTCTGGCGGGGTTTCCGCAGGAATGTCATTCTTCGGAACGTCGGGATGCGGCAGTGTCTTTTCCGTTTCCTCCTTTTCGGCTTTTTCGCGTTCGGCTTTTGCCGCAAAGATTGCGTCGATGAACAGAGGGTCACTCTTGATTTTTTTCAATGTCTCATGCGCCGCTTCCTGCTGGGACTCTTTTTTGGAATAACCTTTTCCGTATCCTCCCGGGATGTCTTCCACAGAAATCTGGGTGCTGAAGACCGGGTTCTGTTCCTCGTCTACCGACTGGTCGAGCAGATTGAACTTCACTGCAAACTTGTTCTTTTGGCTCCATTCTATCAGTTTCGACTTGAAGTTGACTTCCTTGCGCGACACCTTTTCCAGATTCAGATAGTTGGCGATGATGCGTTGCTCCATGAATCTTTTGCAGACGCGGTATCCGCGGTCCAGATAGATGGCCCCGATAAGTGCTTCGAAAGCGTTTCCGCCCAGGTAACAGTTGTGTGCTGACTGCCGGACAGTATATTTGACCAGTTTGTCCAGACCTATTTCCATAGCTATCCGGTTCAGCGTTTCCCGCTGTACTATCTTTGAGCGTGTGTTGGTCAGGAACCCTTCGCGCTTTCCTTCGAAGTGTTTGTAAACAATGTCGGCCACGATGGCATCCAGAATGGCATCGCCCAGAAACTCCAGCCGTTCATTGTTGATGACCTGTCCTCCCTGCACTCTTACGGAAGAAGATTTATGAAGAAGAGCCTGTTTGTAGAGTTCGATGTTTTTCGGATAGAATCCGAGTATTCTGTAAAAACAAAGATAAGACTCCCTGTCCTTCCGGAAAAGAAGCCTTATCTTATTTGTTATATCGCTAAACACAGTTTATTCAGTGTATTTTTTTACAATTATACATGCATTGTGTCCGCCGAAACCGAACGTGTTGCTCAATGCGGCACGCACAGTGCGTGTCTGTGCCTTGTTGAACGTGAAGTTCAGGTTATAGTCGATGTTCTCATCGTTGTCACCTTCCTCATGGTTGATGGTCGGCGGGATGATGTCATTCTTTACGGCCAACACGCTTGCGATGGCTTCCACACCTCCGGCAGCGCCCAGCATGTGGCCTGTCATTGATTTTGTGGAACTGATGTTCAGTTTGTAGGCATAGTCTCCGAAAAGTGACTGGATTGCCTTCACTTCCGACACGTCGCCGACCGGAGTGGATGTCCCGTGCACATTGATATAGTCAATGTCTTCCGGTTTCATGCCTGCGTCCTCCAATGCGCTGGCCATTACCAGTCTCGCTCCCAGACCTTCCGGATGGGATGCGGTCAGATGGTGGGCATCGGCAGATGCACCTGTTCCCGCCACCTCGGCATATATCTTGGCTCCGCGTGCCTTTGCATGTTCCAGTTCTTCCAGAATCAGACATCCGGCACCTTCTCCCATCACGAATCCGTCGCGGCTTGCGCTGAACGGACGTGAAGCATGTTCCGGATCATCATTGCGTGTAGACAATGCATGCATGGCATTGAAGCCTCCCACGCCGGCCGGGAAAATGGCAGCTTCGGCACCGCCCGTCACAATAATGTTCGCCTTACCCAGACGGATATAATTGAACGCGTCCGCAATGGCATTCGAAGAAGAGGCACAGGCGGAAGTGGTTGTGAAATTAGGGCCATGGAATCCGTACATGATGGATATTTGTCCGGAAGCGATGTCGGCAATCATTTTCGGGATAAAGAACGGGTTGAATTTCGGACCGACCGTGTCTTTCGTCTTTTCATATCCTCCCACTTCCTCCTCGAAAGTGTGGATACCGCCGATTCCTACTCCAAGGATGACACCAATCCGGTTCAGGTCTTCTTTTTCCACATCGATGCCCGCGTCGGTTACAGCCTCTTTCGCCGCCACTACGGCATATTGTGTATAGAGGTCCATCTTGCGCGCTTCCTTGCGGTCGATAAAGTCGGTCGCATTGAAGTTCTTCACTTCACACGCAAACTGGGTCTTGAATTTCGATGCATCGAAATGAGTAATAGGTCCTGCTCCGCTGACACCGTTGACAAGGTTGTTCCAGAAGTCTGAAACGTTGTTACCTACGGGAGTCAGTGCACCAAGACCTGTTACAACTACTCGTTTTAATTCCATAAAGTAGAATTAATTATTTTGCGTTAGCCTCAATGTAAGAGATGGCGTCACCTACTGTCTGGATTTTTTCTGCCTGATCATCAGGAATAGAGATGCCGAATTCCTTTTCGAATTCCATGATCAATTCTACTGTGTCCAGAGAGTCTGCACCCAGGTCGTTAGTGAAGCTGGCTGTAGCGACAACTTCTGATTCTTCTACGCCCAATTTATCAACGATAATCTTCTGTACTTTTGATGCAATTTCAGACATAATTCTAATTTTTTAGGTTTATAAATAAGATAATTTATTGATTTTTCGGTGCAAAGGAATAAATATTTCTTGTCTTAAACAAATATTCTTGCAAATAAATGTTGTTTCTTTGCACAATTTTATATATGTTGTGCATGAAATGGAGGTGGTTATGAAGAGAATAGCAATTCTGGCATCGGGTGAAGGAACGAATGCCGAACGGATTGTCCGTTATTTTGCGGAGCGGCAGACGGCGGAAGTGGCTCTGGTCATCGCTTCCCGTGCCGCTGCCGGTGTGGTGAAGCGTGCCGCTGCTTTGGGCGTACCCTGCCGGGTGGTTGTCCCCGACGGGTTCGCATCGGGAGAGGCGTTCTCCCTGCTGAAGGAGTATGGCATTGATTTTGTGGTGCTTGCGGGGTTTCTGTCGCGCATACCTGACGGGATTGTCCGTGCGTATGCAGGGCGTATTGTGAACATACATCCTTCCCTGCTGCCGAAATTCGGGGGGAAGGGCATGTATGGGATGCATGTGCACAGGGCTGTGCTTGAGGCGGGCGAGAAGGTGAGCGGCATTACTGTCCAGTATGTCAATGAAAGATACGACGAAGGCGATTACATTTTTCAGGCTGGATGCCCCGTCTTTTCTGACGATACGCCGGAGACGTTGGCAGCCCGTGTCCATCAGCTTGAATACCGGTATTATCCGGTGATAATCGAAAGACTGGTGTCGGGCGCAGGCGTGTGAAAGCAACGGGCTGTTCCGGCAGGAGTAGCCGCTTGCCTTGACCGGAATGTCAGGCTATTTTGCATGAAACATGCGGGTGTTTCTGGCGGAGGTCTGTCGGGGAAGGGGAATTTATGCGCTTCTCCTTTACTTTTCCATGCCATGATTTGTGAGTTCTGGAAAACTTTCTTTACTTTTGTTCTTGTTATGAACCTTTTAAATGAAGACAATATGACTTTTACGGAATTGAGCAGTCCGATTTTTGTGCAGGCCATCGACGATTATCATAAGACTGATTGTGTGGACACTCCAATCGCAAACCCTTATCCGCTGAAAAGCATTGAATATTATTTGTATCTGAAGTGCTGGATTGATACGGTCCAGTGGCATCTGGAGGATTTGATCCGCAATCCGGAGATTGATCCGGCAGAAGCGTTGGCCCTGAAACGACGCATTGACAAGTCCAATCAGGACCGTACGGACCTGGTGGAACTGATTGACAGCTATTTCCTTGACAAATATAAGGATGTGAAGGTCGCTCCGGATGCGACCATCAATACGGAGAGTCCCGCATGGGCTGTAGACCGTCTCTCCATTCTGGCACTGAAAATCTATCATATGCGCAAGGAAGTGGAACGCACGGATACGGATGCGGCTCACAAGGTGCAGTGCGAAGCGAAACTGAATGTGCTGCTGGAGCAGCGGAAAGATTTGTCTTCGGCCATCGACCAGTTGATTGCGGATATAGAGGCTGGGCGGAAATACATGAAAGTGTACAGGCAGATGAAGATGTATAATGATCCGTCTCTGAATCCTGTGCTGTACGGAAAGAAATAGGTATGGCGAAAATACTGGCAGTCCGTTTCTCGGCATTGGGCGATGTGGCCATGACGGTTCCGGTGCTTTATTCGTTTGCGAAGGCTTGTCCCCAACATCAGCTGGTGGTGTTGAGCCGTCCGGCTTTTGCATCGTTCTTTGTTTGTGCACCACCCAATCTCACGTTCAGGAAAGTGGATCTGAAAAATGATTACAAGGGATTTAAGGGCATTCTGAAGCTCTATTCGGAATTGCGGAAAGAGAGGTTTGACGCTGTGGCCGATTTGCATGATGTACTTCGCACCAAGGTTCTGCGCACATTGTTCCTGCTGGGAGGAGTGCGTGTGGCCCATATAGACAAGGGGAGAGCCGAGAAGCGCCGGCTTGTTTCCGCAGGCAATGGAAACAGTGCTCCCTTGAAGTCGTCTTTTTCCCGTTATCGGGACGTGTTCCGGAGTCTGGGATATTCTTTCCCGCTTGATTTCAAGTCGGTTTTTGAATCCTGCGGCACGCTTCCGTCTCTTCCGGAAACCTTCGGTGAAAAAGAAAAAGGATGGAAATGGATAGGCATCGCTCCCTTTGCGGCACATCAAGGGAAAATTTATCCTTTATTGTTGCAGCATAAAGTGGTCAGCCTGTTGGCATCCATGGACAAGGTTCGCATCTTTCTTTTTGGTGGAGGCAAACAGGAAAAAGAAGTGTTGGCCGCTTGGGATAACGAGTTTCCTTGTGTCACTTCGGTCGTAGGGTGTCTGAAAATGGATGAGGAACTGGCATTGATGGCCAGGCTGGATGTGATGCTTTCGATGGATTCCGGCAATATGCATCTGGCCTCGTTGGTTGGTGTACCCGTTGTTTCCGTATGGGGAGCCACCCATCCCTATGCCGGCTTCATGGGATGGAACCAGAAGCAGGAGAACGCGATACAGTTGGACTTGCCCTGCCGTCCGTGTTCCGTTTATGGCAACAAACCTTGCCGTTTTGGGGATTATCGGTGTCTGAAAGCTATCCGTCCGGAAATGATTGTCGGACGGATAAAAGCTTTAACCGAGTGACTGCATATCGTGCAGGCGTTTGTAATACCCTTGCTTTTGAATCAGTTCGTCGTGTGTGCCGCGCTCAACAATTTTCCCGTCGTACAGCACATAGATTTCGTCTGCGTTCTTGATGGTTGAGAGACGGTGGGCGATGGCGATGGTGGTACGCGTCTTCATCAGACGTTCCAGTGCTTCCTGCACCAGTCGTTCCGATTCAGTGTCGAGCGCGGAGGTCGCTTCGTCCAGAATCAGAATCGGAGGATTCTTGAGTATGGCCCGCGCGATGCTGATGCGCTGTCGCTGTCCTCCGGAGAGTTTGCTTCCTCGGTCGCCGATGTTCGTATTGTATCCTTCTGGCTTTTCCATGATGAAGTCGTGCGCGTTGGCTATCTTGGCTGCCGCGATTACCTGTTCCATTGTGGCATTCTCCACACCAAAGGCGATGTTGTTGAAGAATGTGTCATTGAAGAGTATCGCTTCCTGATTCACGTTTCCTATCAGGCTGCGCAAGTCATGGATGCGGACATCCTTGATGTTCGTTCCGTCGATGGTAATCTCTCCTTCCTGTACGTCGTGGTAACGGGGGAGCAGGTCGACCAATGTGGACTTTCCGGAGCCGGACTGGCCTACCAGAGCGATTGTTTTTCCTTTGGGGATTGTCAGATTGATGTTTTTCAGCACTTCTTTCTTCCCGTCATAGCTGAAGGAAATGTCCTTGAATTCTATTCTGTCTTTCAGGTCGTTCAGCGGTTTCGGAAGGGTGGCTTCCCTGATAGGGTTTTCCGCTTTCAGGATTTTGTCGATACGCTCCATGGAAGCCAGGCCGCGCGGAATGTTGTAGCTGGCTTTTGAGAATTCCTTCAGCGGGTTGATGATGCTGTAAAGAATCACCATATAGAAAATGAAGGTGGAGGCGTCGATGGGTGCATGGTCCGACAGAATGAGAGAGCCTCCGAACCACAATACCGCGACGATGAGGAGCGTACCCAGAAATTCGCTCATCGGGTGGGCGGACGACTGGCGGATGGCAACTTTGTTGACCGCATCACGGTAGTCGTTGCAGCATTTTTCGAAGCGGTCGGTCATTTTCTTCTCGGCAATGAATGCCTTTATGATGCGCAGGCCTCCCAACGTTTCCTCCAACTGTGACATGGTGTCGCTCCAGCGGTTCTGCGCGTCGAGTGACTGGCGTTTCAGGGCGCGTCCCACTTTGCCCATTACCCATCCCATAGACGGGAGCACGAGAATCGTGAACAGAGTCAACTGCCAACTGGTGACAATCAGAGTGGCAAAATAGGAAATGATCAGGATCGGGTTCTTGAGGAGCATGTCGAGCGAACTTGTAACGGATGTTTCCACTTCATTGACATCACCGCTCATGCGTGCGATGATGTCGCCTTTCCGTTCTTCTGAAAAGAAGCCCAGCGGAAGCTCTACCACTTTTCTGTACACCATCAGTCGGATGTCTCTCACCACTCCGGTGCGCAATGGAATCATGACGGCCGACGACCCGAAATAGCAGGCTGTCTTCAGCATGGTCATGAAACCGAGAAAGAGTCCGAGAAAGAGCAGGGTGGTGGCAGGCCCGAAAGTGTCAATCAGACGGGTGGTGTAGTAGTAGAAATTGTTCATCACCACGTCTTTTGCACTGGCACTCCCCCATTCCATGAACTCGTATACTTTGTCGCTGTTCCCCGTTTTGAAAAGGATGTTCAGAATTGGAATCAGCAGGGAGAAAGAAAATATATTGAACACGGCCGACAATATGTTCAGCAATATTGACCAGCCCAGATATCTCTTGTAGGGCGACACGAACCGCCGCATCAGTTGGAAGAATTCTTTCATGTCGGTAGCATGGAATGTTTAATAAGTTGCAAAGGTAATGGATTTTTTTGTAGTTTTGCTACGGAAACGGAATTTAAGCATTCTATATGAAGTTATTATACTATTTTGTTTTTTGCGGGTGGTATCTTTTGTCACTGCTTCCTTTACGTCTGTTGTACGTGGTGGCTGATGTGCTGTACTTCCCGCTCTATTATCTGGTGCGCTACCGCAGGAAAATCGTGCGGAAGAATCTGGCTGGCTCGTTCCCGGAAAAGGACATGGAAGAGATTGTCCGCATTGAGAAGAAATTCTACCGCTTTTTCTGTGACTGTGCGATGGAAAATGTCAAACTTTTCTCCATGTCGAAGAGGCAGGTGATGCGACGCATGACATTTTCAGGCATGGATGAGATGGTGGCTGATATGGAGCGGAGCGGAAAGAATTTCGGATTCATTTATCTGGGGCATTATTGCAACTGGGAATGGATAGCTTCGCTGGCCGGCTGGTTTCCCGACGGCATTCATAGCAGTCAGATTTACCATCCTTTATATAACAAGGCTTTCGACAAACTTTTCCTGCGGATGAGAAACCGTTTTGGCGGTGAATGCATACCGATGAAGGAAACTCTCCGCCGCATTGTCACACTGAAACGCCAGAAACAGCCCACGATGGTCGGTTTTATTGCCGATCAGGCCCCGAAATGGAACAGCGTGCACCACTGGACCAGGTTTCTCCATCGTGACACTTCATTCTTTATCGGAACGGAGCAGATTGCCAAGCAGGTGGGAGCTGTCGTTTATTTTGCGGACGTGAAGCGGGTGAAGAGAGGATATTATCATTGTGAACTGAAGCGTATGACCGTTGCCCCGGAGCAATACTCGGATTATGGACTGACTGACCGCTATGCGGTTCTGCTGGAGGAAATGATTCGCCGTGAACCGGCTTATTGGCTTTGGAGCCATAACCGGTGGAAACGGACAAAAGAGGAGTGGGAGCGGAGACAGGAAGAGTCTAGGTAAGGGGACGGTCGTTTTTCCTTGTCATGTCACAATTCCGGTGAAACTCCTATGAACGGGTACGTTGGGTCATCTTAATCCAGAAAATTACATAATATAGTTTGCAGAGGAATTTTATCTTTTCCCGTCCCTTGTCGAGTTCTTTTATTACGCGTATGTTGTCGCGGAGTCCTTTGACACGCTGGGTGTGGGAGACCCCGTGTGAATCATAAATTGCCACAGTGACGGGAACATGCCGGAACCGACAGTTCGACAAGTAACATTTCTTGAAGAAATAAAAGTCTGCCGACATGCGGAAGCGTGTGTCGAAAGGCATTTGTTTCAGGATGTCTGTCCGTACAAAAGCAGCCTGATGGCAAAAATACATCCGTTGCTTGTTGCAGGGTTCAGAAGCGGTTTTTAGTTTCAGCTCCCCATCTTTGCTGACAAGTATATCTCCATAAACGATGTCGGAGTCCTTTTCTTGTATGTATAAGGCGATTTTGTCCAGTACATGTGCATCGGCAAATTTGTCACCGGCATTCATGAAAATGATCCATTCTCCTTGTGCATGTGCTGTCCCTTTGTTCATGCCCTGATAGATGCCTCCGTCCGGTTCCGAACACCAGTAGGAGAACCGGTCCTGATATTTTCTGATGATGTCCGCTGTTCCGTCGGTAGATCCTCCATCTATGACGATATACTCTTTGTCGGAATATTCCTGTTGCATTACACTTTCGATAGTGCCGGCTATTGACTCTGCGCAGTTGAACGAGACCGTTACAATGCTGAACATACATTTCTTGTCCATGAGAGAAGTGGATGAAGTTGATTATTCTTTCAAACGTCTGAAGAAGTTCCGGATTCTTTCCGTGACGGGTGTCTTCCAGCTATGTGCACAATAGTGGATGGCATACGAAGCCGGAGTGACCTCGTGTTTGTTCCCTGCGAATATTTCGGAACGGAATATTTTTATGTTTCCTTCCAGATTCTGGTCTGTATCAATATAACGGAAGCCATACTTCTCGGCTATTCTTGCATATATGAGAGGCGAGAACATGTCGGCGGGAAGTTTGTCCGAAAACTTTTTTGAATCATACCAGTCGAGGACATCCTTGACGAACGGACATCCGGACTGGGCACCCATTACCGCAGCCTGTATCTGCATTCCGGAAATATATTCCTCTCCCTTGCGCGTACCGTCGGCCCCGATGGCATGGATGGAGCCGGTCTTTTCCAGTTGGGTAGGATGGTGCTCAATGCTGGAAATGAAATTGTATCCCAGAAAATCATCAAACCGTTTCAGAACCTTGACATCAGAATCCAGATAGAACCCTCCTTCTGTGTAAAGCGCATACATGCGGATATAATCTGCGGCGAAGGCCCATTTGCGTGCTTTCACAGCCTCCTGCACATATCGGGGAGCTGAAGCGAGGTCGAAGTTCTCCAGACTCCACAGCTTCCATTCGTAGTCGGGCATCACTTTTTTCCATGTCTTCATGCATTTTCTGATTTTGGCCGGATACGGGTCTCCGCTCAGCCAGCAGAAATGAATCACTTTGGGTATCATAGGATTGTCATTTAAAAAGTTTCTTTATCTTTTGTTTGCGCTCGTGTCTGGCTTCCAGTTCTTCAAGATATATTGTTGCCTTTTCTATGGTTTTTTCCACGGGCCAGTTTCTTTCTTCCGCATAGACTGATACCATGAATCTGAACAAGTCTCTGCGGTGTGTGAGGGTGCTGAGATTCTTCATGCAGACATCTTCAGGGGGGACATCATCATAAAATTTCGAGCGGTTGATGTCGATGACCGTAAACGAATAATGCCCGCTTTTCTTGTCTTTGTGGTACAGGAAGTTTCCCAGATTCAGGTCGCCGTGCACGATTCCTTTTCCGTGCATCAGGACCACAAGTCTTGCCAGGTCTTCCGCCAGTTGTTTGTCGAAGTCCTTTTCAAGCGCCAGTGCCGGGAAAGCGGGAGGATCCGGACAGGTGGTCGAGATGAAATATCCTGTGGTGAACAGTCCGTGTTCACGTTCTTCCACATAAGCTATTTCCCGTGGTGTGCGGATGCCCCTTGCCCTGAATATTCCGGCATACCGGTACGCACGTTCAGCCTTGGTGCTTTTGAAGAAAGTGTAGGCTACCTGCTGTGCAAGATTCACTTTCTTGAACCTTTTTATGGTGACGGGAGTACCTTCAAGGCTGAAGTTCCGGATGGAGTTTCTTCCTTCATATACGATTGTTCCTTCGTGGGAGGCGAACAGTCGGGAAATGTCCCGGATTTCTTTTTCCAGATATTTATATTCCGGTGCTATTATGATTTTCATTTGTTCTCGGATGATAGTGAGTGATAAAGTTCCATCAGTTGTCCGGCCTGTTTCTTCTCTGAAAAGTTTTCGGCATATTTCCTGCCCTGTTCTGCCATGAATGCTTTCCTTTCAGGATTGTTCAGTATCTGGTTCAGTGCAGATGCCATGCCTTCCTTGTCGTCAGGATGTACATAGACGGAGTCCGGTCCTCCTGCTTCTTCCAGGCAGGAGCCTGTTGCCGCAACGACGGGAACGGATGAATTGAGTGCTTCCAGAATCGGAATGCCGAATCCTTCGAAACGGGAAGGATATACAAACGCCTCAGCCATCTGATACATTGCAGGAAGATGCCGGAAACTGACGTTATGGAGCAGATGGACTCTTCCGCTCAGATGATTTTCCCGGACAAACTCTTCTACTTTTTCCGTATAGGGTGTGCGTTTTCCCGCAATCACCAGATGTACATCTTCCGGGATGCAGGGCATGGCCTTCACTGCGAGCAGCACATTCTTTCTTTCTTCGATGCTTCCTACATTCAGGATATAGCGTTCGGGAAGTGCATACAGCTCTTTCACCTCCTTCTTCAGGCTGTCGGGAGCGGGAGAGCAGAACGAGGGGTCACATCCTTGGTAGATGACATGTATTTTCGAAGGGTCAATCCCGAAATAATGTACGGCATCACGTTTGGTACATTCGCTCACGGCTATGATGGCATCTGCGTTCCGGCATGATTTTCCGTATTTGTGCCGGTAGAGCCACCTGTCGACAGGGTGGTAATATTGGGGGTAGCGGACAAAAATCAGGTCGTGTATGGTGACAATGGCCTTTGCTTTCTTCTGCTTCCGGATATTGAGCGGAAGTTCATTGCTGAGGCCGTGATAGATGTCTGCCTCGTCCCGTTCCATCTGTCTTGTGACACCAAATGTCCGCCATAGCGACCTGAACCGTTTCCATACACCCTCCGGGTATCTGCATATGGCTGAAGGACAGTTTTCCAGAAGTGCATTGAACTGTTTGCTTTCTTTGCGTTTCGGTGCGTACAGCAGATATTCGTTCTCCGGATAGAAGCGGCATAGAATTTCTATTAGGTAACGGCTGTAGTTACCTAATCCTGTGAAATTCTGTATGGCTCTTTTCGCGTCGAATCCTATGCGCATGGACTGTATGTTTGGAGTTTATGTACGCAAAAGTACGAAATATTTCATGAATCTCTGTGCTTTTGACGGGGATTGTATAAAAAAGGACTGCCGGCATACCATCCAGCAGTGATGCCCCTCACCGGTTCAGGCACAGGCAGATGTCTCCGGCGTTTTTGAATCTTGCTTTCTTGTCCGATTGCATTATTCTTTCTACATTTGTGAAAAAAGGATTCGCATATGAGAAACTGCTATCTGTCGCGTGACTATAAAGAGATTAACGGTGCCGGGAATAAGGCGAAGACCGACATGGAAGCAATCATGTCGGATATGGGTTTTGTGAATGTGGGTTTCCGCCAGACTCGTTACAAGAATGTTGTGCTGGCTTTCCTGATTACCTTTTCGGGTATAGTGAAGGCCGCATTCTCATTGAAGAAGGGTGATCTGCTGTTCCTGCAGTATCCTTTGAAGAAGTATTTTACATTGATCTGTAAGGTCGCCCATCTGCGGGGCGCGCGTGTGGCGGTGCTGATACATGACCTGGGGAGTTTCCGCCGCAAGAAGTTGAGCGTTCCACAGGAAATCAAACGGATTGGCCATGCCGATTATGTAATTGCGCTGAATCCGACTATGCGGGAATGGCTGAAAGACAATCACTGTGCGTTGCCGATAGGGAGTCTGGGCATCTGGGATTACCTGTCTGAAACTCATTGTCCGTCTTCCGTCCAGTTTCCGGATACCTGCAAGGTGGTGTATGCGGGAGCGTTGAACCGCCGGAAAAATTCTTTCCTTTATCAGTGGGGGAATTATATAAAGAATTACCGGGTCTCTCTTTACGGAGGCGGGCTTGACGTAGCGTCCATGGAGAATGCCCGGTGCTTCGACATCAAAGGTTTTGTCCTTTCAGAACAACTGATTGCTTCCGCCGACGGGCACTTCGGTCTGGTGTGGGACGGAGATTCCGTCCGGACATGTTCGGGCAACTTCGGCGAATATCTTCAGTTCAACAATCCCCACAAGACATCCTTATATATAAGGTGCGGTTTGCCTGTCATTATCTGGGAGAAGGCTGCCCTCGCGCCTTTTATTGTGCAGAACGGCATAGGCTTCTGTATCAGCAGTCTGGAGGAACTCGACGAGAAGCTCCGCTTGGTTACTCCGGAACAGTATACGCAGATGAGGAACAATGTGCTCCGCATGAGCGGACTGCTGGAGCAAGGGCATTTCTTCAGACAGGCCGCCCGTGAAGCGGTACGGACATTGCGCGGTTTCGCCGGGTCAGTGTCTGAACAGATACCGCAGCCTTAGCAGCTGATGCTTGCAGAACAGCTCGATTCTGCGTCCCAGTTTCCGTTTGCGCCAGCTCCCGTATATTGTGTGCAGGGCGAACGCGTCAGGATGTTTCTTTATATGTTTGCATGGTGTGACGTAATGTCCGGGATAGATGACGATGTCATCGGCAAGATGCTGCTCCGTGTCTTCGGTGCGGTATCCCCGTCTGCGTGCCATGTCGAGCATTACGACGGGGGATATGGTCATGTCCAGTGAACCGTCGGGTTTCCTGAAAGGCCGGCTGTTGTAATATTCAAACACGTCCTTGCAGTAAGCGTTGCCTTTTTCGCCCATGAAGAAGGCCGCCTGCAGCCGGATCTGTTCACCGATGTGTTCGTGGAATGTGGCGAAGCCCTTTTCCGGGATGAACCGGTCGAAACGTTTTTTCAGCAGGATGTCGCTGTCCATGTAAATCCCTCCCTCCTTGTATATGGCATAGAAACGCACGACATCAGCGGCAAAAGCCCACTTTTTGGCTTCCAGCGCTTCGTTGATGAATCTGCATCCGATGGAACGCGCGTCTTCGTATGTCCAGCGGCGTATCCTGAAGTCGGGAAGGATTTTTTTCCAGCTGTCAAGACAGATTCTTATCTCAACGGGAAAAGGGTCGTCGCTGAACCAGCACAGGTGAATGGTTTTGGGTATCATAAAATAACTTTTTTGTTCAGTAGTGCTCCTTCCCGGCGGGCACTTCATCCCTGCGGACGGAAGGTTTCTGCAAATATGAAAATAATATGTGAGAAACAGAAAGGTTGGAATGAAAAAATAAGCCTTTGTTTCACGCGTGGTATCCTTGTGTTCCGGCTGGAGTATCAGGCTGTTCTGGCCGGAATGTGCCGTGCCCGTCCGGGAGCCTGCACGGCTCATTCATTTAACGTCCTATTTTTTCAATATGCCATTGGCAGGTGGTAGGGGTGGACCCGTGTGTCCACCCAGATACATTGGCATGATGTCATCGGGCAGACACACGGGTCTGCCCCTACGTTTAAATGAAAGGGGAGTGGAGAGCCTGTATAATTTTTTTCATCATTGGATGGATGCAGGACGAAAAACGTTATCTTTGTGCCGGTAATCAAAACATTTACAATGTATAAGCAGGATAAATATGTATGGATAGTGGCTGTGGTCTGCATCTGCTCTCTGTTCTTGTTTTTGGGGGAATCCTTCTTTCATACTAAGGGAGAGCCGCGCGAGGCGGTTGTCGCCCTTTCCATGCTGGAAAAGGGGAACTGGGTCCTTCCGGTGAATTATGGTGTGGACATCGCTTATAAGCCGCCTTTGTTCCACTGGTGTATCGCTGTCGTTTCGGCGGTGGTGGGCAAGGTCACGGAATATACTTCGCGTATGCCTTCGGCTCTGGCACTGACGATGATGGTCATGGTGGGATATTGTTTTTATGCCAGACGCAGGGGGAGGGAGCTTGCGCTGCTGACGGCTCTTGTCACTCTGACCAACTTTGAGGTACATCGTGCCGGAACGAACTGCCGGGTCGACATGCTGCTTTCCGCGCTGATAGTGGTCGCCTTGTACCAGTTGTACAAATGGGGAGAAAAGGGACTGAAGGGGGTGCCGTGGACCGGAATCCTGTGCCTGAGCGGGGCCTTTCTTACCAAAGGGCCTGTGGGAATGGTGCTTCCCTGTCTGGTGGTGGCTGTATTCCTGTTGATCCGCGGCATGAAGTTCTGGAAGATTTTCGGTTCGTTCCTCTGGGTCGGTGTCGTTTCCTGCATACTTCCCTTTCTCTGGTACTGGGCCGCATTCCGTCAGGGAGGCGACGAATTCCTGCAGTTGGTGCTCGAAGAGAATGTGCTGCGCTTTTTGGGCAAGATGACTTATGAGTCCCATGAGAATCCGGCATATTATAATGTGGTGACGGTGGTGGCAGGGTATGTTCCTTATACATTGCTGGTCGTGATTTCTCTGTTTGCGCTGAAATACAGAAAGATTCAGGGGACTCCGCGGCTCTGGTGGTCACAGTTCCGCACCTATATAAAGAATATGGACGACACCCGTCTGTTCTCTCTGCTCAGTATCGTGATAATCTTCGTGTTCTATTGCATACCGAAGAGCAAGCGGAGCGTATATCTGCTGCCCATTTATCCTTTTATCGCTTATTTCCTGGCAGAATATATCCTTTATCTGTTCCGGTGCCATCGGGCGGTCTTGAAAGTGTTCGGCAGTATAATGGTCTCCCTTTCCTTGTTGCTGCTGCTTGTCTTTGCGGCACTTCAGATGGGACTGGTTCCCGACACAATCTTTTCCGGTCGTCATGCCGCACAGAATATCGCTTTCATGCGGGCACTTGAAAATCTGCCGCTTGGCTTCAGAGCGTATTTCCTGTTCCTTCTGATGATTCTGGCGGGCTTCTGTTTCAGGCTGGCATTGAAAGCCGACAGGTGGAAGCGTTCGTTGCCATATGCCATTGTAGGTGTGATATTGACAATCTACATGTCGCTGGACGGCGTTTTCCAGCCTCCCGTGCTCAATGTAAAGTCTGAAAAGCCGATAGCTGAGGCGGTCGCTTCGGTGGTGCCTGAGGGTACGCTCTATTCTTATCAGCTGAACGAGGTGAAGGGGAATCCGATGCGCCAGTTCATCGTCAACTTTTATCTGGGAGACAGGGTCGTGCCTTTCAACGTCTTCACTCCCGGACAAGGATACATGATTGCGGACGAGACGGAGATATCCGTTTTCAGAGAAACGCATAAGGACTATTCCGTGAGAGAGATTCCTATCGGACAATACAGACTGCATCTGTATCAGTTCATGAAGAAGGATGGAGAAATGCCCGATGGGAAAGATTGACCTGAAAGGAATCGGCGGCGAGGCACTGCGTTTCGGGATTGTCGGGACGCTGGCCACGGCCCTGCATTATGGGGTTTATTTTCTGTTGCAGCGGTTCGTCAATGTAAATGTGGCATATACGGCAGGTTATGTGCTGTCTTTTGTCGCCAATTTCTATGCCACGTCCTACTTCACGTTCGGCACTTCCCCTTCGTGGAAGAAGCTGTTCGGGATGGGAGCTGCCCATGGAGTGAACTATGTGCTTCATCTCGTGCTGCTGAATGCGTTCCTGTGGCTGGGGATACCGAAGGTATGGGCACCTTTTCCGGTGTTCGCTATTGCAATTCCTGTGAACTTCCTGCTTGTACGCTTTGTGTTCAAGCATAAAAATATGTGATACTATGAAACTGACAATTGTGGTTCCCTGTTATAATGAAGAGGCGGTGCTGTCTGAGACTACCTCCCGGCTGACCCGTGTAATCGGGGCGTTGAAAGAGAAGGGCAGTATTGACGAAGGGAACATTCTGTATGTGGATGACGGGAGTAAAGACCGTACATGGGAACTTATTGAATCGTTCTCCTGCCGGAATGCAGGTGTGACGGGAATCAAGCTGGCCCACAATGTGGGCCATCAGCAGGCTCTCTGGGCCGGGCTGGAGTGGGCTTCCGTGCATGCCGATGCGGCCGTCTCCATTGATGCCGACCTGCAGGATGATGTGGAGGCTATCGGCCCGATGGTGGATTATTTCAGCAAAGGCATTGATGTGGTGTACGGTGTCCGTAGGGAACGGAAAACCGACACGTTCTTCAAGAAGAACACGGCGCTGGCTTTCTATCGCCTGATGCGCGGACTGGGAGGTGACATTGTGTACAATCATGCCGATTTCCGTCTCTTGAGCCGCCGGGCCTTGCAGGCCTTGGTCTCTTTCCCAGAGCGTAACCTGTTCCTGCGCGGAATGGTGTCGTCGTTGGGATTTCCTTCGGCTATGGTTTATTATGACCGGAAGGAACGGTTTGCCGGAGAGTCGAAGTATCCGTTCAGCAAGATGTTCAGCTTTGCGATGGATGGAATCACCTCGTTTTCTGTCCGTCCGTTGCGCTACATCGCTTATCTGGGGCTTTTGTTCATACTGATTTCGGTGCTGGCCATTGTCTATGGACTTTGTTCGTATGTGGATGGGAAGACGATTCCCGGATGGACTTCCCTTATCGTTTCCGTGTGGTTCATAGGAGGGGCCATTCTGCTGGCCTGCAGCATTATCGGCGAGTATGTAGGAAAGATTTATAAAGAAGTGAAGCGTCGTCCGCGATATTTCGTGGAGAAGCGGACAGAGAATCTGGAGAAATAGAAAAAGGGGATATGTCGAATCTGAAAAAACAAACGCAGAATCACAAAGGTCAGAGTGTATGGCTTGATGCCAAATGAATAAGACTCTGTGCCTTTGTGATTCTGCGTTCAAAAAGTATATTGTGCCTGTCCGTTATATTGTCATGCGTTTTTGTTCGCCCGCTTGCGTTCCGTTTCGTCCAGAATGACTTTTCGCATACGCATGCTTTTCGGAGTCACTTCCACGTATTCATCTTCTTTGATGTATTCGAGAGCTTCTTCCAGCGAGAACACTACCGGCGGGATGATGCGTGCCTTGTCGTCTGAACCGGAAGCGCGCATGTTGGTGAGCTTCTTCGACTTGGTCACGTTGATTACCAGGTCGTTCTCGTGTACGTGCTCGCCCACCACCTGTCCGGCATACACTTCCTCCTGCGGATAGATGAAGAAACGTCCGCGGTCCTGAAGCTTGTCTATGGCATAGGCGAAGGCCGTTCCGCTTTCCATGGCAATCATCGAGCCGTTGGTACGGCGTGGAATGTCGCCTTTGTAGGGCTGGTACTCACTGAAGCGGTGAGCCATGATGGCTTCTCCCTGTGATGCGGTCAGCACGTTGGTGCGCAGACCGATGATGCCTCTCGACGGGATGTTGAACTCGATGTTCACGCGGTCGCCCTGTGTCTCCATTGAAACCATCTCTCCCTTGCGGCGGGTCACCATATCAATCATTTTGCTCGAGAACTCTTCCGGTACACTGATGGTCAGTTCCTCTATAGGTTCGCATTTTACTCCGTCGATTTCCTTGAAGATAACCTGAGGCTGGCCTACCTGAAGTTCGTATCCTTCACGGCGCATGGTTTCAATCAGCACTGACAGATGAAGCACGCCTCGTCCCGAAACAATCCATTTCCCGTCTTCGTTTTCTGTCTTGCGCACACGCAGAGCCAGGTTCTTGTCGAGCTCCTTCATCAGACGGTCGTGGATATGGCGTGAAGTCACGTATTTTCCTTCCTTTCCGAAGAACGGAGAGTCGTTGATGGTGAACAGCATGCTCATGGTCGGTTCATCGATGGCGATAGGCGGAAGCGGTTCGGGATTTTCGAAGTCGCAGATGGTGTCGCCGATTTCGAAGCCTTCCACACCGACGATGGCACAGATGTCACCCGATGAAACAGACTGCACTTTCTTGCGTCCCAGCCCTTCAAAGGTATGTACCTCTTTTATTTTTGATTTGACCATACGTCCGTCACGTTTGGCCAGCGTGATGTTCATTCCTTCGCTGATGGTTCCACGGTGTACACGGCCTACGGCGATACGTCCTGTATATGAGGAATAGTCGAGCGAGGTGATGAGCATCTGCGGCGTGCCTTCCAGTTGCTGCGGTGCCGGGATATATTTCACGATGGCATCAAGCAGTGGTTCGATTGTTCCGGTAGGAGTTTTCCAGTCTTCGCCCATCCAGTTGTTCTTGGCGGAGCCGTAAAGCACGGGGAAATCAAGTTGGTCTTCCGTGGCGTTGAGGCTGAACATGAGGTCGAACACCATTTCATATACCTCTTCCGGACGGCAGTTGGGCTTGTCCACCTTGTTGACTACCACAATCGGTTTCAGTCCGATTTGCAGTGCCTTCTGAAGGACGAAACGTGTCTGCGGCATCGGACCTTCGAAAGCGTCTACCAGCAGAATGCATCCGTCAGCCATGTTCAGCACACGTTCCACTTCACCTCCGAAGTCAGCGTGTCCCGGAGTATCAATGATGTTGATTTTTGTACCTTTGTAATTGATGGAGACATTTTTTGAGAGGATTGTTATTCCTCTTTCGCGCTCCAGATCATTGTTATCCAATACCAGCTCACCGTTGGTCTGGTCATTGCGGAACAGGTGTCCCGCCAGCATCATCTTGTCCACCAGCGTTGTTTTTCCGTGGTCAACGTGGGCAATGATGGCAATGTTTCTAATGTCTTGCATACTATACCTATTATTTGCGTGCAAAGTTACTACTTTTTTCTGAAAACGTATTGCTGTTTAGAAGATTATCCTTACCTTTGCAACCGCAAATAAAAGTTTATAAATAATTTAAAGTCAAATTTATGTATTTAGATCCAGCTAAAAAGAAGGAAATCTTTGAAAAGTACGGGAGGTCTAACACTGATACTGGCTCACCTGAAGCGCAGATAGCATTGTTTTCATACCGTATTTCTCATCTTACGGAGCATCTGAAACTCCATAAGAAAGATTATACAACGGAAAGATCTCTGACTAAGATGGTGGGTAAGCGCCGTGCGCTTCTCAACTACCTGAAGGATCGCGACATCGAGAGATACCGCGCGATTATTAAGGTGCTTGGTCTGCGTAAGTAATTCACTTGCGTAAATGGAATCGGCGGACCGCTCTTCCTTGGTGGAAAGGGCGGTCCGCCTTGTTTTTTGGTGCCAGTTTCCCAATTCCAATTGATTCCTGATCAGTTGATAATAGCGGCCTTTCTTCATTATCAGTTCATCATGTTTCCCTTGTTCGACTATTTCTCCGTGTTCCAATACTATAATATTATCCGCATTTTTTACAGCGCTAAGGCGATGTGCAATAATAATTACAGTACGAATATATATTCTGGGTTTTATGTATGGCGCGGGCCATAAGCAGACGTGGCTTCTGGCCTCCACTCACTTCTATACTACCTTCAAGTTAGTTTTTCCTACTCTCTCAAAGCTTTTCGGATTCCGCTTATAATATTCCGATTCTCGAACGGACATTTTCATTGGAGGTGTTTCTTTTTTCTGCTCCTTTCGTCTTAGAGTTCCCGAAGTTGTATGAAATTTTGAATCCGACAACGGTGTTTTCTACATCAATAAGGCTTTCAGATAACAGTGTGTTCGATTCATAGTATTTTTTCCATTTATTAGACATCCTGTTGTCATGTATGGAATATTGGACCAGTCCGTATAGGCTGAAATGCCAATTGCGCAGTTTTTTGCAAATTTCTCCTTCGATGCTGAGTGTAGGAAAGGATTTTTGGTTGTTGTTTATTTGTGCGCTTCTTCCGTTCATGTATAGATTGAATATCCAGTCTTTCTTTTTTGATAAGCTAAGGTTGTTGTTAAGGAAGAATTGGATATTATGATTCTTGTAACTGAATTTTTCTCCTTCTATGACGGATGTTTTCATTCGTTTCCATTCATAAATAATATTGAAATTAATATATGCTTTTCCGTTCCAATAACTTGAATTGGTATTGAACGCTAATTGGAAAATATCGCATCGTCCTGCATTGACAGGTTTGTTTTCTATTTGTGTATCTTCTTTTGTAAACTTATAGAATCCGATGTTGTCCAAACTGATATTATAAGTGGTCCATAGTGTAAAATGTTGCAGGAAATGGTATTGCAAAGTTTGATTGAAATAAGTCATCGCATTCAGTTCCGGGTTGCCTGTGGTATAAGTGGTGGCGGAATCATATATTTTATACGGGTTCAGCCATGCGAAGCACGGCCGTTTGACACGGTTGGTCAAAGAATATGACAAGTTGTGTTTTGGAGAAAACGTATAGTTCAGATAGAGTTCCGGCAAGAATTTCCAATAGTTCCGTTTATTGTGACCGGCCATTTTCTGCTGGTGGGTGATATAAGACGTGTATTCCAGTCTTGTCCCTATGCTTGAGGAGAACTTTTTTCCCCATGTTTTTTCAACATGAACAAATAGAGCTGAAGTCCATTCATTCATGTTGAACTGGTCAAAGGGAAATGAAACTACAGCCGTTTGTCCTTCTGTGGTTTTGTAGTCGCTGTTATAACGTGTTGATGAATAGTAGGTATCTGCACCTGTCTGGAACGTATAGGTTTCTTTTTTAATTCCGTACTCGAATTTTCCTGACCATACATCAGTATGTGTCGTAGTTTGCTGTTGGTAATGATTGTAAGTAGCAGGAGATGAGTAGTTTCCTTCGTATCTATCCATCTGGGCATCGTCATACTGATGGATATTTGAGCGAATATAGTCTGCGTCTATATTCAGATACATTCCTTGAGTGTGGAATTGATGGCGGAAGTTAAAGTTCCCCTGCACTTCTTTGCTTTTTCCGTCCAATAGCTTATTGTGTGATATGGCGGGATAGGAGGATACTGAAGATGATTCTGAAAGAAATATTGTGCTTCCGTCCGTGCGGTAGAATTTTCTTTTCTGTCCGAAGGCAATACTTGCTCCCAATATGTTTTGTTCGGAAAGATGATAATCTACTTGCAGTGTTCCCCATCCATTGCGGTCGTAACCGTCCACATTGTCTTGAATACGGGTAAGCGAACTGTTTGATCTATATTGGTTCTCCGAGAATGTAGATTGGATATTGTTTATATGTGCTCCTCCTCCCATAATGTTTATGGAGAATTTGTTTTTCCGGATCATCAATGCGAGGTCGCCGAACCCAGAGAAATGTGTTTTTTTTGTTAAGGTTAGATTGGCCAACCCCTGCATTCCGTTTTTTTTCTTATTTTTCAGTATGATGTTGATTACACCAAAATTTCCCTCTCCTCGATAAGTTACATTGGGCGAATGAAGTATCTCTATGGATTCTATATCGTTTGCTGGAAGGCTTCTCAGATAAGCTTGGAGAGTTTCTCCTGACAAATTTGTGTACTCTCTTTTCCTATGATGGATATTTCTTTATCATTGGCCGTGATAAACGGGATATATCTGAAACTTTCCAGAGCATTTCCATCTTTCATCGGATTGGCTTTCATGTTATATACCAGTCGGTCGGTTTTCACTTTGACAGGCACACGCCGAGCTTTTACCGTCACTTCTTTAAGTTGAAATGTTGTATCTTTAAGCAGGATGATAGCGATGGATGTGTGACTTACGCTTAACGGAATGGTTTGTGAGATATATCCGAGTCGTGAAACTGTTATACGGTTCGAGTGGTTTGCTTCGGGATGGATGAGAAATTTTCCTTCCGCATTGGTGTAGGTAAATCGGGGAGTTTGGAAGTGTGAGAGTGTGTCTTCCCACAAAACAACTGCATCGGCGATTCCTTTTCCTTCTTTGTCCGTGACAAGTCCCGTCACCTGTCCTTTTGCAGGCAGGAAGAGACAAAGGAAGAAGAGAATTGCCAGTGCTTTCATAATATTCCAGACTTACTTTTGCAAATATAAGTGTTTCGTTCCGGGAAAACAACATTTTGATTTGCTATTTTTGTGCTGTCCGTGACAACTTTCGGTTTGTCACGGTGTATTTTATACAGATTGTTCTTCTTTCTGTGCGCAGTTGTCATAGGAGAAAAAACCTTGGCTTTCCTTTCATGGAATGTCCCGTTATTTTTCATGGAATGTCCTCAGGTTTTTGGTGAAATGTGCACCTGTTTTGCAGGAGAAGTCTTAACTTGTTTAGTTCTTATCCTCATGATAATGTTATGTAGATAATACATATAACCGTAAATAGTACTATTGAGTGCTTCCGGTTAATGATTTCTTTGGGTGGGTATATACACCCGCTTTGCGTGTAGCCATATCTTATTTCTGTAGAACATTTGTTGAACTTTTGTTCCGTTGAAGCCTGTTCCGGAGTTGTAAATGGGGGTATGAAAATGCCCGCTCCTGTTGAGGGGCGGGCAGAAAGTAGCTCCGAGGGGAATCGAACCCCTATCTAAAGTTTAGGAAACTCTTGTTCTATCCGTTGAACTACAGAGCCTTTTTGCAAAGGTACGTCTTTTTGGCGATATACTCCTAATTTTTTGGCGAAAAATCTTGTGTCTACATCAATTTGTCAGTATTTTGTGAAAATATCTTCCTTTTTATTTTGTTTTTTACCAAAACTTCGCCATTTTTGTACCCAATTGATTTTGTGAACTTTAAAATAACGATACATTATGGCAGAAGAAAATGTAATCAAAGAGCTGGATGACGTGGTAGTCCGTTTCTCGGGTGACTCAGGCGACGGCATGCAGTTGGCTGGCAACATGTTCTCGAACATTTCGGCTACCGAAGGGAATGACATCAGCACGTTTCCCGACTATCCGGCGGACATCCGCGCCCCGCAAGGTTCGCTCACCGGTGTCTCCGGCTTTCAGGTGCATATAGGTTCGGGGAAGGTGTATACGCCCGGTGACAAGTGTGACGTGCTGGTGGCCATGAATCCGGCCGCCTTGAAGACGCAATATAAATTCTGTAAACCGCAGGCGGTGATCATCATCGATTCAGATTCGTTCACGAAGAAAGACCTGGAGAAGGCGAAGTTTCAGTTGGAGAATCCGTTTTCGGAATTGGGCATAAAGAATGAGGTGGTGGAGGCGGCTATCACTACCATGTGTAAGGAAAGTCTGAAGGACAGCGGACTGGACAACAAGTCTATTCTGCGCACAAAGAATATGTTTGCGCTCGGACTGGTGTGCTGGCTGTTCCATCGTGACATTCAGGTAGGAGCGAAACTGCTGCGTGAGAAGTTTGCCAAGAAGCCTGCCATTGCGGAAGCGAACGTCAAAGTGCTTTTTGAAGGGTATAATTTTGGCGCGAATACCCATGCGTCTGTATCTATAAGCTATAAGGTGCCCAGCAAGGAACAGAAGCGTCCGGGTCGCTATATGGACATCAACGGCAACAAAGCTACAGCCTACGGACTGATGGCTGCTGCCGAGAAGGCCGGATTGCAGCTTTATCTGGGTTCTTATCCTATCACTCCGGCTACGGATATTCTGCACGAGCTGGCGAAACATAAATCGTTGGGTGTGAAGACGGTGCAGTGTGAGGATGAGATTGCGGGGTGTGCTTCGGCAGTGGGTGCTTCGTTTGCTGGTGCGCTGGCCGTGACAACGACTTCCGGTCCGGGAATCTGTCTGAAGAGTGAAGCCATGAATCTGGCGGTCATCACGGAACTTCCTTTGGTTATCGTCGACGTACAGCGCGGCGGACCGTCTACTGGTTTGCCGACCAAGTCAGAACAGACCGACTTGCTCCAGGTGTTGTATGGACGTAACGGTGAAAGTCCGATGCCGGTAATCGCCGCTTCCTCACCGACTGATTGTTTCGACGCGGCTTTCATGGCCTGCAAGATAGCGTTGGAGCATATGACTCCGGTCGTATTGCTTTCCGATGCTTATATTGCCAACGGTTCTGCCGCATGGCGTCTGCCGGACATGAGCGAATATCCTGCCATCAATCCACCGTATGTCACTCCGGATATGGCCGGCCAGTGGACTCCGTTCATGCGCAATCCGGAAACAGGTGTCCGCTATTGGGCTAAGCCAGGTCAGGAAGGTTTCATGCACCGCATCGGCGGACTGGAGAAGAGCAGCGAGACAGGTGCCATTTCCACTGATCCGGAAAACCATCATCTGATGACCCAGCTGCGTGCGGAGAAAATAGATAAGATTGCCGATTCCATTCCTTTGCTTGAAGTGGAGGGTGATCCGGATGCTGATTTGCTGATTGTCGGCTTCGGGGGTACTTACGGACACTTGCATTCAGCTATGGACACGTTGAACAGACAGGGAAAGAAGACTGCGCTGGCCCATTTCCGTTTCATCAATCCGTTGCCGAAGAATACGGCAGAGGTGCTGCGCCGTTACAAGAATGTTGTGGTGGCCGAGCAGAACATGGGACAGCTCGCCGGTTATCTGAGAATGAAGGTCGAGGGCATTCATCTGCATCAGTTCAATCAGGTGAAGGGACAGCCTTTTGTCGTGCAGGAGTTGGTGGACGCTTTTTCAAAGCTATTTTAAATGAGGAGGAAAAATCATGAACGAAACGAAATATACAGCAGCAGACTATAAGTTCGGACAACCTCGCTGGTGTCCGGGATGTGGAGACCATGCCTTTCTGAATTCTTTTCATAAGGCACTGGCCGAAATCGGTGTCCCGCCTCATGAAATTGCGGTGATTTCCGGTATCGGCTGTTCGTCCCGCTTACCTTATTATATGAACACTTACGGGATGCATACCATTCATGGACGTGCGGCAGCTATCGCCACGGGTGCAAAAGTGGCCAACCCGAATCTTACCATCTGGCAGATTTCGGGCGACGGTGACGGACTGGCCATCGGCGGTAACCATTTTATCCATGCTATCCGCCGTAATGTGGACATCAACATCGTGTTGTTGAATAACCGCATTTACGGTCTTACCAAAGGGCAGTACTCTCCTACTTCAGCACGTGGATTCGTCAGCAAGTCATCGCCTTATGGCACGGTGGAAGACCCGTTCCGTCCGGCTGAACTTTGTTTCGGCGCGCGCGGACGTTTCTTTGCCCGTTGTGCGGCAGTCGACGGAGGTCCTTCGGTGGAAGTGCTGAAAGCGGCGGCTAAACATAAAGGCACTTCGGTGGTGGAGGTGCTTCAGAATTGTGTCATCTTCAATGACGGCACTCACAATGCGGTGGCCAAGAAAGAAGACCGTGAGAAGAATGCCATTTACCTTGAACACGGCAAGCCGATGCTGTTCGGCCCGAACAAGGAATACGGACTGGCACAGGAAGGATTCGGACTGAAGGTGGTGAAGCTGGGCGAGAACGGTGTGACCGAGAAGGACATTCTGGTGCATGACGCACATTGCGAGGACCATACGCTTCAGTTGAAGCTGGCATTGATGGAAGGTCCCGACTTTCCCATAGCTCTTGGCGTAATCCGTGATGTGGACGCTCCGACTTACGATGAGGCTGTGGAAGCTCAGATTGAGGAGGTTTCAGCAAAGAAAAATTATCATACTTTCGCCGAACTGCTTGATACGAATGACACTTGGGAAGTGAAGTGAAAGGACGCGACTGCCTTTCTGGAATAGCATACGGAGACACAAAGGTGCAGAGCGAATTTATAGACTAGCTCTGGGCCTTTGTGTCTCCGTTTTTGTTTTTTTGACTGTCATGTCATTCCTTTTCCCCATAGCACAGGTCGCCTGCATCGCCTAGTCCCGGGACGATGTACGAGTGTGCGTTCAGTTCTGGGTCGATGGTGCCGCACCACAGCGTGGTCCTGTCATCGGGGAATACTTTCTGTATATGTTCTACCGCCTGCTGGCTGGCAATGACCGACGCTATATGTATGTGGGCCGGTGTGCCTTTGGTCAGAAGTGCCTCGTAGGCATATTCCATCGAGGCTCCTGTAGCCAGCATGGTGTCGGTGAGAATCAGTGTCTTCCCGTCTAGCCGGGGAGAGGCGATGTATTCGATATGGATGTCGAAGTGCGCCTCGTCGACATATTTCCGGTAGGCGGACACGAATGCATTCTGCGCATGGTCGAAATAATTCAGAAAACCCTGGTGAAGCGGAATTCCCGCACGGAGGATAGTGGCGATGACCGGTTGTTTCGCCGGCACGTTCTCTACGGCGGTTGACAATGGGGTTGGCACAGCTTTCGGTCCGTAGACAAGTTCTTTGCTGATTTCGTATGCCATGATTTCTCCGATGCGTTCAATGTTCCGGCGGAAACGCATGCTGTCGGTCTGGATGTTCACGTCGCGAAGTTCGGACAGGAACTGGTTCAGGATGGAGTTGTGTGTATTGAAACAGGTTATCTTCATATTTGTTTTCGCGGTTGGGAAAAATGAATAACATTATGCAAAAATACGAATATATTTTAATTGGAAGATATAGATGAGGCGGATATGCGTCTGTTGGCTTCAAATCCATCTGTTTTTGCGGGGAAAAATAGCGGGCTGTTTGACGGATGGAAACGGGCAAACAGACCGGAAACAAGCTTATATTAGAATTGATTGAATTGCCTGTTGGAAAAATCGGCCGGTCCTTGTCGTGACGCGCGTCGGGCGGACGGGAATCTTCTGAATCTTCTGTCTTTTTGAGAGGCGGAACCCGTTATGTGGTGAGGGGTTGCGGGGAAGAATGAACCAGTTGCAAACTGGATTTGTCAAATTTGTTACACAAGTATAAATCTTCGGCTCATTACGGATTTTTTTCAGTAATAAGTTCTTTGAATACAAAAATATCTGCTACTTTTGTATCGCCAAAAGGAAAATAAGATGTTGTTGAACATTTTTTTCGGAACTTGGAAAGGTAACGCAGAGAAAACAAACATTTGATATAATAACCAATTAATCAATTGAACAATGGCAAATTTAGATTTAAGCAAGTACGGTATTACCGACGTGAAGGAAATCCTTCATAACCCTTCTTATGAAGTGTTGTTCGCTGAAGAGACTAAAGAAAGTCTGGAAGGCTATGAAAAAGGTCAGGTAACTGAACTGGGTGCTGTAAACGTAATGACCGGTATCTATACGGGCCGTTCACCTAAAGACAAATTCTTTGTATATAATGAAGCTAGCAAGGACACTGTATGGTGGACTTCTGACGAATATAAGAATGACAACAAACCTTGCTCTGAAGAAGCTTGGGCAGACCTGAAGGCTAAGGCTGTTAAGCAGCTGAGCGGCAAGCGTCTGTTTGTGATGGATACTTTCTGCGGCGCTAACCCCGCTACTCGTCTGAAAGTTCGCTTCATCATGGAAGTGGCTTGGCAGGCTCACTTCGTGAAGAACATGTTCATCCGTCCGACAGAAGAAGAACTGGCTAACTACGGTGAACCTGACTTCGTATCATTCAACGCTGCCAAGGCTAAGGTTGAAAACTACAAGGAACTGGGTCTGAACTCTGAAACAGCTACTGTATTCAACCTGAAGACCAACGAGCAGGTTATCCTGAACACTTGGTACGGCGGTGAAATGAAGAAGGGTATCTTCTCTATCATGAACTACCTGAACCCGTTGCGCGGCATCGCTTCCATGCACTGCTCTGCCAACACGAACATGGAAGGTACTGACACTGCTATCTTCTTCGGTCTGTCTGGTACAGGTAAGACTACTTTGTCAACTGACCCGAAACGTCTGTTGATCGGTGATGACGAACACGGATGGGAT
>CALUIZ010000020.1 GCA_944320815.1 uncultured Phocaeicola sp. | reverse complement strand
CAGAACGCTCTTTGTTTGGTAAATTGATGATGATGATTTCCGGGCGTATGGTAGCACGGAAAAATGATGAGAAGTGGGGGTATAAAGTAATGTGTAATGCAGGATATTCTTATAACAATAATCCAAAGCCCGGAGTCTATTGGTCACAAACTAATGCTGGTCCTTGTTTCTTTTGCTCTAAAGAAAAATTCCTGAGAATACGGTTTGAGGAAGAGATATGGATGGATAGTTTGCAGTATGCATTAGGGGATGATCAGGTAATGTTTTATAAAATGTATTTGTTGGGCCTTAAACAACTGACATGGTTTCATAGTGGTATAAAACATTTAGATGCAGGTAATAATTTAAATAATAAAGAAAAAGAACGGCGTTTGATCTATGCGGATTTTCGTTTCAAGACAATATTTTGGCATCGTTTCATTTATTTGCCGGAGAAAGTTCTTTTGAAAAGAGGTTGGAATATATTTTGTATAGGATATGTTTTGCTCTTTACTCTTTTCATTTCTTTGTTGAAAGGCCAGTTTGGTATATTGCGTTTGAAGTGGAATGCCATAATGGAAGCGGTTAAATTTTTAAGGAGTGATGAGTATAAAAGGATTCCTCGTATTAGAAAAATAATAAATGTATGAATATAGTTCCTGTTGCATTTGCCTTTGACAATAATCTGGTGATGCCGGCATGTATTTGCCTTTCATCTTTGATGATGAATGCTCATGATAGTACATTTTATGATATTTTCATTTTACATTCTTCCAATTCGTCATTAAAGTGTGGTCAGTTAGATAGATTACCATTGTATTTCAAAAACTGTAGGATTCGTTATCGTGAAGTTGATGATACGTTTGCTAATGCTTTTGAAATAAGGGGGATAACAGTTTCTACATATTATCGTTTGTTAATACCGGAATTGATACCTGAATATGATAAAATAATTTATTCAGATGTGGATGTCATATTCCGTGATGATTTATCAGCTATATATTTGGATACGGATTTGTCCGATTGTTATGTGGCAGGCGTGAATGCTTTGGCTCCTTTTGTGCCGGATTTAAAAGCGTATTATCAGGAATTGAATCTGTTGGATATTGGAAATATTATATATGCGGGAAATATAATTTTTAATTCTAAAAAAATAAGAGAAGACAAGCTAGTTGAACGGTTCAAAGAATTGGCAAAGAATAAATATCGTTTTCAAGACCTTGATGTGTTGAACATAGCTTGTCAGGGAAAAATATTTTATTTGAGTCCTAGTTTTTGCGTGACAACATATTTTATGGAGTTGTCTTTATATAATAAAAATGTATTGACGGACTATTGGACCAATGAGGAAATAAGTACAGCCCTTAAAAAAGGTATAGTTCATTACAATGGCCAAAAGCCTTGGAAAGGTTTTTGTGTTAATTTCGACATCTGGTGGGAGTATTACCGCAAGTCTCCGTATTTCGATGAAAAATTCTATTTTGATTTTTTTTACAGCAGATTGAATGAACTGGATCAACTTTCCTTATGGAAAAGAATTAAAATCTTAATCAGATATTTTGTGTATGGAAAACGGATGATATAATTTCAAACATTAAGTACTGTTATTGATAGAAGCATGGTCAAAATATCCGTTATTGTTCCTATATATAAGGTCGAGAGATTCATAGCGCGTTGTGCGAAGTCTTTATTTAATCAGACACTTGGGGAAGACATTGAGTATATATTTGTAGATGATGCTAGCCCTGATGGTAGTGTCAAGATTTTACAGGATATTATAGTAGAATATCCTAAGCGTTTTCAGCAAGTAAAAATATTACATCATAAGTTCAATCAGGGTTTGCCTGCTGCTCGTAATACAGGATTAGTCGAGGCCATAGGAGAATATGTATTCCATTTTGATAGCGATGATTATGCAGAACCAGATATGTTGGAAACATTATATCTCAAGGCAATAGAGGAAAAAGCGGATATTGTATGGTGTGACTGGTTTTTATCTTTTGAACAGAATGAACGTTATATGAGACAGCCTTCGTATAGCACATCTTTTGAAGCCTTGAAGGCTATGCTTTCCGGAGCGATGAAATATAATGTGTGGAATAAGCTTGTAAAACGTAGTTTGTATATTGATAATCATATCAGTTTTCCTTCCGGATATGGTATGGGAGAGGATATGACGATGATTTTGTTATTTGCGTATGCCAAGCGAATTACTTATGTTCCTAAAGCATTCTATCATTATGTGAAACTGAATAATAATGCTCTTACTCAGACCTGTTCTATTGAACAGTTTGATGCGTTGAGGCACAATGTGCAATGGGTGTCTGGGCATTTAGAAAAGAAGTATGGAGAAAAATTGGTAAAGGAGATTGCATTCTTGAAACTTGAAGCGAAATTTCCTTTTTTGATAATGAATGATGATAAATTCTATAATTTGTGGAAACAATGGTATCCTGAAGCAAATAGGTATATATGGAAGAATAAGTATATTTCTTTGCGAAGCCGATGTTTGCAATGGCTTGCTTGGAAAAATCAATTTTGGGGCGTGCGTTTGTATTGTACTATAGTACTTAAGTTTATATATGGAATAATATATAAATAGATATGATAAAGTTTTTTTTGATTATATTATCTGTCATTCTTACAAGTTTCTATTTTTTCCCGTTTGAGTTTGTCTTTCTGCCGGGGATAAATACAAAAATGGCGATGGCGGGGATTGGGCTGGTATTGTGTGGAATTCATTTGGCAAAGCGTGCTTTGCCTACAGTTGACAGAAACTTGTTTATATTGTCTGTAATAGGTATAATGATATCTTTGGCCAGTCTGGTTGCTATGATATATAACAATACGGATGATCGCTCGTTTTTGACCTATATCGTTTCCATGTGGGTTTGGCTGGGAGGAGCTTATTGTTTGATCTGTTGGTTGAGACTTGTACATGGATATATATCCATAGTGTTGCTTTGTAATTATTTGATAACAGTATGTGTTGCTCAATGTATTATTGCATATACAATGAATGTGTATGCTCCATTAAAAGATTTTGTAGATAGCTTTTTGGGGGGGGAAGACGCTTCTATGGGAAAAGCGGAGACACGAATTTATGGAATTGGTGCAGCATTGGATGTCTCTGGAATACGTTTTTCAGCAGTGTTGGTAATGTTGGCTTTTTTAGCCGTTGAATTGGGAAAGACACTGAAGTCTCATTATGTAAAGTGGTATATCATTGCTTTTTTCATTATTGCTGTTATAGGCAATATGATGTCCCGTACGACTACGGTAGGTGTTGGGTTGGCATTGTTATATTGGTTGTATTGTAGCAAGAATATTTGTTTTTCATTAAGAAGTAATGTCGACAGCTTGTATTGGACATGGTTGTTGAGGGTTTTGATGGTGGGTATTCCTGTTTCCATTTATTTATATTATACAAATCAAGCTTTTTATACGAATGTTCGTTTTGGATTTGAGGGTTTTTTTAGTTTATGGGAGAGTGGAGAGTGGAAAGTTCAATCAAATGAGATATTGTTTGAACACATGTGGGTTTTTCCGGAGACATTGAAAACATGGTTAATAGGTGACGGATATGGTGCGAATCCTTTAGGGGATCCTTATTATACAGGACCGGATTATCATGGTTTCTATAAAGGAACTGATGTCGGTTATTTACGCTTTTTGTTTTATTTTGGCATAGTCGGAACTTTTTTCCTTGTATTTTATATATGTAAAACCGCCTTGGTTTGTATGAGTAAGTTCCCTAAGGAAAAAGTAATGTTTGTATTGGTTTTGGCAGTAAATCTGATTTGCTGGTTTAAGGTTTCTACTGATGTTTTTCTGGCATTCGCTCCATTCCTTTGCTTTGCCAAAGAAGAAAATGATGTTTATATGAAGCGCATTGAAAAAAAATGAAATTATGGATGTATCTATAATCATAGTTAATTATAATACTTGCAAGATGACAAGTGAATGCATTGATAGTGTAATTCAGAAAACTGTAGATGTGTCATTTGAAATCATTCTTGTGGATAATGCATCAACAGATGGCAGTAAGGAATTTTTTGAGAAAGATTCCCGTGTGAGGTATATTTATAATGATAGAAATCTTGGATTTGGGCAAGCTAATAATATAGGCATTAATTTTGCTGTAGGGCGGAATATATTATTTCTTAATTCTGATACGTTATTGGTCAATAATGCAGTAAAGATAATGTCTGATTATCTGGATAGGAATGTCTCGGTAGGTGCTGTGGGAGGGAATTTGTATACAGTAAATATGGATCCAATTCATTCTTATAGGCGTTGGGGACCTGTCTTTTATGAGTTGGATATTTTATGTATGAGAAAAATATCTAAATTAGTATTTCATAAAGATGGCGAGCATAATTTTACTAAACGTGATATTCAGGTTAGTTTTATTACAGGTGCGGATCTGATGATAAAGAAAAAAGTGTTGGATGAGGTTGGTGCATTTGACTCTCGCTTCTTTATGTATTGTGAGGACTTGGAGTTGTGTTATAGAGTTCGTAAAGCACATTATAAAGTGATGTCTGTACCATGTGCAAAAATTATCCACATGGAAGGAGCGAGCTTTTCTGAAAGTAAACATATTAAGAGATTGTCAATGAACTATTCAGGATTAAAATTATATGGGAGGATTCATCATGGGGAAATATATGTAGGAATTATACGTTTGATTTGGGGAGCTATCGTTTATTCTCGCATAATTTATTATTCAGTGATAAATTCTCCTAAGAGAGAATTTTGGAAAATGGTTAAAGATATATAGCTTTTTTTATATTTTATAAGTATTCTTGGATAAGCTTATAATGTCAGATTGTTATTATGAAGAAGATTATATATTGTTTCATAAAGAAAGTATGTTATATTTTGAGTTTTGTTATCTCATTACAATTAGTAAAAAGACTAAATTATTATAGGAATTTGTTTTACACTTTTTGGTTACGAAAAGAATTTGGTTATATAGGGAATGATGTTTATATAGAGAATTCTATAAATCTAGTTGGTGGAAAAGCTATTTCTATAGGTGCGGGGACATATATTGGAAAAAGAACGATTCTGGCAGCTCATCATATGGTAAATACACAAATATTTCATCCTGTAATACAAATAGGATGTAATGTAAATATAGGTCAAGATTCTAATATATCAATAATTAATGGCTTATATATTTCTAATGGTGTTAGAATGGGGAGAAAGATAATGTTGAATGATAATTCTCATGGAGATTTTGTGTCAAAGGATTTACGGTTACGTCCTAATTTACGCCCCCTTTGTTCCAAAGGGCCTATAATAATAGAAGAAAATGTATGGATCGGCGAGATGGTATGTATTTTAGGAGGAGTGCATATTGGAAAAGCTGCGGTAATTGCAGCTGGTGCAGTTGTGACAAAGGATGTACCTGCTTATACTCTTGTTGGTGGTGTTCCTGCTAGAGAAATAAAGCGATTGGATAAAAATGAAATTTTACAGTAAATTTTATTTTAGTGGAAAATAGTAGTATTTTGTATATTGCTAAGTCTATCTTCAAGTATAATTGTTTTAAAGATGATACCCAAAATAATTCATTTTTGTTGGCTTTCTGGAGATAAATATCCTAATAAGATTCAGTACTGCATAAATTCTTGGAGAAAGAGACTTCCAGATTATGAGATTCGTTTGTGGGATTTGTCTCGGTTTGATATTAATTCTTCTGTATGGTGTAAGGAGGCGTTTGAAGCGAAAAGATACGCTTTTGCAGCTGATTATATTCGTTGCTATGCACTGTACATGGAAGGAGGCATTTATCTGGATTCAGATGTAGAAGTTTTAAAATCTTTTGATGATTTGTTGCATCTTCCTTACTTTATCGGAGAAGAACAGGGCGGAAATATAGAACCTGCTATAATGGGATGTGAGAAAGGATGGGGATTCCTAGGGAAGATGTTGGCCTACTATGAGAATCGTCACTTCCTTACAGATAGTGGCTTTGATATGGAGACTTTACCAGTAATTATGTCTAAAGAGATTCGTAAGCATTATAGATATACGAAGATAAATAGTTTGAAAGAATTTCAGGGGGGAAATGAGATATTAAGCATATTTTCGGCCGAGTTTTTTTCTCCTAAATATCCGAATAGTTTCAGATGTCCAATTACACAGAACACCTATGCTGTCCATCATTTTGCAGCTTCTTGGTATCCTGTTGATAAAAAGGCATTTAGAACGATCCGAAAAATATTCGGATATAAGGTGGCGCATGGTATTTCTGTAGTGGTGAAAGGAAGTAAAGCTTTTGTTTCTAAATTGCTAAACTAATGAAGGTGATTGTTAACATGGCTTGCGGTCTGGCGAACCGTATGTTTCAATACTGCTACTATCTGTATCTGAAGAAGTTGGGATATGATGTGGCGGTGGATTTCTATAGAACAGTCACATTAGCGCATGAGAATGTGGCATGGAACTCCATTTTTCCTCATGCGCCCATACATCAGGCTTCTGCTTGGGAGGTGTTTAAAACAGGTGGAGGGAGCGGTATTGTGTCAAAAATCCGTCGGCGTTATTTTCCTTTTATCTGTAAAGTGAAGAGTCTTTCCGCTTTCGAGGCTCCTCTCCCTGACCGGGACGGACATTCTGTCTATATGTTAGGAGTGTTCCAGAACGCAAAGATGGTGGAAACAGTTCATGACGAAGTGGCGGAGGCATTTGCGTTCAGTCCGTTTGTGGACGGCCATAATCTTACATTGGCGGAGGAAATGCAGTCTTGTCAGTCTGTGGCCATTCATGTGCGTAAAGGTAAGGACTATATGTCGAGAATCTGGTATGCCAATACTTGTCCGGTGGAATATTACCGGAAAGCGGTGGAGATGATGAAAGAAAAACTGGACAATCCTCGATTTTATGTGTTTACAGATAATCCGGAATGGGTGAAGGATAATTTTGTGGATTTTGAATATATGCTCGTACAAGGTAATCCGGTTTCGGGATATGGAAGTCATTTCGATATGCAATTGATGAGTCTTTGCAAACATAATATCTTGTCAAACAGCACTTATAGCTGGTGGGGGGCATTTTTGAATCTTAATCAGAATAAGATTGTCGTTTGTCCGGAGGTGTGGTTTAATCCTGACAGTTGTGAGGATTATACTTCAGAAAAGATTCTTTGTAAAGGCTGGATTGCCTTGTAAATAGCCAATGAAACTAATCTATTGCACACACTCCCTCTGCAATCCGGGAGGGATGGAACGGGTTCTGGTGAACAAGGTGACGTATCTTGTCAACAGGCTTCACTGGGATGTTTCGATTGTGACGACAGACCAGAAGGGCCGTCCGCCATTCTATGTGTTGCCGGAGGGAGTGAGGATGACGGATCTGGGCATCAATTATTCGGATGACAATCCAAAAGGGGCGTTGGTCAAGATTTTTGGTTATCTGCGCCGCCGCCGGAGGCATAAAAGATTGCTGTCTGAACTGCTCAAAAGGGAGAAGGCGGACATTGTGGTGTCGCTTTATCCTTCGGAATCGTCTTTTATTCCTTCAATAAAGGATGGGAGCAGAAAGGTGCTGGAACTGCATTTCTGTAAATTTTTTCGTCTGCAGTATGGACGCGGCGGTTTGTTAGGACTGATTGACCGGTGGCGTACCCGGCAGGATGAACGGATTGTGCGGAACTTCGACAAGTTTGTTGTGTTGAGTAGGGAGGACAGAGGATATTGGGGAAATCTGTCTGACATAGAGGTGATACCGAATGCCGCATTGTTTCAGTCCGACGGATGTTCGGATGTGATGAACCATAGAGTGATTGCGGTGGGGCGTCTGGACTATCAGAAGGGATTTGACCGGCTGGTAATGGCTTGGGACATTGTGGCGAAGAGCGGGAAATTTCCGGACTGGCGACTGAATATCTTCGGACAGGGCGAATGGAAGGGCATGTTGCAGCAGATGATAGACGAGCGGGGACTGGGTGCTTCCGTTGCTTTGAATGCGCCTACAAAATCCATCGGTCGGGAATATGCGGACAGTGCCATGCTGGTCATGAGCTCCAACTACGAGGGCTTCCCTATGGTAATGATTGAAGCGATGGCGAGCGGACTTCCTGTCGTGTCTTTTGACTTCAAGTGTGGTCCGAAAGACATAATAGATAACAATGTGAATGGCATTTTGGTTCACAACGGTGATATAAAAGGACTGGCTGACGCGATGATGAGGCTGATGGGGGATGAAGAACTCAGACGGAGCATGTCGGTGCAGGCCAGGAGAGTGGTCGATACCTATTCGGAGGAGACGGTGATGACTCGGTGGGTGGAACTGTTTGAATCTTTGGTGAAAAAATGAAAAAGCTGTTGCAGATAAATCCGGTATTGCGAATTTCCACTTCTACAGGGCGCATCATGCAGGAAATCGGTGAACTGGCCATGCGGAGCGGATGGGAAAGTTATATCGCTTACAGTAAAGGGCGTGACGGTTTTCGCGACTGCAAGTCGCATCTGGTTCCTGTAGGGGACAAGTGGGATACCTGCTGGCATGGGCTTGAGACCCGGCTTTTCGACCGGCATGGGTTGGCTTCCGTGTCCGCTACCCGCAGGTTTGTCCGTCAGTTGGAAGAGATTCGTCCGGATGTCATTCATATACATAACATTCATGGGTATTTCCTGAACTATAAGATATTGTTCGATTATCTGAGCGGGAGCGGTATTCCTGTGATATGGACAGTGCACGATTGCTGGCTGTACACGGGGCATTGCTATTACTATTCTTATATAGATTGTGAGAAGTGGGAGGCCGGTTGTGGCGGTTGCCCGCAGAAAAGGAAGTTTCCGGCAAGTTGGTGGCTTGACCGTTCCGCGCAGAACTTTGCGGACAAGAAGGAGGCTTTTACTTCCATGCCGCATGACAAGCTGGTCATTGTTCCCGTATCCCACTGGATAAGGGGGGAGATGGGCCGTTCTTTCTTGAAAGACTATCCGTTTCAGGTGATTCACAACGGCATTGACACGGATGTGTTTGATGTGTGTGACCCGGATGAAGTGAAAGATAAGTACGGACTCCAGAACAAGCATGTTGTTCTGGGGGTGGCGAGCATCTGGAGTGAGGAAAAGGGGCTTGCAGACTTTATGAAACTGGCCGGATTGCTGCGTGAGGATGAGGTGATTGTGCTTGTCGGGGTGACGGAAGAGCAGAAACGTTCTTTCCCGCAGAATGTGGTGGGAATCCGCCGTACAGAAAATATCCGCCAGTTGGCCGCATTGTACAGTGCGGCGGATGCGTTTGTCAATCCTACTTGGCAGGACAATTATCCAACCGTCAATCTTGAAGCGATTGCCTGTGGCACACCGGTCGTGACCTACCGGACGGGGGGAAGCGTGGAGGCTGTCACTCCGGATACGGGTTTCGTGATAGAGCGGGGGGATGTGGACGGACTGCTGGAAGCTGTGCGCAGGATTGAAAAGGTTGGTAAAGGAGGCTATGTCGGCCGGTGTCGCGAATATGCGCTCAAGCATTTCAGGAAGGCCGACCGTTATGCCGATTACATACAGCTTTATGACAGGCTGTCAAGCAAGATGTGATTATGAGAATCCTACAGTTAGGCAAATTCTATCCGATACAGGGAGGTGTGGAGAAAGTGGCATACGACTTGACCGCCGGACTGTCTGAGCGTGGGGTGGACTGTGACATGATGTGCGCTGCGTTGCAGGGCGGAAGCCGGATTATTCCGGTGAACGCACATGCGAATGTCATATGTTGCCATGCGTGGACAAAAGCGGCGGCTACCATGATTTCTCCGGCCATGATTTTCACTTTCCGCCGTGTGTGTGGGAATTATGATATTGTGCATGTGCATCATCCGGACCCTATGGCCTGTATGGCTCTTTTTCTGTCCGGCTATAAGGGGAAGGTGGTCTTGCACTGGCATGCCGACATTCTGAAGCAGAAAACGTTGTTGAAGCTTTACAAGCCCTTCCAGAGTTGGCTCGTCCGGCGGGCGGATGTGATTGTCGGCACTACTCTGGTTTATCTTCGGGAGTCTCCTTTCCTGGAGGCTGTGCAGTCGAAGACCCGCTGTCTGCCCATCGGAGTGCCTCCCGTTGAGGAGGATGCAGAAGGGGCGCGGCGGATTAAGGAGTTCTACGGCGGACGGAAAATCGTGTTTTCTTTGGGTCGTCTTATCGGTTATAAGGGCTATCGGTATCTGGTGGATTCCGCCCGTTATCTGACGGATGATTTTGTGATACTGATTGGTGGTACAGGGCCGCTGCATGATGAGCTGGAGAACCAGATCCGGGTGTCGGGACTGGAGGACAGGGTGAAGCTGCTCGGCTTCGTGTCTGATGACCTTCTTCCGGCTTATTATAGTGCCTGCGATGTGTTCTGCCTGAGTTCGGTGCAGAAGACGGAGGCTTTCGGCATCGTGCAGATTGAGGCCATGTCGTGCGGGAAGCCTGTGGTCGCGACGAACATTCCCCAGTCGGGAGTGCCGTGGGTCAACGAACACGGGGTGTCGGGACTGAACGTGCCGCCGTGCGATTCGCAGGCTTTGGCCGAGGCTATCGTGTCTGTGACTGCAGATCCGGCTGTCTACCAAAGATATGCGGCAGGCGCAAGGAAACGTTATTGCAGTCTGTTTACTAAAGAACGGATGATAGAGAAGTGTTTAAATATATATTACTATGAATGAGAAGAAGACAGAATCTTTTACTGATGTCTTGAAAATTAACGGACTAGATGTCGATTGTAAGAAAAGTGGAGGAGAAATGTCGCTTGCTGCGTGTGCGGCGAAACGTTTCTTCGATGTGTCGGCGAGCCTGATGGGAATGGTGGTGTTTTCGCCGGTGCTGCTGGCTATAAGCTGGCTTATCAAGCGTGAGGATGGAGGGCCGGTCATTTTCCGGCAGGAACGTGTGGGGTATCATGGGAAGATTTTTGTTCTCTACAAGTTCCGTTCCATGACTGTGGCGGCTGAATCGGACGGAAAGCCTGCATTGTGCCAGAAGGGCGACAAGCGGTTGACCAAGATCGGTCGTTTCCTGCGTGAGCATCATCTGGACGAGCTTCCGCAGTTGTGGAATGTGCTGAAGGGAGACATGAGTTTTGTCGGTCCGCGTCCGGAACGCAAGTTCTTTGTAGACAAGATAAAGGCCATCAACCCGAGGTATGAACTTCTGTATCAGCTTCGTCCGGGGCTTTTCTCTATGGCTACGCTTTATAACGGTTATACGGATACGATGGAAAAGATGCTTGAGCGTTTGCGGATGGATTTGAACTACCTGAACAACCGTTCCTTCTGGCTGGACATGAAAATCATTTTTCTGACGGTCTATTCCATCCTTTCCGGGAAAAAGTTCTGAATCTGAAATTTTTATGAGTGGGAATATGGTGAAGCCGAAGGCTGGTCTGCAGTTGCGGAAGATAGGCAGTCAGTATATGATTGTGAAGGTCTGCGACGGGAATGTGAATATGAGCGACGTGTTTACGCTGAATGAGACGGCGGCCCGTCTGTGGGAGAAGATGGCCGGAGAGGACTGTACTCCGGAGGAGCTGGCCGGATGGTTGTGTGAAGAGTATGAAGTGGACGGGCCTACTGCCGTAAAGGACATTGAACGGCAGTTGGACGAATGGAAGAGATACGGACTGCTTGCCTGAAAGTTTTGCCGGGAGAGTCATGGAATACGGACGGAACGATGTGCATGCCGCATTGCTCGCGTTGCTGCGGGCAGGATTGTGGGAAAGGGAAGTGGACGATTTGTCGCTTTTTCCCTTGCGGGCGGAAAATTGGACGGAGGTCTTTTATCTGGCCCGGCGGCAGACGGTGACAGGGATTGTGTTCCATGGCCTGAATTATCTGCCCGAAGACTTGCTCCCGCCGGCGGCCTTGTTGGCGCGCTGGGTGGCTGTGGTGGACGCGATAGAGAGGAAAAACCGTGAGATGGACGCGGCTGTGGCCGGACTTCATGCAATGTTCGGGGCGCAGGGACTGGAGCCGGTTCTCCTGAAAGGGCAGGGGGTGGCCGTTCTGTATCCGAATCCTTTGTTGCGGGAGTGCGGTGACATTGATTTCTATTTTCCCCGTAAGGAGGAAGGGGAGGCTGCTCTGTCTTGTGTGAGGGAGAAAGGCGGCAGGGTGGAGAAGATGCCCGACGGAAGTTCTTCTTATCTTTATAAGGGTATTGAAGTGGAGCAGCATGAGCGTATGTTCGATTTGCGCAATCCTTCTCTGAAGCGTAGGCTGGAGGCACTGGAGGCTGAGTCCGGCTGGTGCCGGACGGCATTGCCTTCCGTGGATGTGGAAGTGGCTGTTCCTTCTCCGTCATTGAATTTGCTGTTGCTCGACACGCATATATTGAAGCACGCGCTTGGTTGGGGAATCGGGCTGCGTCAGTTGTGCGACATGGCGATGGCTTGCCGCAAGTGGTGCGGCGAAGTGGATGCTGTCAGCATGAAACGTGTGTTCCGGTCTATGGGGCTGGACAGATGGAACCGGCTGCTGTCCGCTTTTCTTGTGGACAGTCTGGGAATGCCTTCCGTCTGTTTTCCTTTCTCGGAAGAGAGGGACGCTTCTTCACGCCCTCTGCTTGATATTGTGTGGAGAGGAGGGAATTTCGGACTGTATGCCGAGGGACGGAACGTGTCGGGCCGTCCGGCATGGATGCGGAAGCTGCACACTTCCCGTTCTTTTTTGCATAATGTGGGTTTTTCATACAGGTATGCGCCCAAAGAGGCGTTCTGGATAGTGGCGGATTTGTTGAAAGGACAGTTCAGATGAGGAAGGAATATCATTTTTGTGTGGCGGGCTTTGGCCTTTCGGTCTGTCTTCCGGAGGGCAGGGATGCGGATACGCTTCTGCCTTCTTTCCGTCCGTTCCGGTGTGCGGAAAGTGCGGAAGGGGAAAAGCTTTTCGATTTCACGGTTTCGGCATTTGCGGAAGAGCCGGAGGAGTCGCGGGGGAAGTTGCTGGAAGAGGACGAGAACGACATGGGGCTTCTCCGTCTGTATGCCGTGCCGGAGGGTTATCGTGTGGAGGTGCGGCCCGATTCACGGAGCGGGGTGATGCATTATATCCTGACGGATACGGATTTCTCGGTGGTGAGGGCTTATGTGCACTGGGAAGACAAGTATGTGGGGCAGGTGCTGTCGTCATTGCTTCGTGTGGCCTACTCTCAGGCGGTGCTGTTCCGCCGTGCGGTGTCGATACATGCCTCGGCGGTCTGCTGCGGAGGGCGGGCTTATCTTTTCATGGGGAAAAGCGGTACGGGGAAAAGCACGCATGCTTCCCTTTGGCTTGGACACATCCCCGGTTCGTCATTGCTGAATGATGACAATCCGACTGTCCGCATCGTCGGCGGTTCGGTAATCGCTTATGGTACGCCATGGAGCGGAAAGACACCCTGCTACAGAAACCTGTCCGCTCCGGTGGGCGGCATGGCCCGCCTGCGGCAGGCTCCGGTCAATCGTTTCCTCCCGCAGAAGGGGGTGGAGGCGTTTGTCGCGCTGTATCCGGGATGTTCGGTAATCAACAGGGATGCGCGTCTGCGCAACATGCTTTACGATACGTTGTCTTTCATGGCCGGTGCCGTACCGGTGGCCGTGCTGGAATGCCGGCCCGACGAGGAGGCGGCACGGGTGTGTGCGGAAGGATTTTTGGCAGGAAAAAAATAGCGGGTTGTTCCGTTGCGGATGACGGCCTTTTCGGGAAGAAACAGGCGGATAGGTTTGTCGGGATGGCGCGGAAAACTTGCAGGCAAAATATTGGAAAACTAAACTCTTAATTATTAACTCTTAAATTACAATCAGACAAGAGATGAACAAACAAATTCTATGGGCAGGATTGCTTGCCGTTTTGTTGTTGTCTTCCTGTGCTTCGCGCAAGAAATTCGTTTACTTGCAGGACATGGAAGTGGGTGAGGAATACGTGTTTAATGTGAAGAAGGAGGCTATCGTCCACCGTGACGACCGTCTGAGCATTACAGTAAGTTGCAAGAACCCGGAACTGGCTATTCCCTTCAACATGCAGGGGGGCAATTTCCACATAGGGAGCGGAGGCGACGTGGTGGCTTCCGAAGTGTCTGCGGGAGGCCCCAAGGGATACCGTGTGGATGTGGACGGGGACATTGATTTCCCGATTCTCGGAAAGCTGCATGTGGAGGGGATGAAGGTGAGCGAACTGACCGAGATGATCAAGCGGCGCATCGTGGAGGGGAACTACATCAAGGACCCGCTGGTGTCGGTGGAGTTCCTGAACTTCAAATATACTGTGCTGGGAGCGGTGGGACGCAACGGTACGTTCTCGGTCAACGGCGACCGCATCACGCTGGTGGAGGCCATCGCGCAGGCCGGCGACGTCACTTCGAAGGGACGCATTGACCGGGTGGCGGTGATCCGCGAGACGGAGCACGGACGGGAGATGTTCATGCACGACCTCCGCTCGAAGGACATATTCGAGTCGCCGTGCTATTATCTCCAGCAGAATGACATCGTGTATGTGGAGCCGAAATACCGGAAGAAGGATGCGGAGGACAGAAGCTGGCAGATTACCACCACGTTGCTGTCTCTCACGTCTGTAATCTGCACGTTGATATGGGCGTTGAAGTGACGGCCTGAACAAACCCGGATTTCCGTTTTTGAAAATGACTGAAAATATGAATAGCAACAATCCATCAAACAACAAGACAGACCAGGGCATCAACGTGGTTGATTTGCTGGTCTATTTCGCTTCCCGCTGGAAGTGGTTTCTGGTGTCCGTAGTGGTGTTCGGCGGACTGGCGTGGCTGTATTATGCCCGTTCGCCGCGTGTGTATTTCCGTTCGGCCACCGTCATCATCAAGGACCCCTCGAGCAAGACTTCGACGGCGGGGCTTGACCGTTATGATAATTTCATCAACAAGGTGAATGTGGCGAACGAGATTCTTCAGTTCCGTTCAAAGAGACTGATGCGCGAGGTGGTGCAGCGCGTGCATGCCGACGTGAGTTATCAGGTGGATGACGGACTGCGCAAGAAGGAGCTTTATACGCTGGCTCCGATTCATGTAAGTTTCCCGGAGGCTCTTTCGGAACAGTACATGTCTTTTACCATCGTGCCTGTAGACAGTGCTTCGGTGCGGATTTCCCGTTCGGGAGAGGTGCTGGCGGAAAAGGTGGCGTTCAATGACACGGTGGAGGTGGACAACAGTCACATCGTGGTGAGCCGGACTAACTACTGGGGAGCGTCGTGGAAGGATGTGCCGGTGCATGTGACGAAGCTTCCGCTTGAGTCTGTGGTCAACTATTACCGCGGCGGGGTGGGTATCCGTCAGGAGGAGGAGGAGTCTTCCATTCTGACTCTTTCGCTGAAGGACAGTTCTCCGGCTCGTGCGGAGGATGTGCTCAACATGCTGATTGCGGTGTATAATGAGGAGGCTATCCGCGACAAGAATCAGGTGGCCGTCAATACGGCGAACTTCATCAACGAGCGTCTGATTATCATCGAGCGTGAGCTGGGTGGGGTGGAGTCTGACCTGGAGTCGTTCAAGCGGGCGAACCAGATTGTGGACATCGGTTCTACGGCTGGAATGTATATGTCTGAGTCGCAGAAGTATAACGCGGATGCGCTGGAGCTGGAAACGCAGCTCCGTTTGGCCGACTATATCCGGGAGTATCTGACGGACCCGGCCAAGGAAACCGACCTGATTCCGTCGAATACGGGAATCGGGGACATGAACATCGAGAACCAGATCAGTCTTTATAATGCCGCCAAGCTGAAGCGCGACCGTCTGATTGACGACAGCAGCGAGAAGAACCCGGTGGTGGAGGAGCTGAACAATTCTCTGCGGGCGATGAAGCAGAACATCATCCGTGCCGTGGATAATATGATTGTGAGCCTGAACGTGAAGCGCAACGACGCGCAGAGCCGTGAGCAGCGGGCGCAGCAGCGTGTCATCTCCATCCCTACCAAGGAACGGAGGATGCTGTCAATCGAACGACAGCAGAAAATCAAGGAGTCGCTTTATCTTTTCCTGCTGAACCGGCGTGAGGAGAATGCGCTTTCGCAGGCGATGGCGGACAACAACGCACGGGTGATTGACAGCGCGGACGGAAGCGACGCTCCGATTGCGCCGCAGCGCAACCGTATTCTGCTGCTGGGCTTCCTGGTGGGACTGGCGGTTCCGGCGGTGGCCTGTCTGGTCATCCTGTTCATGGATACCCGTGTCCGTAGCCGCAAGGATGTGGAGGAGGCGGTCAACGTGCCGTTCCTGGGCGAGATTCCGATGGACAGGCGCATGGCGAAGGAGGGACCGGAAACGGTGGTGAGCGACCATGGCGACGACATGACTTCCGAGTCGTTCCGTATTCTCCGCACCAACCTGTCTTTCATGGCGCGCCGTGACAAGGGGATGCAGGTCATCACCTTCACTTCTTTCAGTGAGGGGGCGGGAAAGACGTTCATCTCGCGCAATCTGGCCATGAGTCTCGTGTATGCGAAGAAGCGTGTCGTACTGGTGGATCTGGACATCCGCAAGGGGACGTTGAGCCGTCATTTCCATGCGCACCGGCATCCGGGAGTGACCAATTATCTGGCTGATTCTTCGGTCGCTGTGGACGACATCATCCAGAAGGGGGAGAAGATTGATGTCATCGGCGCGGGGGCGGCTGCTCCCAATCCGGCCGAGTTGCTGATGGACAGCCGTCTGGATGAGCTGATGGCTGAGCTTCGCAAGCGTTACGACTATGTCATCGCCGACAACGTGCCGGTGGGCATTATCGCGGATGCGGCCATCGCGAACCGTGTGGCGGACATGACGGTGTTCGTGGTGCGTGCGGGTAAGCTTGACCGCCGCCAGCTTCCTGACATCGAGAAGCTTTATGCGGAACGCAAGCTGAACAACATGGCTCTGGTGCTGAATGGTGTGGACCCGAAACGCCGGGGGTATGGTTACGGCTACGGTTATGGCTATGGATATGGTTACGGATATGGCTATGGCAAAAAGAAAAAGTGAGCGGAATGAATGTCTGTAAACCGTAGGAGGGTGTGCCGGAACGGAGAGTAGCTTTCATTTTGTCATCCTGAACGTAGTGAAGGAGTTCGGATATGCAAGCTGATGCACCCTCGATGACGCTATGCCAGTGTACCCGGGCGGACACACGGGTCCGCCCCTACGGACATTGGCATAGTGAAAAAATGGCTTGTTTGATGAACGGGCCATGATTTATATCAAAAAAAATTAGAGAATTGAGTGGAATAGAATAAAAAATATGTATTTTTGCTCTGTGAAAAACGAATTTATCATGAATTAAAAATGTTGCGTGGATTCGCAGGGGAGAATATATGCTTTTTAATTCGATTCTGACAATGCAAAAACAGCGGGCAGACAGGACGTGGAGAGAGGCCGTTGTGCTGCATTCCGTGTTGACGGGTAGTCCCGGAAATACGGAATGGGGGACGGATGGTGTTCTGTGTCGTGTCTGTTTAATCAATTGACTTACTGATTATTAAAAGGGGAATGCGGATGAAGGAAAGAAAAATGTGAAATCTGATTGCTGTTCGGGCGACCGCTGCACTGATGTTCGGAAAGTGTGTTTCCCGTATGGCCCTCCGGCAATACGGAAGAAGGAGAAGAAGCCTCTGCGGCTTCGGAGAGGGCTGCTTTGGAATGGAAAATCTAATATTATTAACAAAATAAAAATGGAAAGGAAAAGCGTATGAAGAAAAAGTACATCGCTCCACTCACGGAAAAGACGGAGGTGGAGATGGAAAATGGGTTCATGAAGGCTTCTGTTGTGGACAAGGAGGATAACAGAGACAATCCAGTTGAATCCGGTAATCAGGAAATTGGAGGTAATTATGATTTTACTACAGGGGATGACCCATGGAAGTAACAATGAAAAGAAAGGAGTGACGATTATGAAATTTAGACATTATTTTGGTGTGCCTTTTTTCGGTGCATTGGCGCTTCTGGGCATGACGGGATGCGCTGACGAGGATATTGAAGGCGGTAAGGGGAATATACCGCAAGGGAATGGCATTGTGTTTGGAGCAAGTGCAAGCTATGCTGGACCTGTAAGCCGTGTGTCATATGGTGACTATGATTATGCGGAGGGTCATGAGGGTGACTTCAACCATCGTGTAAGTCAGGAAATAAACTGGGTGGAGGGAGACAATGTGTCCATCTATTCACCGGATTCTCCTAACCAGCAGCAGGTTGATTATGCGATTACTGGGGTGGGGCTTGATAAGGATGGCAACCAAACGCTGTCTGCCAGCCATGCCTATCTTGCCTCTATCGGCGGGCAGGACGGACTTCAGTGGGCCCGCCCCAACGATACGCAGGATTTTTATGCTGTGTATCCTGCAAAGGAGAGCATGAGCAATACAGCGGTGAAGAATCTTGTGTCGTTCGAGGACGGTGTGCTTACCGGTTATGTTCCCATCAACCAGCAGCATACGATTGTTCATAACTCGGACGGAAGCTGGACGGCAACTCCTAACTATGACTATCTTTATATGGCTGCCATCAACAAGGACTATAAGATTCCGGCGGCAGATGATCCCAATGGGGGAGTTTCGCTTGATTTCCTTCCGTTGACCACGACGCTTGAAGTCACTTTTGTGGGTCCTACAGAGGCACCTATCGCTCAGTTTCAGGTTGAGGCGAACGGGGTGCCGGTTGGAGGGCAGTTCAGATGTAACTTGACTGAGGGAAACACAACGGATGCAGACAATTATGCCAATAATATTCCTGTCTGTGAGCCTCTGCAGCAGGGCACGACAAATGATTATATCACAGTCAATACTTATTATGACGACGGTGGCACGCAGAAGCCGTTGAGCTTGGCTGAGGGGGAAGAGATTACTTTCAATGTATATCTTTTGCCTACGGCGGATTTGAACAATGTGACAATCCGTGTGGCCGGTTTCAATACCAGTGCCCGTACCATGTCTTTGAGTTCGGTGACTTTTGAACCGCACAAGAAGGTATGTGTGAGGGTGAACGCTCCTGAAATCAATGCCGGAGGAACCAACGCGTGGATAACGGGTATTGAGGATAATGTGCTGGTTTCGCAGCTTTCTATTCCGGGTACGGCCAATACATTCTCTTATATGTACCAAGGGGCGAACAAAAGTACATATAGTACGCAAACCAGCGATATCGAAACGCAGTGGAAGGCGGGTATCCGTTGCTTTGAGTTGACGGGCGAACAGGCTGGTAGTGATGGTGCAAGTCTTGATGGTGCGCGACTGCTTTGTAATCGTGAGGATATTGGTATGTCTTTCGGTGATGCGGTGGATGAGATATGGAAATTGGTTCAGGCCAATGCGGGTGAGTTCGCTATAATTATTCCTTCTTATGATTCTGAAACGGGACATCCTGACGATTATAATGGCGTGAAGAGGTATGCAAATAATCTAAACAAATTCTTCGATGATCATACCCAGTATCAATATGAGACTTTCACCCGTGAACTTACGGTAGGTGAGGCACGCGGTAAGTTGATTTTTATCGCCCGCATCACTAGTGAAGAGGATGCAGGATGGAATGGCCTGCCTACTCCGCATCGGGGTACGTTCGTTGACGAATGGGGCTCACTGAAAGACAATTGGGCGCGTCGTGGCTATGCTGTCAATGGAACCCGTGTGAACAACTGGGCAACAGGTGAAACTGACCAAAGCTCTGTGGAGTATTATATGCACACGAGAACGACTCAAAATTATGGAACAACCAATACAGACGGCATAACGGCTCCTGTACCTGGAAATGCGAGTCTGGTGAGTGCTCCCACATTGTCGACTGACTTCGTTCATAGCGGTACGCGTGCCGACGGTTCTGAAGGAAAGGCTTATATTCAGGACTGGCAGCGTGTAGTTCCACGTGAGGGTAATTATAGCGGTGCAGCTTTGCGGCCCGGTTCATTCCACTTAGGAACTGATGAAGAAACGTTGTGGTATCCGCCGTATGTTAGATCTTATTATCATTATTACTACTGGCCGGAATCACTTACCGAGAAGGAGAAGAACATTTGGGACACCTTTGAGGCTTCCATCGAAGGCAACAGCAAAGACGATAATGACATGTTCTACATCAACTCGCTCGACGGCTACTTTGTAGACCCGTCAATTGAGAAGAGCTACAAGCCTTATGTGTCAGGTGGAACTTGGGGTGTAGGTCTTAGTGACGGAGGTACAGAAGGTAACATCGAAGCTTATGCAACTCATATCAATAACTGGTTCTATAATGAAATTCTGGGCTATGGCGAAGATAACATTTATGGCCCGTTGAACATCGTTCTGATGGACCGTGTATATGAATCGGACGGGGGAAGCTATTTGCCTTCCACCATCATCAACAACAACTTCCGCTTCCCGTTGAGAACAAAGGATGGCGGTACAACTCAAAATCAGAGTTTGAATGCCAGCAGCAGCTACGCTTCCGGCGGAAATGTGTGGAAATAATTGATTCAATCCCGTTCATGGCATAGGGCTTGCGCTGTGCCATGACGGGATTCTCTGAACAAAGATACAGAAAATGCAGTTTATGAAACAGATATGTATGTGGTGCTGTGCCGGTGCGCTTCTGGCGGGAGCCGCGTCATGCAGCGACCTTGAAGAGGCCGGAGGGTCACGCCATCCCGGAGCGGAAGTGAAACTTGTCGCTTCGGCCGACGGCTTCACCCCGCAGACGGAATCACGTACACAGGTGGGCGGCATCGCAGCCAATGGTGCCCTTCAGATAGAATGGGCGCCCGGCGACCGCATCGGCGTGTTCGGCCCGGAAGGCAGCAACCTGCCTTTCGTCAATGCCGGCACACAGCCCTCGTCCGTCGCGACGTTCGAGAGCGAGAGCAATGCGGCGGTCACTCCGCAATATGTGTATTATCCGTATTCGCAGGAAGCGACCGACCCTATGGCTGTTCCGGTCAGCATCCCTGCCGAACAGACCTATGCGGACGAAAGCTCCGTGGCGCAGTATGACATCAAGGCAGCCGACGTGCTGGCCGACGAGGGAAGCGGGACATACAGCCTGCAGTTCCGTCAGATGGCCGCGCTGGTGCGCTTTGAAATCGACCTGAGCGGTGTGTCATCGCTCGCCTCCGACGAACGTCTGAGAGAAATCACCGTCAGTCGGGAGGATGCGTCGGTGCCGATGGCGGGCGAGTTCACCTACAGTCTGGCCAGTCTGGACGCAGGTCTGCAGCCCGGCGAGCGTCCCGCAAACTACATTACGCTGTCTTTTGCAAACCCTCCGGCTGTGAGCGAGAAGATAACGGCCTATGCCGTGGTGGCTCCCGGCGCGCACGAAGGGAAAGAATGGCAGTGCGTGTTTTCCACCGACCGCCATCAGGTGACTTTCCGCACCACTGCGCTCTGTGACTTTGAGGCCGGCAGGTATTACACCGTGCCGCTCAACGTATTCATACTGGAAAACAACGACGCCACTTTTGAGGAAATCGACGACTCGTTGGATCCCGAAGAGGAAACCGCGAACTGCTATGTGGTGACCGCACCGGGTGAATACGACTTCAAGGCGACCGTAATCGGCAATGGCGAGAAGGGGATAATAAAAGGTGCGGGTTTCCACACCGAGAATCCCTACATCAACCCGAAGTCGGCAAAGGTGCTGTGGTCGGACAAGGCGAATTTCGTTTCAGACGTAAGGCTCGAAAACGGACGAGTGCACTACACCGTTCCCGAAAGTGTGGCAGTGAACGGAATCATCTCGGGCAATGCCGTGATAGCCGTTTACAGCGAACCCGACTGTCAGGGCGAAATCCTCTGGAGCTGGCATATCTGGGGTACCAACGCCGGAATGCAGGATGAAGTGTACACCAATCAGGCAGGTGCGACGTTCACGGTGCTCGACCGCGAATTGGGTGCGTCCCGTCCGGGCAACGGAGGAACGCTGTACCAATGGGGACGTAAAGACCCGATTCCCAACACCGATGTCACAAGGTACTTTCTCGACGGAACGACCCTGACTGAAATCAACACGAATTTCGGTTGGGCCAAGGTCCTGATTGACAATGCGACCATCGAAGATGCCATCCGTCATCCGATGGAGCTTGTGGCGGGAGGTGCCACCCAGGCCACTCAGCATAACTGGCTGGGAGTGTTCAACCCCTATCTGTGGGGTGATGCCGGGCGTGAGCTTCCTGAAGACCTGAGAGACCCGAAGGCCGGTGCCGGATGGAACCAGCAGAAGACCATCTACGACCCGTCGCCTGTGGGCTATCGTGTGGCGAACATTTTCACCTTCAGCGGCTTTACAGACATGCCGAGCGGCAGCACAAGATTGGTGTATGACGAAGACGGTGACATAGATGTGGCAGGAAGACTTGAACATATCAATTATGTGAAGGGAAAATCCTACTGGTATTTCATGAAGAACGCCGATGACACCGAAGGCACTTACTATCAGGACATCCGTTCCCGCGACGGCTATATGGGATACGAAAAGAAGAATGCCGGCAGCGGCGGATACTGGTGGGCGGCTGAAGCCTATCAGGGCGAGGACGGCAAGGCTTATGCCTGCTATCTGAACACGGATTCCTACAAGCCCGGTTCGGTGGTCGCAGGAAGTACTTCCGGCAATGTCATCAACACCTATGGCCGTGACAAGACCCTGTTGCGCGATGCGTATGCGGTGCGCTGTGTGAGAGAAGAATGAATAAATTAATAAACAAAAACTTAGCGATATGATTCGAAAAACATTTCTTGCGGTCGTGGCTTTGGCGGCTGCAGGTACGGTAGGTGCACAGGACGTGCAGACTGCCCAGGCCACTCAAGGCAGTGATTTCACTGAAACGGTGGAGTATAGCAATGACAAGTATAAAGTGGAGACCAACCGCTTCTGGAGCAACTGGTTCATCTCGGTAGGTGCAGGTCCGCAGATTCTGTTCAGCGACCACGACAAGCAGATGAAGTTCGGAGACCGTATCTCTCCGGCCCTTGACATTGCTGTCGGCAAATGGTTCACTCCGGGTATCGGTGTGCGTTTCATGTACAGCGGTCTGTCGCTCAACGGCGCGACTCAGAACGGCTCACATTCTGACGGAACACCCATCAGCGGAAAGCCCTGGCATGGCTACTGGCTGGAGAACCAGGACATCAACTTCTATCATTTCCATTTTGATGCGTTGTTCAACTTCTCCAACCTGCTTTGCGGTTACAACGAAAAACGAATCTGGAACTGCATCCCTTATGGAGGTCTCGGTGTGATCAAGGCCACCAACTCACCTTCACGCACAGATATCGCCGCTAACTTCGGTATCCTGAACACTTTCCGTCTTTCATCTGCATGGGACATCAATCTTGACCTGCGCGGCACGATGATGAGCGATGAGTTCGACGGCGAAGTGGGACACCGCGGCGGTGAAGGTCTGTTCGCTGCGACGGTTGGATTCACATATAAAATCAAGCCCCGCGGTTGGGACCGTTCCAAGACAGTGGTACGCACCAATGAAGCGGCCATCAATAACCTGCGCCGTCAGATTGATGAGATGCGTGCGGAAAACGAGCGTCTGAAACGTGCGTTGGCCGAGAACCAGAAGCCGACCAGGGAAGTGGTGAAACAGATTGTCACACGCAATCTGGTCATCTTCCCGATTGGAAAGAGCGAACTGTCTAACGAGGCGCGCGCCAACCTGAGCCTGTTGGCTGAGGTCATCAAGAAGGCAGACAGCGACGCCGTATTCACCGTTACAGGTTATGCGGATGCCGGCACCGGAAACAAACGTATCAACGATCGTTTGAGCAAGGAACGTGCACAGGCCGTGTATGATTGTCTGGTCAATGAATTTGGCATTCCTGAATCGCAGTTGCGCATGGATTCCAAGGGTGGTGTAGGCAATATGTTCTACGATGACCCGCGTCTGAGCCGTGCGGTAATTACGATGAGCGAAGAGTAATAGTTATTCCAATTTGCTTGTTCCGTTGTTCATGTCGTGATGACACAGGATACGGAAGCTAAATGATTCTTGAAGGGGTGTGTCGCTGAGGCACATCCCTTTTTTTGCCCGGAAGATGTCATTCGGAAGAAAATTTGCTACTTTTGTAATAGTTTTTATTGTATCCATATGAAATATACATTTGAGATTTGTGCCAACTCCGCTGAAAGTTGCGTAGCGGCACAGCAGGGAGGGGCTCAGCGCGTGGAACTGTGCGCTGCCATGCCGGAAGGGGGGACTACACCCTCCTATGGACAGATTCATGCGGCCCGGAAGCTGACGGATATCCGTCTGCATGTGATAATCCGCCCCCGCGGGGGAGATTTTCTCTACACTCCTTCGGAAATTGACATTATGGAGGAAGACATCCGTATGGCCCGTCAGGCGGGTGCGGATGGTGTGGTGTTCGGTTGTCTGACTCCCGACGGGGATCTGGACAAGGCGGCGATGGAACGTCTGATGAAAGCCTCGGAAGGCATGTCGGTCACTTTCCATCGCGCGTTCGACTATGTACGCAATCCGGAACGCGTGCTTGAGGAATTGATTGCTCTGGGAGTGGACCGGGTGTTGACATCGGGCCAGCAGCCCACTGCCATACAAGGGGCGGACTTGCTGAAGAAGCTTGTCGAGCAGGCTGACGGAAGGATTATCGTGATGCCCGGATGCGGTGTGAATGAAAAGAACATTGCAGAACTGGCCGCACGGACAGGTGCGTCGGAGTTTCATTTCTCTGCCCGTGAGAATAAAGAAAGCCGGATGCGGCTGCGCAATCCGGCTTTGTCGATGGGAGGTGCGGTTGTGATAGACGAGTATCAGTGTCCCGTCACTACTCCCGAAAGAGTGAGAAATACGATTCAGGCACTTACAGGCTGTGAATGACCTGGAGCAGATGCTCGCCCATCCCGATGAGATAGCCGTGCGACTCGAACACCACGCGGTTGAACGTGTCGGCGATGATGAATATCGGGAGCTGGTGGGCATTGGGCAGTTTCATGCTTTCCGCAATTGCTTTCTGAATGGTTCTGTCCTTGTCTATGCCGAACACTACGGTTGAAGGCAGATTGGGGAACTCTTTCGGATTGAACTTGCGGAAGGCGGACTCATCCGGGAACAGCAGTATGATGGTGCGTCCCCATTCTTCCAGTTCCTTCTTCTTGGCTTCGATGTCTTTCAGTGCATGGTTGGTAGGCTCCTGGCCGATTCCGAGTATTCCTACAACAAAATATCCTCTTCCGGCAGTGTTCAGGACGTTTGTCTGTTCCGGCTGTCCCGGAATCTGGAATGTGCTTTCCGAATTGAAGTTGCCGATTACCCGGATTTCATTCGGGTTGTCGCGCATCACCAGTGAAGTGGTTGCCGGTTTCCCTTTCTCTACGTTGGCGAACGATATTTCAGCCATCACATCGCCGCTGGCCATGCGGCTTCCGCTCACCATCATGTAATATCCCGTTTCCATTTTGTTCCCCTTCTTCAGGAGAGATTCCCATGAGGTGTCTTCAGGATAATTCTGGAGGCGGAACGTTCCGTTGTCGAATTTGGAAAGCGTGAAGTGCGTGTAGTATTTCGGGTTGTCGAGTCTCGGAATCGCTTTGTATTCCGCTTTCAGCGTTTCCCTTTCCGGTTCTGCGCTGACCGCTGTCCGGAAGTCGACGATTCTTTCTTCTCCGTTCATACGGTAACAGATGTTTCCTGTCACAGCATCTCTCCATGCCGGGATACCCAGACTTCGGGCTGCCGCCACGAAGAAGATGTTTCTGGATCCGGTGTCGGCTATGCGGCTTCTCCATACTCCCTCAGGTGAGGCTGTAGTGAAAAGCGAGTTCAGGTCATTGCGGATTTCCAGACTGTCCTTGCACCAGTTGACAAGCTGCTGGGGGTCGCTGCGGAACTGTTCGGCAAGGGCGGTCGGGATATGCTGCTGCAGATAGCTCCGGTAAGGAGTCAGCATTTCGGCTGCCACACGCGGTGCCAACACCTCTTTTACGTCAGCTTCCTTGTCTGTCGCATACAGATGGTCTTCAAGGATGGCGCAGGGTGTGTCGCGAAGGTCTTTTTCTGCCAGTGTGCCGAGTAGATCAAGCGCGCGCTGTCCTTCACCTTTTTCCGCCGCACGCGACAGGAAATTCATGATTTCCGCATGGTTCCCTCTCGACTGAAGGATGAAGCGGACGGATGCTTCCGGTGCCAGTCCGTGTTTTTCGGCAAAGCCTTTTGCCGTCTCTTCTGTCGGGAAAGTGTGTACATAGGCATTACGGATGGAATCTTCCTGCTCCATACGCCGGGTGTTTTCTGCCCGCTGTTCTTCGGTCACTTTGGGGAGCGTCGCCTTTTCTGCCGGAGGAATAATCTGCAGACTTTCGCTGAATGCCTCACCCGTCTTGTGGTCGAGTGCAATAGTTACCTCCGTATCTTTTCCGAACGTCACTTTGCGGAATCCGAACCGGTCGCCTGACGAGGCATAGACCAGCAGGTCGCCCAGACCCGCCGAGAGACTGGCCTGGCCTTTTTCATCTGTGCTCTGGCGCGATACGGTGTAGAACTCCGCATAGTTATAGATCTTGAATTCCACATTCGCGCCCGGTACCGCTTTTCCTTCCGTATCAGTCACGGTGACCGTTGTTCTGGCATTTTGTCCGTAGTTGTCGATGATGTTGATTTCCGTGAAGTTGGCGGTCCGTTTCATCACGTCCTCCGGTCCGTTGTAAGCACCGAATACCTTTGTGTGCATCAGCATGCTGCGGCTGGCTGGCGCATTGAACCATCCCAGATTGAGCACCGGTTCCGGTTCGCAGGCTCCCAGAAAATACCATTTCCCGTCTACCCACGCTTCCACCCATGCATGGTTGTCATCGGTGTGCGCCCATCTCGGCGTGTACACCTGGCGTGCGGGGATGCCTATAGAGCGCAAAGCCGATACCAGCAGAGTCGCTTCTTCCCCGCAGCGTCCGAATGCGGTCTTCACAGTGGCCAGCGGAGAACTTGTACGGCTGTCGGTGGGAGCGTAGATCACTTTCTCGTGGCACCAGTGGTTGACTTCCAGCACGGCATCATACATGGAGAGATTCTTGACGCGGGGTTCAAGCTCATCGCGGAACACTTCGCGGGCATTGTCAAGATTCTCGTTGTTTACACGTATGGGGAGGACGAAATGCCGGAAAATGAGGTCGGGGATATTCTTTCCCCATGGCATCGTCTCACGGCTGTCGAGTGCAAGACGGACATTGTTCAGGTAGAACTCTCCCGTATAGTCCGTAATGTCGCCCGGCGACATATATGCATAGAGGAAGGTCAGTGCCTCGCGCTCTTCCAGTGTCATGTCACGGGTGAATATCTCAAAAAGATTGCCTGTGTGCAAAGCCTGTTTCTTGGCGGCGAAATCAGCCTCCACCTTCGCACGATAGTCTTCTTCCTTGAGGAAGTGTTCCGATGACGTACATGAAAAGAGGCAGAAGGCCAGTGCCACTCCGGCGGCTGATAAAAACGTTTTTTTCATGGCAAGCAAATATTTTATATGCATACTTATATAAATAAAAAAAGTCATTCCGGTACTGGGGTTATAACCACACTCCTCTACCGGAATGACATCGTTACATTGAAATGTAATCAGAGTCAGATAGGTTTGTATTCCACAAAAGCCTCCATCGCTTCATAGCTGGCAAGTCCGAGCTGGTCGTACAAGGCGGCCGTACCGCGGTTGCGGTCCTCACTTCTCTGCCAGAACAGGCGTTCGTCGTTGCCGAGGAACGGTGCGCTTTCCATCTGCGACTGATGCTTGAGAATAGAGTTGCGTTTTGCCCTCAGTTCTTCCGGGCTGAGAGGCACGCACATTTCGATGTTCTCGATTTCCCATTCAGCCCATGCGCCACGGTACATCCAGATGCGGCAGTCGTTCAGCCATTCCGCACCCGCATTCTTCTCTTCGTCGATGGCGGCGAATACGGCATCCGTACATACACGGTGCGTGCCGTGCGGGTCGGCAAGGTCGCCGGCCACATAAATCTGATGAGGCTTCACTTCCCGGAGCAGATTCAAAACAATCTCAATGTCTTTTTCGCTGATCGGATTCTTCTCGATTTTTCCGGTTTCATAGAACGGAAGGTCGAGGAAATGGCATCTGCTTAACGGAATCTTGTTGTATGTGCAGGCTGTACGCGCCTCACCGCGCCGGATCAGACCCTTGATGGTCAGGATGTCGCGCGTGTCCATGTCGCCTTCTTTCTTGCCGGCGAAGAACTGTTTGATTTCCGCATACTTGTCGCTGATGACCTTGTCCTCACTGTTGGCGAACAACTGGTTGAATCCGTTGATGAAGTGCATGAAACGAACCACCTCTTCATCGCCTACGGCAATGTTGCCTGAAGTTTCGTATGCCACGTGCACCTCATGCCCCTGCTGTACGAGGCGGCGGAGTGTCCCTCCCATTGAAATCACGTCGTCATCCGGGTGCGGGGAGAACACGATGACCCGTTTCGGGAACGGTTTTGCGCGTTCCGGACGATAGGTGTCGTCAGCGTTCGGCTTTCCTCCCGGCCAGCCCGTGATGGTGTGCTGCAAGTCATTGAACACCTTGATGTTCACATTGTATGCAGAACCGTAGAGGGCCAGCAGTTCGCTCAGTCCGTTTTCGTTGTAGTCCTTGTTGGTCAGTTTCAGGATAGGCTTCTTGAGTTGCAGGCAGAGCCATACGATAGCGCTGCGCACAAGTTTGTCGTTCCATTCGCAGCTTGTCACCAGCCACGGACGCTGTATGCGTGTCAGATGGGCTGCCGCTGCCAGGTCCACGCATACCGAAGCGTTGGTATGGAGCTGGAGATAAGATGCAGGGAGCGTGTCGCTGACCTTGTCTTCCACGGCGCGCTTGATGATGTCCGCCTTGTTTTCCCCCCATGCCAGCATATACACTTTGCGTGCGCTGAGGATGGTGTTGATTCCCATTGTGATGGAACATGGAGGAAGGTTGTCCACTCCGATGTTGTGGGCGGCCTCCGAGCGTGAGGTGGCGTCAATCAGAATCAGTCGTGTGGTGGAGTTGGCATGAGAGCCCGGTTCGTTCATTCCGATGTTTCCTTCGCGTCCCACCCCCATCACGGCGATGTCCAGTCCGCCGAAAGTCTGTATGCGCTGTTCATACAGGCGGCAGTGCTCCATGATGGCCTCCTGCGGGATGGTCCCGTCCATGGTGAACACATTCTGACGGTCGATGTCAATCTGTGAGAGGAAGAGTTTGTTGAGCTGGTTGAAACTGCTTCCCGCCCCTTCGCTCAACGGATAATATTCATAGAGATTGAAGAACACCACGTTGCGGAAGCTCACCCCCTCATCTTTATGTTTGCGGATAAGGGCGGCGAAAAGATAGCGCAGAGAAGCTCCCGTACCGACAGCGATGGTACAGAATTTCCCTTCCCGCTGGCGGTCCTGGATTTTGGACACGATTTCGTTTGCAATCTGTTCTGTGCCCTCCTCGATGCTTTCAAAGATGTTGGTCGGAATCTTTTCCAGCCGTGTCAGGACAGAACGGTCAATCGCGTTCTCCGGCCTGTAATAGCGCGGAGAGACGCGGTTCAATGAAATTTGTGAGCTAAGATTGGTTCTCATTGTAAGTAAATGTTAGGTGTGGTTTTCGTGCGGACCCTTATCCGGCTTACAGATTGTTCTTTTCGATGTCCTTGAAGTATTTGTACGTGCCGACCTTCAGTTCATCGGTAGCCGCCTCGTCGCACACGATGATTCCGTGGCGGTGCATCTGCAGTGCGCTGATGGTCCACATCTGTGTGATGCCCCCTTCCACTGCATGCTGCAGCGCGCGTGCCTTGTTGTGTCCGTTGCAGATAATCAGCACTTCCTTTGCGGAAAGCACTGTGCCCACTCCTACAGTGAGAGCAGTCTTTGGCACCTTGTTCACGTCGTTCTCGAAGAAACGTGAGTTGGCGATGATGGTGTCAGTGGTCAGCGTCTTTACGCGTGTGCGCGAAGAGAGTGAAGAACCCGGTTCGTTGAATGCGATGTGTCCGTCCGGTCCGATACCTCCCAGGAACAGGTCGATGCCCCCGAACTTTTCGATTTCCTTCTCATAGTTGGCGCATTCCTCTTCCAGGTCGGCTGCGTTTCCGTTCAGGATGTGGATGTTCTCCTTGCAGATGTCGATGTGGTTGAAGAAGTTGTTGAACATGAAAGAATGGTAGCTTTCAGGATGAGATTCCGGAAGTCCCACATATTCGTCCATGTTGAATGTCACCACGTTCTTGAATGATACTGCACCTTTCTTGTTCAGTTCGATGAGTGCCTTGTACATGCCCAGCGGAGAAGAGCCGGTGGGAAGTCCCAGCACGAACGGCTTCTCTGCAGTCGGGTTTGCCGCGTTGATTTTTTTTGCCACATAGTTTGCCGCCCAGTTCGAGAGGGCCTGATAGTCGGGTTCAATGATCAGTCTCATGATAAGTTAGAATTTTGAAGTTAATATTATTAATACTGTTGTTATCGCGTTTTCAGGCATATGCGGGAATCGGTACGGAGAAAGCGTGAAGCCACGGAAAAATTCCCCGTTGTTTTGCAGGAACTTCCCCTTTTTCCGGGATGGAACATCAGGGTATTTTCCACCATTGCCAATGCAAATATATCAAAGCTAAATCAGAAAGACAAATAAAAAAAAAGAATTTTCTTGCTTGAATTATTAAATAAAAATCTTATTTTTGTACGTGTTTCTATAAAATAAAAATATTATGGGACAGGCTTTATTAAGTGAAATAAAAAAAGGGGTGAAAAGTGCCTTGATAAAGAGGCGCATCATTTCACATTTCATCTATTCGGGATGCACGACAATTACGGAACTGTCGAAGGCGGTGGGTCTGAGCGTGCCTACCGTGACCAAGTTCGTGGATGAAATGCTGGAAGAGGGGTATGTGAATGATTACGGAAAACTTGAAACGAGCGGAGGACGCCATCCGAGCCTGTATGGGCTGAACGCGGAATCAGGATATTTTGTCGGTGTGGCTGTCGGAGTGCATTCGTTGAGACTGGGGCTCATCAACTTCAAGGGGGATGTGCTGAAGATGGAGCTGGACATTCCGTTCCATCTGGTGAATACGCTTGAATGCGTGGACAGGATATGTGACGAGGTGAAACGTTTTGTCGACGGGCTGGAGATTGACCGCGAGAAAATTCTCAACGTCTGTGTGGGAATCACAGGCCGGGTGAATCCGGAGACCGGCTGCAGCTACACGCAACTGACGTGTACGGAGAAACCGCTGGCGGAAACACTTTCTGAAAAGATAGGCATCAATGTGTGCATAGACAACGACAGCCGTGCGATGGCTTACGGCGAATATATAATGAGGAAAGAGAAGTGCGCGAAAAATCTCATTTTCGTCAACGTGAACTGGGGGCTTGGTTTGGCAATCATTATCGACGGGAAGCTTTATTCGGGCATGTCGGGATTCGCCGGAGAGATGGGGCATAATTATGGCTATGACAACCAGCAGATCTGTGACTGCGGAAAGAGAGGGTGCATCGAGACGGAAGTTTCCTGTTCGGCCCTTTACCGTAAGTTCATCGAGCGTCTCCGGAACGGCGAGAACTCCATTCTTCTGAAGGAGAAGTCGATTGAGGAGATTACACTGGACGATGTGATTTCGGCCGTAAGGCGTGAAGATGTGCTGGCTATCGAACTGGTGGAGAGCATCGGCGCAAAGCTGGGACGCCATATCGGCGAGATGATGAACATCTTCAACCCTGAACAGGTGATTATCGGAGGCGAGTTTTCAAGGGTGGGAGAGTATCTGCTTCCTCCTGTAATCTCGGCCATACGCCGTTATACGCTGAATCTGATGTACCGTGATTCGGACATCGTGTTGTCTGAACTGAAGGAGAAGGCGAATGCCATCGGTTCGGCATTGCTCGCCCGGAGCAAGTTTTTCGCTCTCGACTGAGGGCTTTCATGAATGATTGGTGATTGTGTCAGCATGAAATTTGATTGCCGGAAGGCAATGTCATGCTTTGTATGAATGTCCGCAAATGCCTGTATGCGCGTTGCGGACATTCATGTTTCTTTTCTGTGCCGTCGGCCTTGTACCGCAGATGTCTGTTGAAGGCGCGCGCAGGCATGGACTGGTCAGCGGATGGGAATGACCATGTTCCATGATTCCGTGGCATTCTCGAAGCCTCCGGGGCCGTCCATCGTGGCGAAGAAGATGTAGGCAGGTTTCCCGTTTTCAAAGAATATGAAGGGACGTTCCAGTTGCCCTTGCATTTCCACTTCCTCGTCTTCCCATTCCACGGTGCGCGAATAGGCTTTCGGGGCCTTGTCCGCTTCCCAGTGGATGCCGTCTTTTGAGTGTGCCATCACGCCTCCACCCCTTTCTCCGGTGAATTTCCCTACATGGTCCTTGAAGATGGCATGGTATCCCTTCTCGTCTTTCCAGAGAAACGGGTCTTCCGCTTCTCCCTGCCCGTCTACCTGAAAGATGGGTTTCCCGTTGTTGAGCACGGTGTAGGGGCCTTCAATCGAAGGGGCGTATGCCACTCCCAGTGCCATGTCCGAATATTTTCCGTTCTCGGTATGGGCGCGCCCCTTGAATATCATCATCACGGATCCGTCTTCCTGGACGATGGGTGACGGGTTGGAAGTCAGATAGCTGTAGAATGTTTCCGGTTGGGTTTTCAATATAGGCTCGTCCATGCGTTTCCACGGGCCGTAAGGCGAATCAGCCACCGCCAGTCCGATGCGTTTGTTTGAGCGTGCCACGATACACCACGGGCTGTCGAGCGTGAGTTCGTCGTATGTAGGGTCGGCAAACGGATGGGTAGAACCCATGTAGATGAGGTAATATTTGCCGTCGTGTTTCAGTATGCGGGGATTGTGCGTGGAACGTCCGTCCCAGTATTGTGCTCCGCGTGGCGGCAGGGCGATGTCGCTGAAACGATAGGGTCCTTGCGGAGTGTCGGCCACGGCATGTACGATTTCGGAAGCCACCATCCATCCCGGATGGAAAGGCAGCGACTTGGGGAATCTGGAAACGTACATATGGTATTTCCCGTCGTCTCCCTTTACGACAGAACTTCCCCACACCCAATAGCCTTCCGATTCAAAAGCCGGGGTTCTCGGTGCCTTGCCGAGACGATGGAAGAGTTCGTTTGAAGATTCCTGTTTCAGTTCCACCAGATTGCCTATTTTCTGTGCTTGTCCACTGGTTGCGGTGATGAATATAAGCCCGGCAAGCAGGGCTTTTAGTCTGATATTTCTCATGGTGCAATACTAATGATTTTGAAGAACTTTCCAGAATTTTCCGGAAAAGGGATTGCCTTATGGAGGGACCGGACATCGGAAAACGCCGTTTTTATGAATCTGAAGAAGTCTGCAGGCGGGAGGTTTGGAGCGGTACCGGTTTGAGTATGTCTTGTGTATGCGGAAAAGGGCTTCCGGAAAGGGAGTACCCGTTCTGTGCCCTTCGTGTCATAAACTTTCTTTCCGGAACGTCTCCCAGTTCTCGTTGAACGTCTGCATGGACGGAAACAGCAGGTCGGCCCCTTCATCGAGCAGTGCCTTGTCGGGCAGAGGTCCGGTATTGAGCGCAACGGTAAATATACCTGCGGCCACTCCCGCGCGCACTCCGAGCGGAGCGTTTTCGACGACGATGGCTTCATTTGCCGCGATGCGCGCTTTCTGCAGGGCCATCAGGTAAGGTTCCGGATTCGGTTTCCCATATTTCACGTCGAAGGCGGTCACCATCAGTTCCTGCTTGAACACGTCCGGATAAGAATGGTTCAGTTTGTCGAGAAGTGAGAGCTGGCCCGAGCCGGTCACGACCATGGGGATGAGTCCGTCTTTCTTTATCTTTTGCAGCAGCTCGTATGCTCTGGGCATCGGTTCGGCTTTGGGGAGACTGTTGAAGATGTCGCTTTTGGTCTGATAAATCTCTTTCACCTCCTGTTCGGTGGCCTGGTGTCCCCGTTCGCGCTGGCTGATGATGTTGATGGTTCCTGAGCCGGTGCGCCCTTCGTGCAGGTAGGCTTCTTCCTTTTCCATATGCATGCCGTATCTTTTCATGGCTTCCACCCATGCCACGGCATGATTCTTCATGGAGTCGAACAATACGCCGTCCATGTCGAAGAGTACGGCCTTCAGATTGATTTTTGAATAGTTGTGTGTGTGCAGATAGTTCTTGATTGCTTCTTGAAACATTTCTGAGTCATTTTTATGGTCAAAAAAACAGGCACGGATTCCGGGAAAGCGGAAATCCGTGCCTTGACTTTATATCCGATTATTTTTTCAGGCGTGCCTGGATTGCTTCGGATTCTTTTTCATAACCCGGCTTGTTCAGCAGGGCGAACATGTTTTTCTTGTATGCTTCCACACCCGGCTGGTTGAACGGATTCACTTCCAGCAGATAGCCGCTGATACCGCAGGCTTTCTCGAAGAAATAAATCAACTGCCCCAGATAGTATTCGTTGAGAGTCGGAACGCTGACACGGAGATTGGGCACCCCGCCGTCCACGTGGGCGAGCTGTGTACCGAGTTCCGCCATCTTGTTCACTTCATCGATGCGCTTGCCGGCGAGGAAGTTAAGTCCGTCAAGATTTTCTTCATCACTCGGGAAATGAAGTTCGTGGTTGGTCGTTTCCACGGATACTACAGTTTCAAAGATGGTGCGTTCACCTTCCTGAATCCATTGTCCCATTGAGTGAAGGTCGGTTGAGAAGTCGACGGAGCTTGGGTAGATACCTTTATGGTCTTTTCCTTCCGATTCTCCGAAGAGCTGTTTCCACCATTCCATAAAGTAGTGGAGTTTCGGATGGAAGTTCACCAGAATCTCAATTTTCTTGCCATTGCAGTACAGCTCGTTGCGTGTGGCGGCATACAGCGCGGAAGGATTCTCGCACATTTTCTCGTTGGCGCAGGTCTTTTCCATTTCGCGTGCACCTTCAACCAGTTTTTCAATGTCGAATCCGGCTACGGCAATCGGAAGCAGACCCACCGGAGTCAATACAGAGAAACGTCCGCCCACATTGTCGGGGATGATGAAGGATTTGTAACCTTCCTTGTCGGCTGTGGTGCGTGCAGCTCCCTTCTTTGCGTCAGTCACTGCCACAATGACTTTGCGCGCCATTTCTTTTCCGCGCTGCTCTTCACATTGTTTCTTCAGCAGACGGAAAGCGAGGGCAGTTTCAGTCGTTGTCCCCGACTTGGAAATATTGATTACACCGAATTTCTTGTCTTTCAGGAAAGTGGTAAGTTCGTAGAGATAGTCTTCACTGATGTTATGGCCTGCAAAGATGATGGTCGGATTTCCGGCTTTCTTTTCTTTCAGCCATGCAAAACTGTCCGACAGGGCTTCGATGACGGCGCGTGCACCCAGATAGCTTCCTCCGATACCTGCCACAATCACGACTTCGCAGTTCTCGCGCAAGGTCTGTGCAGCAGCTTTCAGGTCGTCCAGATGTTCTTTGGTGATGGAAGAAGGCAGATGCAGCCATCCCAGGAAGTCATTCCCCAGTCCGGTGCCCTTTTCCAATGTTTCCATACAGGCTTTTACTTTTTCTTCATAAGAAGCCAACTTGTCTTTAGAGATGAAGTCTAAAGTCTTTTCGATGTTCAGTTTGATGTTTTCCATAACTGTAATTTTTATCTGAAAGAATCAGTGAGTAATTTAATTTCAATCATAGGAGAGATACGTTCGTAGAGGATGTTGTAGACAGCATCCACAATCGGCATGTTCACATGCAGGTGCTTGTTGAGTTCCTTGATGCATTTTGTGCCGTAATATCCCTCGGCAATCATCTCCATTTCTATTTGTGCACTTTTCACGGAATATCCTTTTCCAATCATGGTGCCGAATACGCGGTTGCGGCTGAAATTGGAATAGGCGGTGACGAGCAGGTCACCCAGATAGGCCGAATCATTTGTGCAGCGGTTAAGGGGGTGGACTGTTTCGAGAAAGCGGTTCATCTCCTGCAAGGCATTCGCGACAAGCACAGCCTGAAAATTGTCTCCATACTTCAGTCCGCTGCATATCCCTGCTGCGATGGCATAGACATTTTTCAATACAGAAGCATATTCGATGCCCGCCACGTCCGTGTTCACTGAGGTTTTCACGTAATGTCCGGCAAGCTGGCGTGCGAACATTTTGGCCTTTTCGATGTCCTTGCATCCCACCGTAAGGTAGGAAAGGCGTTCGAGGGCGATTTCTTCTGCGTGGCAGGGACCCGCCAGTACGGCGATGTTTTCTTCCGGCACATCATACACCTTATGGAAATAGTCGGATATGATCATGTTTTCGTCCGGAACGATACCTTTGATTGCAGTGACGATAAACTTGTCCTTGAGTTTTACCTTTAGCTTTTTGAGGTGACTTTTCAGGTAGGGTGAGGGAGTGACGAATATCAGCGTATCCGATTCCCTCACCACTTTATTTATGTCTGATGAAAAGCTGATGCACTTCGTGTTGAAGCGCACGCTTGTCAGGTAAGCCGGATTGTGGCCGAGACGCTTGAAATCCTCAATGCGGTCATCGCGGCGCATGTACCAGTTTATCGATTCGGCTTGGGTCAGTATAATCTTGGCGATGGCCGTGGCCCAGCTTCCTCCCCCCATAATCGCTATTTTCCCGGGCAGTTTCATATCTTTTCAATCCAGCTTGCTACTTCGTCGACACTTGGGTTCTTCAGTTCGAGCTTGTATTTCTTGTTGACTCCGCAAATGTCCATATGCACCTTCTGCGGATTCACTTCTTTCATGTCAGAGATGAGGTTGTATCCGGCTTTCTGGATTACGGGAACCCAGTCGGCTGGAACTCCCAGAGCTGTAAACTTGTCGGCGGAATCCTTCGGGGTGACCTTTTCAGGGCGCATCTGCGGGAAGAACAACACCTCTTGGATAAAGGTTTTTCCCGTCATGAGCATGACCAGACGGTCGATGCCGATGCCGATACCGCTTGTCGGAGGCATGCCATACTGCAGGGCGCGCAGGAAATCCTGGTCAATGACCATCGCCTCGTCATCCCCCTTGTCGGCCAGACGCATCTGTTCCTTGAAGCGTTCTTCCTGGTCTATCGGATCATTCAGCTCAGAGTAGGCGTTGGCCAATTCCTTCCCGTTCACCATCAGTTCAAAGCGTTCAGTCAGTCCGGCTTTTGAGCGGTGCATCTTGGTGAGCGGCGACATTTCTACAGGATAGTCGGTGATAAACGTAGGCTGGATGAACGTGCCCTCACAGAACTCGCCGAAGATTTCATCTATCAGCTTGCCTTTTCCCATCGTGTCATCGATTTCCATGTTCAGTTTCCGGCACACCTCGCGTATCTGCTCCTCGTCCATTCCGTTCAGGTCGTAGCCCGTCTTTTCCTTGATGGCATCCAGTATCGGGAGACGGCGGTAAGGTGCCTTGAAGCTGATGACGTTCCCGTCGATTTCGCGTTCCGGTTTCCCGTTTACCGCGATGCAGACTGTTTCAAGCAGTTTTTCGGTGAACGACATCATCCAGTTGTAGTCCTTATATTGTACGTAGAGTTCCATGCAGGTGAACTCCGGATTATGGTTGCGGTCCATGCCTTCGTTACGGAAGTTCTTTCCTATTTCATAAACCCCCTCAAATCCTCCCACGATGAGACGTTTCAGATAAAGTTCTGTAGCGATACGCATGTACATGTCCGTGTCGAGAGCATTGAAGTGGGTGATGAACGGCTTCGCGCTTGCTCCTCCCGCGATATTCTGCAACGTCGGAGTTTCCACTTCCGTATATCCTGCCTCATCGAGCACGCGGCGGATGGTGCGTATCACTGTGGCCCGTTGCAGGAAGATGTCCTTCACACCGTCGTTCACTATCAGGTCCACATACCGCTGGCGGTAGCGCAGTTCCGGATCGTCGAATTTGTCGTATGCCACTCCATCCTTGTATTTCACTATCGGAAGCGGGCGGAGCGATTTGGCCAGTACGGTCAGTTCCTTTGCGTGTACGGATACTTCACCCGTTTGCGTGCGGAACACGAATCCCTTGATTCCGATGAAGTCGCCAAGGTCAAGCAGACGCTTGAACACAACGTTGTACAGGTCTTTGTTTTCTTCCGGGCAAATGTCGTCCCTTGTGATATATACTTGTATGCGTCCTTTGGAGTCCTGCAGTTCGACGAATGACGCCTTGCCCATGATGCGGCGCGACATGATGCGTCCTGCGATGGACACTTCCCGCGCTTCAGCGTCGTCCTTGAATTCTGCTTTGATATCAGTCGAAAAAGCGTTCGTTACATACTCGGCGGCGGGATACGGATCGATTCCCATCGCTCTCAACTCGTTCAGACTGTTCCGTCTGATAATCTCCTGTTCGCTCAGTTCTAATACGTTCATTTCTTAGTACTTTAACTCATTTTCGCTACAAAAATAAAAAATATTTCGCAAACAATCCCTATTCCTCTCTTTCTTTTTGTAAAACGGCGGGCAGTTTGGGGATTGGAGGATAATTTGTTTCCGGAACACTTCTTATTTGATTATTTTCAGGAATCGTTCTATGTCCCTTCGCATCATCTGATAGAGCGGGGAACTTGTATAGTTCGTGTTGCGGTGGATCACCACCTCCACATTGACCTGACTCCGCTGGTAGCTGGTGAGTTCGTTCTGCATCTGCATGTTGTGCAGTGCCAGATCGTGTATCTGTTGTTCACGTTCTTTGCGCAGGATGGTGCAGACAGGAATAAGCAGGCGCATCACCACGTTGTCCATGATGTGATGTCCCTGTATGAACATATACGTATTCTCCGGATGCACGCCCAGTTCTTTCAGTTCCGTTTTCAGAGATTCGATTTCGGGGAGAACTTTCGGGTGTCTGTGTTCCAGATCGTGCAGTTTGCGGTTCACTTTTTTCGCCATCGCTTCTAGCGACCTTTCCGGATGGAACGTGTTTACATGGTCCAGCTTCACATAAGAACAGAAGTCAAGCAGCGAGAACTCAGACAGGTTGTGGTTCCGGTAGAACCAGATGGACCAGATGAACAGCGGATAGGCTATCTGGGAATAAAGCCTCATGAAAGCAGGAAAGTCAATCAGCTTGTGGTCGTTCAGTGTGGCCATCACGCACACATCGTGCAGCCCTTCCGCATAGCAGTGGTAGTTTTCGATGGCATATGCGTAAGTTTGCATGACGTAAGGACATTTCAGCATATAGCGTGAAGTGCTTGTGCGTCCCTGGAGCAGATAATCATAGTCGCTGTCCACGCACGCAATCATGTTTTCTCCCAACTGCTTTCCCAGTTGGTTCATCAGCACCGTTTTCTTTCCTTTGGCCAGCGAATTCCGTGATGGAAGCATCACCTCAAAATAGCGGTTCTCGTTTTCATATTCCGAGAGCAGCGCGCGCCAGAAAGAGATGTCCTCATAACTTTCCACGTATGCCACGATTTTCCGCCTTGCGCGTTTCGGTTTCAGCTTGTTGGCTGCGCCTATATAGAGGGAAGAAAGGTTCTCGGTAAGTCTTTTTCCCATAGCCGTAAGTTGTTAGTGTGTAGTGATGTCGCTGACCTCCGTCACCGCATCCATCCATCCGTTCATGATGACGGCAGGCGAATGGGTGGTCAGGATGATTTGCACGTTCGGGTTCAGGTTGCGTATGAGCGAGATAAGTCGCTGCTGCCATTCCACATGGAGTGAAATCTCAGGTTCGTCCATAAAAAGCGCGTAGGCCTGGTTGTCTTGTACCAGAACGGTAAGCAGGATGACGAGCATTTGTTTCTCGCCCGAAGAGAGCTGGTAGGGTGTCAGAATGTCACCGTCCTGTTCAAACTGTATTTCATTGCTTTTCCGGATGATTTTCTTTCCCGTTTCGCTGAAAAGGTCATCAATCAAATCCTGGAAGTGTGTTTTCGGGCGTGACACTTGCGCCGCATCTGCAGGATTGCCGTTGGTGAGAAGCTCAATGATGCGGTTTCCGATATTTACCTGATAGTCCAGGTAGCGTCGCTGAAGCTGGTAAAGCTGCCAGTCGAGTTCAGTCTTCACCTTTTGGTTGCCTATCTTTCCCAGCAGTTCAGAGTTGAGCAGAGGGCGGTCGAAACTTCGGATCACGTCAAAATGAATATAAGTAGCGTCTTCCGGAGAAAAAACGAATGCCACTCCCGGTTGTACGCCGTTTTTCAGTGCGCCTCCTTCAAGCATTGTCAGGCTGGTGACGGAATTGTTCAGAATCGTGCTTTTCCCGATTCCGTTCACTCCGCTCAGGATGTTCACGTCCGGACGCAGGTCCCATGAAATGTTTTTGCGCCCCCACAAACCTTTTATTTCTATGCGTTTGATGTAGTCTGCCTGTTTTTTCATGGTTGTAACGAATTGAAGAAATATTTCTAACAAAAATAGGAATTTTTGCGGAATAAACCAATCAGTGCGGGGTCTTTTTTCAGAAAGGTGTTAACTTTGCAGAGAAATTTGTTTAGAAGTTATCGCTTCGCTCTGGAACTGGAGTTTTGCGCTGGCCGGAACGGTTTGTCTTCTGAGCGAGACGATGGCTTGAATTAGAGGATTTATATATGAATGTAAAGAATGTAAAGGCTCATCTGGCTTTGTTGGCGGCGGCCAGCATGTGGGGACTCATGTCGCCGGTAGGCAAGGCGGCCATGGATGCCGGCATTACAGGGCTTGCGCTGGCAAACATGCGCATGATAGGAGCTGCCTGTTGTTTCTGGATCACTTCATTGTTCGTGAAGTCTGAGAAAGTGGGACACCATGATTTGCTGATGCTTTTCTTTGCTTCCCTGTTGGGAATCGTGTGCAATCAGGGATGCTTCACTTTCGGCTTGTCGCTCACGTCTCCGGTAGACGCTTCCATTGTCACCACCACCATGCCTATCGTGACCATGATTCTGGCTGCTCTTTTCCTGAAAGAACCGGTCACTCCGAAAAAGGTAACCGGCATATTTCTTGGGTCGGTGGGTGCGTTGGTGCTTATCATGAGTAATCATGGTGGAGGGGATGAAGAAGGAAGCGTGCTGGGAGATGCTCTCTGTGTGGGTGCACAGGTAAGCTTCGCATGTTATCTGACCATTTTCAAGAAACTGATTTCCCGTTACACTGTGGTGACGCTGATGAAGTGGATGTTTACTTACGCGGCCATCTGTTTCATTCCTTTTTCTTACGGTGATTTTTCTGCAATGGATTTCGCTTCGTTCCCGACAGCGGTATGGATGGAAGTGGGCTATGTAGTGTTTTTTGGTACATATGTGGCCTATATCCTGATGCTGGTGGGACAGAAGACGCTGCGGCCTACGGTAGTGAGCATGTACAACTATATGCAGCCCGTGGTGGGGAGCAGTGTGGCTGTGCTTGCCGGAATGGCAGAGTTCGGATGGGTGAAAGCCATTGCTGCCGTACTGATATTTACAGGGGTGTATGTGGTGACACAGAGCAAGTCGCGCGCGCAGATGCTGGCAGAGCGGGAAAATTAAAGGTGAGAGGGCTACCGTACCGGAAATATTTTATTTTCATTCTTCACTCTTAATTCTTCATTTATTATGGCAGAGTCTTCAATATTATATCTTCAGCGGCAGTATGAGCTTCTGAAAATGGAATATGAATATGAAAAAGAGCAGTTCCGTCAGCAGACAGAGGCGATGGGTATCGGCCGCAAAATCAAGCGTGGCATGTGCTGGTATCCGCTGAATGTGGGGAGAAGCTATTACAATGCATTGAACCAGCTGGTGATAGAGGTGGAAAGACGGGAAGACAAAGACATCGAACATTCGTTCGAATATGGCCGTCCTGTGTGTTTCTTTACGCAGGATATGAGCGGAAAGCTCACTTACCTGAACTTTGTGGCCACTGTGAGTTATGTGGACGAGGACCGCATGGTGGTGGTACTTCCCAATGCCGACGCTTTGCTGATGATTCAGAGCAAGGAGGTATTGGGAGTGCAGCTGTATTTTGACGAGACTACCTACAGACTGATGTTTGAATCGTTGAAACAAGTGATTTCGGCCAAGAACAACCGGCTGGCGGAGCTGAGGGAAATCTTCCACGGTTCCCGTCCGGCTTCGGTCTTTTCGTTCCAGCCTGTACGTTTCCCTTGGTTGAACCGCACGCAGGAGGAGGCCGTCAACAAGGTGCTCCATGCCAAGGACGTGGCCATTGTGCATGGCCCTCCCGGCACAGGAAAGACTACCACGCTGGTGGAAGCCGTTTATGAGACTCTGCACAGGGAGAATCAGGTGCTGGTCTGTGCGCAGAGCAACATGGCCGTCGACTGGATAAGCGAGAAGCTGGTGGACAGGGGAGTGAGTGTGCTCCGTATCGGGAATCCCAGCCGTGTGAACGACAAGATGCTTTCCTTCACTTACGAGCGGCGTTTTGAGTCGCATCCCGACTATCCCCAGCTTTGGGGCATACGGAAAGCAATCAGGGAACTTTATTCTCATTTACGCAAGGCTTCCAACCGTGAGGCGGTGCGGACAAAAATCAATTCGCTGAAAGACAGGGCGACAGATCTGGAAATCCGTATCAATGAATCTTTGTTCAGTGAAGCGAGGGTCATCGCCTGTACGCTTGCGGGGAGTGCGAACCGGATACTTATAGGGCAGAAATATGGCACTGTGTTTATTGATGAGGCTGCGCAGGCTCTCGAAGCCGCCTGTTGGATAGCTGTCCGCAAGGCCGACCGTGTGATATTGGCGGGCGACCATTGTCAGCTTCCGCCTACCGTGAAGTGTATGCAGGCATTGCGGCAGGGGCTGGGCGATACGCTGATGCAGGCTATTGTGAGAAACAAGCCGGAGGTGGTTTCGTTGCTGAAGGTGCAGTACCGGATGAATGATGCCATCATGCATTTCTCTTCCGGGTGGTTTTATGGCGGAATGCTGCAGTCGGCTCCGGAAGTGAAATATCGCAGCATCCTTGACTTTGATACCCCTATTGAATGGGTCAATACGGAAGGGATGGACTGCAACGAGGAGTTTGTCGGCGAGAACTATGGGCGTATCAACAAGCCCGAAGCCGAACTTTCTGTAAATCAGTTGAAGAACTATATCACCAAAATAGGGCGTGAACGTTTCCTTGAGGAGCGGATTGACGTGGGACTGATTTCTCCATACAAGGCGCAGGTGCAGTTTCTCCGTCAGTTGCTGAAGAAGGATGCCTTTTTCAAGCCTTATCGTCCGTTGATAACGGTAAACACGGTCGACGGGTTCCAGGGGCAGGAGCGGGATGTGATTCTCATCAGTTTGGTGCGTGCCAATGAGGAGGGGCAAATCGGTTTTCTCAACGACCTCCGCCGGATGAACGTGGCGATTACCCGTGCCCGCATGAAACTGATTATTCTGGGGGATGCTTCCACGCTTACCCGGCATCCGTTCTATAAGAAGCTTTATGAATATATCGGGACTTTGGAGGAAGAATGAACAAAAGAGCCTCTGTAGTTGTTCTTTTTCATAGGAAAATAGCGGGCTGTCTTGATGAAGGCAGCGGGTTGTTCCGGCTGGAATATCCTGATATTTAGACATGGGGATTGCGGATGGAAATCAAGGGAGACAAGTCTCTCATTTAGGGCGGGCGGCTGATGACGCTTTCAATGCCTGCGAGCCTACAGTGCTGAATTATTTTAGATTTATATATTTTGATTATGTTGACAGATTTGCTTCAGAATTCTTATTTTTCGGTGTTCCTGATTGTTGCCCTTGGTTTCATGCTGGGGCGCGTCAAGGTGAAGGGACTTTCTCTCGATGTGTCTGCCGTGATATTCATTGCGCTGGCTTTCGGGCATTGGGGCGTGACCATTCCCAAGGAATTGGGAAACTTCGGTTTGGTGCTTTTCATTTTCACCATCGGCATACAGGCTGGCCCCGGTTTCTTCCATTCGTTCAAGAGCAAGGGGAAGACGCTGATTCTCATTACTCTGCTTATTGTGGCTTCGGCCTGTCTTACGGGTGTGGGGATGAAATATCTGTTCGGTGTGGACACCCCGAGCATTGTCGGGCTTATAGCCGGAGCCTTGACCAGTACCCCGGGACTGGCGGTGGCCATTGACAGCACCCATTCACCCTTGGCTTCCATCGCTTACGGAATAGCCTATCCGTTTGGCGTGATTGGAGTGATTCTTTTTGTCAAGCTGCTTCCCAAGCTGTTCCGTGTAGATTTGCAGGAAGAGGCGCGCCGGCTTGAGGTGGAACGCAGAAGCCATTTCCCTGAGCTGGGCACTGGTCTGTTCCGTGTGTCGAATCCGGCGGTCGTGGGACGCACGCTGGCCCAACTGAATGTCCGTGCGGTGACGGGAGCTGTAATATCAAGGCTGAAGAAGAACGAAGACATCGTGATGCCTACAGCTTATACGGTGCTTGAAGAAGGCGACTGCCTTCAGGCGGTCGGAAGTGAAGAATCTTTGAACAATCTGGCGGTGTTGCTGGGAAAGCGTGAGGAAGGCGAGCTTCCGCTGGAGCATAACCAGAGCATTGAGTCGCTGCTTCTTACAAAAAAGGAGATGATAAACAAACAGCTTGGCGAACTGAACCTGCAGAAGAATTTCGGATGTACGGTGACTTCTGTCCGCAGAAGCGGCATTGACATCGTGCCTTCGCCGGAATTGGCCTTGAAGTTCGGCGACAAACTTACGGTGGTCGGTGAGCAGAAGGGAGTGAAGGCGGTGGCACGTCTTTTCGGGAATGACGCGAAACGCCTTTCAGATACAGACTTTTTCCCCGTTGCGATGGGTATCGTGTTGGGGGTGCTGTTCGGCAAACTGAACATTTCGTTCGGCACGGGATTCTCTTTCTCTCCGGGGCTGACGGGCGGTGTGCTGATGATGGCCCTCTTCCTGAGTGCAGTGGGAAAGACCGGTCCGATTCTTTGGTCGATGTCTGCACCTGCGAATCAGCTGTTGCGCCAGCTCGGGCTTTTGCTGTTCCTTGCCGAAGTGGGCACTTCTGCCGGAAAGACACTCGTGGCCACGTTTCAGGAAAGCGGATTCCTGCTTTTCGGCCTGGGAGCAGTGATTACGGTGGTACCTATGCTGCTGGCAGCCTTGGTAGGGCGTTTCGTATTCAGAATCAGTATGCTTGACTTGCTCGGAACCATAACCGGAGGAATGACCAGCACTCCCGGGCTTGCCGCTGCCGATTCGATGACCGACAGCAACATACCCGGTGTGGCATACGCTACGGTATATCCCATAGCGATGGTCTTTCTGATTCTGTTCATTCAGCTCATCGCCGTAATGGTGGGCTAGAGCTTGCTCAGAAACCGCTGCCGGTCGATGATGTTTGTAAAATTGTAATAGATTGATATTGCGTGATTTGCGATACTAGAATGGGGCTAAATTTAATTTAGTCCCATTCTAGTATCTATATATTGGCGACAAATGCGGTAGTATAAATCCCTAAAAACATACATATTTTATATTCCATATCAGCGAATTGAGCTTTACACAAACATAAATTGAGCCGTAAAACAACGAGGTGAAAAAATAACCTCCATAACTTTGTGGCAGAAAACTTTTTAAATGAACAGAGTTATGGCAAACAATGAGAATTATCCTAAAATCGCCTTGGGCACATGGTCATGGGGCACAGGTGTCGCCGGAGGCGACCAGGTGTTTGGAAACAATCTTTCCGCAGAAGATTTAAAGCCGGTATTTGATGCGGCTATGAACAACGGGCTGAACCTTTGGGACACGGCCACCGTGTATGGCATGGGGGCCTCAGAGGAGATTCTGGCAAGTTTCGTAAAACAATGTCCGCGTGGACAAGTGCTTATCTCCACCAAGTTCACTCCTCAGATTGCATCCGACTCGCCGAATGCCGTAGAAGAAATGCTGGATGCCAGCCTGAAACGGTTTAACACGGATTATGTAGATGTTTATTGGATACACAATCCGGCTGATGTGGAGCGGTGGACGCCCGGACTGATTCCCGCACTGAAGAAAGGGAAGATAAGAAGCGTGGGCGTATCCAATCATAATTTGGCTGAATTGAAACGTGCGGAAGAAATTCTTTCTGCGGAAGGTTTCCATGTGTCTGCGGTGCAGAATCACTACAGCCTTATTTACCGTTCATCGGAGGATGCGGGTATTATCGACTATTGCCGCGAGCACGGTATGGACTTCTTTGCCTACATGACACTGGAGCAAGGTGCGCTTTCCGGCAAATATGACGTGGAACATCTGATGCCGCAGAACAGTTCACGGGGTGAGACTTACAACGCCCAACTGGTACGGATGGGAGGATTGCTTACGGCATTGCGCGGGATAGCACAGATGCACGGAGCGACTGTGCCGCAAGTGGTCATCGCATGGGCGATTGCCAAGCATACCTTGCCCATCATTGGCGTAACCAAACCTTACCATGTGGAAGATGCGGTAAAAGCTATTTCACTCCGTTTGGCTGACAATGAAATCGTCCTGTTGGATGGAGTCTCAAGAAAAATGGATGTGGATACCAAAGGTTCATGGGAGCATCCAATGTGCTGATTATGAGTATCAACGAAAAGAACACAATCATGAGAACAATTATTTGCATTGCATTCACACTATTAATGATTACACCTATGGCTAACGCACAGACAAAAATCAAGCAGACTGCCGGAAGAGAGCAGTTGGGCGATTTCGCCCCTAAGTTCGCAGAACTGAACGATGACGTGCTTTTCGGTGAAGTATGGAGCCGGACTGACAAACTCGGCCTGCGCGACCGGAGCATGGTTACGATTACCGCACTTGTCAGTTCGGGCATCACGGATTCTTCCTTGACCTATCACTTGCAGACCGCCAGGAAGAACGGCATCACCCGTACCGAGATTGCGGAAATACTGACGCAAGTCGGCTTCTATGCCGGATGGCCCAAAGCGTGGGCCGCATTTCGTCTGGCTAAGGATGTATGGACGGAAGAAACGGAGGCTGCGGACGAGAAAGCGAAATTCGAGCGGGAAATGATATTCCCCATCGGCCAGCCTAACGATGCGTATGCTCAATACTTCATCGGGCAAAGCTATTTGGCACCTGTATCTTCTGAACAGGTCGGCATCAACAATGTAACGTTTGAGCCGGGTTGCCGCAACAACTGGCACATACATCACGCCACGAAGGGCGGCGGACAACTGCTGATCTGCGTGGCAGGCACAGGCTGGTATCAGGAATGGGGAAAGCCCGCACGCCTGCTCCGTCCCGGCGATGTGGTCAACATCCCAGCCGGAGTAAAACATTGGCATGGCGCCACAGCCGACAATTGGTTTGCCCATCTTGCCATTGAAGTGCCCGGAGAAAAGACAAACAACGAATGGCTTGAGCCTGTAACCGATGAGGAATATAACAAATTGCAAGAGGAGGAATAAACAATGAAAAGAAAGATCGGTTCAGTTCTGGCTCTGTATCCGACTCCGGCGGTCGTTATCGGAACTATGATGGAAGACAAGCCCGCATGGTTGTTGGCAGGACATGTGGGCATCATCGGACACGACCGCATTATGGTCAGCCTCTACAAACCCCACTATACCAATCAGGGTATAAAGGCAACGGGCAGGTTGTCGGTCAATGTGGTGGATGAGAAGTTGCTGCCACGCGCGGATTATGTGGGCATTACAAGCGGGGCGAAAACGGACAAGTCAGGAGTGTTCGAGTGGCACTTGGGCGAGGGACAGACCCCCGTCATTGAGGACAGCCCGCTGGTGATGGAGTGCGAAGTGGTGGACAACAATGAGACGGAAACTTTCGACAATTTCATCTGTAAAATCAACGCCACGCATGTGGAGGAAGATTGCCTCAATGAAAACGGCAAGGTGGACTATAACAAATTGAAACCCGTCCTGTTTGAAATGCCTACCTATTCTTACCTGCGTACAGGTGAGATGATTGGCAAATGCACCCAACCGGGCAAGGAATATCGGGAAATGACTAACTCCATACGGTAAAAAATATGTGGAAGAAAACAATATCGCTTATGACTATATCCACTTGCATGGCAGGAAACATGGTGGCACAAAGCATTATTGATGTGCATTGCCATAATATCCTGCCGTTTTATATGGAGGCTTTGGAGAAGCATGATGCCGCGATGGATGAAGGCTTTCCACTTCCGGCATGGGATGTCGGTGCGCATTTGAAGTTCATGGATGATGCCGGCATAAGTTGTTCCATCTTGACGATGCCCGCCCCTCAACCATATTTCGATGATACGGAAGAATGCTGGCAGACGACACGCCGTTATAATGAATATTGCGCCAAGCTGAAAGCGGATTACCCCGGCAGGTTCAGGTTCTGCGCCGCCCTGCCGCTGCCTGATGTGGATGCTGCCATCCGCGAAGCCGTCTATGCGCTTGATACATTGGGCGCGGACGGCGTGAAGCTGGCGACTAACAGTCGCGGGCAATATCTTGGCGATGAAGAACTCGACCCTTTGATGAAAGTGCTGGACGAACGGAATGCCGTCATCATCCTCCATCCCCACAAGCCTGTGCCTGTGAACGAGGAACTGACGGCTGCTCTTCCGCTGGCTGCCTACGAATATCCGGCGGAAACGACCCGTGCCGTCCTGAACATGCTGGTACGCAATGTGCTGGTACGCTATCCGCACGTGAAAGTAGTAGTGCCTCATTGCGGTTCATTTCTTCCGCTTGCCATTCCGCGCATGAAAGCGATTCTTCCTGCCTTGCAAGCCAAAGGGATGGTAGGCGAAGTAGATGTGGAAGCCAACCTCTCACGGTTGTACTACGACTTGGCGGGGGCAGCCTCGCCAACCGTTATACGAAGTATGCTTACCATCACCTCTCCCGACCATATACTTTATGGCTCGGATTATCCCTATCAGCCGGCGGAAGTATTGACTGGAAATCTGCAACGGCTGGAAAAGGAATTGTCAGAAGACAAAGAATTGTCGGTATATATGGAAATGTTCTTATGGAAGAACGCGGAACGGCTTTTCAACCTACCTTGTGCAACTTATGATAAACAGATGATTGCTTGTGGAAACGCTGAGGCCGACAGTATGTTGGTGCGCATCTCGGAAATAGAGATTTACCCCGAATACTTGGATGAATACCTGTCGTTCGCCTTGAATGTGGGAGCTGCTTCTGTCTGCAATGAACCGGGAGTGATAGCCATCTGTCCGATGATACAGCAACGGGATTCCTGCCAAGTGCGTATATTGGAAATATATGCCAGCCGGGAAGCCTACAAGCATCATCTCACGACTGAGCATTTCCAAACCTACAAACAAGGTACACTACACATGGTGAAATCGCTTGACTTGGTGGACATGAAGCCTATGAATCCTACCGCTATGCCTGAAATCTTCTTCAAGATGAAGCGTGAATAAGAAACTATTTTGATTACTTTCGCAAACATGAACGGACAGATAGAAAATTTAGTCAATTATGGCGACATCCTGCTGAGTTGCTGCATACCCCACGACATGCACTGGGAACACCGGATGCCTGCCCATTCCATTATCTTCGTGCGCTCGGGGAAATTGGTCATCGAGGGCAGGGATAGGACGGACGAGATTGCGGCGGGCAATTATGTGTTTGTGCGCCGCGACTGCTCGATAAACGTGACGAAAGTACCCCTCGACGGGCCTTACCGTGGTATCAACTTTTCGCTCCCTCGCCACGAACTGAAAGAATACTACAACCGCATAGTCGCTACCTGCAAGAAACTGCATCACGTAAGCCCGATAGCGCAGACGGTGAACATATTGCCGCAGACGACGGCATTGAAAAGCCTGTTCGATTCGTTCCTCCCCTATACGGACAGCACAGAAATGCCCTCGGACGAATGGCTGCGCCTGAAAGTGCAGGAAGCCGTCATGTCCCTGCTTGCCATAGATACCCGGTTCTATCCGACACTGTTCGACTTTAGCGAAGCGTGGAAGATAGACCTGATGGACTTCATGGAACAGAACTACACGGAAGACCTGACGCTGGAAGAGTTTGCCTCCTATACGGGAAGAAGCCTTGCCACCTTCAAGCGTGACTTTGCCAAAGTCAGCCCACTTCCTCCCCAGCGGTGGATTATGGAGCATCGGTTGGAAAAAGCCAAAACCCTGTTGCTTGAAAATACCGCGACGGCGCAAGATGTCGGTTACATGGTAGGTTTCAAGAACAGGTCGCATTTCTCGCAGGCTTTCAAGAAGAAGTTTGGGTATGCGCCGAGTAATTATCTCAAATTGTATGTGGGTACTACATATGTATAAATTTATAACATATTGATGTTTCGTGTTTGATGATATATAGAGAAATACATCAAGTCTTTTGAGAAACAGAAGCGGAACGATACGTGGAAAATATGTTTTATAACCAGCACTCCCTAGTATGTTGCTGTCGGTCATCGAACTGACAGCAACGTACCCGGTGTGGCATACGCTACGGTATATCCCATAGCGATGGTCTTTCTGATTCTGTTCATTCAGCTCATCGCCGTAATGGTGAGTTAGAGCTTGCTCAGAAACCGCTGCCGGTCGACGATGTAACGTATGTGAGTGGCTTCGCCTACGGTTCCTTTTGAATCGTGGGCGATGATGCTGAATGTGAGCTTTCGTCCGTCAACTTCTTCAAGTGTGGCGGTGGCGGTCACTTCCTCGCCTATGCCGGAAGGCTTGAGATGGGAGGTTTGTATCATGGCACCTACCGTGGTGGAACCTTTCGGCAGCGAATCTTTCACGGCATTCATCGCAGCGTTTTCCATTAGCGCGACCAGAGCCGGTGTAGCAAACACATCCATGTCGCCCGACCCCATTGTCTTGGCAGTGTTCGTGTCGTTGACGGTTGTCGTGCTTGTGTAAGTAAGTCCTTTTTCCATATTATGCTTTGTTTGGGTTAGTCAGATTCAAGTCCATTCCAGACGGACGCTGGAAAAGTTTCAGCCCGAATTGTGGAATGCTGGCTATCAGATAGTCGAACACTTCACTCTGGATGGATTCATATACAGGCCATTCGGTGGTAGTGGTGAAGCAGTAGATTTCTACAGGTATTCCTTCCGTAGTGGGTTCCATCTGGCGTACCATCTGGAGAAATTCGTTATTGATTTTCGGATGGCTGCCAAGATACTGCATTACAAAATTGCGGAACACCAGCAGGTTGACCACAGGTCCGTTTTCTGTCTCTTCTTTTTTCAGCCATCCTTTCTTGATGTAGATTTTCGTCTCTTCTTCCGTGCAGAAGCGTACCGTGTTCACGTCGAAGAAGAGCGAGCGTTTGATGCGTCGGCTTCCGCTCTGCCACATTCCCCGCCAGTTCTGGAACGAGTCGCTCACCAGCGCATAGGGTGGGATGGTGGTGATGGTCTTGTCGAAATTCTGCACTTTGACGGTAGTGAGTGAAACTTCTATCACATATCCGTTGGCTCCATATTTGTCCATCGTAATCCAGTCGCCCGGACGGAGCATGTCGTTGGCCGAAAGTTGCACTCCCGCCACCAGTCCCAGGATACTGTCCTTGAATATCAGCATCAGTACGGCTGCCGATGCACCCAGTCCGGCAAGGATGGTGGCCGCGTTCTGATTCATCAGGATACTGATGATGAGAATGATTCCGATACCTATGGACACCAGATTGATCATCTGGTAGATTCCTTTCAGCGGACGGTTTTTGAGAGACTCGTGCTCGTTGGAGATTTCGTAGAGTGAATTGAGGAAAGCATTGATGAGTCTCAGAGTTACGGCTACCAGATATATCAGGCAGATTTTCTGGCTGATGCTCAATATATTCTGTTCGTTCTCAAAGACAAAGGGTAGCAGTATATAGATGATGATGGGCGGAATCAGCCGGCAGATGGCGGAAAGCATCCGTTCATTGAAGAGATAGTCATCCCATGTAGCCTTGGTTTTTGCCGTTATCTTATGGATGGTCGGCATGATGAAATAATGGAAAACTTTTGTGAAGATATAGGCGACCAACAGAACTCCCGCAAGAAGTATAATCCGTGTGCCCCAACTGAGATTGTCTTTGTCGATTCCCATATTGTAAAGGAATCCGGCTATTTTATAACTCAAATAGTCCATAGGAGAGGTATTATGTTTAAACTGATGACAAAGATACGGAGTTTTTTGTATCTTGGGAAGAATCGGGCGATGAATCGTTGCACAACATGAAGCCTTTTGTGCCTTTTTTGTCTACATCGTTTTGGTAGTCTGAATGCTTTCATTAATTTTGCCGTCAGGAAAACATATCTAATACATTAATATTAAAAGTAAACAGAATGAGCTTGAAAATTGTAGTATTGGCAAAACAGGTTCCCGACACCCGCTGTGTGGGGAAGGATGCCATGAATGCCGACGGTACCATTAACCGCTCGGCTCTTCCGGCTATTTTCAATCCGGAAGACTTGAACGCTCTGGAACAGGCGCTCAGATTGAAAGACACTCATCCGGGGTCTACCGTGACCATGCTGACCATGGGACCCGGACGTGCCGCAGAGATTATCCGTGAAGGTCTGTACAGAGGTGCGGACGGAGGTTATCTGCTGACCGATCGTGCATTTGCCGGTGCTGACACATTGGCCACTTCGTATGCGCTAGCGACCGCTATCCGCAAGATTGGAGAATATGATGTTATCATTGGAGGCCGTCAGGCTATCGACGGTGATACGGCGCAGGTAGGTCCCCAGGTGGCGGAGAAGTTGGGATTGCCTCAGATAACGTACGTGGAGGAAATCGAAGAGGTTGCCGGTGGACGTATCCGCGTGAAACGCCATATCGACGGCGGTGTGGAAACGGTTGAAGGTCCGTTGCCTATCGTACTGACCGTAAACGGAAGTGCTGCTCCCTGTCGTCCGCGCAATGCGAAGTTGGTGATGAAGTACAAACGTGCCATGGGTGGTCAGGAAAAGGCTGCGCTGGCGAAAGAGGGCAAGGAACTTGCCTATGCGGATCTGTATGAAAAACGTCCGTATCTGAACATAACTGAATGGAGCGTGGCTGATGTGGACGGGGATACTGCCCAATGCGGTCTGTCCGGCTCTCCTACGAAGGTGAAGAAAATCGAGAACATTGTCTTCCAGGCCAAGGAAAGCAAGACGATTACCGGAAGCGATGCGGATGTGGAAAACTTGATTGTTGAACTGTTGGCTAACCATACTATCGGATAATTATGAATAATGTATTTGTATATTGTGAGATGGAAGGCACACATGTGGCCGATGTCAGTCTCGAACTTTTAACCAAGGGCCGCAAGCTGGCCAGTGAGTTGGGATGCCAACTGGAAGCTGTCTGTGCCGGCAGCGGACTTGCAGATGTAGAAAAGCAGGTGTTGCCTTTCGGTGTTGACCGTGTACATGTGTTTGATGCTCCGGGGCTGTTCCCTTATACTTCTTTGCCCCACACTTCTATTCTGGTCAACCTGTTCAAGCAGGAAAAGCCGCAGATCTGTCTGATGGGAGCTACTGTAATCGGACGCGACCTGGGGCCGCGCGTGTCTTCCGCCTTGACCAGCGGACTTACCGCCGACTGTACGCAACTGGAAATCGGTGATCATGAAGACAAGAAGAATGGTGTGACTTACAAGAATCTGCTGTACCAGATTCGTCCGGCTTTCGGGGGCAATATCGTGGCTACAATCGTCAATCCGGAACATCGTCCGCAGATGGCTACGGTCCGTGAAGGTGTGATGAAAAAAGAAATTCTTGATGAAAACTATCAGGGTGAAGTGATTCGTCATGATGTGGAGAAGTTTGTCCCGGAAACGGATTATGTGGTGAAGGTCATCGACCGTCATGTGGAAAAGGCGAAACATAACTTGAAGGGCGCGCCGATTGTGGTGGCCGGAGGATATGGCATGGGCAGCAAGGAAGGTTTCGACATGCTGTTCGAACTGGCCAAGGAACTTCATGCCGAAGTAGGAGGCAGCCGTGCGGCGGTGGATGCCGGTTTCTGTGATCATGACCGTCAGATAGGCCAGACAGGTGTGACTGTTCATCCGAAACTGTATATCGCCTGTGGTATTTCAGGACAGATTCAGCACATTGCCGGTATGCAGGATGCAGGCATCATCATCTCTGTGAACAATGACCCGAATGCTCCCATCAATTCCATCGCCGACTATGTAATCAACGGTACGGTGGAGGAAGTGATTCCGAAAATGATTAAATATTATAAGAAAAACAGTAAATAAGCGTTTTGGCTATGAAGTGCAGGTGGTTATTCTCATTGTTTTTGTCTTCGTGGGCTTTTTCTGCTTTCTCACAAGATACTATTTATCTTGATAAGAAAGGTCTGTGGACTGAAAATGTGGAAAATGCCGTCCGTTATTGCATTCGGAAAAAACTTGCCGAAAATGAAATTGAAGTCAAGTTCTACAATCTGGGCGATACTCTTCTGAATCTGCGTCATTTTTCGACTTTTGTAAAGAATCCGAAGAAGTGTGTTCTGGATGGTGAGTCAATATCCTACTATGCAAGTGGTGAGACTGCCTCCATTGTTGGATTTGAGGAAGGAAAGCGTGAGGGGGAGATGCGGCGTTTTTATCGGAATGGGCAATTGAAATATATATGCCATTTCAATAAAGGTAAGCGCGAAGGAAATCTGACCATGTATTATCCCAATGGTTCCGTCTGGAGACTGGAGGAATATGACAAAGGGAAGCTTCAGGACGGACATGTATATGATGTTTCTGGGAAAGAAGTCACTTTTTATCCTTCTGATAGAGCTGTCGGATTTCCGGGTGGAACGTATGGTTTGCGGCTTTTTATCCGTGAGCATCTTCATTATCCCCAGGAGGCTTTTGAGCATAATGTCGAAGGACAGGTTCTGATAAGAATTGTTGTAGACACGAAAGGACGTATTGAGAAGTACTATGTCCTTCCTCAAGGTTCGGATAATTTGTATTTGAGGAAGGAAGCGATCCGTCTGGTGGAAGAAGACTTTATGAAGGTAGAATGGGAACCTGCTGTGCAATATGGGGAGTTTGTCCGTATGGGTTATGTGCTTCCCTTAAATTTTAAAATACCAAAACCAAAGACCACAATTAAAAACTGAAATTCTATGCCAAACTTTTATACAGAACATCCGGAACTCAAGTTTCACTTGAACAATCCGATGATGGAGCGTATCTGTCAGTTGAAGGAACGCGACTATAGAGACAAGGATGAATACGATTATGCGCCGCAGGATTGTGCCGATGCGATTGATTCGTATGACAAGGTGTTGGAAATTACCGGTGAGATAACCGGTGAAGTGATTGCCGCCAATGCGGAAGGGGTGGATCAGGAAGGACCGCATCATGCAAATGGGCGTGTGGAATATGCGTCGGGTACGAAAGCGAATCTTGATGCGATGGTGAAGGCCGGACTGAATGGCATGACAATGCCGCGCCGTTACGGTGGCCTGAACTTCCCGATTACTCCGTACACCATGTGTGCGGAAATCGTGGCACAGGCCGATGCTGGTTTCGGGAACATCTGGTCGTTGCAGGACTGTATCGAAACATTGTATGAGTTCGGAAACGAAGACCAGCACAGCCGTTTCATACCTCGTATCTGTGCGGGTGAAACCATGTCTATGGACCTGACCGAACCGGATGCGGGTTCTGATCTCCAAAGCGTGATGCTGAAAGCTACATACGATGAGGCGAACAATTGCTGGCGGCTGAACGGTGTGAAGCGTTTCATTACCAATGGTGACGCGAATATCCATCTGGTACTGGCACGTTCGGAAGAGGGTACACACGATGGCCGTGGCTTGTCGATGTTCATTTACGACAAGAACGATGGGGGTGTGGATGTGCGCCGTATCGAGAACAAGCTTGGTATCCATGGCTCTCCTACCTGTGAGCTGGTTTACAAGAATGCGAAGGCGGAACTTTGTGGCGACCGCAAACTGGGTCTTATCAAATATGTAATGGCTCTGATGAACGGTGCCCGTCTGGGTATTGCCGCACAGTCGGTAGGTTTGAGTCAGGCTGCATACGATGAAGCTGTGGCATACGCGAAAGACCGCAAGCAGTTCGGCAAGGCAATCATCGAGTTCCCGGCTGTGTACGATATGCTGGCTACCATCAAGGCGAAACTTGATGCCGGACGTGCATTGCTTTATCAGACTTCACGCTATGTGGACATCTACAAGGCATTGGATGACATCGCCCGCGAACGCAAATTGACTCCGGAAGAGCGTCAGGAACAGAAGCGTTATGCAAAGCTGGCTGACAGTTTCACTCCGCTGGCAAAGGGTATGAATTCTGAATATGCCAACCAGAACGCATACGACTGCATTCAGGTGCACGGAGGCTCGGGCTTCATGATGGAGTATGCCTGCCAGCGTATCTATCGCGACGCACGTATCACCAGCATCTATGAAGGAACGACTCAGTTGCAGACTGTAGCTGCCATCCGCTATGTGACCAACGGTTCCTATGCGGCGACTCTGCATGAGTTTGAAGCAGTGCCTTGTGCACCGGAATATGAAAGCTATATGAACCGCATCAAGGAAATGACTTGCAAATTCGAGGCTTGTACGGCTGCCGTGAAAGAAGCCCAGAATCAGGAATTGCTTGATTTCGTGTCACGTCGTCTGTATGAAATGGCTGCTGTGAATGTGATGAGCCATCTGCTGTTGCAGGATGCAGTCAAGGCTCCTGAGCTGTTTGCTAAATCATTGGATGTATATGTGAACTATGCGGAAGCAGAAGTGGAGAAACATTTCAACTTTATCCGGAAGTTCAAGGCGGAAGAACTGGCCAACTATCGCCATTGATCGGGCGGTCTGATTCAAGATATAAAGACACAGAGTCACGGAGTTTTCTTCTCTTTGACTCTGTGTCTTTTTTTATCATCTTTGGCTGAGTTTTTTCCGCAGCCAATTGTTGAAGAAGAAGAGCAGCACAAGAGCTATGACAGTCGGAAGGCAGAGCGTCAGCGTATCCGTGTCCGGAACGGATTCTTTTATTCCATAAAACAATCGCAGGAAGCGTTCGCGGCAGTTCCATCCGAAGTAGCCGATACCTCCTGCAAGCATCACCGACACGGTGACAGTCCACGCTATAAATATTCTTTTTTCCTCACGCTTTTCTTTCAGGTACGCTTTTTCCTCAATCCGCTTCATTGTTTTATAGCTGAAATTGCTCGGAAGTTTGAATTCGGGCCGTCGGCTGACGGCTTTTTTCAATCCCTTGTCTGTCATGGTCAGTCCTCCTTGGTCATTAGTAAATAAAGTTTCTTGCGGATGCGGTGAAGCTTTACTTTCGCGTTGCTTTCCGAAATATGCAAGATATAACAAATTTCTGAAATCGGTTTCTCTTCCTCATAGAATAATGTGACAAGCACCTGCTCGTCGGCGGGCAGAGTGGAAAGTGCCCGCTGCAATTTTCCTACTTGTTCCTCATCGTCCGTGTCTAAAGTTTCATCAACCTGCGTGTCTGAAACGGAGTTCCACAATTTGTCGTCGAATGACAATACTTCATTCCGTTTCTTACGAAGCGCGGATAGCGTTGTATTGTACGCAATCCGATATATCCAGGTTGAAAAGCTGCTGTCTCCGTTGAATGCGGAAAGATGCTCAAAGGCTTTCATGAAAGTGTCCTGTGTCAGTTCCTCGGCGTCTTCAGGTGAATTGGCCATGCGGACAATCAGGTTGAATACTTGCTGTCCGTATGTGTCGAGGAAATAGGAGAAATGTTCCGTCTTTCCCGCCAAGACCGAAGAAATGATATTTTGTTCTTTCTCATTCATGATGCCTTTTAGACGCAGCCATCGGCCAAAGGTTACATTTGAAGAAAGAAAATCTTTTCCGTACTTTTTTGTAACCTGTCTGACATATCCGCGTCTAAAGGTGCAAAGAAACAAATTTAAATTCAACAATTATGGAAGAATTAATGATTGTAGCCAATGTGGCTATCGTGTTTGGAGTGATTTACAAGTTGTTCGAACTGTTTGTGGGACGCAGGGAACGCATGATGCTGATTGAAAAGATGGGCGACAAGATGACTCCGGAAGACTTGAGGAAAGGCTTTGCTTATTGTCCGATTTATTCCTTCGGAGGCTTGCGCTTTGGATGTCTGCTGCTGGGACTGGGTCTGGGCCTGTTGGTTGGATATGCCATTGTCTGCCTGACCAATCCGGAAGTGCGTGGTTATAGAGTATCGGAAACGCTTTCCATCATTTACGGTGCCAGTGTATTGCTTGGCGGCGGCTTGGGATTGGTGGTGTCATATATCGTTGAACTTAATCAGGTGAAGAGGGAGAAAGAAGAAAAATAGCGTTTTTTTCTTTTCATTGCCTGTTTTTTTGATACATTCGTGTATTGAAAACGGACTGTCAGATGAAAAAGATTATTCTAGCGATAGACTCTTATAAAGGCTGCCTCACTTCGAAGGAAGTGGAGGAATGCGTAGCCCAGGCTCTTCGCGAACGCTTTCCCGGCTGTGAGGTCGTGTCTGTTCCTGTTGCTGACGGAGGGGAGGGGCTGCTGGATGCGCTGGCCGGCATTCTGGACATGCAGACAATCCAAGTGGAAGTGCATGATCCGTTGATGCGGGTTCACAATGCCCGCTATGGCATATTGGACGACGGAGTGACCGCCGTGATAGAGATGGCGGAAGCGAGCGGTTTGCCTTTGTTGGATGTGGAAGAGAGAAATCCGATGCGGACTTCCACGTTCGGAACGGGCGAACTGATTGCCGACGCTTTGTGCCGGGGATGCCGGAAGTTCCTGATGGGTATCGGGGGAAGTGCGACCAATGATGCGGGGATGGGAATGCTGGAAGCGTTGGGCGTAAGGTTTTATGACGAATCGGGCAATGAGCTTTCAGCAAGCGGTGAGGCGATGTGCAGGATTTTCCATATGGACCTTTCCTGCATGGACGGCAGACTGGCAGGTACCGAGTTTCAGGTGGCTTGTGATGTGGGCAATCCTTTTTGCGGGAAGGAAGGGGCCGCCTATGTTTTCGGGAGGCAGAAGGGAGCCACATCCGAACAGATAATGCGGCTGGATGCAGGAATGGAACATTTCGCTTCGGTGGTTCGCCGTTCGTTGGGCAAGGATGTCATAGGTTTGTCCGGGGCAGGGGCTGCTGGAGGATTGGGTGGTGCGTTATGGGCTTTTCTGGATGCGTGCCTGTTGCCCGGAATTGATGTGCTGCTGGAAGCCGCCCGTTTTGACGAGGAATTGTCGGATGCCGATTGGGTGATAACAGGAGAAGGCCGTTCGGATTCTCAGACTTTGATGGGAAAGGTTCCTTTCGGTGTTCTGAAGCATGCCCGGTGTTTTGGAGTTCCCGTTTGTCTGTTGTCCGGAAGAATCGAAGCGAAAGAAACGTTGCGTGAAGCCGGATTTGCGCAGTTGGTTGAGGCCAGTCCCGCTGATATGCCGTTGGCCGAGGCGATGAAGCCGGAGACGGCCAGAAAAAACATTCGTCAGGCAATTCTTCGGGGAGTGGCGTGGTGAATTTTCGTGAGAAAGAGAGACTGTTTTCCGGCAAATAATTTGATAGGTTTAATCATAAGCCTATTTCCGGTCTGTTTCCCCGTTGTCACTCGTCAGATAGCCCGTTGTTTTTCTGAAAACAGACAACACCTTCGGAAACAGTTCTCAAACGTTCGGCATGTCAAATAATGTTTCAACTTCTTTATCTGACAGAAAAAATATGTAAAATATTTTGTGTTGTCAGACTTATGCTCTTAATTCATGTTATAAAGATACGTTTTGTGCCTGAAAAGTTTGCAGTTTGACAGAATATGTGTACATTTGCAATGTGTTTTTCATAGTATTAGATTTAAGGTTAACAAAGGTTGGAGTACAGCGGTACTCCTTTTTT
>CALUIZ010000019.1 GCA_944320815.1 uncultured Phocaeicola sp. | reverse complement strand
AGTAGGTCGCCGCCGTCTTGGGGTCCCCCCTCCGTTCCGCAATCCGCGGAAGGAGGGGGGACCCCTCCTTTTTATGCGGCCCCACGGGGGCGGAAGTCCTTTCGTTTCCCCTTTCCTGTCCCCTCCCACGGAAGGGGCGCGCGTGGATTCCGCGCGTCGGGGTGACTGGTTTTCCCGCACGTCCTCTGAAGGGGAACGTCTGCCCACAATGTGAACTGAAGATTGCAATCTGATTTGTTTCTCAATTGATTTTATGCCAAAAGGCATCTTTTCCTGTTCTTTGATGTTGAAAAACATAATAAATCTTTTTTTTATACCAAGAAGTCTCTAACTTCGTACCGCAGGTAAAAAGAATAAGTGTTTATATTTTTCATGTTTCTGGAGAGAGAAATGACCGGTTTCTTTTTGAAGCCCATTCTTATAAAAATGTAAGGAATTTGTAACAGTAGAAGGTGAATAGTTGTTATACATTTGAAGAAGGGTTGGAAAGTTCGGAATATTCACGATAGTAAAAAGTAATAGGTATGAGTTTTAACATTGCAAGAGAACAAGGTAAAAAGAGAGTTGTGATTGTCGGTGGTGGATTTGGTGGCCTGAAGTTGGCGAATGAGCTTTCCGGTTCAGAATTTCAGGTGATATTGGTGGACAAGAATAATTACCATCAGTTTCCTCCCTTGATATATCAGGTGGCTTCAGCCGGTCTGGAGCCGAGTTCCATTTCTTTCCCTTTCCGCAAGATTTTCAGCAAAAAGAAAAAAGATGTGTTTTTCCGCATGGGAGAGGCACGTTTCATTTATCCTGACAAGAATATACTGCAGACTTCCATCGGTAAGATAGAATATGATTATCTGGTTCTGGCGGCTGGTACCACTTCAAATTTCTTTGGAAACAAGCATATCGAGGAAGAGGCCATTCCGATGAAGACATTGTCGGAGGCGATGGGATTGCGCAATGCTTTGTTGAGCAATTTTGAGCGCAGTGTCACGTGTGCCACAGAACAGGAACGCAGAGAGCTTCTGAACATTGTCATTGTGGGTGGAGGAGCTACAGGCGTTGAAATAGCCGGTGCGCTGGCAGAGATGAAGCGGTATGTACTTCCGAAAGACTATCCTGACATGGACAACAACCTTCTTCAGATTTATTTGCTTGAAGCGACCGACCGCCTCTTGTCGGGAATGTCGGCCGAATCGTCGGAGAAGTCGGCTGAGTTTCTCCGCGAGATGGGTGTGAAAGTTTGTCTGGGCAAGAAAGTGCTCGACTATCAGGACCATAAAGTGATGCTGGAGGACGGAACGGAGATACCGACCCGCACCTTCATCTGGGTGAGCGGAGTCCGTGCCAATGCGATAGGGAATATTCCTGAGGGTTCAGTCGGACGGGGAGGACGTCTCAAAGTGGATGCGTTCAATCAGGTGGAAGGACTTCCGAACGTGTTCTGTATCGGCGACCAGTGCATTATGGAGGGTGCCGATCCGGAATATCCCAACGGACATCCTCAGCTGGCGCAGGTGGCCATACAGCAAGGAAGGCTCCTGGCGGGCAATTTGAAGCGTCTGGAGGCAGGAAAGGTCCTGAAGCCTTTCCGTTACCGGAATCTGGGCTCTATGGCCACTGTAGGGCGTAATAAGGCGGTGGCAGAGTTCAGCAAGGTGAAGACTCAGGGATGGATTGCCTGGTTTCTGTGGCTGGTTGTCCATTTGCGCTCGATTCTGGGGGTACGCAACAAAATCAATGTGCTGCTGAACTGGATGTGGAGCTATCTGACTTACGACCGTTCGTTCCGTCTGATTGTATATGCCCGGAAGGCGAAAGAGGTGGTCGACCGCGAGAAGCGTGAAGCGGAAGTACACTGGGGTGAGTAAACCGGGAATAGAAAAACAGAAAAGCGGAGATACAGGCAATTCGGTCTGTATCTCCGCTTTTCTGTTACATAGGTTTTTCTGCCTGTCCGGGACCGGCCGCATGGTGCGGATAGTCTGTCGTGTAATGCAGTCCGCGACTTTCTTTCCGTTCCATGGCCTGACGGGTAATCAGATAGCCCACATTGATCATGTTGCGGAGTTCGCAGATTTCGCGTGAAGCCTTCACCCGCTTGAACAGCCGTTCCGTTTCTTCGTAGAGAATATCCAGACGGTTCCATGCCCGTACAAGACGGAGATTGCTTCGGACGATTCCCACATATGCCTCCATAATCTGGTTGACTTCCTTCATGCTTTGAGTAATCAGGATACGTTCCTCGTTGTTCATGGTGCCGTCATCGTTCCATTCCGGAATGTCTTCGTTGAAATCATAACGGTCGAGTACGCTCAGGGCATGTTTTGCGGCAGAATCAGCATAGACTATGGCTTCAATCAAAGAGTTTGAGGCAAGACGGTTTCCGCCGTGCAGTCCCGTGCACGAACATTCGCCGAGGGCATACAGGCGTTTGATGCTGGACTGTCCGTCGAGATCCACCTTGATGCCTCCGCAAAGATAATGGGCGGCAGGAGCCACAGGGATATAGTCTTTCGTAATGTCGATTCCTAGACTGAGGCATTTCTTGTAGATGTTCGGGAAATGCTTCTTGGTCTCTTCCGGGTCTTTGTGCGTCACGTCCAGATATACATGGTCTTCTCCCCTCTGCTTCATTTCGCTGTCTATCGCGCGTGCCACGATGTCTCTCGGAGCGAGCGAAAGCCGTGGGTCATACTTCTGCATGAACTCTTCGCCCGACAGGTTCCGGAGCACGGCCCCATAGCCTCGCATGGCTTCGGTGATGAGGAAACTGGGACGGTCGCCCGGATGGTAGAGTGCGGTGGGGTGGAACTGGATGAATTCCATATCCTTTACCTGCCCTTTCGCGCGGTACACCATCGCGATGCCGTCTCCTGTAGCCACGAGCGGGTTGGTCGTATGGTTATATACGGCTTCACATCCGCCGGTCGCCATGACCGTGACTTTAGAGAGGAACGTGTCGACCTCTCCCGTCGCTTCGTTCAGCACGTATGCTCCGTAGCATTTGATTCCCGGGGTATGACGGGTGACGATGATTCCCATGTGATGCTGGGTGATGATTTCCACCGCATAGAAATTGGTGAATATCGTGATGTTGGGATGACGTTTCACTTCTTCTATCAGGCTGGTCTGTATTTCCGCTCCCGTGTTGTCTTTGTGGTGGAGGATGCGGAATTCGGAGTGTCCTCCTTCCTTGTGCAGGTCGAATTTTCCGTCTTCTTTCTTGTCGAAGTTCACTCCCCATCCAATCAGTTGCTTGATTTGTGCGGGAGCGTTGCGCACCACCTTTTCCACTGCAGCGGGGTCGCTTATCCAGTCTCCGGCCACCATTGTGTCATGGATGTGTTTTTCAAAATTGTCCACTTCCAGGTTGGTGACCGAGGCGATTCCTCCCTGTGCAAAGTAAGTGTTGGCTTCTTCAAGTCCGGCCTTGCAGATCAAAGCGACCGAACCTTTATGGGCCACTTTCAATGCAAAACTCATTCCGGCTATTCCTGAGCCGATAACGAGAAAATCAAACTTTCGTATCATAATGTGTGTATTTGGGGCAAAAGTATAAAAAAGTTGTCGGTTTTGTTCCGGTCTGACACTTTTTTAGGCACCGGTTCTTTTAAAATAAGTAAAGAAGAAGATTGATATATTCCATTTTTAAAGAAATTTTCTTATCTTCACCCAAAATTGCGGCGGACGGATGTCTGTGATGGGTGAGATGGAATTGCCCGATGTTCCGGCAGGAATACCCCGGTATTCTGCGAGAAATGACGGGATGTTTTTCCGGAGCCTTTTCAGGCAGAGTTCCGTGAGTCCGCCGGAGAAGACAAAAAGGAAAGGCGAAAGTTATGGATCGGACATTTCAGTCGAAGGTGGACAGACGATATTGGCTTGTCATCGGGGTCTCTTCCCTGTTGCTGCTCTATTTTTTCTGGGTGCATTGCCTCTGGCTGACCGTTCTGATGGCTGCGGCCGTGATTTTCGAGATAGAGATGCTGGTCCACACCCGTTATGTGGTGACTTCCGGCGGTGAGCTGAAGATTGAGAGCGGGCGTTTCATCCCGAATCTTGTGATATCGGTCGGAACGATAAGGAGTGTCCGCCGGACGTGTTCGCGGAGCCTTTTCAGTCCTGCCCTGTCGTCCGACTGTCTGGAGATAGAGTACGGAGAGGAGGGAAAGAAAAAGAAAGTATGCGTCTCTCCGAAGAATCAGGACACTTTTGTGCAGAGCCTTTTGAAGCTGAACGCAAAGATTCGGAAAGATGACAGGTGAAGTTTGAATTTTAATCTGATAGAGATATATGGTAAAAGTATTCAAAATCCGCAGAACTCCCTTCAAGGTATGGCTGGGGGTGATTATATTGGTAGTGGCCATCGTGCTGATGGCCGTGCATACGGAAAATTACTGGAACCTGTTTCCCCTTATATTGCCCGTACTGCTGCTGGTGGATGAGCAGATGACGCGCATTCTGGTGCAGGAGAACGGAGACATTTGGCTGAAACGGGGCTTCAGCGGAAGCATCAAGGCTTATGGGGTGGTCCGTATCGTGCGCAGAAACGGAACCTTGCTGAAAGGACGGGTGACGGTGTATTACACCAAAGGTTTCATCAATTTCGATCCGGCAGACCTGGCCGAGTTCCTCCGTTGCGCGAGAGAACGGAATCCTCATGCCGTTTATAGTGAAGAAGTCTGAAGTCTTATTTTTATCGTTGTTGTGATTATGGATTTTCAGTTGGCGATTGTCGGAGGTGGTCCGGCGGGTTATACTGCGGCCGAATGTGCCGGAAAGTTGGGCATGAGCGTTGTCCTTTTCGAGAAGAACAGTCTGGGCGGAGTGTGCCTGAACGAGGGGTGTATTCCCACAAAGACACTGCTTTATTCAGCTAAAGTGTCTGATACGGTGCGGAACGCCTCGAAATATGCGGTTGGGGGCGGACAGCCGGAAGTGAATCTGCCCAAAGTCATCAGCCGGAAGGCGAAGGTGGTGCGCAAGCTTGTGCTGGGCATCAAGGCCAGACTTTCGGAATGTCGTGTGGAGATTGTGGCGGGGGAAGCCCGGATTGTGGACAGGAACACGGTGGAGTGCAACGGAGAGACATACCGTTGCGAGTCGATGATTCTCGCTACGGGAAGTGAAACGCTGGTTCCCCCGATTCCGGGACTCGACAAGGCGGCATACTGGACACACCGTGAAGCGTTGGACTGCAAGACACTTCCGCAGTCACTGACCATTGTGGGCGGAGGGGTTATCGGCATGGAGTTCGCTTCTTTCTTCAATAGTCTGGGGGTGCAGGTTACGGTTATCGAGATGCTGGACGAGATTCTGCGCGGCATCGACCGTGAGCTTGCGGGAATGCTGCGTGCCGAATATGCGAAGCGGGGCGTGCGTTTTCTCCTGAAGACCAAAGTGACGGATGTGGACGGTAACGGTCCGGGAGAAATCCGGGTGAACTATGAAAACGAGGAGGGGCACGGAAGCGTTGTTTCCGAAAAGATGCTTCTGAGTGTAGGCCGCCGCCCGGTGATGAAGGGTTTCGGACTGGAGAACCTTGGGCTGGAACTGACGGAGAGGGGAAATGTCAAGGTGGATTCGCATCTTGAGACATCGGTTCCCGGAGTATATGCCTGCGGCGACCTGAACGGGGTCTCTCTGCTGGCGCACACTGCTGTAAAGGAAGCAGAAACGGCTGTCAGACATATTGCAGGCAGAGGCGGCGAAATGAGCTACAGGGCTATCCCTTCCGTGGTATATACCAATCCCGAAGTGGCTTCTGTGGGGAAGGATGAAGAGGCTCTGAAGAAAGAAGGGGTTGAATATCAAGTGATAAGGCTTCCGATGGCTTTTTCAGGCCGTTTTGTGGCGGAAAATGAGGGAGTGAACGGAACATGCAAGGCTTTGGTCGGTGGCGACGGGCGCATGTTGGGGATGCATATCCTTGGAAATCCCGCTTCGGAACTGATTGTAATGGCCGGTATGATGATAGAAGACGGACGCAAGTTGTCGGAATGGAAGCGTTATGTGTTCCCGCATCCGACCGTTGGCGAAATATTCAGAGAATTATAACGACAGACACGGAATGAAACGTTTTGTATTGGGCATATTGTGGTGCTGCGTCAGTGCGCTGATGTCGGCCCACACTCTTTTGGGAGGCAAACTGGATACCTTGATTCACTCTTCCTCCTTTTTGAAGACATCGGAGGTCGGACTGGTGGTTTATGATCTGACAGACAATCGTGAGCTTTACAGCTATCAGGCGGACAAGCTCTACCGTCCTGCTTCCATTGAGAAGGTAATCACTGCAGTGACGGCTTTGTCCACTCTCGGGAAGGACTATCAGTTCCAGACTCGTCTGGCATATGATGGAGAGATAAGGGACGGTGTGCTCGATGGCGACCTCTACGTGATAGGTGGATTTGACCCCGAATTTATGGAACAGGACATGAAGCTTCTGTCTGAGGCGGTGGCTGATGCAGGAATAACTTCACTCCAGGGCAGACTGGTGGGAGATGTTTCGATGATGGATTCTATTTATTGGGGTACGGGATGGGCATGGGACGATACTCCCGAACCTTTCCAGCCTTATCTCTCTCCGCTGATGCTGAACAGAGGATGTGTGAGCGTTACTGTCACTCCTACGGTCAAGGGTGATACCGGAAGCGTGAAGATTGTCCCTGAATCCGACTTTTATCAGGTGGAAAACCGTTCGGTCAGCTATCAGCCTTCGGCGGGACAATTGTCCATCAACCGTAACTGGCTGGAGAATGGGAATGTGATTCAGGTTTCCGGCTGCGTCTCGGCTGCAAGAGGAAGGCAGATAAACATGTTCGACCCGAAATCTTTCTTCATGCAGACATTCTGCTATCAGCTCCAGAAGCAGGGGATTTCGGTGAACCGTGACAGTATCGGTTATTCGGAGACTCCGGAAGATGCACAGGTCATCTACACCTGCAGGCGTCCGCTGGAGCTTGTGATGCGACGTGCCTTGAAAGAAAGTGACAACCTGTGTGCGGAGGCTCTTTTCAGGCATCTGGGACTGAAGAACGGGGTGTCGGCCTCCCGTCTGGGGTTTGAAGAGAGTCAGCGGGTGGTGAACCGCTTTATGAGCCGTGCGCTCGGATTCTCTCCTGCGGATTATAAGATTGTGGACGGAAGTGGTGTTTCCTTGTATAATTATGTGTCTCCCAATCTGATTCTTGCTTATCTCAATTATGCTTACCGTCATCCTGAGTTCTTTGAAATGTTCTACGAAGGATTGCCGGTGGCGGGGATGGACGGCACTTTGCGTTATCGGATGGGAAAAGGGAAAACCTTCCGCAATGTCCATGCGAAGACGGGAACGGTAACGGGCGTATGTTCGCTGGCCGGTTATGTCACCGCCGGAAACGGGCACAAGCTTTCGTTCGTCATCATCAATCAGAATGTGCTGAAGGCAAGGCTCGCCCGCAAATTCCAGGACGAGGTCTGTACGCTTTTGTCGGAACTTGATTAGGCGACTGAGAGCTGCTTTTCATCTTCCGGAGAGCCGGCATTCATAAAAAATTAGAATTTTGGCACGATTTTATAGATTTTCTGAACAAATATATGATGTGAAAGTCTATAACTTTCGTAACTTTGTGAGTGATATAAAAGTATGACAACAACAGTTCTGAAGCTGTCTTTTTTACAGACAGGACGGCGGAAGATTTAAAAACTTCATTAACTATGGTAAACTTTTCACTTGAAGGTAAGGTGGCTCTTGTAACGGGTGCTTCTTACGGAATCGGTTTTGCTATCGCGACCGCTTTTGCACAGGCTGGTGCAACAATCGTGTTTAACGACATCAAGCAGGAACTGGTAGACAAAGGTCTGGCTGCTTACAAAGAAAAAGGTATCGACGCACATGGTTATGTATGCGACGTGACAGATGAAGATGCAGTGAACGCATTTGTTGCACAGGTTGAGAAAGAAGTCGGCGTGATTGACATTCTGGTTAACAATGCCGGTATCATCAAGCGTATCCCGATGTGCGAGATGAGTGCTGCTCAGTTCCGTCAGGTTATTGACGTAGACTTGAACGCTCCGTTCATCGTTTCCAAGGCCGTTATTCCGGGAATGATCAAGAAAGGTCACGGAAAGATTATCAACATCTGTTCTATGATGAGCGAATTGGGCCGTGAAACTGTTTCTGCATATGCAGCCGCTAAGGGTGGTTTGAAAATGCTGACTCGCAACATCGCTTCCGAATACGGTGAGTTCAATATCCAGTGTAACGGTATCGGTCCGGGTTATATCGCTACTCCGCAGACAGCTCCGTTGCGCGAGCGTCAGGCTGACGGCTCTCGTCATCCGTTTGATGCGTTCATCGTTGCCAAGACTCCGGCTGCACGTTGGGGAACTCCTGAAGATTTGATGGGCCCGGCAGTGTTCCTTGCTTCAGACGCTTCCGACTTTGTAAACGGTCATGTTTTGTATGTAGACGGTGGTATTCTGGCTTACATCGGAAAACAGCCTAAATAATCTCAGAACGTATAATCTTATCATTCAATAAAAAGGTGGTGAATGCAAAGGGGTTTGTGATTCATCACCTTTTCATTTTTATTTTGAAAAACAAACGATTATGAAAAATACGATTTTTATTGCGGCCGCTTGTGCGGTTGTCTGCCTGTGCGGGTGCAGCCATTCACAGTCTGTGACAGTGAGTGTCACCAATCCTCTCGATATGAGCCGTTCGGGCGAGATGGTGGAAGTGCCTGTGGCGCAGGTATTCAAGCAGTTGAATCTGCCTGATACTGCCCAGATTGTCATTTATGACAACAAGGCGCAGGAGGTCCCTTATCAGCTGACTTATGATGATAAAATCATTTTCCCTGTTTCTATAGATGCAAATGCTACAGCCGATTATACAATTCAGAAAGGCACTCCTTCCATCGTGAATGCGGTGGTTTACGGACGTCAGTATCCTGAACGTCTGGATGACATTGCGTGGGAGAATGACCGTGCTGCTTATCGTGCATATGGTCCGGCATTGCAGAAGACGGGTGAGAAAGCCTATGGATATGATGTGTTTACAAAGAGTGTGGAAGAGCTGGTGGTGGAAGACCGCTACGCGATGGAGCTGGATTCCGCTACACGTGCCCAGATTGCAGAACTGAGGAAGGCCGGAAAGAAAGAAGAGGCACAGAAACTGCAGAACAGTATTTCTTATCACATTGATCATGGAAACGGAATGGACTGCTATGCGGTTGGTCCGACATTGGGAGGGGGAACCTCGGCACTGATGGCTGATTCGAGCATCGTTTATCCGTATTGTTACAAAGACTATGAAATTCTGGACAATGGTCCGCTTCGCTTTACCATGAAGCTGACTTTCAACCCATTGACTGTCAAGAATGATACAAATGTGGTAGAGACACGTATCATTCAGTTGGACAAAGGGTCTCAGTTGAACAAGACAACGGTTGTTTACGAGAACTTGAGTCAGAATGCTCCAGTTGTGGGAGGTTTGGTTATCCATGCCGCCAGTCCGGATGCATATTCCTATAATGCGGAAGAAGGATATATCGCTTATGCCGACCCGACAACGAACGCAAAGGCCGACAATGGCATTGTATATGTAGGTGCCGTATTTCCGGCTCCGCTCGCTGAAGCGAAAGTGCAGCTTTTCGACAAGCCGGCGGGTGATGCTTTAGGACATGTGCTGGGAATCAGCAATTATGAACCAGACAGTGAATTCGTTTATTATTGGGGTTCCGGATGGAGCAAATATGGTTTTGAGAAAGCAGAAGACTGGACCGGTTATTTGAAGTCGTATGCGGCGGAAGTGCGCAATCCGTTGGTTGTGACCGTCAAGAAATAAGATATTCAGACTGTTTCAGGTCTATTGGTCTTGCCTGTTCCGGTGTAAGCATTTGTTCGCTTGGACTGGAACAGGCAATTTTTTAAGATGTCTTCCGGAAAGTGCAGGAGCAGTATTGTCTGCATTTTGTTGTGGAAGCCACTTCTGAAACAAGGATCTGGATAATCCAGAACAGATAAATGATTGATTTTATGAAAAGACAGATTTTTTGGGTCTGTGCAGGCTTGGCCTTGCTTTCCTTGGGAGCCTGTTCACAGAAAAAGGATGAAAAGATTCAGGTGAAATGGGGAACGTTCAATGTCCGTTATGACAATCCTGCGGACAGTATGAACAACTGGAAATACCGCAAGGATGCGGTGGCTGATTTTGTCAGGTCTCAGAACCTGGATGTGGTAGGTATGCAGGAAGTGCTTCATAATCAGTTGGAAGACCTGAAAGTCCGCCTTCCGGAATATGCCGAAGTGGGTGTAGGAAGGGAAGACGGAAAGACAAAAGGAGAGTATTCTCCCTTGTTTTTCAGGAAAGATCGGTTTGAACTGCTGGACAGCAATACATTCTGGCTTTCCCAGTATCCCGACAGCGTGGGGTTCATCGGTTGGGACGGTGCCTGTACGCGGATAGCCACATGGGCGAAACTGAAAGACAGGAACAGCGGCAAGATTGTGATGGCTGTCAATACGCATTTTGACCACGTGGGAACAGAAGCCCGCACGAAGAGCGCACTGCTTATCATCGACAAAATAAAGGAGATTGTAGGCAGTGATCCGGCTGTATTGACTGGCGATTTTAATGTGTCGGAACAATGGGACGCTTACAAGACCATTACAAGCAATGAGTTTGTGATGAAGGACGCTTTCAAGATTGCGGAAAAGAAAGAAGGGGTAAGTTACACCTTCCACAATTTCGGCCGTATTCCTGCCGGTTCGCGCGAGAAGATAGATTATATCTTTGTAACCCCTCAGATAAAGGTTTCCGATGCGTTCATTCCGTCTGAAACATCCGGAAAATATCTTTCAGACCATAATCCGCACATAGCCACACTTGAGTTCTGAAAACGGAAGTGAGAGGAATCATTTTCCTCTCACTATCTTTTTTATGTCGTTCAGCTTATTCAACGCTTCCAGAGGCGTGAGATTGTTTACGTCCAGATTCAGGATTTCATCTCGTATCTGGCATAATACCGGGTCGTCCAGTTGGAAGAAATTGAGCTGCACCCCTTCGGATGGCCTTGGCTTGGCGGTTGCGGTATTCGCCATTGGTCTGGAGGAAATGCCTTCCTGTCTGTTTTCCTTTTCCAGAAGATGCAGAATCTCTTCAGCCCGTTTCACGATGGATTTGGGCATTCCGGCCATTTTCGCCACATGGATTCCGAACGAATGTTCGCTCCCTCCTCTCTCCAGTTTGCGGAGGAAAATCACCTTGTTGTCTATTTCCTTGACCGACACGTTATAGTTCTTGATGCGCTGGAACTGTGCTTCCATGTCGTTCAGTTCGTGGTAGTGGGTGGCGAACAATGTCCGCGCGCGGGCGCGTTTGTGTTCGTGTATGTGCTCTACTATCGCCCAGGCGATGGAGATGCCGTCGTAGGTGGACGTGCCCCGTCCGAGTTCGTCGAAGAGCACCAGACTGCGGGGTGACAGGTTGTTCAGAATATTGGCGGCTTCGTTCATCTCTACCATGAAGGTCGATTCGCCCACCGAAATGTTGTCGCTCGCCCCCACGCGGGTAAATATCTTGTCCACCAGTCCGACGTGCGCGCTTTCCGCCGGAACGAAGCATCCTATCTGTGCCATCAGTGTAATCAGGGCTGTCTGGCGGAGCAGAGCCGACTTTCCGGCCATGTTCGGTCCGGTGATGATGATAATCTGCTGTTTCTCCGTGTCCAGATACACATCGTTGGCGATATACTTTTCTCCCAGCGGAAGCTGTTTCTCGATGACCGGGTGGCGTCCCTGTCTGATGTCAAGAATGTCATCTTCAGCCACCACCGGACGGATGTATCTGTTTTCTTTGGCTACGCTGGCGAATGAAAGCAGACAGTCCAGCCGGGCTATCTGCGCCGCATTCATTTTGATGGCGGGAATGAACTCCGTCAGACTGGCCACAAGTTCGTTATACAGCCGGGTTTCGAGAATCAGAATCTTTTCTTCCGCCGTCAGGATTTTTTCTTCATATTCTTTCAGTTCCTGAGTGATGTAGCGTTCCGCGTTGACCAGCGTCTGTTTGCGGATCCAGTCGGACGGCACTTTGTCTTTGTGTGTGTTCCTGACTTCGATGTAATAGCCGAACACGTTGTTGTAGGCGATTTTCAGGCTGGGAATCCCAGTCTGTTCAATCTCTCTCTGCTGAATCTGGAGCAGATAGTCCTTTCCCGAATAGGCAATCTTGCGCAGTTCGTCCAGTTCTTTGTCCACATTGTCGGCGATGACCCCTCCTTTGTTGATGAGCAGTGGCGGGTCGTTCTTTATTTCCCTGGCTATCCGGTCGCGCAGGGCGGCACAGGGCTGGAGATGTTCGCCGATGCGGCGCAGGCTCTCGTTTTCTGCGTTCAGGCAGGCGTTCTTTATAGGTTCGATGGCTTGCAGTGCCACTTTCAGCTGTACGACCTCTCTAGGGGAGATTCGTCCTACAGCCGCTTTTGAGATGATTCTTTCCAGGTCACCGATCAGATGCAGCTTTTCCTCGGTGAAGTCTTTGAAGTCCGGTTCGCGGAAGAAGTACTCCACCACCTCCAGCCGTTCGTTGATAGGTTGTATTTCTTTCAGAGGAAACAGCATCCATCGTTTCAGCATACGTGCGCCCATGGGGCTTACGGTATGGTCAATGATGTCCAGCAGACTGGTTCCTCCTTCGTTCATGCTGCTGATGAGCTCCAGACTTCTGGCCGTGAACTTGTCCAGACGCACATAGCGTTCTTCCTCAATGCGTGTGATTGAGGTGATGTGGTCAATCTGGAAGTGCTGCGTCATCTCCAGATATTGCAGAATCGCGCCGGAAGCCACGATTCCGTTGTGCAGGTTTTCTATTCCGAACCCTTTCAGATTCTTCGTCTCAAAGTGTTTCAGCAGTTTTTCCCTTCCGAATTCCTCGGTAAACACCCAGTCCTCGAGTTCGAAGGTGAAGAACTTGTTGCCGAAGTTCCCTTCAAACATCGGTTTCTTTCCCCGTTCAAAAAGCACCTCTTTGGGAGCGAAATTGTTCAGCAGTTTGTCTATGTGGTCGGCAGGACCTTCTGCTGTCAGAAATTCGCCGGTGGATATGTCAAGAAAAGCGATTCCGCAGACGGTTTTTCCGAAATGGACGGCGGCCAGAAAGTTGTTTTCCTTGTATGAAAGCACATTGTCGTTGATGGCCACTCCCGGAGTGACGAGCTCTGTGATGCCCCGTTTCACCAGCTTCTTAGTCGTTTTCGGGTCTTCCAGTTGGTCGCATATGGCCACGCGCCGTCCTGCGCGTATCAGTTTGGGCAGATAAGTGTCGAGCGCGTGATACGGGAACCCTGCCATTTCCACCGTCTTGCTTTGTCCGTTGGCGCGTCGGGTCAGCGTGATGCCCAGAATGTCGGCGGCCGTCACCGCGTCCTCCGAGTAGGTTTCGTAAAAGTCCCCGCACCGGAACAGCATGATTGCGTCCGGATGCTTGGCCTTCAGTTCAAAATATTGTTTCATCATCGGGGTCAGTACCACCTCATTGTCTTTAGCCACGGCGTTTTTCCTTTCTTTTTTTGTTGGTGTGTTTGAGAAAACTTTTGTGCAAAGATACGCGATTTTATGATATGGTGAAAATGCGTCTGCTCATGAAAAAAACATCCCGGTATTTCATTCAGAACATTTCGTTGTTCCGGATGAAATACTGGGATGTTTTGTTGGGGGATTTATGGAAATCCGGAACGGACTTTTATTTCTTCCCGTTCAGTTTTGCCTTTTCTTCTTCCACGTGATGCGCATACAGGCCGTCGATAATGCCGTCAGACAGGCCGATTACCGGTACGTACACATATGAAGCGTGGATGATGTCGGCGATGGTGGTGAATATCTCGCCTGCCGGCACTATCACGTCCGCACGGTCCGGTTTCAGTTGGTATTTCTCCATCCGTTCCTCCACCGACAACGCCTTCAGGCTGTCATGAAGCTCGTGAAGGTCCTCTACCGTCATTTTCTGTTCTTTCTTGTCCTTCTTTTCAATCAGCCGGTAGATTTTGTTGATGTTTCCTCCCGAACCGATGATGTTCGTGTTCGGATACGACTGGGCAAGTTCGGCCATATCAGCCTTCAGACGTTCCCATTCTCCGGGTTTCACGGCTTCGTTCAATATTCTCACCGTACCGATGTTGTACGAGCGGCTGCACACCAGTTCGCCTTGCGAAAGCAGGTTGATTTCGGTGCTTCCTCCTCCCACATCCACATACATATAGTTCCCGTTGCGGTCTTCCATACATTCGATATGGTTGTTATAGACCATTTTCGCTTCTTCCTGTCCGTCGATGATTTCGATGCGGATGCCCGTTTTCTTTTCGATGCGTTTGATGATGTCCTTTCCGTTCTTGGCATCACGCATGGCCGAGGTGGCACATGCACGGTAATCCTCCACGTCGTAGATTTTCATCAGGTGGTGATAAGCTTTCATCAGCCGGAGCATGTTCTTTTCTCTTTTTTCCGACAGTTTTCCCATGGCGAATACATCAAATCCTAGGCGGAGCGGAACGCGAAGCAGAAGCACTTTCGAGAAGGTGGCCTTTCCGTTGTGGTCCTCCTCCACATGTTTGATGAGCAGACGTACAGCATTCGAGCCGATGTCGATGGCGGCATAATTGAAGCCGCATTCTTCAAATTTGTTGTTCAGATTCATCATATTTTTAGTCATTCAGGTTTTCTGCCACGTAGTAGTTGTAGAGTGCCTCCTGCGAACGGAAAGGCTCTTCAGCGGTGTCTTCGCCCCAGAACCTGTTTTCTCCGTGTCCGTCGACGATTCGTCCCTGCATGGTATCTTTCAGACCATACTCCACGATGCGTTTCATCTCTTCCTTTATTTCAGGATTGTAGACCGGCGTGATTACTTCGATGCGGTTGTCCAGATTGCGCGGCATCCAGTCGGCCGAACCGATGAACACTTTTTCCTCGCCTCCGTTGGCGAATACAAAGATGCGCGAGTGTTCCAGATAGCGGTCTATGATTCCGTGGATTCTGATGTTTGAACTGATTCCGGGAATCCCTGTCACCAGCGAACAGTTGCCCCGAAGCACCAGGTCGATGTCTACGCCTGCCTGTGAGGCTTCATACAGCTTGTTCACCATAATGGGGTCGGTGATGTGGTTGATCTTTATTTTGATGTAAGCGGGTTTTCCGGCCTTCTTGTTCTTTATTTCATTGTTGATGAGCGTCACGAACTTGTTCTTCATCTCATTGGGAGACACGAGCAGTTCCTTGAACCGGATGGGGGTGTACGGACGCTCGATGAAGTCGAACACATGGTCCACGTCCTTCACGAGACGAGGATAGGCGGTCATCAGCATACAGTCGGTGTAGGTGCGCGCATTTCCTTCATGGAAGTTGCCCGTACTGACGCAGGCAATGTCCGGTCCCTTCTTCATGCCTATATGTGTGATTTTTGAGTGCACCTTCAGTCCTTCCACACCGAAAACCACTTTGATTCCGGCATCCTGCATCTTTTTTGACCAGTTGATGTTGGAGGCTTCGTCAAAGCGCGCCAGAAGCTCGATGCAGACGGTCACTTTCTTTCCGTTGCGTGCCGCTCCGATAAGTGCCTTGACCACTTTCGACTCTTTTGCCAGACGGTAGAGCGTAATCTTGATGCTGTCCACTTCCTTGCTCACCGCAGCTTCCTGCAGCACACGGATGAACGAGTCGAAGCTGTGGTAGGGCACGTGAATGAAACGGTCTTTTTCCTGAATCTTGCGGAGCAGACTTTCCGCTCCGTCCAGTTCTTTCTTCAGGATGGGCGGCCATGCCGGATATTTCAGATGTGGCTTTCCGCAGTCGGGAAACTTCATCAGGTCCTTGTGGTTCTGGTATCGCCCGCTGCTGATCACTGTATCCATGCTGTCCAGGTCCAGCTTTTTCAGCACCCTTTTCAGCAGGTCCTTCGGCATGTTTGCGTCATAGATTACGCGGAGAGGCTCACCGCGTTTGCGGCTTTTCACTCCCTTTGAAATCTTCTGGAGCGTGCCGGTGCGCAGGTCGTTGTCGATTTCCATTTCCGCGTCGCGCGTGAACTTGAATGCGTATGCCTCAAACTTGTCGAATCCCAGCCCCTCGAACACAAGAGGAAGGCAGCACCGGATGACATCGTCGAGATACATCAGATAGCTTTTTTCCCCATTGTCCGGAAGGCGTACGAAACGTCCGCAAATATTGACCGGGAGTTCCAGAAATGCATAGTCGGACACGGTTTTTTCTCCCGATTTGACAGCTTTTACGGCCAGATAAATATTCTCATCGTTTTCATTGTCAAGCAGTTTGATGGCCGAGAACCATACAGGAATGAGGAATCCGTAGATTTTAGCTTTGTAGAATGACTGGATGAACTGCATCTGTTCGGGAGTGACCTCAGTGTCGGAGACCAGATAGATGTTTTCTTTCCGGAGGTCGGCCGTTACGGTGTGTACGGCCTCTTCATAATCTTTTACATAATGGGAATTGATTTTCCCGATTTGCTTGAGCAGCTTCTTGGCCTTTTCCCTTTCAGCCGTCGCCGACCTGTCCATGCATTCGGCGATACGGCTTTGCGTAGCGACGCGCACACGGAAAAATTCGTCAAGATTGTTTGAGTAAATGCCCAGAAAGGCCATCCGTTCAAGGATGGGCACATGTGGGCGGCAGGCTTCCTGCAAAATACGTCTGTTGAAATACATCCAACTGATATCTCTCTCCAAATAAGGGTTTCCTTTTTTCTTCTGTGCCATAAAATCGCTTTTTCTGCAAAATAAATGATTTTATGTTACAAGATGATTTCAACAGACAATTTTAGCCTTTTTTACACAAACTCTTCTACCATATACATTTGCTGCATGGCGTTTTGGGGAGCGAACCGTTCAATTTCATTCAGAATGATGTATTCTGCCGATTCCACCCATCTGCGGAATTCCTTGTTGGGACGGTATTTTCCGGTGAACTCCAGCAGATTGCTCAGATTGAAGTTGGTGTCAATGATTCCTGCCCCGTTCCGGACTGCATCGTATGCGTTGCATTCTTGCTCGATGTGTGCCGGAACCATCAGTATCGGTTTCTCCAGATACATGGCTTCGCATACCGATTCGAATCCGGCTGTGCTTGCATATGCCTTGCAGCCTGCCATCTGGCGCAGAAACTCCATGTCGTCGAGCTGGTAGAATGAGAGCGTGCCGTCTATTTTCTTCACAGGCTCTTCTTCCCAATGGTCCCAGAAGAAGCGGAGTGGTGTGTCGGGGTGTTTCTTGTGCCATTGCATGACGCTTTCCGAGAAACCTGAATTGACCATGTAGCCATGGATATAGTTCCCTTTCCTGCTTTCCTGACGGAACACGTCGGCACGGAGCAGAGGGGGGACTACGACGGTCTGTCTTTTTGTGTCTTCATTCATCGGACAGAACGACAATGCCAGCCGGCATGAAGCTCCCAACGAAGTCATTTTGGTGAACAGTTTCAGGAAGAAGAGGCTGCATCGGTTCGTCTTCGGGAACTCGAATCCTTCATGCAGGAACAGGTATTGGTGTCCTATACATACTTGCGGCACGTTCGGGCGGAGAAAGAAATAGGTCAGTCCCGTAAGCAGTTCATAGAAATTGACGACAAGTTCCGCTTCCGTTTCCCGGATACGCTGTCTGATGTAACACATGCTCTCGAAATATTCGGGGAGCTTCAGCAGGTTGTAGGCTATGCTTCGTGGCAGATTCGCCCGTTTGTTGGCCTGTGTGGGGAGAAAATTAGGACTGATGAACTGTTTGATAGGAGCGTGGATGGAGCGGCTGAAAAAGCCCGGCAGACGGCGCGATTCGCTTTTCCCCACCAGTACTTCCACCACTTCATGCCCGTTGCCTCTGAGCAGTTTTTCCATCGTGATGGCTTGTGTGAGGTGTCCCCTTCCCTCTCCTTGAACGATAAACATGATTTTCATGATGCGATGGGAATAAGAGGTAATACATTTTCGTTTTCGTCTTCCTTGTCGACAGGCATGGTGCCGGCAATGTCGGAATAGTAGACCACTTTCCATTTACCCGACTCGTCTTCTGTAAGTGCCGACATGGTTTCCACCCAGTCGCCTGAGTTGAGATAATGGATTCCGTTTATCATCCGGTTTTCGGGGTGGTGGATGTGTCCGCAAATCACTCCTTCGCACTGCCGGGCGCGGGCAAAGTCAACCAGTACATTCTCGAAGTCGGAAATATAAGATACGGCAGACTTCACTTTCTGTTTGATTGCCTGGGAGAGCGAATAATAAGGCTTGCCCCGTTTCACCCGATATTTGTTGTATTGGCTGTTCAGCCAGAGCAGCAGGGTGTAGCCTATGTCACCCAGTTTGGCGAGCCATTTCATCTCTGTGGTCACCTTGTCGAACACATCTCCGTGGGTCACGAAATAATGCTTTCCGTTACTTTCCAGCATGAAGTCTTTCACGATGTGCAGATTGGCGAGCTGCAGGGGAGCCAGATTGTCGAGAAAATCATCGTGGTTCCCCCGTACATAAATGATTTCCGTTCCATGCTTCTCCATCATTTTCATGATGATTTTGAAGAAATGCGTGTGCTCCTGTTTCCATTTGCTGATTCCGGACTTCTGCAGATGCCATCCGTCGATGATGTCTCCGTTCATGATCAGGCGGTCACAGTCCACCCTTCTCAGGAAGTCGCTGATTTGGTTTACTTTCGAATGGGATGTCCCCAGATGAATGTCTGAAACCACGATGGTCCGATAGTAAGGTCTTCCTTCCATATCTATGTTTTTCTCTATAACGACATACAAAATTAGTTCGGTGGTATTACAATGATATGTCTGTCAGATGAATATGATATTTCCCAGAAAAAAGCCACCCCTGTTCACACAGAGATGGCCGAATGACTAAAAATATTGGCAATTATTATCTATATTGGTGCATCAAAAACCTTTTCCTTCAGGCAATGTCTTCAATATAAAAAATGGAATTAATCTCGTTGAAGAACTCTTCCGCAGCTTCTTCCAGATTCTCGATGGCTTCTTCCGGTGTTTCTCCGAAAGCGCAGCATTGTTCATGATTCAGCAGATAGGCATAATACTCGCCCCCAGAGGTGCATTCCACTACGTATTTGTTTCCGATTGTTTCCATTGTTCTGGTCCTCCTTTGATTTTTTGTCTGCACAAAAGTCGTCTTTTTATGTTACAGAATGATTTCCGGAGGATTACTTTTCTATGAAATTGAAAGAGATGAGGCGGGATGATATGTATGGGCAAAAAAAACGGGAGAACGCTTTCTCCCACCTTGTTAACCTTAAATCTAATACTATGAAAAAAATCACATCGCAAATATATGGACTTCAAGTAGAAAAAGCAAAAATGTCCACCTGTTTTGCCCGAATTTAATATTATTTTGCATTTATAAAAAATGAGAACGCATCTTTTTATATGAAAATCAGTCGTTTGGATGATTGCCTGGAAGAGATGAATTGGCAGTAAGTCGGAGATTCTGCTGAACAGTTACAAAAAAGTCGCCCCACCAACCGGTGTTGAAATGGTTGGTGGGGCGGCAGATTATTCTCAAATAAAAGCTACAGATTCTGGTATCAGTCTTTCAGTTTTGCTTTGATGAAGTCGCGGTTCAGACGGGCGATGTTGCTGATTGAAACGTTTTTCGGGCATTCAGCTTCGCAGGCACGGGTGTTTGTGCAGTTTCCGAAGCCCAGTTCGTCCATTTTCGAAATCATCGCTTTCGCACGGCGGAGTGCTTCAGGCTTTCCTTGAGGCAGCAGATTCAGCTGGCTGACCTTTGCAGAAACGAAAAGCATGGCCGAACCATTCTTGCAGGCCGCTACGCAAGCGCCACAGCCGATACAAGAAGCCGCATCCATGGCTTCATCTGCTATCGGTTTCGGGATGAGGATTGCATTGGCATCCTGCGGCGCGCCTGTACGGATACTGATATAACCTCCGGCCTGCATGATTTTGTCGTAAGCCGAACGGTCCACCATCAGGTCCTTGATGACCGGGAAGCCTGCTGAACGCCAAGGTTCAACTGTAATCACATCACCGTCATTGAAACGGCGCATATAGAGCTGGCAGGTTGTTGCGCCTGTTGCGGGTCCGTGCGGGTGTCCGTTGATGTAGAGAGAGCACATACCGCAAATACCTTCACGGCAATCATGATCGAACACAACCGGTTCCTTACCTTCTTCAATCAGCTGTTCGTTCAAGATATCCAGCATTTCCAGGAATGAAGTGTCACCCGGAATGTCCTTCATCTGGAATGTATCGAAATGACCTTGTTCCTTAGGTCCGTTCTGACGCCAAATTTTCAGCGTAAATGATATATTTTTATCCATTTTACTTAGATTCTTTAATTGTTTAACTTCACTGATTAGCTCTTGTAGTTACGAGTCTGAACTTTGATTGCTTCGTAAACCAGCGGTTCTTTGTAGAGAACCGGAGCCTTGTCATCTGAGCCCTGATATTCCCAGCACGAAACGTAGAAGTAGTTTGCGTCATCACGTTTTGCTTCACCTTCTTCTGTCTGGTATTCTTCGCGGAAATGGCCGCCGCACGATTCGTTGCGGTTCAGCGCATCATAAGCAATCAGTTCACCCATGGTGATGAAGTCGTTCAGGCGGATAGCCTTGTCAAGTTCCACGTTCATTCCTTCTTTCTTGCCCGGGATGAACAGGTTGGTCTCGAATTCCTTGCGGATCTCTTTCAGCTTGGTAAGAGCGGTCTTCAGGCCGGCTTCTGTACGTCCCATACCTACATATTCCCACATGATGTGGCCGAGTTCCTTGTGGATGGAATCTACAGAACGTTTGCCTTGGATACCCATCAAGTGGTCAATCTTGGCCTGAACGGCTTTTTCGGCTTCCGCGAATTCCGGAAGATCTGTAGAGAAACGAGGAACTGTAATCTGGTCAGCCAGATAGTTCTGGATGGTATACGGCAGAACGAAGTAACCGTCGGCCAGACCCTGCATCAGTGCAGAAGCACCCAGGCGGTTTGCACCATGGTCGGAGAAGTTACATTCACCGATAGCGAACAGACCCTTGATGGAAGTCTGCAATTCATAATCCACCCAGATACCACCCATCGTATAGTGGATAGCTGGATAAATCATCATCGGGTTGTAATATTTCACGCCGTTGATTTCATTGGCCAGTTCGCCCGGATTGACATCAGTAATCTCTTCATACATGTCGAAGAGGTTGCCATAACGCTGGCGGACTACATCAAGGCCCAGACGTTCGATACTTTCAGAGAAATCGAGGAATACGGCAAGTCCCGTGTTGTTTACGCCGAAGCCATGGTCGCAACGTTCCTTTGCTGCACGTGAAGCCACGTCACGCGGAACCAGATTACCGAATGCCGGATAACGGCGTTCCAGATAATAGTCGCGGTCTTCTTCAGGAATGTCAGAGCCTTTCTTTGTTCCAGCCTGCAATGCCTTTGCATCTTCCAGTTTCTTCGGAACCCAGATACGTCCGTCGTTACGCAGAGACTCTGACATCAGAGTCAGTTTAGACTGCTTGTCGCCGTGTACCGGGATACAGGTCGGGTGAATCTGTACGTAAGCCGGGTTGGCAAACCATGCTCCCTTGCGGTAGCAAGCCATAGCTGCCGAGCAGTTGCAAGCCATTGCGTTGGTAGACAGGAAGTAAGTGTTTCCGTAACCTCCGGTAGCGATAACCACGGCATGAGCGGCAAAGCGTTCCAGCTTTCCGGTCACCAAGTTCTTGGCGATAATACCACGGGCACGGCCGTCAATGATTACTACGTCTTCCATTTCATAGCGGGTGTACAGTTTCACAGTGCCTGCACCTACCTGGCGACTCAATGCAGAGTATGCGCCCAGCAGCAGCTGCTGACCTGTCTGGCCTTTTGCATAGAATGTACGGGAAACCTGTGCGCCACCGAAAGAACGGTTAGCCAGCAGACCTCCGTATTCGCGTGCGAACGGAACGCCCTGAGCCACGCACTGGTCGATGATATTGTTTGAAACCTCAGCCAGACGGTAAACGTTGGCCTCGCGGGCACGATAGTCACCACCCTTTACTGTATCGTAGAACAGACGATAGATGGAGTCACCGTCGTTCTGATAGTTTTTGGCGGCATTGATACCACCCTGTGCGGCGATAGAGTGCGCACGGCGCGGAGAGTCCTGTATGCAGAAATTGAACACGCGGAAACCCATTTCACCCAGAGAAGCGGCAGCAGAAGCACCTGCCAGACCGGTTCCTACCACGATGATATCCAGACGGCGTTTGTTCGCCGGGTTCACCAGTTTCTGGTGAGCTTTATAGTTGGTCCATTTCTCAGCTATCGGACCTTCAGGAATTTTAGAGTCGATTATTTTAGTAGCCATAATTGTTTTCTTTTTAGTTGACATTCGGCCGGGTTCCGTCAGAAATCCGGCATCCAGTGTCTATTATAAATTCTTTACGAAAAATACCACCGCTACCAGCATGAATCCCAGTACGATGACAGTAGAATAGATGTTAGAGATGCATTTCCAGCGGTTGATCCAAATCGTGTTGTTCCATCCCAGTGTCTGCATTGCGCTCCAGAAGCCGTGAGTCAGGTGGAACCACAGAGCGCACAACCATACGATGTACAGGATAAAGAATACCGGATTAGAGAAAGTTTCCACAATGTAGCCGTAACCATCCGTCGCGCTCAAGCCGCCCATCAGCGGATTGCCGATCAGTTCGGCAAACATCATGTTGTACCAGAAGTTGAACAAATGCAGGGCCAGTCCCAGAATGACGATAACGCCCAGAGCCAGCATGTTTTGTGAGGCCCATTCCACAGTCTTAGGTTTTACGCTTACCGCATAGCGTTCACTTCCGCGGGCTGCACGGTTCATCATTGTCAGCCAGAAGGCATAGATGATGTGAATCACGAACAGAGCGGCCAGTGCCAGCGTACCCAGCAGGGCATACCAGTTGGTCCCCAAGAATTCGCACACCATGTTGTAGCCCTCCGCTGAGAACAGCGCGACAAGGTTCATCAACATGTGAAATGTAAGAAACAGGACAAGGGCGATACCTGTTACGCTCATCACCACTTTCCTTCCAATAGATGAATTACTTAACCACATAAATGATTGAATTTAAATTATTTAATTGTTAGAAATAAAATATCCTGTCGGATGGTCTGTAATATGTTGCAAAATTAGAAGATTTATTGAGATAACCCAAACAATTAAGGAAATTATTCTTTAATAAAATAAACCCTTGTGCATCGGTTGGAAACCGCTCCTTTTCCGGTGCGGGATGCATAAAAAAACCATGCGGACCAATCTGTTGGTCTGCATGGCTGCATAGTCTGTTTTCTGAAAGGAGTCATTGCCGTTTCGGAAAGTCCATTCCTGGTCGGGAAAGAAGTTCCATAGCTTTTTTCATGCTGGGACTTAGCGTGTTGATGACCTGGAAATATTCACTCATATCCCAGATGTCGCGGGCAAGCAGTGCCTTTATCTGCGTCTTTATGAGAGGAAGTGCCGTCTGGTATTGTGTTTCGTTGTAGGGAACTTTCATTGTTTCTCCCAGCGCGACCAGCTCCTCCAGCATCTTGTCGTTCACTTCGAAATTGCGGTTGAAATGTTCAAATGTCTTGTATTTCTTCAGCCATTCCTTGCGGTGACGGTCAATCAGTTTGATGTTGAACTGCACGATGGCTCCTTTGTCGCGCAGTTTCATGTAATAGTCGGTGTACATCGTAGTGTCGATAGGCACGAAGTAGTCGGGCATGATGCCGCCTCCTCCATAAACGGTCCGGCCGAGTTTCAGTGTCCTGGCCTTCAGGGAGTCGGGAAAATGAATGCTGTCCGCGCTCATCATCTCCCCCCGGTTGTAACGGTCAATCAGGTCATGGTTGTACTGTTCCACACTTTCGTATGGTTTTTGGATACAGCGGCCTGAAGGAGTGTAATAGCGCGCCACGGTGAGGCGTATCATCGAACCGTCGGGCAAGTCGATAGGGCGTTGTACGAGACCTTTCCCGAAAGTGCGCCGTCCCACAACGATTCCTCTGTCCCAGTCCTGGATGGTTCCGGTCACGATTTCACTGGCTGAGGCCGAAAATTCGTCCACCAGCACCACCAGCCGTCCCTGCTGGAAGTCTCCGTCGCCTTTTGCCTTGAATTCAGAGCGAGGGTTACGCCGTCCTTCGGTATAGACAATCAGTTCCTTGGCACCGAGCATCTGGTCGCAGAGGTCGATGGCGGCATTCAGATAGCCTCCCCCGTTCCCCTGCAAGTCGAGAATCAAATCCTTCATGCCCTGTTTCTGGAGTGTGCGGAGCGCATCGGAAAATTCCTTTCCGGTGGTGGCTGCAAACCGGTTGATGCGGATATAGCCTATATGCTTGTCCACCATGTAAGCCGCGTCAAGGCTGTACACCGGAATCTTGTCGCGTTTGATGGTGAACGGGAGCAGTTCTTTTACTCCGGCACGGAGCACCTTCACGTTCACTTTCGACCCTTTCGGTCCCCTCAGACGGCGCATCACTTCATCGGTGTTCATCTTCACTCCGGCAATTACCGTATCGTTCACTTCGATGATGCGGTCGCCTGCCAGAATCCCCACTTTTTCAGAAGGGCCTCCCGATACGGGCTGAATGACGAACAGTGTGTCGGTCACCATATTGAACTGGATGCCGATGCCGTCGAAATTGCCTTGTAAAGGCTCGTTCAGGCGTTTCACTTCTTCAGGGTCGGAATAAGTGGAATGCGGGTCAAGGTCTTCCAGCATTTTGATGATAGCCGTTTCCACCAGTTTCCCTTCGTCCACCTTGTCTACATACAGATTGGCGATGGCAAACTCTGCCAACTGGAGTTTGCGCGAAGGAGAATTGAGCTTGTTGGTCTGGGCAAATGCTCCTTCCATGCATAACAGGCAGAGGATTGCCGCTGAAATCAGATTTCTTTTCATATCTGTACTTTTCATTTGATGTCCATCCCTTCTGGCAGAAAGTCGCTTACATCCTTGCCGAACTGGAGCAGTTCGCGCACGATGGTGGAGCTTACCGAAGTCAGTTCCGGTTCGGTGAACAGCAGGATGGTTTCCACACCGGCCAGCTTGCGGTTGATGTCTGCGATTGTTTCTTCATATTCAAAGTCGTGCACCGTACGGATTCCACGGATAATGAACCGGGCTTCATGCGACAGGGCGAAGTCTACCGTCAGTCCGTTGTAGGCTTCCACTTTGATGCGGGGTTCATCCGCATAGAGTTTCCGTATCATCTCCACGCGCTTTTCGGTAGGGAACCATGTGCGCTTGCTTTCGTTGATTCCGATTCCGATGATAATCTCATCCATAAAAGTAAGTGCACGGCGCACCACTGAATAATGTCCGATTGTAAACGGGTCGAACGTGCCCGGGAATATGGCTCTTTTCATTGATTTACAACTAACAATTAACAATTAATAATTAATACATAAACGATAATTGTGACCAAATAAATAACGAATGTCAGGCTGTGGCAGACGGATGAAATCGGCAACAGTTAACGACGAATGGTTGATCATTAATTATTTAACTGATCAAATCTTCCTCCACCACCAGATTGTTGATGATGAAGTTCTGTCGTTCCATCGTATTTTTTCCCATATAAAATTCCAGCAACTCCTTCACAGCATCTGTCTTGCGGAGAGTGACCTGTTCTAGACGCATGTCCTTTCCGATGAAATTCCGGAACTCGTCGGGCGAGATCTCTCCCAGTCCCTTGAACCGGGTGATTTCCGGATTCGGGCTGAGTTTTTCTATAGCTGCCAGTCGGTCTTCTTCCGAGTAACAATAGATGGTTTCATACACTCCTTTCTTCCTGTTGCGCACACGGAACAGGGGAGTTTGAAGAATATACACATGTCCTTTCTTAATCAGGTCGGGGAAAAACTGGAGGAAAAAGGTTATCATCAGCAAGCGGATGTGCATACCGTCCACGTCGGCATCGGTCGCGACAATCACCTTGTTGTATCTGAGTCCGTCAAGACCGTCTTCGATGTTCAGTGCCGCCTGGAGCAGGTTGAACTCCTCATTCTCATAGACCACCTTTTTGGTAAGTCCGTACGAGTTGAGCGGTTTTCCGCGGAGACTGAACACCGCCTGCGTGTTCACGTCCCTGCTCTTGGTGATGGAGCCGCTGGCCGAGTCTCCCTCAGTGATGAAGATGGAACTTTCCAGACGCGGGTCATCTTCCCCCTCCTTTCCCCCTTTCAGGTCATTCAGGTGGATACGGCAGTCGCGGAGCTTCCGGTTATGGAGGTTCGCTTTCTTGGCGCGTTCACGGGCAATCTTGGTCACTCCGGCAATCGCCTTCCGTTCTTTTTCTGATTCCTGGATTTTCCGGAGCATCACATCCGCCACATCAGGATGCTTGTGCAGATAGTTGTCGACATTTTCCTTCACGAAGTCCCCCACAAACTTGTTCACGCTTACCCCCGAGAGCGGGTAGGGGTTTCCTTCCGAATCCTTTTCCGGTGCCATCACCAGAGAGCCCAGTTTGATTTTTGTCTGGCTCTCGAAGGTCGGTTCGATGACATTGACGGCGATGGCGGCCACCAGTCCGTTGCGGATATCCTGAAATTCCAGGTTTTTTCCGTAAAACTCCTTGATGGTGCGGGCGATGTGTTCCTTGAACGCACTCTGGTGCGTTCCTCCTTGAGTGGTATGCTGTCCGTTGACGAAGGAATAATATTCTTCGCCGTATTGCGAGCTGTGAGTGAAGGCGATTTCGATGTCCTCTCCCGTCAGATGGATGATGGGATACAGTCCCGGAGCCGTCATGTTGTCGTTGAGCAGGTCCTCTAGTCCGTTGCGGCTCACGATGCGGTGTCCGTTGTAATAGATTGACAGTCCTGTGTTCAGATACGTATAGTTCCGGAGCATTGTCTCGATGAACTCAATGCGGAAGTGATAGCCTGTGAAGAGTGTGCTGTCCGGCTCGAAGAAGATATAGGTGCCGTTCTCCTCGTCGGTGGCCTCTGTAGTGTCACTGATCAGTTCTCCACGTTCGAATACGGCTTCGTGCATCTGTCCGTCGCGCATACTCCGTGCCACAAAACGAGAACTCAGCGCATTGACCGCCTTCGCTCCCACTCCGTTCAGTCCGACGCTCTTCTTGAACGCCTTTGTGTCGTATTTTCCGCCTGTATTCAGCATGGATACCGCATCGACCAAACTTCCCAGAGGGATTCCGCGGCCATAGTCGCGTACCGAAACCCGGAGATTGTCCTCCATCGTGATGTCAATGCGCTTGCCGGCTCCCATCTTGAACTCGTCAATGCTGTTGTCAATCACTTCCTTAAGGAGAACATAGATTCCGTCCTCTGCCTGAGAGCCGTCGCCCAGACGACCGATGTACATGCCCGGACGGGTGCGCACATGCTCCATGTCGCTCAGATGGCGGATGTTCTCTTCGGTGTATGAAACCGGATTTTCCTGCTGGATACTATTATCTTCCATAATCAAAACATTATAATCAGCCTCCTTTTCCGGGGAAGTCCGGAGGCATCTTTAATTTTCAAACACTTTCTTGTATGCTCTGCGGCGTTTGTGCTGCACAGACTCGAACGCACTCCACTGCGCCTGCACTTTCTTGTTGAGTTCCAGTTCGGGATTGCTCTCGCCATACTGGAATCCCATCTTCTGATAGACGGGCACAAGGTCGTAGAACAGCAGTGCATTGACCCCTTTGCTCTGGTATTCGGGCTTTACTCCCACCAGAAGCAAATCAAGAACCTTCGGACGTTTGATGAACAAGGCTTTCAGCAGGTGATACCATCCGAATGGAAGCATCTTTCCTTTCGCCTTCTGGAGTGCTTCGGAGAGCGAAGGCATCGAGATTCCTACGGCCACCAGTTCTCCTTCTTCATTTTCCACCAGCGACACCATCCGCAGGTCGATAAGCGGGAGATACATCCTTATATATTGGTCAATCTGTCCCTGAGTCATCTTGGAGTAGCCGTACAGAGGGGCATATGCCTCGTTGATGAGGTCGAATATCTTCTGTCCGTAGTGATATTTCTTGATTTCGCTACGTTTGAGCTTCTTGATTTTCAGTTTATATTTTTGAAGAATAAGTTCGGATATGCGGATGAATTTCTCCGGCAGCTTGTCGGGTACAGTGAGTTTATATTCCACCCAGTCGGCCTCCTTCTGGAATCCCAGCAGCTCCATGTGTTCCGGATAATAGGAGTAGTTGTAGATGGTGGACATGGTGCTGAGCTGGTCGAAGCCTTCCACCAGCATACCTTCCGCATCCATGTCAGTGAACCCCAGCGGTCCCACCATCGCTTCCATTCCTCTGGCCTTTCCCCATTCTTCCACGGTCTTGAGCAACGCTTCCGACACTTCCTCCTCATCGATGAAGTCAATCCATCCGAAGCGCACCTCCTTTTTGTTCCATGTCTCGTTGGCACGGTGGTTGATGATAGCCGCCACTCGGCCCACTATTTCATTTCCCCGATAAGCCAGGAAATAGTCAGCTTCGCAAAATTCGAATGCCGCGTTTTTCTTTGGGGAGAAGGTGTTCAGCATGTCATCAAGCAAATCAGGAACAGAATAGGGGTTGTTTTTGTAAAGTTCATAGTTGAAACGGATGAACCGCTTGAGTTCCTTCGTTGTCGTCACTTTCTTGATTGTAATGGTCATCGGTCTTTTTCTTTCGTTACTGCTTAGAAAAATTCAGGGTGTAAAGATAGGGAATTTTATCGGGAAAAGCATTATCTGTGCGCTTTTTTGTATAGGTGTACCGATGTGCCGGTGTGAATTTTCATTCTGACACATTGACAATCCCAACGTCTGAGAGTCGCATGATTCCAGGTCTGGGACGATAGGTCTTGGAGAATCCCAAGGAAAACGGGTGTATGGTTGTCATATTGTCTGTGGTTTGGGGATTTTCAGCTTGTATTGTCCGGACAACTCCTCGAATATGGAGCTTTGAGGTGTGTGCCGGAGAAATCCGGTTTCATTCTGTGTCTGAAAAAATATTTCCGTTCCGGATGATTCTGGAGAAAACATCTTCCTTCTCCTGTGCTTTGCAGACAATTTCCTGTGTTTACATTGGAAATTACGGCCACTTCTTAAGGGGAGTTCATGGACTTCTGCTGGGAAATCCTGCGATTTTCCGGCAGAAATTGGTGTACTTTTGCGTAAGGGTTCGCATTTTTATCCCCTTCAGGAAGCCTTCTGGAGGGGGACTTGTGTCACATCTGTTAAGAATCAGCTTCTGGAACGAAGAATTTTTTTTCGGTGTACGGTCAGTGTATTCTGTATTTTTATGTCTTTATGGGCCGTTTTTCCTTCATGAAGTGTCAGAATGTTTTCAGAACACACTGTGTCCGTCCGGCAGGGCCAGAATCATCCCGATTACCTCGGCATAATTCTTTTGGGCGGAAGGAATCTTGTTCCCTTTCAGATACCATGAATAAACTTTGTCCTGCACATATCCGATGAAAGGACTGTAGAGCGCATCCCAATGTGCCCGTTTCGTTTGCAGGTCTTCCCGTATTTCAGGGAGGACGGACAGGGCCAGTTTCCGGTATTCTTCTTCTCCAAGCAGGGCATACGCATTCGACAACACATAGGGGAGCAGTCCGAAATAGCCGGAATAGCGGATGGCGGGGCAACGGGAATGTGTGCAGACCTGATAGGCCCAGAAGTTGGCCTCGGCCTCATTGCTTACCCCCAGCAGATGGGAATACTCATGGGCATATGTGAACGGATATTCTACAGGCAACAAATCTTCGTTCAGTTGCGATTCGGAGAAAAAAGGCCCCATATATCCCAACACACCCACTCCTGAATAAAGTCTGTTGAATGCTACCTGTTTGGGATGCTGGTATGCGCGGGGACGGGCCAGCCCGAAGCGTGGAGAGACCGAGGCGAACAGATTTTTCAGCTCGTCTTCCATCTCTTCTTGCGTAGGCAGAGGACAGGGTGTGTAGGATGCGTTCAGACTGTCCGTATAGGTGCGGAGAAACCGGCGGAAATCGGTTTCCTGATATTCGGCGCGTTCCGTGCCGGAACGTGTGAAGAAGTCGTGACGGAAATAATTGATGCCCCATCCCATATAAAACCAGCACCACACTATGATTATCAGTTCCGCGTCGCGCCGGATGACCGTTCGCCATGCCGCTCCTTTCTTCCTTCCTGCCCAGGGGACGGCCACTAAGGCGGCAACCATACCTGTTGCCAGCCACTCTTCGAGCGAGAACGGAATCCAGCTCACGCAGGCCGAAAGCGACGCTGAAACAAACGGATATACCGTGCGGGCATACCATTCGCCCCATGCCGGGAAGAAACGGCACATCAGTATGAAGCCTGTCAGAATTGCTTCAGCTGTCCATCTCCAGTATCTTGGTTTCATGGTCTTCATGCCCACGAATGTACGAAATGTTTTCCAACGCCGCAAACATGCTCACTCTTTCCAAGTTTTTCATTATCTTTGACATCCGAATCAAAAAGAAACACGGACATGGTATTGAACTACATCTGGATTGCTTTTTTCGCCCTTGCATTTGTGGTGGCGGCGGTCCGCCTGATTTTCTTCGGGGATACGGAAATCTTTCCGGCTATTGTCAACTCGACATTCGCTTCTTCAAAAACCGCCTTCGAGATTTCCATCGGTCTGACCGGTGTACTCTCGCTCTGGCTGGGTATCATGAAAATAGGTGAAAAGGGAGGGGTGGTCAGTGTGCTTTCCCGTGCTCTGAGTCCGTTGTTCTGCAAGCTCTTCCCGGACATTCCGAAAGGACATCCCGTGACCGGAAGTATCTTCATGAATCTTGCCGCCAACATGTTGGGGCTCGACAATGCGGCCACTCCGCTTGGCTTGAAAGCGATGGAAGGTCTGCAGGAGCTGAATCCGAAAAAGGATACGGCCAGCAATCCGATGATTATGTTTCTCGTGCTCAACACTTCTGGTCTGACACTGATACCCATCAGCATCATGGTATATCGCGCCCAGCTCGGGGCCGCTCAGCCGACCGATGTGTTCGTGCCGATTCTGCTCGCGACGTTCTTTTCCACTCTCGCCGGCATTATCGCGGTCAGCATTTACCAGAAGATCAATCTGTTGAACCGTACTATCCTGCTTTTTCTCGGCGGAGCCAGTGTGTTCATCGCCTGTCTGATTTTTTTCTTCAGCACGTTGTCGAGGGAACAGATAGACACGTGGTCGACGACTATCGCCAACGTGCTTCTCTTCACCATCATCATCAGTTTCATCTGGGCCGGGGTGCGGAAGAAGATAAACGTATATGACGCTTTCGTGGAAGGCGCGAAGGAAGGCTTCACCACTGCTATCCGTATCATACCTTATCTGGTGGCAATTCTGGTAGCCATCGGAGTGTTCCGCGCTTCAGGATGCATGGACTATCTGATTCAGGGTATCGCCCGGCTGGTGGAGCTTTGCGGAGCGGACAGTGAGTTCGTGGGCGCACTTCCTACGGCACTGATGAAGCCGTTGAGTGGAAGCGGGGCACGGGGACTGATGGTGGATGCCATGAGCACTTATGGAGCCGACTCGTTCGTTGGCCGTCTTTCGTGCGTGTTCCAGGGTTCCACCGACACGACATTCTATATCCTTGCCGTGTACTTTGGGAGCGTGGGGATTTCACGTATGCGCCACTCCGTCCCCTGCGGTCTGCTGGCCGATCTGGCCGGAGTCATCGCCTCCATTTTCATCTGCTATTTGTTCTTTTAAAAAATACGTATCGCAATGATTACCTATCAGACAGAAGGGATAGAAATGCCCGACATCAAGAAGAGAGAAATCACGGCATGGATAAAGGCCGTGGCCGGAACTTATGGAAAGCGTACGGGTGACATCGCCTATATTTTCTGTTCAGACGAGAAGATATTGGAGGTGAACCGTCAGTATCTGCAGCATGATTATTATACGGATATCATCACGTTCGACTATACGGAAGGGGACCGCATCTCTGGTGACCTCTTTATCAGCCTCGACACTGTGCGTACCAATGCCGAACAGTTCAACGCTTCATACGACACGGAGCTTCATCGTGTCATTATTCATGGTATCCTTCATCTCTGCGGGATAAACGACAAGGGACCGGGAGAGCGTGAAATCATGGAAGCGGCTGAGAACCAAGCTTTGGCGATGCTTGCGTGAGCATGCAAAAATCCCTGCCGTTGTGTGTGAGCGGCAGGGATAAATTATGGTATTCTGTCTGTGAGTCAGACCAAGGTTTATTTGGCGATGACCAAGTAATAGTTTTTCTTTCCTTTCTGGACCAGCAGATATTTCTCATCCAATAGGTCGGATGCGGTAACCATCTGGTCGAAAGCGGACAGCTTTTCTTTGTTGAGAGAAACACCTCCGCCCTGTACCAGTTTTCTCATTTCGCCTTTGGACGGGAAAATGGCCGCCTTTTCCGTAAACAAATCCACTGCTTTCACTCCGGCCTCGATTTCGGCTTTGGCCACCTCAAATTGAGGAACCCCCTCGAATACGGACAGCAAAGTATCTTCATCCAGTTTCTTCAACGCTTCGGAGGTCGCGTTTCCGAACAGGATGCCCGATGCTTCCACAGCGGCGTTGTAGTCTTCTTCCGAATGCACCATGATGGTCACTTCCTTGGCCAGACGTTTCTGGAGCGTGCGCAGATGGGGTGCCTGCTTGTGTTCTTCAATCAGCGCATCGATTTCTTCTTTGTTGAGTGAAGTGAATATCTTGATATAGCGTTCTGCGTCTTCATCGCTCACGTTCAGCCAGAACTGGTAGAATTTGTAAGGTGAGGTGTATCGCGGGTCAAGCCATACATTTCCTGATTCAGTCTTTCCGAATTTAGTGCCGTCAGCCTTCGTTACCAGCGGGCAAGTCAGTGCGAACACTTCTCCTCCATTCGTGCGGCGGATAAGTTCCGCTCCCGTAGTGATGTTTCCCCATTGGTCTGAACCGCCCAACTGGAGCTTGCAGTTTCTGGTTTCATACAGATGCAGGAAATCATATCCTTGCAGCAGTTGATATGTGAATTCTGTGAATGAAAGTCCGTCGCGCGCTTCCCCGTTCAGTCGTTTCTGAACCGAGTCTTTTGCCATCATGTAGTTCACCGTGATGTGTTTTCCTACCGTGCGGGCAAATTCAAGGAATGTGAAGTCTTTCATCCAGTCGTAGTTGTTCACCAGTTCCGCCTTGTTCGGGGCATCCGATTCGAAGTCAAGGAACTTCCCCAATTGTTTCTTGATGCATTCCTGATTATGACGCAGGGTTTCCTCGTCCAGCAGATTGCGCTCCTGTGATTTGCCAGACGGATCGCCGATCATGCCGGTGGCACCTCCCACCAATGCCAGTGGCTTGTGGCCGCATCGCTGGAAATGTCGCAGCATCATCACTCCGCAAAGATGGCCGATGTGTAATGAATCGGCTGTCGGGTCAATGCCCAGATATGCAGTAACCATTTCTTTTTCCAGTAATTCTTCCGTGCCCGGCATCATGTTGTGGACCATTCCACGCCATTTTAGTTCTTCTACAAAATTCATCGAATGAAGTTCTTAGTTTAACATATTGTGATATATAAATAATTGTGGGAAGCAAAATTACGACACTTTATCTGAATAACCAATTTTTAGCGGTTAAAAAAGAGATGTCTGGCATTGAGGCAGAGGCGGGTGCGGAACATGTCGGGAGAGACTTCGCATGTTTCCGACATCTTCCGGACAAGTGCTGAAATGTCTTTGTGGCTTTCGTCGGTTTCGGCCAGCAGACGTTCCGGCGGGATGGCCCTGAGAGTTTCCGGATTGAACTTTTCTCCCAGTGAGAGATAAAATCCTTGTCGGACCAGACTTCCGGCGAGCTCTTTTTTCCCGCGGAATCCATGGATAATCCAGGGCTGTGAGGGACAGACTTCTTTTTTCAGGGCTATCAGCTCATTGAAACACCTTACCGTGTGGATGATGAGAGGAAGCCGATGCTTTTCTGACAATCTGATGGAGGCATTGAAAGCTTTCTGCTGGACATCAAAAGGAGTTTGGCAGAGCTTGTCAAGTCCCGCTTCTCCCACGGCCAGCACACGTCTGTCGGATAACAGAACTGATTCGAGCCATTTAATCTGTGCTTCCATGTCATTGTCGGACAGAAACCAAGGATGGATTCCGGCAGAAATCCACACGGCCCGACTGAAATCGGGCGAGTGCCGGTCTTTCATGCTGCAGCTCCATATGGTCGTATCCGGTTTTTCGTGCAGATGGTGTGAATGGATGTCTAGTAGCATATGGCTGGAGATTAAGGGACAGGGTCATAGCCGGATCCTCCCCATGGATGGCAGCGCAGAATGCGTCGGACTGCCAGATACAGCCCTTTCAGCGGTCCGTGCTTTTTTATGGCCTCAATGGCATACTGCGAGCAGGTCGGTGTGAAGCGGCATGAAGGAGGGGTGAACGGCGAAATGCAGTTCCTGTAGAAGTAGATGGGGAGCAGGAGCAGAAAGGTGAAGAATTTCCGGATCATGACAGAATACGTTCCGCTACGAGGTGTAAAAGTTTCTTCACTTTGGCTTCCACTCTGGCCGATTCGTACAGTTCATTGTCGAGCCATATGAAAGCGAGGGCCACTTTACGTTCGGAAGTTTTGAGCGGTTCCAGCAGGATGTCCTTGTTCTTGCGGTAAGCTTCGCGTATCTGTCTCTTTATCCGGTTGCGTTGCACGGCATGTTTAAAGCGTTTTTTCGGTACGCTGATAAGGATGGTTGCCGGAGGATAACTTTCATTCTCGACGGGCATATAAACTATGCGCAGAGGAAAGGCGGGAAGAGATTTGCTGCCCCCGGAAAACAATCTTTCAATAAGAATCCGGCTGCTCAGCCGTTCTTTTTTGGGTAGTGTGTATTTTTTTTTCTCTGTCATCTGCTGCTGTATGTAATGAATGAAAATCACCACAGAAACCATGTCCGTTGCAGAAGTTATGGTTTCTGTGGTGATTTTTCACCTGTCTGTTATTGGGTCATTTGTTGTGTTCGCGGATGAACATGTCCAATGCGGCGGGCATGGAAGGAGCCGCGCTGGTAGGTGCTTCCAGATCCAGACGCAGGCCGGCATCCTTCACCGCCTTGGCGGTCGTGGGGCCGAAACTTCCTATCGCGATGTCCTTCTGCTCAAAGTTCGGGAAGTTTTTCATCAGCGACTGGATACCTGCCGGACTGAAGAAAATCAGCATGTCGTAGTTGAACTCTTCTTCGGGAGTGAAGTCATTGCTCACCGTACGGTACATCACAGCTTCCGTATGCTGGATCTTGTTTTTGTCGAGCAGATTCTTCACCTCGTCGTTATGTACGTCGGACATGGGAATCAGATATTTTTCCGTATTGTGCTTGACAATCAGCGGAACCAGGTCGGCAAATTTGCCTGTAGCTCCGAAAAACACTTTCCGTTTTCGATACTGTACGTATTTCTGGATGTACAGTGCGATAGCTTCCGATGTACAGAAATACTTCATCGTTTCGGGGATGGTCACGCGCAGATCCGTACAAAGAGTAAAGAAATGGTCTATTGCATGGCGTGAAGTGAACACGATGGCGGTATGGTCCAAGATAGAAATCTTCTGTTGTCTGAACTCTTTGGCCGACAAACTTTCTACTTTAATGAACGGGCGAAAATCTATCTTCACTCCGTACTTCTCAGCGATGTCGTAGTATGGCGACTTTTCTGATGTCGGTTTTGGCTGAGAAACCAGAACTTTCTTTATTTTCAATGTACTAAAAATTTAGAATTAATAAGTTGTTTATATATCCCAATCCTTTCCAAAGAAAAAGAAGAGGTGCTATTTCGAGGGCACAAAAGTACAGAATTAAATGTAAAGTGCCATGAAAATGGTTGAAAAAGTTCCTAATGCTCTTGTAAAATAACAATATTTTGCTGCAAACCAGCAGAAAAAGAACGGCATGGAGGGAGATTCTGACCGGGAGGTCAAAATAAATCATGACAAGGGAGACGGGGAACAGTGCCAGTCCGCATCCGCCTGTCAGGTCGAAATAGGAGGTGATCCAGCGGGCATTCCGCTCTTTTTCGAAGAAAATCCAGTTGACGAACCGGTAGCTGAGCCATTTCATGCATACAAGCAGAATGACGCACCCAAGATAGATGCCCAGAAGGGAAAGGTGCGGAACAGTATAAAGCAGTTCTGTCTGTGTGCCTGTGAAATAGTCGTAGATGAAAAGGCCGTATGAGATGCAGCATACACCAGACAGCGCAAGCGCATATCTGGAGTCAGAACTGGAAAAGTCGTCAAACAGTCCGGCCCTGTCTTTCTGTTTGAAAAAGTCTCTGGCATGTTGGTAAAGATATTTTCTCCCGTTCCGTATGGCATAAACCGTCAGGAAGAAACAGAGAAGCATCATGCACGTGACCGGCCAGTCGGCACGCAGCGAGTAGGGCAGCGGTTCGCCTTGCATCCCGGAAGCGTTTATGGCTTCCATGCTCCTGACCAGCGTGCTGTCCACCTCTTCCCTATGCTGTTCATAGAGTATCTTGATTTGCGTGAAACCTGTATGGCAATATCCGTTCATATCGCCGCAAATTTACGAATTTCTTTGCTCCAGTAGGGTATTGCATACAATAAATCTACCGCTTCTTCGGGAGTGGAGGCCACATGCCAGATTGCGCGGTGCTCTTCACGCATGAACTTCTGTTCCACCGCCTGGCCGAGAAGTGCGAGCAGCGGGTCGTAAAAACGGTTGGTGTTGAGTATCACAAGAGGTTTCAGACAGAGGCCGAGCTGTTTCCAGGTGATTGCCTCCAGCAGCTCTTCCATCGTGCCGCATCCTCCGGGGAGGGCGATGATTCCGTCGGACATCTCAATCATCATCTTTTTCCGCTCGTGCATGGTTTCGGTCTGGATAGTCCGGGTGAGGCTTCTGTGGTTCCATCCTTGCTCTACCATGAACCGGGGGATGATTCCTGTAACGGTTCCTCCTGCTTTCAGGGCCGCATCGGAGATGTGGCGCATCAGTCCCTGCCGGCCTGCACCGTTGATCAGATTGATGTGTTTTCTGGCAAGAATGTTTCCCAGCCTGTCGGCGGCCTCAAAATAGACAGGGTCGACTTGTGTGCTTGAAGCGCAATAGACACAGACGTTCCTCAGTTCGTTCATGCGGTTTTGTGTATTGTGTGGGGGTGAGACAAAAACAGAGACTGAAGACACGGAGAAGAAAAATAAGAAACAATAAAAAACTCCGTGCCTTTGCGTCTCTGTATTGAAAAAAAGATTATTTCAGTCCGAAAGCCTCTTTCACTTTGTCCACATAGTCCAGTTTTTCCCAGGTGAAGAGTTCCACTTCGACATCTTTGTTGCCTTCATAGACAGATTCGAAGTGTTTGGTCACTGTTCTCGGTTCCCGTCCCATATGGCCGTAAGCTGCCGTTTCACTGTAGATGGGGTTGCGGAGTTTCAGGCGTTCTTCTATGGTACGCGGACGCATGTCGAAAAGTTCGTCCACTTTCTTCGCAATCTCTCCGTCGCTTGCGGCCACATGGCTGCGTCCGTAAGTGTTGACGAAAATGTTGATGGGGCGAGCCACACCGATGGCATATGAAACCTGCACAAGAATCTCGTCAGCCACACCGGCAGCCACCAGATTCTTGGCGATATGGCGTGCGGCATAAGCGGCACTGCGGTCCACCTTGCTGGGGTCTTTTCCGGAAAAGGCACCGCCGCCATGCGCTCCGGCTCCTCCGTAAGTGTCCACTATAATTTTCCGTCCTGTCAGTCCCGTGTCTCCGTGCGGTCCGCCGATGACGAACTTCCCGGTCGGGTTGACATAATACTTGATTTTGTCGTTGAAAAGTTTCAGCACTTCAGGGTTGTGGATTTCTGCGATGACACGCGGCATCAGCACCTCAATCACATCCTTGCGGATTTGCTCCAGCATTTCCTCGTCAGCTTTCAGTTGGGCTTCTTTTGAGCTGTCGGCCGGTCGGATGAATTCGTCATGTTGTGTGGAGACTACAATCGTGTCGATACGCACGGGCCGCCGGTTGTCATCATATTCGATGGTCACCTGGCTTTTCGAGTCCGGACGGAGATAAGTCATCTGCTTTCCTTCACGGCGGATTTCGGCCAGCACCATCAGCAGCTTGTGGGCCAGGTCGAGCGAAAGCGGCATGTAGTTTTCCGTTTCGTTGGTGGCATAGCCGAACATCATGCCCTGGTCGCCCGCACCCTGGTTCATCGGGTCTTCGCGTTCCACGCCGCGGTTGATGTCGGGACTCTGTTCGTGGATGGCCGAAAGCACTCCGCACGAGTTCCCTTCAAACATGTATTCACTCTTGGTATATCCGATCTTGTTGATCACTTCGCGCGCCACGCGCTGCAGGTCGATATACGCCTTTGTTTTCACTTCTCCCGCCAGCACTACCTGTCCGGTAGTCACCAGAGTTTCGCAAGCTACTTTCGAACTGGGGTCATAAGCCAGCAGTTTGTCAAGCACAGCGTCCGATATTTGGTCGGCCACTTTGTCGGGGTGTCCTTCAGACACCGATTCGGATGTGAATAAGTATCCCATTTTTACAGATAATTAAAAAATGATTGTTTTTTATCCGTGTACGGACAGAGTAGGGAAGTAATCATCGGGTAAACAAGTCTGTGTTTTAGCATTTTTTTCCGTGGTTGCAAGCTACTCAAATCTTTCCACTTTTAAATTCGGGTGCAAAGATAGGAATATAAATCGGAATAATTGCAGCATTCTCCCGCTTTTAACATAGATATATGTTTCAGGGAAAAGAATGTTGGATATGCGGTTACTTTTTCTTTACTATGCCGGTATTTTACAGTGAATATCCTTATATTTGTGTTTCAACGTTTCAATCAATCTATGAGCTGGTTCAGGGAGAAAATTTTCGGTATGCTGGTGCTGTTGGGAAGCGCGCTTCCTGTGTCGGACATGTTGGCGCAGGCGGACGAGTTCGCCACGTGGAACCGGATCAAGGTTGACTACAGACTGGTGCGGGAATGGAGTGTTGCGGGTTATGTGGAATATCGTTCGATGGACAATCTGAAGCAGTCCGACAGATGGGGTGCGAGTCTTATGCTCAATTGCAAGCCCCTGTCTTGGTTGAATATAGAAGGAGGGTATGAGCTGCATTATCGTCAGAAAGGCGGAGACTGGAGCTTCCGGCACCGCTACAAGCTAAGTGCACAGGGAAACATTGTCTGTGGGAACTGGAAATTTTCGTTGCGTGAACGGTTCCAGCGGACCACATCGGGAGGTGTGGCAGGAAATGACCTCCGCTCCCGTTTGCGGTCAAGCTATGTGTTGAAGCAGTGGATAAATCCGTACTTCTCCATAGAATTGTTCCAGCCTTTGGGCGGCAATGCTTTTTTTACGGTACAGCGGTTGCGCTACCGTCCGGGAATAATCTGGAGATTCTCTGAAAGCTATTCGATAGACATGTTCTATTGCCGTCAGTATGAGACAAAACGTTGCCAGAACATTTTTGGGGTGGAATTGGGAATGAAGTTCTGAGATGTCATTTTTTGGGACAAGCTATTTTATCCAGACAGGTTCTCCCAACGGTTGCATCCTTTTTGAAACAGAGCGTGATGGAGCGTGATAAGCGGGGCTGTCGTTTTTGATAAAATCATCGATTGAGAACATAGAATTTCCTGCTAAATGCATAATTCTTCTTGCAATGTACCATCGGCTCTGTACATTGAAATAAGGAATATTGTCATTCATGCAACTATTCTCTTCTGGCCTCCAGATTCCATATTGATATTCATATCCGCCTTCATAAGCACCGACTTCGCTGTATTTTTCTATGCCTATGAAATCTTTCCAAAGTATGTCAGAAAGGTTTTTGGTGAAATCTAAATTCATCTGAAAGCCTAATTGTTGCCATTCACGGATTTCTTGTTTCTTGGTTTCTGGTATAAATCGATCATAATATACATATTCATCACATAAGAAACCAAAGCCATGTCCTCCAGCTTCATGATGGATAAGCCCTTCAAAGTCATTTGGGGATTCTTCTGTACTCATGGGACATAATGCAATTGAATTTCCATTAGAATAAAGGTATGTTGTCCCGGCATATTTGTTACTATTCAGCGGCATGATAATAGTGATGGGGCTGTCAAATGGAAGTTCTTTTATCTTGCGGGCATATTCAAAGCACAAATCGTCATTGCATGAAATCGCTGTTCCATTTCCGAATGTAGATTGGAACTTGTTGTTTACTTGTCTGTTTCCGTTTTCATTGTTTACGCCTTCTTCTTCCGATTCGGCAGCTACCATATATACATTAAAAAAATCTCGATATGAATTGAATGGTTCGATGGAAAAGAAGTATTCAGTTGCTTTCTTCATGGTTTCTTCATATTTTCCATTTATGGCAAGATGTTCTTTTGTGAATCCGTCTCCCATGAAGATTAGATTGACTCCATTTCCTTTTGTAGCTTTTTGTAGTTGTATGTATGAACCGTCACAATAGTATTCATTTGGATTTCCTGCTTGGATAATGGTGAGTGTGTCAGAAAGATTATATGCTTGATTGCTGATGATTACGTTTGCTGTACGTTCTTCTTTTGTGGGATTCTCAGAAATTTTAAGGGTGATTGTATTTTTAGATTCTGCTGTTCTTTCCAAGAATTTGATGGGCTTGATATGATTTATATGAGCGTTATTGTCTGAGATTATCCAACTTTGAACATCTTCTGGTATAATCGTTTGGTAGTTAATGTTGCATTTAACTATAACTTCTAATTTTATCGAATGATAATCTATCCGATGATATGGTCTTGGGAATTGGAGTTTTTCTTGTGGGTTTTGTGTTATTGTTATGTTATTTTCTAATCCGGGTGCTGTGAATGTAATTTTATAATTTCTTATACTCTCACCTTTATTGGGAGTACATGAGAGATAAATGTATGAGTACGGTTCTTTTCTCGTTTGTCCTTTAATTGAAATCCAGTCAGGAATAGGTGACATTTCCCAAGATGCGGCAGTCATTAAATTGACTTTTTGCTGTCCGCCGCTCCAAGTGAAATGTATGTCTTGGGTTAAATGCCAAGGTTCTATATTTTGTTTCTTACAGCTTGTAAGTATAATTATGAAAAATAGATAAATATATTTGCTCATTGGAATGAGTTTGTAATAGAATAATGTGTTATCATTTATGACACATTATTCTATTTGTATTGGATGATAAAGCACTTTGCCTAAAATTGTTTTTTTTGAGATTTAATAAATTCTATTTATATTTTACTAAAACTGTATGTGATAACGTCTTCTTCTTTTTCTTCAATTGTTGACAAAAGAAGTTGTGTCGCAGTTATTGTTACATAATACTTTCCCCTTAATTGAGACCCGACTATGGTTAAATTACGGTTTTCATTAATGTAGTCATATTCAAAATTCTCATTTTCATCGCCTACGTTGTCTGGATATACATAATTTATGACACCTGTTCTATCGTTGTTAAAAGTAATGGTAATAACTGTTCCAGCATTATTGATTTGTTGCCATTTTCCAATGATGGAAGGACTGTTTTTTACAGGATCATCATCATCATCTCCGCATGCGCTAAAACAAACACTTGCTATTACCATGAATAGCATCATTGATAAATACTTCATTGTTTTCATAATTTTACTGCGTTTAAATTATTTTTGTGCAAAGTTATACTAAAAGGAAGATTTTGGTGATGGTGTGATGTTGTAGAATTGACACGAATCTGTTGCGGATATTGCATATTTTATGAAACGACAAATGTTTGTCTATTAATGGATTACATATCGGGTGTGTCACTGTATTTTGTTGATTGAGTATAATGTCTTGATAGGTCAGCAAAAAAGTCATGTTGTAATATGATGGAAATACGTGTAAGCAGGCGCGTATCGATACTTTCTTTCTGAAATAGACGATAGACATTGGAGCGGTCGCATGCAAGTTTACGGGCAAACCAGCTGACGGTTCGTTCCTGTTTTTCTAGTTCTTCTTTGATAAGATTACCGATAGGCTTCATTTGTGGGAAAATTTGTTATTGTAGATTTTCTGTTTATTTCCTTTATTGAATGTTGCAAATGTATAAGTATACTATAATTCGTTTTTGGGATAATTGAATAATTCTTTTTTCGAATTATTGTCTGATTATAGAAAACTATGTTGGAAAATAAAAAAATCGCTTTATTTCTATCTTGAAGGAAATAAAGCGATGAAGATATCGGGTGGTTGGTTCAGTGACGGCTATCTTTTGGGGATAGAAGTTGGGAAAGCTTCCGTTTCAGTACGGGATGGATGACTTCGCCTGCAATTTCTGCCAGCGGCTTCATCACAAAATCGCGCTCTGTCATAAAAGGATGGGGAAGTGTGAGTTCGGGAGAGTTCATGACGGTGTCTCCGTAGAGCAGCAGGTCGATGTCTATCGGGCGGTCAGAATAGATACCATGCACAGATTTTTTCGTGCGTCCCATTTCTTTTTCTATGGCCTGCGTGAGGTGCAGCACTTCTATCGGAGAGAATAAAGTGTCTATGCAGACGGCTGCATTCAGGAAGTTATGTTCCGATTCGAATCCCCAGGGGGCCGTCTCATAAAAAGAGGATAGGGAGGTGACTCTCCCTATCCTTTCCTCTATCAGTCGGATGGCCTGAAGCAGGTTCTCTTTTTTCTTGCCCAGGTTTGTTCCCAATCCCAAATAAACCTTTGCCATTTTGCTTACTTATCAAGAATCAGCATAGCATCGCCGTAAGTGCCGAAGCGGTAGTCTTCCTTCAGTGCGGCATTGTAGGCTTCCATTATCAGTTCATAGCCTCCGTATGCGCATACCAGCATCAGCATGGTGGAAAGCGGCATATGAAGGTTGCTGACCATTGCGTTGGCCACGGAAAATTCGTAGGGAGGGAAGATGAACTTGTTGGTCCATCCTTCAAACTCTTTCAGGTGTCCGTCAGTGCCTACGGCTGTCTCAATGGCGCGCATGACAGTGGTGCCCACGGCGCATACTTTGTTGCCTCGGTCTTTCGCTTCGTTGACGATTCTGCAGGCTTCGGCATTGACAAACATCTGTTCCGAATCCATCTTATGCTTGGTAAGGTCTTCCACATCAATGTCCCGGAAGTTTCCAAGCCCGGCATGCATTGTGATGAACGCAAAATCGATGCCTTTGATTTCCATACGTTTCATCAGTTCGCGGCTGAAATGAAGCCCTGCGGCCGGAACGGTCACAGCACCCTCATTCTTGGCGAAGATAGTCTGGAAACGTTCTTCATCTTCCGGCTCTGCCGGGCGGTGTATGAACGGGGGCAACGGCGGTTCTCCCAGCGCGTAAAGTGCTTTCTTGAACTCGTCATGCGGGCCGTCGTAAAGAAAACGGAGTGTACGTCCGCGCGAGGTGGTATTGTCTATCACTTCAGCCACCATCGAGTCATCATCACCGAAGTAAAGCTTGTTGCCGATGCGGATTTTGCGGGCCGGGTCTACCAGTACGTCCCACAGGCGGAGCTCTTCATTCAGTTCGCGGAGCAGGAACACTTCAATCCGTGCACCGGTTTTTTCTTTGTTTCCGTACAAACGGGCAGGAAATACTTTGGTGTCGTTAAAGATAAACGCATCTTTGTCGTCAAAATAGTTCAGGATATCCTTGAATGTGACGTGTTCAATCTCTCCGGTAGACTTGTGCACTACCATCAGGCGGGACTCGTCTCTGTACTTGGCCGGATAAAGAGCTATCTTTTCTTCCGGCAGCTTGAATTTGAATTGTGACAGTTTCATCTTCTTCCTTTCTTTCCTTAATCGTTTATAACTTCTTCTATTTCTTGTTGGTCAAGCCATGATTCAAAGTCTTCCACTTTCATGCAGTCTTCCTGTCTTATGTCTCCTACTCGCGTGCGTATAAGTCCTGTCAGATGCGCACCGCTGTGGAGTGCTTCTCCGATGTCGCGTGCAAGTGCCCGGATGTAAGTTCCTTTGCTGCACACCACCCGGATTTTGATTGTAGGCAGACTGTAGTCCAGAAGCTCTATCTCATCGATGACAAGCGTTTTGGGCTTCAGTTCCACTTCATCGCCTTTTCTGGCCAGTTCGTAGGCGCGTTTCCCTTCCACCTTACAGGCCGAGAATGCCGGAGGTATCTGTTCGATGGTCCCGACAAACCGTTTCAGTGTCTCTTCCACCATTTCTTTTGTGATATGTCCGGTGGGATATACGGCATCGATTTCCTTTTCGAGGTCGAACGACGGTGTGGTAGCTCCCAGTTGCAGGGTGGCAACGTATTCTTTCGTATGATACTGGAATTCTTCGATACGTTTCGTGGCTTTTCCGGTACAGATAATCATCACTCCGGTTGCCAGCGGGTCGAGTGTCCCTGCATGCCCCACCTTTATTTTTTTCACCCCTAGCTTTCTGCTGATGTGATATCTTATTTTGTTGACTACCGCGAACGATGTCCATCGGTACGGCTTGTCAAAATACAGCACTTCTCCTTCCTTGAAATTCATCAAACCAGTTCCAGATTATAACCTAACAACGACATGATGAGAATGGTTCCTCCCACAATGATGCGATACCATCCGAACGCCATGAATCCATATTTTGTCACGAAGCTGATGAAAAACTTGATAGCCAGCATCGCCACGATGAAAGCCACGATGTTTCCCACCACCAGCGCGGTCATGTTGGTGGTGATGATTTCCATCCCTCCGTCCATGAAAAGCTTGCCCATTTTGTAGACCGTTGCGGCGAACATGGTGGGCACTGCCAGAAAAAATGAAAATTCGGCAGCGGCTTTCCGTGTAAGCCTCTGAGCCATACCTCCTACAATGGTTGCCATGGAACGCGACACACCCGGTATCATTGAGATACACTGGAAGAGTCCGATGATGAAGGCACGCTTCTCTGTCATCGGAGTCCTTTCGTTTCCGTTACCGAAAATCTTGTCGCAGAACAGCATGAAAATGCCTCCCACAATCAGCATGACCGCCACTACCGTCACGCTTTCGAGCATGGCATCAATCATGTCGCTGAAAATCAGTCCCAATACGGCGGCAGGAATGAAGGCTACCAGCAGTTTCCAGTAGAAGTCGTATTTGTGGAGGAAACGTTTCATAGCTCCACTTCCTTTCGGAGCGGGAGTGTGGTTCAGCCGGAAGAAGCGTTTCCAGTAAAGCACCACAACCGACAGGATGGCTCCGAACTGGATGATGAAAGTGAAAGCTTTCACAAATTCCGTACTCTCCACTCCCAGCACATTCTGGGCGATAATCATATGGCCGGTTGACGATACCGGCAAAAACTCTGTCAGTCCTTCCACAATCGCGATGACGATTGTCTGGAACAGGGTCAAGTCTCCTTCCATTACTCTTTTGTTTTATCTGTTGTTTTGTCTGAGGGTTTGCGTAAAATTCCGTAAATCATGGAGATGAATCCGATGAAGCATACGACGGGTGCCACTTTGATGCGCCGCACACTGAAAATGTCCGGTTCGAACGTCGTTTCAGTAGAACCGGGACCTGACATCAGCAGGAAGCCAATGATGATGACAATCATTCCTACGGCCAGCAGGATGAAGTTTGTCTTGTCGAAGGCAAATTTTGTTTTATCCATATATCGTTTTGTTTTATTGTTTTCCGGCATTGTTTGGCATTACAGGTTATAAAGTTCGCCCACTTTCATTTTCAGGTATTTGTTGATGGAGAAGAAGGCGCACAATGATGTGATTGCTATCCCGAACACGAATACGGTGCCCATTACGGTTATCATTACTGCCGTGGTGATGATGTCCAGCAGCCCCGGCTCATAACGGACCAGCAAGTAGGCCATTCCTATCAGCAGCGCGTCGGCAATGGCGGCAGCCAGCACACCTATCCATACATGGCGTGTCATGAACGGCCTTCGGATGAACGACCAGCTTGCTCCCACAAGTTTCATGGTGTGAATCAGGAAACGTTTGGAATAGATTCCCAGGCGTATCGTATTGTTTATCAGTGCGAAGGATATGAATGTGAGCAAGGCGGCCAGAACAAGCAGGAGGAGGCTGATTTTCCGTATGTTGCGGTTCACGGAGTTTATCAGTTCTTCTGGATAGTTGATTTCCACCACATGTTTGTTGGAGAGCAGCTTTTCCTGTATCCACTGGAGACTGTCCGTATTGGCATAGTCTGAATTCAGCTTGATTTCAATGGAAGCGGCAAACGGATTGTAGCCGAGAAACTCGGCCGGATCAGTTCCCATCGCTTCGGTCTGTTCTTTCAGTGCCTGTGTTTTCGATATGTAGGTGGTCTGTTTCACGAAAGGCTCTTTGTCGAGCTGTTTCCGGAAAGAGATGATTTCGGACTCTTTCATGTCATCGCCGAGAATGACAGAGCAGGCGATGTTTTCACGTACATATACGGAAAGATTGCTGGCGGTCATCACGAAGAAGACCACCATGCCAAGCAGCAACAGCACCAGTGTCGTACTGATGCATGAAGTGATGAACTGCATGTCGAAGGATGTGCCGCTATTTCTGTTCATGCCTCTTTCTTTCTAAATATGTAAATCATGGAACTGCTCCGTTCCTTCTTTGCCAGCGAGCTGAACCATCCCTCCGTTCCGCTTGCCAGTCCTTTGATGAAAGGAAATGCGCTTTTTCTGTATTTTTCACTCAACATGGAGACGTAGAACGCGTCGAAGGGCATCGGATGGCATTGCGCAAGGATGAATCCATGTTTTGCGCCGAACCGCTGCATGACCGACGGAGAAAAATGCCAGAGATGCCTCGGGACATCGTATGCCGCCCACATTTCCTTGTATTTTTTCGCGTCGAACGAAGTGGGGTTGGGTACAGCCACCACAAGGATGCCTCTGTCCTTCAGAATCCGGCCCAGCGTTTTCCAGGTCTCGTTCAGGTGTTCCAGATGCTCCATTACATGCCACAGCGTGATCACATCGAACGACTTGTCTGCCTGTCTGTCCAGTGCGTCAGGAGCATTGACATCAAGACTGAAGTGCTCTTTTGCGAAGGTTCTGGCCGCAGGACTTTTTTCGACGGCTGAAACCTGCCAGCCTTTTTCTTTCATGTAATGAGGGAAATATCCGGTGCCCGTGCCGATGTCGAGCAGAGACCCGCGGTCCAGACCGCTGTAATGTCTTACCAGGCGGGCTTTGCGCGAGAGCATGAAGCGGCGCACCCAATGATAGGCATGGTTTATCAGCCCCTTGTTTGTGTCGCTGTGTGAAATATAGTCGGGGGTTTCATAATAGCGTCCGATTTCTTCTTCTGCAGGGAAGGACCATGTAAACAGAAAGCCGCAGTCCCGGCACCGGCAAATGTCGAAGGATTCTCCCGTCGCATAGTGGTCGGTACATGTCATTGCCTTTTCAAAACGGTTCCCTCCGCAGAGCGGACATTTGTCTATATTTCGTATATTCACCTTATTCCCTAATTTCCTGCAAAGAAACAAATAAAAAAGGCATGGGGTATTTTTCTTTAAAAGTTTTTAAGAGAATCGGCGGCATTCAATGGGTTTTTTTACTATCTTCGTCCCGTTGTATGAACTGATATTATTTGATTTATGGGAAACAGAAGATTGACTAGGTCGAACAACCGCATGATTGCGGGAGTTTGTGCGGGCATTGCGGATTATTTGAACTGGGACATTACAATGGTACGCATCATATATGTTCTGCTTACTTTCTTTACCGCCTTTTCAGGAGGCATTGTCTATCTGATTTTATGGCTGGTCATGCCGGACGCTTCGCGGAATGCCTGATAAATTAAGAATGAGGAATGAAGAATAACCTGTCGCGGACTGGTTTGTTTCTTCATTCCTCATTGTTTTTCTATTCCTGATTTATTTCTATTCCTTTCAGCGTTGCCGAACTTGATTCGGTGATGCGCACTTTCACGAAATCGCCGGGGCGGTGTGTGCCTCGGTCGAACACTACCACCTTATTCTGTTCCGTGCGGCCGAAAAGCTGTTCTTTCGAGCGTTTCGACACTCCTTCCGCCAGCACCTCGAACGTCTTTCCTATATCCTTCGCGTTGCTTTCGGCCGAAAGCTGGTTCTGGAGTTCTATCAGCTCGTTCAGGCGGCGGATTTTCACCTCTTCCGGTATGTCGTCAGGCAGATGTTTCGATGCATAGGTGCCCGGACGTTCGGAATACTTGAACATGAATGCGGAGTCGTAGGCACATTCGCGCATGAGCGAGAGCGACATCTGATGGTCTTCCTCCGTTTCGGAGTGGAAGCCGGAGAAGATGTCTGTGCTCAGTCCGCAGTCGGGGATGATGCGCCGGATAGCGGCCACCCGTTCCAGATACCATTCGCGCGTGTATTTCCGGTTCATCAGTTTCAGAATGCGCGAGCTTCCGCTCTGCACGGGCAGATGGATGTGCCTGCACACGTTCGGCATATCGGCAATCACGTGCAGGGTTTCATCGCTCATGTCTTTCGGATGGGATGTGGTGAAACGGATGCGCATGTGCGGAACGGCCTCGGCCACGGTGCGGAGCAGGGCAGGGAAGTCCACTGTCTGTCCGTCTTTTTCAAAACGGTATGAGTTGACGTTCTGGCCCAGCAGGGTCACTTCTTTGTAGCCTTTCTTTTCCAGGTCGTGCACTTCGTTCAGGATGCTTTCCACGTCACGGCTCCGCTCGCGTCCTCTGGTGTAGGGAACGATGCAGTAGTGGCAGAAGTTGTTGCATCCGCGCATGATGGAGACGAATCCCGAAATGTGGTTTCCGCAGATGCGCGACGGTATCACGTCACGGTAAGTTTCGGTGGTGGAAAGCTCCACGTTGATAGCCTTCTCCCCGTTTTCTGCCGAGGCGATCAGTTCGGGCAGGGTGAGATAGGCGTCCGGCCCGGCCACCAGGTCCACATGGTGATTCTCAATCAGGTCATCCTTCACACGTTCGGCCATGCATCCCAGCACGCCCACAATCAGATGCCTGCGCTTTTTCCGGAGCGAATGGAAAAATTCAAGGCGGTTCAGAATTTTCTGTTCTGCATTGTCGCGGATGGAGCATGTGTTCAGAAACACCGCGTCGGCCTCGTCCAGTGAGTCGCAGGGCGAATATCCCGCCATTCGCATGATGGAGGCCACCACTTCGCTGTCGGCCACGTTCATCTGGCATCCGTAAGTCTCGATAAACAGTTTCTTGTTCTCGTTCTCAGTTGCAGATTTAAAGTCTGCTCCTGTGGTTTCTTTTGTCATACTGTATTATAAATTAGTTTGTTCGGGCACAAAGATACCTGTTTCTTGGTTAACTTCCATGAAATGAATAGGAGATAATGGATTTTATTCGTATCTTTGACCGAAACCTTTATATTGACGGCCTTATGGATTTTATATTTGTCGTGATATTCTTTCTGCTTGTAGCTGCCGGTGTCTATCAGCGGATGCTGGACAGCAATGCGAAAAAGAATGCTCCGGGAAAACAACGGCCTCCTTTGCATGAAGTTCCCCGTTCTTTTGAAGCGGGCAAGCCGTTGTTTGAGATGGAGGAACCTCCTCTGTATGTGTACAAGGAAAAGGAGGAAAAGTCTCCGGAAAGGAAAAAGAAGAAAAAGACGGAGAGGAGGCGTGCGGAAAGCCTCCGGATGACGGAAGAAAAGAAGGGGGAAAAAGAGGACAGGCATCCGCTGGCTGCGCTGAGGAACGCCAGTGAGGCGCGCCGGGCTTTCATCTACTCGGAAATATTCAGGCGTAAATATGAATGACGCGCATGGGCCGGCGTATGGACAGATGATTCTTGCTACTTAACAGATAAAACACATTAATACCATGAACTTTAAATTTATTTCAGCGGTTGAGGCCGCTCATGTGATAAAAAACGGGGATATTGTAGGGCTCAGCGGATTTACTCCGGCCGGGAGTCCGAAGGCTGTGATGGCTGAGGTCGCGAAGATGGCGGAAGAGAAACACGCAAAGGGTGAGGAGTTTCAGATTGGGCTGATAACGGGAGCTTCTACGGGAGACTCGTGCGACGGGACGTTGACACGTGCCCATGCGCTCCGGTTCCGCGCTCCTTACACGACGAATACAGACTTCCGCAAGGCGGTGAACAATGGAGAAATCAACTATACGGATATCCATCTTTCGCAGGTGGCGCAGCGTCTGCGTTCGGGATTTCTGGGGCATGTCAGTGTGGCGGTAATCGAAGCCTGTGAAATCACGGAAGACGGGCGGGTGTATCTGACGGCGGGAGTGGGCATCACTCCGACTATCGCCCGTCTGGCCGACAAGGTAATCATTGAACTGAATGCGGCGCACAGCAAGAAGCTCATCGGCATTCATGACCTTTATGAGATGGAGCGTCCGCCTTACCGGCGACCCATTCCTATCGTGCGTCCGAGCGACCGTATCGGGTTGCCTTACATTCAGTTGGACATGAACAAACTGGTGGGTGTTGTGGAAACGAATCTGCCCGATGAGGCGCGGGGATTCCATGAGCCGGATGCGGTGACGGAGAAAATCGGACAGAATGTGGCGGAATTTCTGGCGGCTGACATGAGGCGGGGAATTATCCCGTCCACTTTCCTGCCTCTCCAGTCGGGGGTGGGGAACATTGCCAATGCCGTGCTTGCCGCTTTGGGGCGCGACCAGAGCATTCCTCCTTTCGAGATGTACACGGAAGTGATTCAGAATTCTGTCATCAAACTGATAAAGGAAGGCCGTGTGAAGTTCGGAAGTACCTGTTCGCTGAGTGTCACGAACGACTGTCTGGAGGATATTTATGACAATATGGATTTCTTCCGTCACAAACTGGTGCTCCGTCCGTCGGAGATTTCCAACTGTCCGGAGGTGGTGCGCCGTATCGGTGTGATTTCAATGAACACGGCAATCGAAGCGGACATTTATGGCAACGTGAACTCCACACACATCTGCGGCACGAAGATGATGAACGGCATCGGAGGATCGGGCGACTTCACGCGGAGTGCCTATATCTCCATCTTCTCGTGTCCGTCGACGGCCAAGGGAGGATGCATCAGTTCAATCGTGCCGATGGTGTCCCATCTTGACCACAGCGAGCACTCTGTGAACGTAATCATCACGGAACAGGGAGTGGCCGACCTGCGTGGCAAGAGTCCGATGGAACGTGCCGAAACGGTCATCGAAAACTGTGCGCATCCCGACTACAAGCAACTGCTTTGGGATTATCTGAAGATTTCTACCAAAGGACAGACCAGCCATTCCTTGTCGGCGGCATTGGGAATGCATCAGGTGTTCCTGAAGAAAGGAGACATGCGTCTGACCGATTGGGCGGATTTCAATTGAATGAAGAATTAAGAATGAGGAATGAAGAATGAGACTGAGCTTTTCATTCCTCATTCTTCATTTTTCATTCTTCATCTTCTGAAAACGCTTTCATGATGACGGTAGGCCGTCCGTCTGCGGTGAAGGCTCCCAGTACATAAGGGGTGGGCTTGCATTCAGGCTCCCAGTAGAACACTCCTTTACAATGCCCGTTGGTGTTGTGTCTGGCTTCCCTGATAATCTTGCTCAATATCATCCGGCCTTCTTCCGGTTTGGCAGACTCCATGCCCGTTTCCACAATTATCACGTCGCATCCGTATTTCTCGCTTACTTTGCGGATGTTTTCCATGCATCGGGTGATGGCCTCGTCGGCAGATTTCACGTGTTTGTACATGATTGACCAGTAGGGATAGAGCGACATGCCTATCATGTCCCATTTTCCTCCGTTCGCTTTCAGACCGTCGAATATGTAGTTGTACAGGTCATTGTTGAATCCGTTGTCCAGATGTACGATGGCGATGACATTAGGAAATACAGATTTGGCGGCTTCATATCCGGCGGTAGTCAGTCCGGCATATTGTTTCATGTTCGTGCTGGCTCGTCCTGTCTCCCACAGAAACCCGTCGCTCGTCTCGTTTCCTATCTGTACCCATTTCGGGGTGATGCCGTTTCCCTTCAGCAGTTCCAGGACTTCTTTCGTGTGTGAGGCGAGTGCTGTTTTCATTTCCTCGTAGGAAAGTCCCTTCCATGCTTCCGGAATATGTTGCTTTCCGGGGTCCGCCCACCAGTCGCTGTAATGAAAATCCACCATCAGCTCCATGCCGTTTGCCTTGGCACGCTTGGCAAGTGTCAGCATATCTTCTTTGCTGCTCCATCCGTCCTTCGGATTCACCCATACCCGCAGACGGATAGCATTCAGTCCAAGTTCCTTCATCAGTGCCGTGCATTCACGCTCTTCTCCTTGGAAGTTGTAGAAGCGATGCCCTTCCGATTCGAGCTGCGTTGTCCAGCTTATGTCGGCTCCTTTGTAGAACAGGGCGTTGGTTTGGGCATGAACCGTGTTCAGTCCGCATATGATGCAGACCGCCAGATATAAAAGTTTTTTCATGGGATACGTTTGTATTCTAGTTGTTATGAGATAGAAAGGCGTGGAAGCGCGGGAATGCAGGATTTCAATTATAGGCAATCTCTGCACTTTTGCGTTTCCATGCCTTGATGAATAATTTATTTCACCGGAATCTGTATTTTCCCGGATTTGATGCCTTTGGCCGTCGCTTCCAGTTCAAGTGTGCCGGCTGTTTCTCCTGACTGGACGATGACCGTCAGCATTCCGCTGAAAGCATGCATCTTCGGATGATGGAAAAGATCGAGACAGGCCGCGTCTCCATTGGCAGAAGCGCGGTATTTCCCCGCACCTTTCACCTTGAAGTTTACCAGTCTTCCGTCGGCGGGACAAAGATTGCCGTTCTTGTCCACGATGCGCAGCGTGACATATGCCAGATCCTTTCCGTCGGCCTGCAGGCTTGTGCGGCTGCTTGTCAGCTCGATGTGATGGGGCTTTCCGGCAGTGTGCACAGTTTTTTCCGCAACGGCTTTTCCGTCCGCGTCGTATGCCACCACTTTCACTTCACCCGGTTCATAGGGCACATCTGTCCACATCAGACGATACCGGCGTTGCAGCCAGAAGGGATCTTTCTCCTGCAATGCCGTGCTCTCCTCACGGGTGAGCTTGTGCTGTTTGCCGTAGCTCTTTCCGTTGACGAAGAGTTCGGCTTCCGGCCAACTGGTGTAGACGAAGACAGGTGTGTTTTCTCCCTCTCTTCCGGGCCATGTCCAATGAGGAAGAATATGGAGCGTGGGCGATTTTTTGTTCCATAGGCTGCGGTAAAGCCAGTAACGGTCCTTTGGCAGACTTGCCAGGTCGATGATGCCGAACAGCGAACTGTGACTGGGCCATGCGTCGGTATCGTAAGGAGAAGGTTCTCCCAGATAGTCGAAGCCTGTCCATACGAACTGGCCGATGGTCCATGGATAATCGTCTGCCAGGGCAAAATCTTCATCGGGGAGATTGCTCCATGAACAATGCTCCAGATCGTATCCCGTCGACTGATGGTCATCGTAGATGGCCGTGTGGCGTTTTACGGCCGGAAACTTGTACACGCCGCGCGAACTGACCGTTGAAGATGTCTCCGACCCCAGCACGATATTCTGCGGCAGACGGCTGTAGGCTTCCTGATAGCGGTGCGCCCGGTAGTTGAAGCCGGGGATGTCAATCATTGCCGCGAACCCGTTGTCGAGCACGCAGCTTACCTGGTCCATTCCGCAGGTGACCGGACGTGTCGGGTCTTCCCTGTGGCAGATGTCCTGCAGGAATTTCGCCACCTTATAGCCTTCCGGACTGCACTGCGTGGGCACCTCGTTTCCGATACTCCACATGACCACGCATGGGTTGTTGCGGAACTGGCGGAGCATGTTCACCATGTCGCGTTCCGCCCATTCGTTGAAATAGCGGTGATAGCCGTTCTCACATTTGGCGATGTCCCATTCATCGAACGGTTCGACCATCATCATGAATCCCATCTCGTCGCAGAGTTCGACCAGTTCCGGAGCAGGCATGTTGTGGGCCGTGCGGATGGCGTCGCATCCCATGTCTTTCAGCATGGTGAGCTGATGGCGCAGGGCGGAGACATTGATTGCCGCACCCAGCGGGCCCAGATCGTGGTGATTGCACACCCCCTGGAACTTGCGATGTTTTCCGTTGAGGTAGAATCCCTTATCGGGCACGTATTCGATGGAACGGATGCCGAAGCGGGTGGTATATTCGTCCACCATCCGGCCGTCCGCATAGATTCTGGATACGGCTTTGTAAAGCGAAGGACTTTCAGGCGACCACAGCATCGGGGCATCTATCAGGAAGTTCTGTTCAAAAGGCATTCCGTGGTTGATTTTGCGAGTGTTGTCCTTCGTGGCCACCGTCTTTCCGTCGGGTGAAAGGATGTCCGTCACGATGCGGATGTCCTTGTCGCCTGCATTGTCTATGGTGGTGAGCAGTTTTACCGACGCATAGTCGGTCCCTACGTGAGGAGTGGTGATCTGTGTTCCCCATACCGGCACATGTATCTTTTCCGTAACCGTAAGATGCACGTTCCGGTAGAGTCCCGCCCCCGGATACCAGCGGGAAGATTGCGGACGGTTCTCCAGACGGACGGCAAGCGTGTTGTCCTTTCCGTCGTCATTGAGAAGTGCGGTCACGTCGCAGTGGAATGAGTTGTAGCCGAACGGCCAGAAGCAGGCTTCTTTTCCGTTCACATACACGCGGGCTTCGCTCATCGCGCCGTCGAAGACGAGCGTGGTCTGTTTTCCCGGCTCCGAGTCGAATGTGGTGCGATACCATCCCACACCCACGTAAGGGAGTCCTCCCGTGCGTCCTGTCTTTACGGACGCTTCTGTCTCAAAGTTTTGTGTGACGGCCACATTCTGCAGGTCATGGCTCCTGTCGAACGGTCCGTAGATGGCCCAGTCGTGTGGAACGGTGACCTCCTCCCACCGACTGTCGTCGAATCCGGCGGACTGTGCGTTCTCTATGTCTCCTTTCGTGAATCTCCATCCTTTCTCAAGCGTCTGTTCATGACGTTGTGCGGATAAGGTGCATGCGCTTCCCAGCATGAAAGCCGTTGCGAGCAGAATTTTTCTCATGGTTTCAGTTGTGATGATTAATGACACAAATCTATAAAAAAATAATATGAATGGCTACATGTCTTCCTGTTTCTTCATGAAAAGGAACGGGATGTTCGGACTGAAACATCCCGTTATTCCAGTCAAGACATGCGGCTGTTTTTTCAGTCCCTCTTGAATGCGTTCATCGAGTCCGTCGGACGGCCATCATCGTTGAACATGCCTTTATGATAACCTTCCCATCCGCCATAACACTGGGGCTCCCAGGCAAACACACCAAGACAGCCTTCCACCGCCTTGGCCTTGGTGATGAAGTCGGTGTAGAACGCTTCCGCCTCTTCATAATTCCAGTTGATGCCGATTTCGCACATCATCACCTCCGTGCCGTATTTCTGTACGAGTGCTTTCATGTTGGCGATGCAGTCGTCGTTCATTTTCCGCCAGTCTTTCTTCGACTCATTGTCTCCGTCCGGCTCCGGATAGAGCGACATGCCGATGACATCCCATCTGGCCCCGTCTGCCTGAAGACCGTCGAAAAGCCAGTTGTAGCGGTTAGGGTTGTTTCCTTCGTCGATGTGGATGATTACCTTCGCTTCCGGATAGACACCTTTCACCGCATCATATCCCGCGTTGATGAGCTGGGCGAAGTTGGATGTGTTTCCCGCACTTGCCTTTCCGTCGTCCCAAAGCATGCCGGTTCGTGTTTCGTTGCCCACCTGCACCCATTCCACTCCGATGTTTTGCGCTTTCAGTGCCGAAAGCACGTCTGTGGTATGGTCGGCTACGGCCTGTTTCAGCTCGTCGAACGTATAGGCTGCCCATGCGGCAGGCTTGGTTTGCTGTCCCGGATCCGCCCATGAGTCGCTGTAATGGAAATCAATCATCAGGCGGTAGCCCAGTTTGCTGGCTCTCCATGCTTTGACCAGCACGTCCTGTTTGTTGCACCATCCGTCGGTGGGGTTTACCCATACACGCAGACGGACGGCGTTCATTCCGAGTTCCCGCAGCAGTTCCATGCACTCACGTTCTTTTCCGGTGTTGTCATAGAACTTGCGTCCGCTGGCTTCCATTTCGGTGAGCCAGCTCACGTCGGCCCCGCGTGCGAAGCCTGTCATGTCATATCCGCCCGTGGGATCGGAAGTCTCCGGCTGTTCTGGGAAGGTGGGATTGTCTTCGTTGTCACAAGAAACGGTTGTCAAACCGCAGAGGAGGATGAAGCTCATCCACCAGGTTTTTATCTTTTTCATGGTTGTTCCTGTTTTTTGGTTTCCTTGTTTGTTATTCCTGCATTTGTCGCCCCTTTATTTGTCATTCTGACGACCGCAGGGAGGAAGAATCTCTGGTTAGTTATTTTCAGTATAGCTCCACGTCATGTTTGTAAGGTCAACATTGATAGTGATATTCAATGAAACTCCCCAATCATAGCCATAAATCCATAATGGTTGTCCGGGAGAAGTTTCCAATCTCGTGCCATTCTGATTGTCCTCACTCCAGGTTGTACCGTAAAGCGTACCGTTTTCATCAATAAACATGAAATCAAATCCATATTCGCCTTGGAAGATTCCGGTAAATTTGCCTTCTTCCGTTTGAGTAAGGTCTATTACCTTTTCTCCTTTTGTCCATGCATTCTTGTCAAATTGGTACATAGCTATAGAAGAAGGATAAGCGGAAGACGTAGGTTCAAATCCCCATGTCATGTCATTCAAATCAACCGTTATAATGTAGTTTACGTTGCTGTCGCTCCATCCTCCTTCAAAATAAAGGTCTGTGCCGCTTCCGTCGAGTTTGAACGGATCGTTTGTCTCATCTTCAGTATAAATATATCCATACCAGGTATCAGACGTTTGGTCGACAAACTTGAAGTTTATACTGCCTAATCCTGTATAGATTGCAGTATATTTTCCTTGTTCGCCTGTTTGGGGCAATGTTAACAGCTCAGTGCCGTCACTGCTTATCATTTTCAGTTCCGAAGGATAAACAACCGGTACCTCCGCGCTTCCCGCTTCGACGGCAGCCGTGCAGTTCTTCGGGTCGGAGAGGTTCAGACGCAAGGTGCATTCCCCTGCCTGCGGCACTTCCACGTTGACGCTTCCTGCCGTTTCTGCAAGGACAAGATTTTCGCCTTCCATTGCAAAGGCAATGTCGGTTGCGCTTCCTGCATCAGTTCCCGTAGAAGCGTTGAACAGCTCTCCCTGTCCGGAAATTGTGATTGTGCGGCTTCCCGGAGCGTCAGCAGTGAAGGTAGCCAGCCATTGGCCGTTGGTCTTGTCAAATGTCATGGCTATGTCTCCGTCTGCAAGACCGCCGACAGCCAGAGAAGAGACATGAAGCGCGCTCCATTCTTCTTCCTTTGTATTGACAGTCACATGGAAGCATCCTTCAGCGTTGGGGAACCACATGTTCCACTGGGTCGGTTCACTTGAAAGGACGAACGGTGTTCCTCCTCCATCATCTCCGACATTCCCCCAAACAATTCCGTTCCCTTCTCTCATGTAGAAGTTTTCCCAAGCGTTTGCGGTCATGAAGCCGGAATAGATTCCGTCGGCGTTTGCCGAATAGAGCGTTTCCCCCGTTGCGTTCTTGCTTGCGTCAAGGATGATTCCTGTGTGCATATCCATTTCATAGGGCGTGACATTCACTTGCACCGCATTGCTGTATGCCGACGGAATATTGGTTCCTGTCGCGCTTCCCAAACGGAACCAGACTGCATTCGACTGGCCGATTGTGGCACCTATCGTGTTGGCTATGGTGTTCAGTTCAGCACCTGTAAAGGCATGGGAGAGAGAAGTGGTTTCCGTTCTGGAAACTGTGCCGGAAAAATCTTCCGACAAGGAAGCCTCAAGGCTGGTGACCACCTTGACGGCGGTCCCTACATTTTCATCACTGATGGCTATTGTCTGGTCTGTCCATGCGAAGGAAAGAACGATTTGCTGCGCCACATCAGCGTTCAGCTTCACTTCGTCCGTAGAAGCCATCAGCTCGTTGCCGCTCAGGCTCTGCAGGTATATTTTGTCGCCGTCTTCCTCACACGATGTAAAGGCAATCAGGGTTGCGATTACGGCGAACAGATATTTCATCGTTTTCATTGTCGTTATGATTTATGGGTTAATAATTCTCGTTGTACAGATTAGGGTTGGCTGTAAGTTCGGTCGACGGGATAGGGTAGATGTTGAACTTGCTGTCTACCGATGTTCCGTTTGCCGATCCGCCTTTCCATTCCCACAGATAGTCGGCCGTGGTGAATTTGTTGAAACGTATCAGGTCGGTGCGGCGGGTGCTTTCCCAATAGAGCTCGCGGCAGCGTTCGTCCAGATAGAAATCAGTTGTAAGGTCGGCTTCCGTTACGTTCTCGCTGTCATTGCCGAACGCACGTTCACGCAAATCATTCACATATCCCAAAGCGGTTGTCGCGTCTCCTCCCTGACCGCCCCGTGCTACGGCCTCACCGTACATCAGATACACGTCTGCAAGGCGGAAGAGCGGATAGTCGGTGTTCGCACCATCTTGTGCCGTGTTTGATGCGGATTGTCCGTCATCGGTCAGATTGGTCCATTTCGTCACCAGATAACCTGTGGACAGGTCGCTCAGGTCGGTTGCTTCCTGTGTCTGGCCCGTGGTATAGAACTGCCCTCTCAAGTCATCACTGTCAAAGAGTACTGAAGCGGCTCCGCGGATTCTCATGTTTCCCCATCCGTTAGTCGCTCCGAACCTTGCGGGACTGTAATCCTCAGTCGAGGACGTGTTGCTGATTTCTCCGCATACCATATAAGTCCCTGCTCCCCATGAAACTGTAGTTGCGGCATCAATCGGCAGTGTGAAGATGATTTCGTTGGTGCGTAGGTGGTTGTCCGCATTGAACAGCTTACCGTATTCCGGTTCCAGCGTATAGCCCTGTGCGATGGCCTTGTTGCAGGCTGCGATGCATTCATCGTATTTCTTTTCGTTGATATATACCTCCGCATTCAGGTACATCTTTGCCAGTAAAGTGTATGCAGCACCTTTCGAGGCACGTCCGTATGGGCATTCGGACCGGTCAAACAAAAGGTCGGAACCTTCGGTTATATCGTTCAGCTCGTCTTCGATGAAGTCAAAGATTTGTTGTGCCGTGTAACGCGGAGGGATATAGCTTCCCACCGGATCGTTTTCCGTGACAAACGGAATGTTGCGGAAGAAGTCCATGGCGTGATAATAGAACAGGGCACGCAGGAAACGGGCTTCCGCGCGGTATCTGCGGATTTCTGTCTGGTCTTCCGCACTGAATCCGCCTATCGCTTCATCGGTAGCGTGGCGCAGGAATTCATTGCAGAGCGCGATGTTATAGTAAATGCGGTAGTACATGTCGGATACCCACGAGTCGTTGGCATCCCATGAGAGGTCGTTGATGGCTGTCAGGTTCTCGCCGCTCAACCAGGTATAGGCCACTTCATCGGTGCAGACCTCCTGCAGATTGAACAGACAACGTGAATAGTCCTGTCCGTTGTTTGTAGAAAGGTCGGCACTTCCATTCTTTTCCTGTCCGTTGGTGACCATGGCCGTATAGATTTTCGACAATACCTGGAAATAGCTTTCCCGTGTATGGTAGATGTTTTCGGAAGTGGTTTCCGTATGCGGATACTGGTTGAGGTCGTCCACGCATGAAGGTGTCAGTACCGCAGTGCAGCAGATCAGTGCTGTGTATAATATTCTTTTCATGTCAAAAACAGTTGATAATTGATAATTCTTCATTCCTCACTCTTCATTCTTCATTTTTCAGAAGTTCAGTCCAACGTTGATGGAGTAGGTTCTCGGACGCGGGTAGAACGAATTGTCCATGCCATTGGGAACCTCCGGATCCACGCCGCTGTATTTTGTGATACAGAACACGTTCTGAATCATTGCGCTGACATTGAGGCTGCATCCGTTGAATATTTTCCCGAAGTTATAGCCCAGTGTCAGATTGTCCATTTTCAGGAACGAGGCGTTTTCCACATAATAATCAGAGAGATACTGGCGTGTCTGGAATCCCGTGTCGAGATAGCTTGCCGAGAGATTGTTCAACTGGTAGCTGTTGTAGCTCATCGTTTCGAAAGCTCCGGTATTCATCGCCATGCCGTTGTACACATAGTTGCCGATATTGGCGCGGAAGCTCATTCCCAGATTCCACTGTTTCCAGCGGAGCGAGGTGCTCAGTCCCATGATATAGTCGGGGGCCGGTGAGTGGTAACGGTAGAGGTCGTCCGAGTTGATGACTCCATCCTTGTTCAGGTCGGCATATGCTCCTTCGATGGGTTTTCCTGTCTTTTCATCATAGAGCTGTTTGTAGACATAGAACATATACGGTTCATAACCTTCCGTCAGAGTCTGGAACTGGTAGCCGTCGATTGAAGGGCCGACCGGCGTGTTGGTCGCTTTCCCTCCTTCCACGATTGAAAGGTTTTTCACCTTCATCTTCTGCCAGGTCATGTTGAAGCTGATGTCCCATGTCAGGTCGTCTGTCTGTATGGGAGTGGCGTTCAGTGCAAATTCGATACCCTGACTGTCCACGTTTCCTACGTTTGTCGTGATGGTCTTGTTGAACGTGGAGCCCGCGGCGGCAGGAACTGTGGCAATCAAGTCTTTTGTCTGGCGTGTATAATAGTCGAAGCTACCGGTCAGCCGGTCGTCCAGGAATCCGAAATCAAAGCCGACGTTCCATGAAGTAGTAGTCTCCCATTTCAAGTCGGAAACATATGCTTCCGGGCGGTATGTGTAGACGGGAGTTCCTCCCACGATGCCTTGTGCGCCGTCCTGGCTCAGTGTATAGATAGGCAGATAGTTATAGTTCCCGATTCCGTCCTGCTGTCCGGTCACACCGTAGCTGGCCCGGAGCTTGAGGGTACTCAGCACTTTCTGGTCTTTCATGAATTCCTCTTCGGTCAGTCTCCATCCCAGTGCCACAGAGGGGAAAGTACCCCAACGGCAGTCGGGTGCAAAGCGTGAGGTGGCATCCCGGCGCACGGTGGCAGTCAGCATGTAGCGCGAGCCGTAGGAATAGTTGATACGTCCGTAATAGGAAAGCAATGTGTGGCGGTAGTCAGTTGCCTTGTAAGCGGTCTGCACATCCCCTGCCGCATTCATCGAGGCCGTTGCCGGAGAACTGGACTTCCAGTACTGGTAGTCATATCCGGCCGTGATGTCGAAGCTGCTGTTGATGGATTCGAAGAACTTGTTGTAGTTGGCATAGAGCGTCAGCAGCCGGTTGATGTTCTTCTGCGGTCCGTACGGATACCAGTATCCGCCCACTGTATAATATTGTGCGGCTTCCGTCCCCACATATTCAGAACCTTTTCCTTCGGCATAGTCATAGCCGAGTGTGGCATGCAGTTTCAGGTCGGGGAGGAAATGCAGACGGTAGTCGATGTCGAAGTTACCGATAAAGCGGACCACCTTGCTGTGTGCGTCACGCTGCTCCAGAAGACCTACCGGATTCACCAGTGCACCGTTCACCGGATTCCCGTCGCTTCCAATCGCTTCCGTGAATCCTCCGAAAGCGTCATTGCCCGAGTAGACAGGGATGGTCGGGTTCATGGTCGCACCTCCCCAGATAGCGGATGTATTGGCGAACCGGTTCTTGTTGAGCGAGCCCTTGGCGTTGAGGGTCAGTTTCAGATGGTCATCGAAGAAAGAGGGAGAGAGCGACACGCTTCCCGTGAAGCGTTCGGCGTTGTCTGTCTTCAGCAGACCGTCCTGATTGTAGTAGCCTATCGACACACGGACAGGCCAGTTGGGGGCAATGCGTCCCGCAAGGCTCAGGTTGTTGTCCGTTCCGTATGCATTGTGATAAATCTGGTCGTTCCAGTCCGTGTGAGCGGTTCCCAGCAGAGCCTGCTGTGCCGCAGAGCCTTGTGTGCGCACCACATTGACAAACTCGTCATAGCCGAGCATGTCTGCCAGTTTCGTGCGGGTCTGGATGGAATGCGTCGTGCTGAGTGACACCTGCAGCTTGTCGGAATTGCCTTTCTTCGTGGTGATGATGATGACACCGTTCGACGCGCGCGAACCATAGATGGCCGTCGACGAAGCGTCTTTCAGGATAGTCATGCTTTCGATGTCGTTCGGGTTGATGAGGCTGAGGAAGTTTCCGCTGTTTCCGCTGATACCTCCTTGTTCGAGAGGCACTCCGTCGAGCACGATAAGCGGGTCATTGCTGGCGTTCAGCGAAGCACCTCCACGCACGCGGATTGTGCTTCCCGCGGTAGGGGAACCGCTGTTCGACATAATCTGCACACCCGAAATCTTGCCGTTGATCAGTTGTTCGGGGGAGCTTACCAGACCCGTGTTGAAGTCCTCGCTCGACACGTTGGTCACGGCTCCCGTCAGGTCGCTTTTGCGTTGCGTACCATAACCGATCACGACCACATCACTCAGCATCTGGCTGTCCGG
>CALUIZ010000018.1 GCA_944320815.1 uncultured Phocaeicola sp. | reverse complement strand
CGTTGACGGATTCGAACCGCCGACCCTCTGCTTGTAAGGCAGATGCTCTGAACCAGCTGAGCTAAACGCCCGAAAAGGGAAATTTGATCAATACTTTTTGGCTGTGGGCGTTGACGGATTCGAACCGCCGACCCTCTGCTTGTAAGGCAGATGCTCTGAACCAGCTGAGCTAAACGCCCGATGCCTCGTCCCGATTGCGGTTGCAAAGGTACTGCTTTATTTGAAACTTGCAAACTTTTGGTGCATTTTTTTGTTGAATGCCTGCATTTTCATCGTTTCCGCTTCCCTTCCTGTCGCAAATCTGACATTTGAAAAAGGTTACGGCTTGTCGTTGACGGAATAGCCGCCTGTTTGGCATGAACTTCCCCGTTGTTTTCAGAAGAGTTCCCCGTTATTTTCTAACAATGTTTCTTATATTGTATGCACTGTTGTTTTTTTCACTATATTTGTAGAGATTGTAATCTGGAACTGATATGAAAAAAGCATGTTTGATTTTTGCCGCTGTATTTTGTATGTCGGCGGCGCAGGCGCAGTTCTGCAACATGGAGAAAGGAACAGTGTTGCTGTATGTGAATGAGGACCGGGAAGCGAATGAAGTCCGTATTGACACCGCTTTCATTTCTGATGTGGTCCGTAAGGGAGATGATTGGTTGGTGAACCAGTCTTGTCTCAACCCGAAGACCAGAACAAGGGATTCCATTTATGATTCCGACTCTTTCATGAGGTTCATTTATAGGAAAGATGGAGTTACGGCCCATGTTGTCATTGATGAGAAATGGGGACCGGAAAAAGCCAGAACGCTCCGGAGAGAGCTGGCGGAATATGGAAACGCTCCTTTTGACAGGGAGGCGGATCTGGATGAGCAGCTTGCGGATGTAGAGAATCAGAAGGGTGCGATTGTGCTTCCCCTGAAAAAGAATGCGGCACAAGGAGAGGATATGCCTGGAGGGGAATATACCCTTAAAGTAGGGTTCATGAAAGTCGGTATGAAGGTGGACAAGGGGAAATATGCCGGCTTTGAGCAGGTGACTGTTCCTGTCGGTTCCTTCGACTGCCTGAAAGTGTCTTACAGGTCGAAGCAAAGTATTCTGTATCTGCCCCGAACGGAATATGTCACCCGTTGGTATGCCGAGGGGGTAGGGCTGGTGAAGGAAGAGGTTGCAGACAAGAAAGGCCGCCTGAAGCGGAGCAGGGTGCTGGTCGGTCTCATTCCGGCAGAGCGGCCGCTCGTCTCTTTTCGGGCGGATTAACCAAAAAGAGACAAAATCTGTTGTCCGGGCCGTCTGATTTCTGGATAATTGTATGTACCTTTGCCGTGCAAAAGCAGTGAAGGTCATCATATGAAGCAGAAAACCACGAAATACATCAATGTCAACGGTCGGTTGATGGATTTGTCGCATCCCCGTGTGATGGGAATCCTGAACCTCACCCCCGATTCTTTTTATGCCGGAAGCCGGAAGCAGACTGAAAAGGAAATTGCAGACCGGACAAACCAGATTATGGAAGAGGGAGGGAGCATCATTGATGTCGGTGCTTATTCTTCACGTCCGGGGGCGGCGGATGTTTCTGCGGCGGAGGAAATGGAACGCCTCCGCAAGGGATTGCCGGTCATTTTTCGCGAACAGCCCGAGGCTGTTGTGTCGGTCGACACGTTCCGTGCGGATGTGGCGCGGATGTGTGTGGAGGAGTTCGGCGTGGCTATCATCAACGACATATCCGCCGGAGAGATGGACCGGAACATGTTTCCCGTTGTGGCGCGTCTGGGGGTGCCTTATGTGATGATGCACATGCAGGGCACTCCGCAGGACATGCAGCGGCATCCCCATTACGACCATCTGCTGAAGGAGGTGCTTTATTACTTTTCGGAGAAGATACAGCGGCTGCGCGATTTGGGGGCGAAGGATTTGATTGTCGACCCCGGCTTCGGTTTTGGCAAAACGTTGGCGCACAACTATGAACTGCTGGCGCAGATGGATGAACTGAGTGTCTTTGAACTGCCTGTGCTGGTGGGGGTATCGCGCAAGTCGATGATATATAACTTGCTTGGGGGAACGTCTGAAGATGCCCTCAACGGAACTACCGCCGTCAATATGGTCGCCCTGCTGAAAGGTGCCGACATCCTGCGCGTGCATGACGTGAAGCCTGCGGTGGAGGCGGTGAAGATTGCGTCTGCACTGAATACTTACACGACTTTCTGAAAAACGTTTAGCCATGCCTTTTGATATTCACATTCTCAATCTGAAGGACATACTGGATATTTTGCTGGTAGCCTTCCTGCTCTACAAGACCTATAAGCTGATGAAGTCGTCGGGCTCCATCAATATTTTCATCGGCATTCTGGTGTTTATCGTGATTTGGGTAATCGTGTCGCAGGTGCTTCAGATGCGTCTGCTCGGTTCCATCTTCGACAAGCTGGTCAGTGTGGGAGTCATTGCGCTGATTGTGTTGTTTCAGGATGAAATCCGGCATTTCCTGCTTTCATTGGGTTCCCGCCATCGCAGCAACAGCCTTTTCCGGTTCCTGAAGGGCAACAAGAAAGGGGAAACCCAGAAAGAAGACATCATGCCGATTGTGATGGCCTGTCTGAACATGAGCAAAGGGAAGGTGGGGGCACTCATCGTCATCGAGCGGGATTTTCCATTGGATGACATTGTGCGCACGGGAGATGTGATTGACGCCAACATCAACCAGCGTCTGATTGAGAATATCTTTTTCAAGAACAGTCCGCTTCATGACGGTGCCATGGTCATCAGCCGTAAACGTATAAAGGCTGCAGGGTGTATCCTGCCGGTATCACACAATCTGGACATACCGAAAGAGCTGGGTCTGCGTCATCGTGCCGCCTTGGGCATATCGCAGGAGACGGATGCGCTTGCGGTAATCGTATCGGAAGAGACGGGGGGCATTTCTATCGCTTATAAAGGACAGTTCCATCTGAAACTCTCGGCTGAGGAACTGGAACGGATGCTTACCAACGAGAATGACTGACCGGTTCAGTCGAGCATCAGGTTCATGTAGGGTTGGTGGCCGTTGAAGAACCAGCGGGTAAGTTCAGGTAGGGTATAGGTATGGCAGACTTCTCCCTTTTCGGGTTCACGACGGCAGTGTCCATTCTCCAGAACGAAGGTGCCGTTGTTTTCCGGAATCGCGTTGTCTCCCTCCACCCTTATGCAAAGTTTGTCGTTGTGGATGCGGGCATACAGACCTAGCATATGTTTCACGTTGATGATGCGTGCCATTCCGTATGTGTGAAGATTTTCACCGGTGGGAGATATTATTGTCGTTTCTTTTGCTTGCCGATGGTCTGTGTGGTAATGCTCCATGCAGAAGTTGAGGAGGAGGTTTCTGGCATTTTCATTGGAAGCGAGCAGTTCGCGGACCAACAGATGTCCGTTGTGGAACAGGCAGAATGCCAGTCCTTTCAGCAGATTTCCGTCGCGTGCGGTCCAAAGCTCTCCCCCGCCCAGTTTCCAGTCGCTCAAGATGATATGGAAATCCGCTTCTGTGTGCTGTACACAGAACGGCAGGGAGCGGAGCTGTTCATTAAAATAGTTGAAAACCTCTTTCGTGTGAGTTTTGCATAATTCTATTTTCTTGATTTCCAATGGGGTTTCGGAGTTATTAACAGGTTTGTGCATACCTGTTGATAACTCGGTGTGCTGTTGAAAACTTAACGCATATCCCGAACGGGCATAGTAGCCGGCCAGCCATTCCTCTGCCGGAATCAGTGCCGACAACCATTTCCCTTCCTCATACATGCGGCGATGCGCCGAAGCCAGTAGCTGCGTCATCAGTCCTTTGTTCCGGTAAGCGGGGGCTGTGCATGCGCCGGATATGTAGGCCATGGGAATCTCTTCACCGAAGCATGTCATGGTATATGGAATGCGTTGCAGGGCTGACACGACTTTCCCCTCCTCCCTGATGCATGTATTGATGTCGTCCGAATAGCGCAGGCTGAAGTAGAGATTGATGAATTCTTCCGAATCATTGAAGCATTGCCTCCACAATTCGCGCACTTGTTCCTTTGCGTTCATTTCAATGTGGCTGTATATTTTTCCAGAATCACTTCCGGCTGGTATGACAGTTTTGCTTTGCGCAGTCCTTCCAGTCCCAGGTCTTCTTCGCGATTGATATAGGTATACTGTTCGGGGATGCGGTTGGCAAATTCATAGTTGATCATTGCATATGCACCGTCGAAATTCGTGTTCGCCTTCTCCACACACGTGTCGAATGTCGTTTCGTTGATGGGGGCACCATATGTGAAGGCCACAATTTCCCCATTCACGTGGAGCACTCCGCCCGTCAGTCCCAGTTCATCCATATGTTGCAGCGCGGCTTGCATTGAGCGTCTTTCATTCTGCAGTGCTTCATTTTCAGCGCAGTCGTTGGCTTTGCACCACAGATTCTCCAGCCGGATGCATTCGGACACCAGACTTGCTGTCAGAGGTCGGTATTCGAAGTGGGGATAGTTTGCCTTGAAGCGGTTGATGTGGTTGCGTTTGGACTGGAACTTCTTTCCGCGCAAGGTTGCCAGGTCCGAACGGAGATAAATGTAATCTGCATAGTCGCGGTCGGATTCAAAATTGAAGCGGCCGGGAAAAGCGTCTTCAAGTTCGCCACGCATGTCGCTGCATACACCCAGCATCTGGAACTCCTCTCCCTGTGAAGACGCGTCCTCAATCAGCCTGTTGATTGTCGGGCGTACATCTCCTTCGCCCACCGGCATCATATAGGCCAGTTTCCCGTCCACCCGGAACCGGAACATCAGAAACCCTTCCGCTTCAGCCGTTTCCGTAAGATACAGGAACCGCCAGCTGTAAAGATTGGCGAACGACAGGTCGCAGTTGCGCCTTCCGCTCGTCAGCGTGTATTTTTGCACTCTGGCTTTGTCTTCCAGTTCAATTGGCTTGAAATCAATCATATATGTATAATGTTTGTGGGAAATGAAACTATGGCTTCCGGACTTCCGGCTGTTTTGTCTGGAATACCGGGGTGTTTCAGACAAAGTATGCCGGTGCTTTCATCAAAACATCGGGACATTTCTTATAACAGCCTGTATTGTCCGATTGTTCACTCAATACATCCCCAGCAGATGCAGGATAGTAGGAGTAAGCAGGGCTGTCAGAATCCCGTTCAGTGTCAGTCCCAGACTTGCGTAGGCTCCGTATTTTCCGCTCACTTCCATCGCCCGCGAGGTGCCCACGGCATGAGAGGCCGTCCCCATGGACAGACCTTGGGCTATAGGGCTTCCCACATGTCCCACCTGGAGCACCTTGAATCCGAAGATGGCGCCGAAGAGCCCCACGACAATCACTACCGCCGCCGTCAGTGAAGGGATTCCTCCGACGGCGTTTGAAACTTCCATCGCTATCGGAGTCGTCACCGATTTCGGGGCGAGCGACATTACCACTTCCGGAGAAGCTCCCAGTGCCTTGGCGATGACGGTCACGGAAACCAGTCCTATGATACACCCCGCCAGTTGGGAGATGACGATGGGCATGAGCTGTTTCTTTATCATTTTCAGTTGCAGGTAGAGGGGGACACCCAGTGCCACGACGGCCGGCTTCAGCCAGAACTCCACCAGTGAACCGGCTTCATAATATTTCTCGTAGGAAATGTCTGTAGCCTTCAGAAAGCAGATCAACAGCGCGATGGCGAGCAGAATCGGGTTCAGCAGCACCCATCCTGTCTTTTTCTGCAGCAGCTTCGACAGGCAGAAGAGGCCGAATGTGATGGCCAGCAGAAAGAACTTATTTTCTAAAAAATCCATGTTTCCGAACAATTTGATGAACCCATCCCGTCACGACCAATACCAGCACCGTACTTACGATTGTGGCGATGACTATCGGCCAGAACTGGGCGGTGATAATGTCAAAATAAAGCATCAGAGCCACACCCGAAGGCACGAAGAAGAAACCAAGGTTGGCAACCAGAAAGTTGCTCAGTCCCTGTACCCATTCCAGTTTAATCCAACCCAACTGCAGGAACAGGGTAAGCAGAAGCATACCGATAATACTCGAAGGGAGCCTGATGCCTGTCAGGCTGACGGCCAGCTCACCTAAGGCCAAGCATCCGAAAAGGATGGAACATTGACGAACCATAATGTTTTGAATCTATTTTTTTTAAACCGGGCGCAAAGTTATATATTCGCGGACAAAGCGGAGCGGAATGCGGCGTTTTTTTTAAACCTGCCGTCAAACATATTCATTTTACATACTTTAAACTCAAATATTTCTGTTTTTGCCAACTTGATATTACAAAAATACTTATTTTTGCAAAGTGGAAAACGTCTTTCGTTATCGCACACAGAGAGGGATTATTCAACATTTTTATAAAATAACCGATATGGATTTAATCAGTCAAATCGTAGAACGCGCTAAGGCGAACAAACAGCGCATCGTTCTTCCGGAAGGAACAGAAGAACGTACTTTGAAAGCTGCCAATCAAATTTTGACAGACGGTGTAGCAGACTTGATTCTGTTGGGCAACCCGGATGAAATCATGGGGCTTGCGAAGGAATGGGGCTTGGGCAACATTCACAAGGCTACCATCATCGATCCGGAGAATCATCCGAAGAAGGAAGAATACGCGCAGTTGCTGTGCGAACTCCGCAAGAAGAAAGGTATGACAATCGAAGAGGCGCGCAAGCTTGTGCTCAACCCGTTGTATCTGGGCTGCCTTATCATCAAGTCGGGCGATGCTGACGGACAGCTTGCAGGAGCGCGCAACACCACGGGCGATGTGCTGCGTCCGGCTCTGCAGATTATCAAGACTTCTCCGGGCATCACTTGTGTGTCAGGTGCCATGCTTCTGCTTACCCATGCTCCTGAATGCGGAGACAATGGTGTGGTTGTGATGGGCGACGTGGCTGTCACTCCGGTTCCTGATGCCAACCAGCTTGCACAGATTGCCGTTTGTACGGCCAGAACAGCTCAGGCTGTGGCAGGTATTGACCCGCGCGTGGCTATGCTGAGCTTCTCAACGAAAGGTTCTGCAAAGCATGAAGTGGTAGACAAGGTGGTGGAAGCGTTGGGCATCGCGAAAGAAATGGCTCCTGATTTGAAAATTGACGGAGAAATGCAGGCTGATGCGGCTCTGGTCCCGAGAATCGGCGCAAGCAAGGCACCGGGTTCAGAGATTGCCGGAAAGGCTAACGTATTGGTCGTTCCTTGCCTGGAAGTGGGAAACATCGGCTACAAGTTGGTTGAACGTCTGGGACACGCTACAGCCATCGGCCCCATCCTGCAGGGTATCGCTCGTCCGGTAAACGACTTGTCGCGCGGATGCTGCATCGACGATGTATATAAGATGATTGCCATCACGGCAAACCAGGCTATCGCAGCCAAGGCTCAGAAGTAATTTATTCACAAAGAAATTTGAAGAAACAAAGATGAAAGTATTAGTATTGAATTGCGGAAGCTCTTCCATCAAATACAAACTGTTTGAAATGACCACCAAGGAAGTGCTCGCACAGGGCGGTATCGAAAAAATCGGCCTGCCGGGTTCTTTCCTGAAAATGACTTTGCCCGGCGGCGAAAAGAAAATCATAGAAAAGGATGTGCCCGAACACACTACGGGTGTGCAGTTCATCTTCGATACCTTGACCAACGCTGAATACGGAGCGGTGAAGGATTTGCATGAAATCAATGCGGTAGGCCACCGTGTGCTTCACGGAGGAACGAAGTTCAGCGGTTCGGTGCTGATTGACGATGCGGTAATCGCTGCCGTGGAGGAATGCTGCGACCTTGGTCCGCTGCACAATCCGGCCAATCTGAAAGGTATCTATGCGGTCCAGAAGCTGTTGCCGGAAGTTCCTCAGGTAGCTGTGTTCGATACGGCATTCCACCAGACCATGCCTGATTATGCATATCTTTATGCCATTCCTTATTCTTATTTTGAGAAGTATGGAATCCGCCGTTATGGTTTCCACGGAACATCCCACCGTTATGTGTCAAAACGTGTGTGCGAGTTTCTGAACATTCCGCAGGAAGGCACTAAGGTCATCACCTGCCACATCGGTAACGGAGGCTCGATCGCTGCCGTGAAGGACGGAAAATGTGTGGACACTTCAATGGGTCTGACTCCGCTGGAGGGTCTGATGATGGGTACCCGCAGCGGTGACATCGACGGAGGTGCCATCACCTACATCATGAAGAAGGAAGGGCTGACTCCCGACGAAATGTCCACTCTTCTGAACAAGAAGAGCGGTGTGCTGGGAATGTTCGGCAAGTCGAGCGACATGCGTGAACTGGAATCGGCCGCCCAGAAGGGTGAGGAACGTGCTATCCTGACGGAAAAGATGTATTTCTACCGTATCATCAAGTATATCGGCGCATATGCTGCGGCCATGAACGGTGTGGACGTGATTCTGTTTACCGGAGGTGTCGGTGAAAATCAGGCTACCGCACGTGCGGCGGTCTGCAAGAGTCTGGAATATCTGGGCGTGAAGATTGATCCGGAAAAGAACAAGGTGAGAGGCGAAGAGGCTGTCATTTCTACCGACGACTCAAAGGTTACCGTCTGTGTAATTCCGACCGACGAGGAAATGATGATCGCTACTGATACGATGAATATCCTGAACAACAAATAAATCGGGAATCATAAAGAGACTTAAAAGGAGTGCTTCCTGTCGGAAATTCATTATCTTTGTGACACGAATGTGGGACAGATAACAAAGGATTTCCGTTGCAGGAAGCATTCCTTTTTCTTTTTTGTCCGTCCCATATGCGAACAAAATGATAAAACACCCGCTATGAGTAAAAAAATCGTAACATTCGGAGAAATCATGCTCCGTCTCACAACCCCTGACAACCTCCGCATTGAACAGTCAAGGGATTTTCTTGTAAATTATGGAGGGAGTGAAGCCAACGTAGCCATTTCCATCGCCAATTTCGGAGGGGAAGTGGAATACATCACCCGACTTCCGAACAATGCTTTGGGCGACACTTGTCTGGCGGAGCTTCGTTCGCACAACATCAAGACGGACCATGTGCTTATCGGAGGCAATCGCCTCGGTACCTATTACATGGAAAAGGCCGCAGCCATGCGTAACTCGAAGGTTATCTATGACCGTGAAGGTTCTGCTTTCTCTGAACTGAAGCCAGGAATGATTGACTGGAAGGATGCTTTCAAAGATGCGGCTATCTTCCACTGGTCGGGCATTGATGCCGCTTTGACTCCGGGACTGGCCGATGTGTGCAAGGAAGCCATCGGGGTCGCAAAGGAAATGGGGCTGACCATATCTTACGACATCAACTATCGCAAGAATCTGTGGAATTACGGGAAGAGTGCCCAGGAAGTGCTTCGCCCGTTGATGGTGGACAGCGACATCATGTTTGGAAGTGAAGGTGAATATGCATTGGTGACAGGAATCCCTGCTCCGGGATTCAAGGCTACGCGCAATGGGGAGAAATATGACATCGCCGCTTATGAGAAATTCTGCAAGGAAATCAGTGCCCAGGTGCCTAATTGTAAATATATCTATATTGCTCTGCGCAATGTGATGAGTTCGGAGCATCATACGTTCGCCGGAGTGCTCTACAGCAATGGTACGATGAAATACAGCCGTGTCTTCGACATTGACAATGTGATTGACTGTGTAGGTGTGGGTGACGCGTTCTGCGGAGCGATGCTGTATGCTCAGGGCGCATTCGATGATGACCAGAAGCGGGTTGACTTTTCTACTGCGGCTTCGGTTCTGAAGAATACGATTGCAGGCGATTATAATCTGGTGAAAGTTTCTGAAGTGGAAGGATTGCTTGCCAAGCAGGAGAGTGGCGAAGTGGCCCGGTAACGGATTGATTTGACAGACAAAGGGGCTGTATCGTGATGTGCGATGCAGCCCTTTGTCGTTTATAAAGTTGTCTCTCCTTCAATATATTGTTCCAGAAACATGTTCTCCCCGTCGAATACGGCATATGAGAAGTCGTGAATCCAGTCGCCCAGAATCGTCAGGCGAGTGCTGCGGCTCAACATCAGGTCGAGCATGATATGCCGGTGTCCGAAGATGAAGTAATTGATGTCGGAATGAGTCTTCAGGTAATCTTTGGCAAACAAGACCAAAGGCTCTTTGTCTTCTCCCATATAATCCGGCTCCCGTCCGTTCGTGCGTTTCATCCGGCTGTGTTTTGCCCATTCCAGCCCCAGTTCCACACTCCATCGCGGGTGCAAGGCCGAAAAAAGGCGTTGGAGCGTATGGCTGTGAAAGATTGTGCGGAGAAATCTGAAACTCCTGTCATCGTCACCCAGTCCGTCACCATGTGCCAGAAAGAATTCTTTTCCGTAGATTTCACAGGTGAGCGGCTCACGGTGCAGAATCACGCCGCATTCCTTCTCCAGATAGTCGCCGCACCAGATGTCATGGTTGCCGATGAAGAAATGCACTTCCACTCCCATGTCGGTCAGTTCCGAAATTTTCCCGAGAAAACGTGTATATCCTTTCGGCACAACCAGCTTGAATTCATACCAGAAGTCGAACATGTCGCCTAGCAGATAGACAGCGGCCGCCTTGTGCTTGATGCCGTCCAGAAAATTCACCAGTCTGCGTTCCTGTGTGCGTCCATGAGGAATCGCCCGTGATCCGAGATGGGCGTCCGACAGGAAATAAACATTCTTCATCACGTCCATAATTGCATTCTGTTTATAGGAATCCCAGTTCCAGTTTCGCTTCTTCAGTCATCATGTCCTTGTCCCATTCCGGCTCGAACACCAGATTCACCTGTGCGGAGGTCACCCCTTCCACTGATTCTACCTTCTGGCGGATGTCTTCCATGATGAAGTCGGCCGCAGGGCAGTTGGGGGCGGTGAGTGTCATGTCGAGCGTCAAGGCTCCGTCATCCTGAAGGTCAATCTTGTAAATCAGTCCAAGATCGTACACATTTACCGGGATTTCAGGGTCGTACACTGTCTTCAGCATCTCCACAATCCGCTCCTCTATTTTCAGTTTCGTTTCATTGTCCATACGTTCGTTTCTCTTTTGAATCCGCTACAAATATAGTGAAAAATATAAACTGTCACAATCTTCCCTCATCGGTGTAGCTATAATATGCGCCGTCGCTCACGATTATGTGGTCGAGCAGGCGAATGTTCATGGTTTTGGATGCCTGGTCAAGTGCCTGAGTCAGCCGGTCATCGTCGGTGCTGGGTGTCACGTTCCCTGACGGATGGTTATGGCAGAGCACGATGGCCGTAGCGCGTTTCAGCAGTGCCTCGCGGAGCACGCAGCGTACATCGACCTGTGTGGAGGAAAGTCCTCCTTGGCTTATTCTCAGCGTGTCGATTATCTTGGCGGCCTGGTTGAGTAGCATTATCCAGCATTCTTCTACGGGCAGGTCGCACATCAGAGGGCTGAAATAATCATAGATGTCGGTCGAGCAGCGAATTTGTTTCCTGTCCTTCGGCTCTTCCTCTTTCCGTCGCCGCCCCAGCTCGGAAGCGGCAAGGATGGTCACCGCCTTGGCAGGCCCTATACCTTTGTAACGGCACAGCTCGTCGATGGAGCATTTCCCCAGTTCGCTCAGCCGGTTGTGGCATCTGTCGAGCACTTTGCGCATGAGTCCTACCGCCGTGTCTTCAGAACTTCCCGACCCGATCAGTATGGCAAGCAGTTCCGCGTTACTCAGGGTTGAGGCTCCGTGAGCCATCATTTTTTCCCGTGGGCGGTCTTCTTCCGCCCATTGGTTGATGTTCAATTTTCCATTCATATCAGTTTGATGATTAACAATGCATCGCAAATTTAAGGAAAGTATCCGGAAAGGCAAGAATGCGGCGGAGGTTTTGTTCCAGAGAAATGTCCTGTTATTCCATAAAAAATACCCGGCTACTCATCATGGGGTAACCGGGTATTCTTAATGGACAGGCCGGACCGGCCGTCAGTCCTTGTCTATTTTTATCACTCCACCTGTGACCGGGTTGAAGATTACGCGCGTGTTCACCTTCTTTTCAAACAGTCCGTCGACCAATACTTCCGTATATCCGAACTGGGTGAACTGCAGCTCTCCCTCCCATCTCTTCTTGCCTTGGAAAGACACGCTTGCCCGCCCTTTGCCGGGAATGTTATAAATCACCCCGTCGTTTTTCTTCTTTTTCTTTTTATCGCTTTCTACCGGAGGCGGGAATGAAGATGCATTGCTGAGGCTGATGTAGATGGGCTCGCCTGCAAGATTGTCGGGTGAAAGAATGCCCAGGCGGGAAGAAAAGCGGGCCACCACCATGTCGTTCAGATTGTCCTCCGGCGTTACGGCAAATGTGAACACCTTGTCCGTGCGGTCGGTCACTCCGGAGAACGTTTCCGCCAGCGTGCGTTCCTGTCTGTCCAGTTGTCCGATAATCAGTTTCAGTGACGCTCCGTCTTTCGGCATGGTTTCCGCCTGTCCGCGGAGTATCGAGTTCTTGCTGTCTCGGATGTTGTAGATTTCGCGCGCGGTGAGTTCGGCCATTTTGGCGGTGGAACCCGCCACCAGAATGTCCTCTGTCATGTATTTGCGCGCGTTTTCATGCTTTTCTGGCTTTTCAAGTTCGTATTCAGGCAGCTTCTCTTCGTAGTTGGAGGTCGTGTTGATAGCCTTCACGATGCCCGCGTCGGTCAGTTCAATGTTTGAATCCAGACTCTTGTCTTTCAGCTTCATGACATAAGCCTTCGTAGAGTCGGGTACACCAATGGTGCGCACTTTGATGTCTTTGATTTCCCAATGCGTTTCAGGCTCAGTGCGCACATTGTTGAGCTTCAGATACCGGTTGGCATAAAGTCCGAACTCTCCCGGGCGGAAGTCCACGCGTGTGGCGATGATGTCGACCATAATCTGCGTTTTGGGAAGGAAATAGACGATGCCTTCTCCTTCGCCCGGCGTGTAATGGTTTTGCGCATATGTGCCGGCAGACGCCAGCAGCGCGAGTGCAATAATGGCTTTCCTCATATTCTCCGATTATTTGACATGATTGTTTTCCGACAATTGTTTCCATGCTTCAGGCAGCGCATCGATGATGTCTCCGGCCGTCATGCCGATTTCTCCCATACGCTGGCGGGCGATGTCTCCGGCCAGTCCGTGTGCATACACACCCAGCCGGCATGCGTCTTCTGCAGTGTATCCCTGTGCGAGTAAGGCCAGCAGAATACCAGTCAGCACATCTCCGCTTCCCCCCGTGGCCATTCCCGGGTTTCCCGTAGGGTTGAAGCTGATGGTTCCTTCCGGAGAGATGATGGCGGTCCATGCCCCTTTCAATATGATGAAGCACTGCAGGTTGACCGCCATGCTCTTGGCCTTCATCAACCGTTCGTATGAGTTTGAGCAGCGGCCGATGATGCGTTCCAGCTCCTTCACGTGGGGAGTGAGGATTGTATGTCGGGGAAGGTTGGCCAGATTCGCAGTGTATCTTGCCAGCAGGTTCAGGGCATCCGCATCGACTACCAAGGGAATGTAGCAGCTTTTGATTTGTGCGAAAAGAGCCTGTGCCGTCGCTTCGTCCTGTCCCAGTCCCGGACCGATGGCCACAGCCTGATAAGGGTCGAGGTCGGTCTCATCGGCAAAGAAGTGTTCGTGTACGTCATCTTCCACAAGAGCCTCCGGTACGGAAGTCTGCAAAAGCATATGGTTGCATATGGGGGTGTGGATGGTCAGCAGTCCGACACCCGAACGGAAACAGGCGCGTGCTGACATTATCGCCGCTCCGCCCATTCCATATGAACCGGCAATCAGGAGTCCATGTCCGAACATGCCTTTGTGGGCGAATTTCTGGCGCGGCCGGAGTATCTTCCGTATTTCCTGCTCCTCCACAATGGTATAAGGAGTGTCTGCCTTGTCGAGGAAATCTTTGCTGATGCCGATATCCACCAGTATCCATTCTCCCACCAGATCGGAATTCTCGGGAAACAGGAACGACAGCTTGGGAAGCTGCACGCTGAGGGTCAGGTTGGCATGAATGATGTTCGGGCGGTTGAAGTTTGAATTGTTTTCCCCCATCATGCCCGAAGGGATGTCGATGGACACAATCTGTGCAGGTGAGCTGTTCAGCAGCTGCACCACTTGGGCGAATCCGCCTTCCAGCGGTTTGCTCAGTCCTGATCCGAACAGACCGTCGATGATGACGTCGGTGGCTTCCAGTTCGGGCATGATCAGCTCTTCGGTGACTTCAGTGAAGCTTTCCAGCAGGCAGTCATTCAGTCGCTGGGCATTGGTGAGACATTCCTCAGAAATTCTTCCGGTCACATTGAACAGAAGTACGTTTACTCGATATTCTTTTTCAGAGAGCAGGCGGGCAATGGCAAGCGCGTCTCCTCCGTTGTTGCCGGGTCCGGCAACGATAATCATCCGGTGCGAAGTGTCCCAACGCGAGCTGATGATTTCTGCCATGGCTGTGGCGGCTTTTTCCATCAGGTCAATGGAAGATATGGATTCGTTGGCGATAGTATAGGCATCTGCCTCTTTCTGTTGTGAACTAGTTAAGATTTTCATATCTTTGTATTAATAATTGTCGGTAAAAGTACGAAAAAAGCAGAATAGGACAGACATGTTCTGTGGAAAATATCTTTAAAACAATGAGATGGAGTGCGGAGGTTTGGGGGAAAATCCGTAAATTTGCACCAATTTAAAATGAAAGCCATAGATATGCAGACCATCCAGATAAAAGACAAGCGTTTCAGAACATTCATTCCGGAAGCGGACATATTGAGAGAAGTCGGTCGTGTCGCAGATGAAATTACCCGCGATCTTGACGGGAAAAATCCCCTGTTTGTCAGCGTACTGAACGGGTCTTTCATGTTTACCGCCGACTTGCTGAAGCGGCTTGACATGGCATGTGAGGTTTCGTTTGTCAAACTGGCCTCGTACGAGGGGGTGGCTTCAACGGGAAAGGTAAAGGAGCTGGTCGGCCTGAATGAGGACATTTCCGGACGTACGGTGGTGATTGTGGAGGATATTGTGGACACCGGACTGACCATGCAGCGGCTTCTTGAAACGTTGGAGGCAAGGCAGCCGGCGGAAATCCGTATCGCCACACTGCTGCTAAAGCCCGACAAGCTTCAGGTCAAGCTTGACATTGATTATGTGGCAATGAAAATTCCAAACGACTTTATTGTGGGTTACGGACTCGACTATGACGGATTGGGACGCAACTATCGTGACATTTATACTGTGATAGACTGATTTTAGTGTAAAATAAAAAACAGGTAAGAAGATGCTGAATATTGTAATTTTCGGTGCACCGGGTTCCGGAAAAGGTACTCAGAGTGCACGTATTGTGGAGAAATACGGTTTGAACCATATTTCCACGGGTGATGTGCTGCGTGCGGAAATCAAGAACGGCACGGAACTCGGCAAGGTTGCCAAGAGTTATATAGACAACGGACAGTTGATACCCGATGGACTGATGATTGATATCCTGGCAAGTGTTTTTGACAGTTTCAAAGACAGCAAGGGAGTGATTTTTGACGGCTTTCCCCGTACTATCGCTCAGGCCGACGCGCTGAAGGCAATGCTGAAAGAGCGCGGACAGGAGGTTTCCGTGATGCTTGATCTGGAAGTTCCTGAGGATGAACTGATGACCCGTCTCATCAAGCGCGGACAGGAGTCAGGGCGTGCCGATGATAATGAAGAGACTATAAAGAAGCGTCTGGTTGTGTATCATTCGCAGACAGCTCCGCTGATTGACTGGTATAAGAATGACGGCACTTATCGTCATATCAACGGGTTGGGGACGATGGACGGCATCTTTGCCGATATTTGTGGAGCTATCGACAATCTTTAAATTTCCGGTCTTCAGGCCGGAGGGAAGTTTCCTCTGGTCTGAAGACCCAAGACTTTTCTATCATACAATGGCTGAATCGAATTTTGTTGATTATGTGAAAATCTACTGCCGCTCCGGAAAAGGAGGACGTGGGTCAGCACATCTGCGTCGTGAGAAATATATGCCCAATGGCGGGCCTGACGGAGGCGACGGTGGTAGAGGAGGTCATGTGATATTGCGTGGAAACCGTAACTATTGGACATTGCTCCATCTGAAATATGAACGTCATGTCTTTGCCGGACACGGAGAGAATGGCTCAAAGAGCAGGAGTACGGGAAAGAACGGTGAGGATAAAATAATAGAAGTTCCGTGCGGCACGGTTGTGTATGATGCTGAAACGGGCAGATATGTATGTGACATCACCGAACATGGACAGGAGGTTGTCTTGCTGAAAGGCGGACGTGGAGGACTGGGAAACTGGCACTTCCGTACTGCTACACGGCAGACTCCGCGTTTTGCCCAACCGGGAGAGCCTATGCAGGAAATGACGGTGATTCTGGAACTGAAACTCTTGGCCGATGTGGGACTGGTGGGATTTCCTAATGCAGGGAAGTCAACCCTTCTCTCTTCCGTTTCTGCCGCACGTCCGAAAATCGCGAACTATCCGTTCACGACGCTTGAACCCAATCTGGGAATCGTGTCTTATCATGACGGCAAGTCGTTCGTCATGGCCGACATTCCGGGGATCATCGAAGGAGCCAGTGAAGGGAAGGGACTTGGCCTGCGTTTCTTGCGTCATATTGAGCGGAATTCTCTGTTGCTGTTTATGGTTCCGGGTGATACGGATGATATCCGTAAGGAGTATGAGATTCTGCTTAATGAGTTGGCCACGTTTAATCCGGAAATGCTCGACAAGCAGAGAGTCCTGGCGATTACGAAATGCGACCTGCTTGACGATGAGCTGATTGGAATGCTTGAGCCGACTTTGCCGGACGGGATTCCTCATGTGTTCATTTCTGCAGTGGCCGGAACGGGCATTGCCCAGTTGAAGGATATGCTGTGGACCGAACTGAACAAGGAGAGCAACCAGTTGGAGGCCGTTCGGCGGGAAGCGATTGTTCATCGTCCGAAGGACATGGCCGAGCTTCAGCGGGAACTTCAGGATTTGGGAGAAGACGAAGACTTTGGATATGAGTATGAAGATGACGGCGATGATGACTTCGAATACGAATATGAAGAAGAGGACTGGGGGGATGACCCGCAGAAATGACAGATATTTTTGTTCATAAAGAAGGCTGGGAATGTTGGGGTGGGGCCGTGAAGGCCGCATTCCAGCATTCTTGTTTTTATTCGGTATGGATTTCTCTCGCATCCTCTTTCAGAGCCTTGCGGTAGCAGCATCTGCACAGCGGTTCATATTCTTCCTTTTCGCCCAGCAAGACGCGCTTTTCATTCTTTACGGTACGATGCGATATGTATGCCAGATTTCCGCATCTCACGCAGATGGCATGCACTTTGGTCACTTCATCGGCGATGGCGCACAGAGCGGGAATCGGACCGAACGGGATGCCCCGGTAGTCCATGTCCAGACCGGCAATGATTACGCGTATGCCTTGGTTGGCCAATTCGTTGCACACCCTTGTCAGCCCTTCGTCGAAGAACTGAGCCTCGTCGATGCCAACCACGTCTATTTCTGAGGAAAGCAGCAAGATACTTTCGGATGACTCTATGGGAGTGGAATGAATCGTGTTGTTGTCGTGTGAAACCACATCCTTTTCCGAGTAACGGGTATCAATGGCCGGTTTGAATATCTCTACCCGCTGGCGGGCAAACTTTGCACGCTTCAGGCGGCGTATCAGTTCTTCGGTCTTGCCTGAAAACATGGAGCCGCATATTACCTCTATCCGCCCTCTGCGGCAGGTCTCTTCCTTGATGTCTTCTGAAAATAGGTTCATTTTGGGGAATTGTCATTTCTGTGCTGCAAAAATACGATTAAAATTTGAATAATTCATTTCTCCGGTCCGCTTCGGTGGGGAAGAAGGTGAAACATCTGTTAAATATTAACTGAATGTCATTGACCGATACAATTTCTTTTTACCTTTGCTATATATACTTTTATCAAAGAGAATATGGGTAAGCTTTATGTAGTGCCTACACCTGTGGGAAATCTGGAAGACATGACCTTCCGTGCTGTGCGAGTGCTGAAGGAAGCCGATTTGATATTGGCGGAAGACACGCGTACTTCGGGGGTGCTTCTGAAACATTATGAAATAAAAAACGCCATGCAGTCGCACCATAAGTTTAATGAACACCAGACGGTTGAGAATGTCGTGAACCGCATGAAGGCGGGAGAAACGGTGGCGTTGATATCAGATGCGGGCACTCCCGGAATTTCTGACCCTGGTTTCCTTATTGTGCGTGAATGTGTGCGGAATGGGATAGAAGTGCAGTGCCTTCCCGGTGCCACGGCGTTTGTCCCTGCTCTGGTCTCTTCCGGGTTGCCGGACGAACGCTTCTGCTTTGAAGGCTTCCTTCCTCAGAAGAAAGGACGTATGACACGGCTGAATGCCTTGAAGGATGAAGAGCGGACAATGGTGTTCTATGAATCCCCTTATCGGCTGCTGAAGACATTGACTCAGTTTGCCGAACTGTTCGGCAGTGAACGGCGCGTGTCTGTCTGCCGGGAAATATCCAAGATTCATGAGGAAAGTGTGCGCGGAACTCTTGCGGAAGTAATAGGACACTTTACTGCGACTGAGCCGAAAGGTGAGATTGTGATTGTCGTGGAAGGGAAAAGAGATTAATTTATGAACTCAAATACAGTAAATCTATGAAAAAGATTGTATTGCCGGCTTTTTTGGTAGCTGCGTTGCTTGCGTCATGTAATGGCACGGAGCAGCAGAAGAATGCGTTGCAGGCACAGAATGACTCGCTGATGCTTGAACTCTCGAACAGAGATGAGGAACTGGATGAAATTATGGGGTCGTTTAATGAGATCCAGGAGGGATTCCGTGAAATCAATGAGGCGGAAAACCGTGTGGATTTGCAGGGCGGCACTTTGGAAAGCCAGTCGGCAGCGGACAGAATCAAGGAAGACATCCGCTTCATCAGCCAGAAGCTTAAGGCGAACCGCGAGCAGATCGCGAAGTTGGAGGAGCAGCTGAAAAACAGCAATTATCAGTCTGCGCAGCTGCGTAAGGCAATCAAGAATCTGACAGCGGAATTGAATGCCAAGCAGCAGCAGATTGAAACATTGCAGGCGGAGCTGGCTTCGAAGAATATCCGCATAGCGGAGCTGGACGAGGCGGTGATGGATCTCAACAAAAATGTGGATGAGTTGAGTGCCGAGAATGAAGCCAAGGCAAAGACTGTGGAGGCTCAGGACAAGGCATTGAACACTGCCTGGTATGTGTTTGGCACCAAGTCGGAACTTAAAGACCAGAAAATCCTGAAACGTGGCGACGTGCTGAAAGACAGTGAGTTCAACAAGGATTATTTCACGCAGATTGACATACGCAAGAATAAGGAAATCAAACTGTATTCAAAACGCGCCGAATTGCTGACCACTCACCCGGAAGGCTCGTATGAACTTGTGAAGGATGACAAGAATCAGCTGACGCTGAAAATAACGAATCCTAATGAGTTCTGGAGCGTTTCACGCTATCTGGTGATTCAGGTGCGATGAAATTGGGATAAAGCGACAAGGCATCTTTGCGGGTTGTCCCGCCGGGATGCCTTGTCGTGTGTCTTGCCGTTTTTCGGTTTGCTATGGGAATCTGATGGACGGCAGTAAATAAATACTAAAGTTTGCGGCTCCCTCCTGAGAAACTCAGGAAAAAGTGTTACCTTTGCGGCCTAATAAATGCGCATAGTATAGTTATCAAATTTTTCTAATCATGATGGAGCTTGATTTACTCACGGCTATATCACCCATAGATGGTCGATACAGGAACAAAACGGGAGTTTTGGCAGACTATTTTTCTGAATACGCACTGATGAAGTATCGCGTGCGTGTGGAGATTGAATATTTCATTACTTTATGCGAACTGCCTTTGCCGCAGTTGGAAGGGCTTGACGCCTCTCGCTTTGAGTCGTTGCGTGATATCTACCGTAATTTTTCGGAGGCGGATGCGGCACGCATCAAGGAAATTGAAAGCGTGACAAATCATGACGTGAAGGCTGTGGAGTATTTCATCAAGGAGCAGTTCGACAAACTGGGAGGGTTGGAGCCTTATAAAGAATTCATCCATTTCGGATTGACCTCACAGGATATCAACAATACTTCTGTCCCTTTGTCGGTCAAGGATGCACTGGATGAGGTGTACTATCCTTGTCTTCAGCAGCTGATTGACAAGCTGACAGCTTATGCGGAGGAATGGAAAGACATTCCGATGCTTGCCAAAACCCATGGACAGCCGGCTTCTCCCACCCGTCTCGGGAAAGAGATAATGGTTTTCGCCTATCGTCTGAACCGGCAACTAGAAGTTTTGAAGGCATGCCCGATAACTGCTAAATTTGGCGGAGCTACCGGCAACTATAATGCCCATCATGTAGCTTATCCTGAATTTGACTGGAAGGCGTTTGGAAACAGGTTCGTGTCTGAAAAGCTGGGACTTGAACGTGAAGAATACACAACACAGATTTCAAACTACGATTGTCTGGGAGCCGTATTCGATGCAATGAAGCGTATCAATACGATCATGATTGACATGAACCGGGATTTCTGGATGTATATTTCAATGGAGTATTTCAAGCAGAAAATCAAAGCGGGAGAGGTCGGCTCAAGTGCGATGCCGCATAAAGTGAACCCGATTGATTTTGAGAATGCGGAAGGCAATCTGGGAATCGCCAATGCTGTATTTTCTCATTTGTCGATGAAACTTCCGGTTTCTCGCCTCCAGCGCGATTTGACCGACTCTACCGTATTGCGGAATGTAGGGGTTCCTTTCGGACATACTGTCATAGCTATTCAGAGCTCGTTGAAGGGTCTCGGAAAATTGTTGCTGAACGAGCATAAAATCAATGAGGATCTGGACAACTGCTGGAGTGTGGTGGCAGAGGCTATCCAGACCATTCTCCGGAGAGAGGCGTATCCTCATCCGTATGAGGCTTTGAAGGCTCTGACACGTACAAATCAGGCTATCACGAAAGAGGCAATCAGGGATTTCATTGACTCGTTGGACGTAAGTGAAAAAATAAAGGAAGAATTGCGGCGCATCACACCGCACAATTATACAGGAATGTGAAAATGAAGCCCGAGAGGGTATATTATTAATTTTTTAGAAACAAAGCAGATTATTATGGCAGAAAAAGAATTCAGACCGGAAGGTGAGAACACCCAGTCTGGCCGCGATGGTTACAAATCTTACAACAGAGAGGGGTATAGCAGATACAACAGAGGAGAAAAGAGCGGCAGCTATAGTGGCAACCGTCGTTCGTATAATAATGACAATCGTGAAGGAGGGACTTATCGTTCGTCTTACAGTCCTCGTTTTGGGAATAACGAAAACCGTCCTCAGCGTCCGTATGGCAACCGTCCCCAACGTCCATATGGGAATCGTCCGTATAACAATAATGCGGAAGAGGGAGAACGTCCGTCTTACACCCCGCGCTATGGAACGGGGAACAGCGATGGCTCGTGGAACAACCGGCGCAGTTCATATAATCCCCGTTACAATGGCGGAAATGAATATCGTCCGCGTTATAACGGCGGTCAGCAGGAAGACGGCGAGCGTCCGTTCCGTCCGCGCTATAATAACGGCGGTCAGGGCAGTGGATATAATCGTCCGCAGGGTGGCAGAGGCTTCCGTCCCCGGAGTGCCGGTTATGACCCGAATGCCAAATACAGCAAGAAGAAGCAGATTGAGTATAAGGATGTGCTGACGGATCCGGATGCTCCGATTCGTCTGAACAAGTTCCTTGCCAATGCCGGAATCTGCTCCCGCCGTGAAGCCGATGAATTCATTACGGCTGGAGTCGTGTCTGTTAATGGCGTAGTTGTGACGGAACTGGGAACAAAAATCAAACGTACGGATGAAGTGAAGTTTCATGATCAGCCGGTGAACATTGAGCGTAAGGTGTATGTGCTCCTCAATAAGCCGAAGGATTGTGTGACGACTTCAGATGATCCTCAGGCCAGAAAAACGGTGATGGATTGTGTCAAAGGGGCGTGCAAGGAACGTATTTATCCGGTAGGGCGTCTTGACCGCAACACGACAGGTGTATTGTTGCTGACCAACGACGGTGACTTGGCTTCCAAACTGACTCATCCTAAGTTCCTGAAGAAGAAGATTTATCATGTATATTGCGACAAGAATGTGACGAGGGCGGATCTTGACCAGATTGTGCAGGGAATCACTCTTGATGATGGAGAGGTTCATGCGGATGCGGTAAGTTATGCTTCTGAGATAGACAAGTCACAGGTGGGCATTGAAATCCATTCGGGAAAGAACCGCATCGTGCGGCGTATTTTTGAATCATTGGGATATCATGTCGTCAAACTCGACCGCGTTTATTTTGCGGGCCTGACTAAAAAAGGATTGCGTCGTGGTGACTGGCGATATCTGACAGAGTCGGAGGTGAATATGCTTCGTATGGGGGCGTTTGAATGATTGGTTGATAACGGTGAAAGTATAATGGGCACAAAGTTACTGGAAGGATTGAAATGTCATGATTCCGTGCTTTGTGCCTTTTCAGTCAGTATATTTAAAAGATAACAGAATAGAATATGGAAACAATTCGTAGGACAAAAATTGTTGACTTGTGGAAGAAACCGGAGTTCGGTGAGACTGTGAATGTGAAAGGTTGGGTGCGCACGCGCCGTGGCAGCAAGCAGGTGAGCTTTATCGCTTTGAATGACGGCTCTACCATCCATAACATCCAGATTGTGGTGGACCTGGCGAATTTTGATGAGGCATTGTTGAAGCAGATTACCACAGGTTCATGCTTGAGCGTGAACGGGAAACTTGTGAAGTCTGTGGGTGCGGGGCAGGCCGCAGAAATTCAGGCGACTGAAATAGAAGTTCTTGGTACATGTGACAACACTTATCCGTTGCAGAAGAAGGGGCATTCGATGGAATTTTTGCGTGAAATAGCCCATCTTCGTCCGCGTACGAATACGTTCGGGGCTGTGTTCCGCATCCGTCATAACATGGCGATTGCAATTCATAAGTTCTTTCACGACCGCGGGTTCTTTTATTTCCACACTCCACTGATTACTGCTTCTGACTGTGAAGGTGCCGGTCAGATGTTTCAGGTGACGACATTGAATCTGTATGACTTGAAGAAGGATGAAAAAGGGTCGATCATTTATGATGATGACTTCTTTGGCAAGCAGGCCAGTCTGACGGTTTCAGGTCAGTTGGAAGGAGAGCTGGCGGCGACTTCATTGGGAGCCATTTATACGTTTGGCCCCACTTTCCGGGCTGAGAACTCGAATACTCCTCGTCATTTGGCTGAGTTCTGGATGATTGAGCCGGAGGTGGCTTTTAATGATATCAACGACAACATGGACCTTGCGGAAGAGTTCATCAAGTATTGCGTGCAGTGGGCTTTGGACAACTGCTACGATGATGTGAAGTTCTTGAACGACATGTTCGACAAGGAACTGATAGAGCGTCTGCAGGGAGTTCTGAAAGAAGAGTTTGTGCGCCTGCCTTATACGGAAGGCATCAGGATTCTGGAGGAGGCTGTTGCCGGCGGACACAAGTTTGAGTTCCCTGTATATTGGGGGGTTGACTTGGCTTCGGAGCATGAACGTTATCTGGTGGAAGAACATTTCAAACGTCCGGTTATTCTGACGGACTATCCGAAAGAAATCAAAGCCTTCTATATGAAGCAGAATGATGACGGGAAGACCGTGCGTGCGATGGATGTGCTGTTCCCGAAAATTGGAGAAATCATTGGCGGGTCGGAACGTGAAGCTGACTATGACAAGTTGCTGACCCGTATTCAGGAGTTGCATATTCCGATGAAGGACATGTGGTGGTATCTGGATACCCGCAAGTACGGAAGCTGCCCTCATTCTGGATTCGGACTGGGATTTGAGCGTCTGCTGCTTTTCGTGACGGGTATGGCGAATATCCGTGATGTGATTCCGTTCCCGCGTACGCCGCGCAATGCAGAATTTTGACAGAACAGCTGAGATATAAAAAGTCCGCCTTCAAGCGGACTTTTTTTGTGCCTGTTCCTTCCGGATTCTAAAACAATAAAAGTCCGGTGGCGATGGGTTGTGACATGTTGTGGGCTGTATGCGTGGTCTTGTTCCGGAACACCCGTATGGTCGGGATGAAATAGCCCGTTGTCTGTGGTGAAATGCCCCGTTGTTTTTTGTCGGATTATTTGTTATATTTGTGGTGGAACTGATGTTTTTAAATGCAAGGCTATGAAGATTCGGAGTTTGTTTTTTATGCTGCTGGCGATGACTTCCGCTTTTGTGGACACGAAGGCGCAGGACATCCAGGAGAAGAGGCCGGTCAACCTGAGTGGAATCTGGCAGATGTGCTTTTACTGTTCACCGTCGCCGGACGTTCCCGGAGAACTGAGGGCCAGCCATTCGCTGAAGATACTTTCGGGTGACGGGCGTTTCTGTAATCTGGTGATGACATCGGCGGGTGCCGTCATCATCGGTTACGGGACATTCAGCCTGTCCTCAAGCACATTCTATACGGAATATGTGGAGGAGAATGTGCATCTCCCGCAACTGAAAGGAAGCGAGAATAAATTGTATTTCGAGCTGAAGGAAGGGGGCAAGCTGATGAGCGTGAAATATTTCGTGGAGACAGACGCTGAAGGGAACAGGATAGACGCATGGTATAAGGAAATGTGGAGGCGCGTGGAGGTGGCTCCGGCTTATCCGGGCGATGACTTCCGCTGACGGCGGACAGGGATATGGAAGGGACTGCTGTGCGGGGAACCATGGATATTGCCGGGCAGCAGCGTGGTCTTGTGCGGTTAATTATCAACCCCTTATCGGAGAAAAAAAACTTTAAAATCTTTGTCGGTTAGAAGAAAAGCAGTACCTTTGCAAGCCGATTATTATCAAATGAAGATAAGTTTTTAATTCTGAACGTTTTCCCTTTCTTTGTCCGGGGAAGGGAGGTGTGAGGAAGAATTGTTTTTTAGTAGTTAACATTTTAAATTTTTCAAAGAGTGGATACTTTAAGTTACAAGACCATTTCTGCAAACAAGGAGACCGCAACTAAAGAATGGGTTGTGGTTGACGCTACCGACCAGGTGGTAGGCCGCCTCGGTTCGAAAGTTGCAAAGTTGTTGAGAGGTAAGTACAAACCGAACTTCACCCCTCATGTGGACTGCGGTGACAACGTGATCATCATCAACGCAGAAAAAGTGAGATTTACAGGGAAGAAGATGACCGACAAGATTTATCTGAGCTATACAGGTTATCCGGGCGGTCAGCGCGAAATCACTCCGGCCCGCCTGATGGCAAAACCCAACGGCCCGGAAAAACTGATGAGAAGAGTGGTGAAGGGTATGCTTCCCAAAAACCGTCTGGGTGCCCAGTTGCTGCGCAACCTTTATATATATGAAGGCAGCGAACATCAGCATGAAGCTCAGATGCCGAAAGTTATCGATATTAATTCACTTAAATAATAGAGCATGGAAGTAGTAAATGCATTAGGCAGACGTAAAAGTGCGGTAGCACGCATCTTTGTCAGCGAAGGTACAGGTAAGATTACGATCAACAAGAGAGACCTTGCACAGTACTTTCCATCATCAATCCTGCAATTTGTGGTAAAGCAGCCGCTGAACAAGCTGGAGGTTGCTGAAAAATATGACATCAAGGTTAATCTGAAAGGAGGAGGCTTTACTGGACAGTCTCAGGCTCTGCGTCTGGCCATCGCCCGCGCATTGGTGAAAATCAATCCGGAAGACAAGAAGACACTCCGTGCGGAAGGCTTCATCACCCGCGACTCACGTGCAGTTGAGCGTAAGAAACCGGGTCGTCCGAAAGCACGTCGCAGATTCCAGTTCAGTAAACGTTAAGCTTTTGAGTTTGCCGGTTTTTAAGTTTGTAAGTTTGTTCAGGTAATCGGTAATATCGGACTTACGGCTGACTTTGGAAACTTAAGAACTCAAGGACTTAAAATAAGGGCGTTTAGCATCTAAACTGTCGGGATTCTTTTTGCAATGGGTTTGTGGGAAGACTACCGGGCGGTTGGTTCATCAAAACAAAAAAGAAAGTAAACGATTAAAAGATTAAGACAATGTCAAGAGTAAATTTTGATACATTATTGGAGGCTGGTTGCCACTTCGGACACCTGAAAAGAAAGTGGAACCCTGCAATGGCTCCTTATATCTTTATGGAACGTAACGGAATCCATATCATAGATCTGAACAAAACCGTTGCTAAAGTTGACGAAGCTGCTGAAGCTTTGAAGCAAATCGCAAAATCAGGAAAGAAAGTCCTGTTCGTTGCTACTAAGAAACAAGCAAAACAGATCGTTGCTGAGAAAGCAGCCTCTGTGAACATGCCTTATGTAATCGAACGCTGGCCGGGCGGTATGCTGACCAACTTCCCTACAATCCGTAAGGCTGTGAAGAAAATGGCTACAATCGACAAGCTGACCAGCGATGGCACTTATTCAAACTTGTCGAAGAGAGAAATCCTCCAGATTTCCCGCCAGCGCGCCAAGTTGGAAAAGAATCTGGGCTCTATCGCCGACCTGACCCGTCTGCCGTCTGCGCTGTTCGTGGTTGACGTGATGAAGGAAAACATCGCGGTGCGTGAGGCGAACCGTCTGGGTATTCCTGTGTTCGGTATCGTTGATACAAACTCCAACCCGAACAATGTGGATTTCGTGATTCCGGCCAACGATGACGCTACAAAGTCTATCGAAGTGATTCTGGATGCCTGCTGCGGTGCTATGGCAGAAGGTCTTGAAGAAAGAAAGGCTGAAAAGGTGGATATGGAAGCTGCCGGCGAAAGCGGACAGAAAGGCAACAAGAAAAAAACTTCAAAAGCTCGCATGGACAAGGCTGAAGAGGACGCTATCAACGCTTCCAAGGCTGCCGCTTTCATGAATAAGGAAGAAGAAGAGGCTTGATGCAAACCGAACATAGAAAATTGAGAATTGAAAATTAGAGGAACAGAATTTATAATCCTTTTTCTTTAATTCTCAATTCTCAATTTCTTTATATACAAACCTGATTCTAATTTTTAATACTCAATTTAAATAAAACTACTATGGCTGTAAGTATGGCTGAGATCCAGCGCCTGCGTAAAATGACAGGTGCGGGTATGATGGACTGCAAGAACGCTTTGACGGAATCTGAAGGCGATTTCGACAAGGCGATGGAAATTATTCGTAAAAAGGGACAGGCTGTAGCCGCAAAGCGTTCCGACCGTGAAACTTCAGAAGGTTGTGTGCTGGCTAAGTCGACAGGCGACTATGCTGCGATGATTGCATTGAAGTGCGAAACGGACTTCGTTGCGAAAAACGCAGACTTCGTGGCTCTGACTCAGGCTATTCTGGATGCTGCCGTAGCCAACAAGTGCCAGACTTTGGATGAAGTGAAGGCTTTGCCGATGGGCAGCGGTACGGTGGCCGACGCTGTGGTTGAACGCAGCGGAATCACGGGCGAAAAGACTGAACTGGACGGATATTGCTTCGTGTCAGGCGCTTGCACAGCTGTTTATAATCATATGAACAGAAACCAGCTTTGTACACTGGTGGCTTTCAACAAGCCTTGCGATGAGAAGGTGGCTCACGAAATCTGTATGCAGATTGCTGCCATGAACCCGATTGCCATTGACGAAGCGGGTGTTCCTGAATCTGTAAAGCAGGAAGAAATCAATGTCGCTATCGAAAAGACTAAAGCTGAACAGGTGCAGAAGGCTGTAGACGCTGCATTGAAGAAAGCGGGCATCAATCCTGCTCATGTAGACAGCGAAGACCATATGGAAAGCAATATGGCTAAGGGATGGATTACTGCTGAGGATGTAGCCAAGGCTAAGGAAATCAAGGCTACGGTTGCTGCCGAAAAGGCTGCCAATCTGCCTGAAGCTATGATTGAAAATATCGCCAAGGGTCGTCTGGGCAAATTCTTGAAGGAAGTTTGTCTGTTGAAGCAGGAAAGCATCATGGATCCGAAGAAGACTGTTGCGGATGTGCTGAAGGCTGCTGATGCAGAACTGGCCGTTACAGAATTCAAGCGTTTCACTTTGCGTGCTGAGTAATTCTCGGACGACAGACTTGATGAGAAAAAGGAATGTCATCCGGACTCCTATGGGTCTGGATGACATTTTTTATTTGTTAAATCGGCTTCCGGACGCGGGATATTTTGTATTTTTGCTACCGGAAACAGAATCAGAAACATCAACTTTTAAACAAAATAATTATGGCAAAGAAAGCACTATTAATGATTCTTGACGGGTGGGGCTGCGGCGACCACATGAAGGACGATGTGATCTTCAACACTCCGACTCCGTATTGGGACAGTCTGTTGGCTGAATATCCTCATTCTCAGTTGCAGGCGAGCGGTGAAAATGTCGGTTTGCCTGACGGACAGATGGGTAACTCGGAAGTGGGCCACTTGAACATCGGCGCAGGGCGTATCGTGTATCAGGACTTGGTCAAGATCAACCGTGCGTGTGCTGACGGCAGTATCCTGAAGAACAAGGAAGTGGTGTCTGCTTTCACTTATGCGAAAGAGCATGGCAAGAACATTCATTTCATGGGGCTGACTTCAAACGGAGGTGTGCATTCTTCTTTGGAACATCTGTTCAAATTGTGTGATATCGCCAAGGAGTATGGACTGGAAGACAGAACTTTCCTGCATTGCTTCATGGATGGCCGTGACACTGACCCGAAGAGCGGAAAAGGTTTCATCGAACAGCTGACTGCCCATTGTGCCCAGTCTGCAGGACGCATCGCTTCTATCGTGGGCCGTTTCTATGCCATGGACCGCGACAAACGCTGGAACCGTGTGAAGGAAGCGTATGATTTGTTGATTGCCGGCAAAGGAAAGCAGGCGACGGATATGGTTCAGGCTATGCAGGAGTCGTATGACGAGGGTGTGACCGATGAATTCATCAAGCCGATCAACAATGCGAACTTCGATGGCACAATCAAGGAAGGTGACGTGGTTATTTTCTTTAATTACCGCAATGACCGTGCGAAGGAGCTGACCATCGTGCTTACTCAACAGGATATGCCGGAAGAGGGCATGAAGACTATCCCCGGATTGCAGTATTATTGTATGACTCCGTATGACGCTTCATTCAAGGGCGTACACATTCTGTTCCCGAAGGAGAATGTCGCTGACACGTTGGGCGAATATCTGTCCAAAAACGGCAAGACGCAGTTGCATATCGCAGAGACAGAGAAATATGCTCACGTAACGTTCTTCTTCAATGGCGGACGCGAAACCCCGTATGACAACGAAGACCGCATTCTTGTTCCGAGTCCGAAGGTTGCCACTTACGACCTGAAGCCGGAAATGAGTGCATATGAGGTGAAGGATAAGCTGGTTGAAGCCATCAATACTCAGAAATATGACTTTATCGTCGTGAACTATGCGAATGGCGACATGGTGGGACATACAGGTGCCTATGAAGCGATAGAGAAGGCTGTGGTGGCAATCGACAATTGTGTGCGTGATACGGTAGAAGCCGCAAAGGCGAACGGTTATGAAGTGATTATCATTGCAGACCATGGCAATGCTGACCATGCCTTGAATGCTGACGGTACGCCGAATACTGCACATTCCTTGAATCCGGTTCCGTTCGTGTATGTGACTGAAAACAAGGATGCGAAGGTTGAAAATGGCGTGCTGGCTGATGTGGCTCCTTCCATCCTGCATATCATGGGAATGTCTCAGCCTGCAGATATGACCGGACATGATTTGATTAAGGATTAAGTGGAATCAGTCTGTTTCTGACGGACATAGAGACTGTCTGAATATAACGTCGGGACATCACCGGTAGAGAGGTGTCCCGACGTTTTTTATATGTGTCTGTGGCTAAGTCTTGAGGAGGTTGAGATACAAAAAAAGAGCCACAGAAACATTGGTCTCTGCGGCTCTTCAGAAGTTCAAAAATAAGGATTTAAGCTTTTACGCCATTGTATTCGTCAGATACAGTCAGTTTCTTGCGGCCTTTGGCGCGGCGTGCTGCCAATACTCGACGACCGTTGGCGGTAGACATTCTTTCACGGAATCCGTGTTTGTTCTTTCTCTTTCTGTTAGAGGGTTGGTAGGTTCTTTTCATTTTTCGATATGTTTTTATGTTATTATTCTATAGCGTTCGGGCTGCAAAATTAGTGACTTTTTTTAAATAATCAAAGTGCTAAGTCATTTTTACACAAATCTTTTTGCGTTTTTTCGTGATTTAGATTAATTTTGTGCCCGTATTCAGAATCAGATGATTTATATAATTACATAATAATAAAGATTTCTAGTTATGATTAATGCTCAGGACATTAAAATCGGAACAGCTATCCGTATGGATGGGAAATTGTATTTCTGCATTGATTTCTTGCATGTGAAACCAGGAAAAGGAAATACTTTCATGCGTACGAAACTGAAAGATGTAGTTGACGGATATGTGTTGGAACGTCGTTTCAATATCGGTGAAAAGTTGGAGGATGTGCGTGTGGAACGTCGCCCTTATCAGTTCCTGTATAAGGAGGGTGATGATTATATCTTTATGAACCAGGAAACTTTTGAACAGGTGCCTATTGCACGTGAGCAGATTGAAGGCGTTGACTTCCTGAAGGAAGAAATGGTGGTTGACGTGGTTTCTGACGCTTCTACAGAGACTATTCTGTATGCAGAGCTTCCTGTGAAGGTACAGTTGAAGGTGACTTATACAGAACCGGGTCTGAAGGGTGATACGGCCACTAACGCTACAAAACCGGCTACAGTTGAAACGGGTGCAACAGTTCGTGTTCCTTTGTTCATCAACACAGATGAAATGATTGAAGTGGACACTCGTGACGGTTCATATGTGGGCCGTGTGAAGGCTTGATTTTTTGGAGGGAATTTTATTGGAGCCGTCTCTTTTTGAGGCGGCTTTTTTGTTGGCTTTCCCTGTATTGGGTAAAAAAAGAACAGGCATCTCGTTTTGACGGGATGCCTGTTCTTTTTAGAAATAAAAAGTCACTTATTTCTTCTTGATGTTCGCGTAGCGGTTCATGAACTTGTCTACACGTCCGGCTGTGTCTACCAACTTAGACTTGCCTGTGTAGAACGGATGTGATGAACTGGAGATTTCCAGTTTTACCAATGGATAAGTTTCGCCTTCAAATTCAACTGTGTCTTTAGTGGCACAAGTGGAACGAGACAAGAACATGTCGCCGTTTGACATGTCTTTAAATACTACCGGACGATAGTTTTCAGGATGAATGCCTTTTTTCATTTTGTATATGCTTTTTATGTTATTATTTCTTTGGGTAACACCAGTTGGTGTGCAATGGTCTTTTTCGGGTTGCAAAGATACTGATTCTTTTTGATTTATAAAAACATGTGGCGATTTTTTTATGTTTTTGTTGTGGAAATGGGCTGCAGGAGCGGGATTTCAGGGTGAAATTTTCGCTTCTGACAGAAAACGTCATGGCTTTCTGCAGGAGAGTGCCATGACGTTTTAGGAAAAGCGTATCTGTCGCTTTATTTCAAAGCGTTCAGCCATGCCGGGACATGTCCCAGACGTTTTTTCAGCTGTGCTTCATAGAGTGACTGAGGTTCTACGGGAGTTCCGTTGCTTTCATCCAGTCTCACCTGGTCCTGCACGAACGTTACTGGGTCGCCATGGAAGCCGACGATGACCGGAGGAAGTATTTTCCAGTATTTCCACCCGCTTCGCCACCAGTCAAATTCCGTACCTACATTGCCGTTTCCTTTGGGAGCAGGCGAGTTGGTGGAGTTCATGTTCCAGATGGTCAGGTCGGCGAGATGGTTCGGCACCTGTTCGGCATCGCCTCCCTGGCGGGTCTGCATGAAACCGCCTGTACAGTTGTCAATCAGCGTGGCGCGCGGTTGGGTGGCATGCGCTTCAAAACAAGCGTCGCTTCCCCATGATACCCGCCAGATGACGGCTCCCATGCTCTGCTTTGACACGCCGCAGGCATGATACTGTCCGGCACCTTCCACGATGTTCGATGCCGACCATTCATCAGCAAGCGGACGGTTGGAATGGTCGCGCACTGCACCGATGAATACGCGGCTTGACCCCTGCGACCGGATGGCTGCATGGCCGCCTGTCCCGTCTATTTCGATGTTGTATGCCGAGCAGTTGGCGCATGAAACGATTGATGTGGCTTCACTGACGTTGGTATATTTCACATTCCGGATCCACGAATTTACCAGACGGATATAGTCGAGCGGCTTGTAAGCACCGTCATCGTTCCAGTTGCGGTGGTGCTTGAAGTCTGCCACCCCGTCACCGACGAAGGCAAGATCTTCCACACCCACATTTTCATAATAGCTGTATTTCCGGAGTTCCCAGCCCCATTTCGGGTCCACTTCGTGCATGATAGGTTCTTTGAATGTGACGGTATTCCCTTGGATGCCGACAATCTGGTGGAAGTCCTGCACCTGCACGCCCGTATTGATGAGATTTGTAAAGGTTGATTCCACCTCATATGGTTGAATCTCCTGGGCTACCAGTGTTGGGTCGTTGTTCTGCAGATAGAGGCACACATACTCGCCGACTTTGAAATTGGAGGCTCCTTCCACGTCCACACTGAATGTTCCCTTTGCAGCCGATCCTGTCACGTTGTAAGACTTTCCCAAGAAAGAATAGTTGCGTATGGCAATCATCGTAGGAGAAGAATACATGGTTTCATTGTCGGGAAGCATCGGAGTCTCCATAATCAGCCGTGTCTTGTCCGGGCCGTCACCTTTGATGATGAAGTTCCCGCCGAGAATACTGATAATGTTGCTGGCATTGTTTCCCTTCGAGTCCGTTTCCGGATAGGTGTTGTTCTCATCCGGTGTGCGGACAGAGTTGTCGTCGTCATTGTGCAGCACGTAGTCTCCTTCCGGGAAGTAAATCACAATCCGTGCATTGGCATTTGTCGCATACTGGTCTGTGTTTTCCGTGCGTACCAGATTGTGCTTCTCCAGAATCTTGATGAAAGCCTGGCGTGCGGATATTCCGGGATTCGCATCCATATACTCTTTTACATTTTCCACCTCATATCCCCATGCAAAGCCGTCGGCAGGGGCTTCTTCTCCATGCTTATATCCGGCATACGAGAAGTCGAGCAGTACATTGTCGTCTGTGCCGGCCACAAACTTGTTCCATGCTTCCGTGGTTTCTTTTCCCTCAACCGACGCATGGATTTCGTATGATCCGCAGCGCAGTGAGAGCGTGGCACTATTCCCGTCGGCAGTGCAGGCGGCGAATGGGGAGAAAGCAGATGCATCCAGCTTTTCCACGTTCCAGACTTGGCGGTTACCCAATTGCGACCAGCCGCTTCCGTTGAATGAAACTTCCCAATATTTTTTGTCGTTGATGCGGAACTGGGGAGTGACCGTCGTCTTGCCCGTCGAACTCAGTGCGGCGGCCGGCTGTCCGTCGCTTCCGTTCAGCGTACCGGACTTTCCGTCGAGTGTATATACCCAATAGCCGTCTTTGTCGATGCCGGCAACAGGGACAGTGTTTGACTCTTCCTTTTCCGCATACACATTCAGGATATGTCCGTTGTCCAGTTCCAGCACTGCGCTTCCGTCCGCTTCCACAAAGCAGGTAAGTATCTTTACATTCCCTTCGGCCAGCAGCTGCATGTCGGCGATGTCACGGTTCATTTGCGAGAATACATCTTCCGCCACCGGAGAATCCGGCGTGCCGGGGTCTTCTACATTGTCATCCTTGCAGCCTGTTGCCAGCATCGGCACCAGAAGCAGTGCATATAATAGCAAGATATGTAATTTTTCAGTCATGTCATTTTATTTTATTGCGTTCAACCATGCCGGCACATACCCCAACCGCTTTTCCAGCTGTGCCTCGTATAATGATTCGGGGCTGACTTTCACTCCCGTGCTTTCTTCATAGGTGAGCTGGCCCGCTTCGTCTGTGAAGCTTACCGATGCGCCATGCGTTCCCACGATGATTGGCGGATAAATCTTCCACCATGTGTCGTTGGGAAGCCACCAGTGGAAGTCTGTCGAGAAGTTGCGTCCCTTTTCGTCTGTAGTGCCTGTCACGTTCAGATTCCAGAGTGTCAGGTCGCGCAGATGGTTGGGCGCTTCAGACGCGGCTCCTCCCGCATGGTAATATACAAGCCCTCCGCTGCACATGTCAAAGAGCGTGGCGCGCGGCTGGGTGGCGTGCGATTCGAAGCAGGCGTCTATTCCCCATGTGCAGTTCCATACCACGGTGCCGATGCTCGGTTTCGACACGCCGCATCCATGATACTGTCCGTGTGCGATTTCGTCTGAGCTTTCGTCACGGACTTTTCCGATAAACACGCGGCTGGATTCCTGGGCACGGACGGCAGAGTGTCCGCGTTTGCCTTCTATGCGTATGTTGTAGGCCGAGCAGTTTGCCGACTGGTCGAAGGTGACGGCTTCACTGACACTTTCGAATGTCACGTTGCGCACCCATGAATTGACCATACGGTTGAATAGCAGAGGCTTGTATGCATAGTCGTACATCCATGCCAGACTTTGGTCTTTCCCTTCACCATGATGGTAGTAGGGGGTCAGCAGTGATTCGCCTCCCACGAAGGCCAGATCTTCCACACCCACGTTCTCATAGCATTTGTACTGGCGGATTTCCCATCCTCCGTTGAAGTCCTTTACAGACGTATCAATGTCGCTCATTATCGGTTCGAAGAATGTCACCTTTCCGTTGCCGACGGATTTCACCTGATGAAACTCCATAATCCGGATACCGTTCCCGTCTTCTGTCGCCCCATTTGTTTCATAGCCTGGCTGCTGTGTGATGTTCCAACCGTTCCGGTTGCTGTAAAGCGGTCCCAGTTCCTTCTGCAACAAGTTGTCGTCGTTGCTTCTCAACCGGAGCTGAATCCAGTCGCCTGCACTGATGCCGCTTGTGGAAGACACTTCCACCGTGAAGTCACCTTTTGAAGCGTTTGCCGTAATGTGGGCCAATGACAGTGAGTTGTTGATGTTGCGTGGGCTGTTGCTGTGTCCTATGGTCAGCAGTGCCCCTGTAGAGCTTTCTCCGGTTCCGATATGGTCTTCCATTATCAGCCGTGTCTTGTCCGGTCCGTCACCCTTTATGATGAAATTCCCGCCGTAGATAGGATAGAACTTCTCGTGTGAGCCTTTTTCCTGCAGGATGTATTCACCTTCGGGAAAATAAATCACAATCCGCGCGTTGGCGTTGGTGGCGCCAGTGTTTGATTTCCGGATCAGACGGTGGCTGTCCAGAATCTCTTCCAGTGCCGTGCGTGCGGAGGTCAGCGAATGTGCGGCCATGTAGTCTTTCACGTTGATAGTCTCATATCCCCAGGCATAGGCATCCAGCGGCTGTGTCTCTCCCCGGTTGTATCCCGCATACGAGTAGTCGAGCAATACGTTTCCGTCTCCCCCAGACAAAAAATTCTGCCACGCTGTGGCAGAATTTTCATCAATGGTTGTTGTCAGCAATTTCACCGGGACCGTCACCACTCTGCAATATCCTTCTTCCGAGAATATCTTGATGGCAATCTGGTCTTCATACTCTTGCCCTCGGTTGTTGACCGTAGGTGCGGTAATTGTAAGTTTCGTTTCCTCAAGTTTCACCTTCCATCCGGTAGTTTCAATCACGGCCTCCACAATGTCATCGCTTTGGGTCACGTCGAACTCTTTTGTCTGTCCCAGTCCGAATACCACAGGAGTGGTGTCGCCGTATTCGATTGTCAGGCTTAACCCTCCGTACAGTGCCACCGTCTTCGAAAGTTGCGTTTCGCCGGAGGTCCATGTAAAGATGATGTGGTCACCTTCCACTTTCACGTCATCAAAGATGGATGTTCCTGCCTGCGCCAGTTCCGGGTCAGCTATTCCGATATTGCCTATCCATGTGGATCCGTCGAACGAGTATTCCCATTCACCTTTGTCGTTTATGCGGATTTGTGGGGTAAGTCCCGCTTCGGGTGATGCGCTCACCTGTTCTCCGTTTTCATCGAGAAGGGGGTATGTCATGTCATATTGGGTGTAATACCAGTAACCGTCTTCTCCGATTGACATGATGGGGAGTGCTTCATTCGGTTCTCCACTGTAAACGTTGATGGTTTCACCATTGCTTAGTTCAATCGTATAGTCACCGTTTTCCGTCTGAGTGTATCCCATTACCAGCAGTTTTCCATTCAGAAGTCCTTGATAATTGGATATGTCCGTATTGTACTGCGCGATGAGTGGCTCCAGCGCATCCAGTCGCGCGTTCAGGCTGTCGATATCGCTTCGGATATCGTCTCTGTCGTCGCACGATTGCAGTGCGACGATAGAGATTATGCTGAGGAATAAAAATAACAGTTTCTTCATGGTTCAATGGTTTATTCAGATTTTGCACCATATTCTGCGTACTCGGCATTCGGGATGAATATTCCGCTTGCTAGGTCAAATGTTCCGCCGTTGAAGGGGTTTGTTTCTACTTTTATAATGTCTTCCGCTCCTTCCCAACCGCTGCTTATACCACCGGAAAGGTAGAACATTCTCCAGCCTTGTGTTGTATCGTCAGCACGGTATCCGATATTGTTTGTACTTACGCTCCCTGTAGCAGATGTACCCAGCCGGAATATGATGTAGTAGTTATTTACATTTCCGGTATTGGCGAAGAACAAGTTGTTGCTTGCCTGTATATTAGATGTTGTCTTTGCATAGACATAGGCTGTTGTATTGCTTCCGAGATTTATAAAGGTATTGTTCTGTACTTTTATTGTTCCAATCGAAGCATTTTGTCCGTTGAAGAATTTAAAGTTTTGAACCAAACCGTCTGTACAATAGAATACATTATTTTTGAAAGTGATGTTTGCGTAAGTTGCAGTACTGCTTCCTGCACTGATAAAGTATCTTTGTTTATTATCACCTGTAGGATATTGAATCGTACAGTTTTCAACAACGAAATTCTCGAAACTTCTTTGGCTGCTGCTGATATAAGTGAAAGGTTGTTGCTCAGTCGGGAGCGTAAGCGAGCAGTTATTGAGCAACAAGTTCTTGAATGCGTTATTGCCGTTTTGGGCTACCACATACGCTGTGGCATTAGTACTATTCGTCACAGAAGATGCATTGATGTCAAGATTGTGGCAGAGGAATATGCCTTCACCTTCATTCTGTATCAGTCGGATCTGTTTGTTTACTTTCAGTGACGATTTCCGGCTTGAGTTGTTCCCAATAATGATCAGAGTCTGAGAATTCTCGGTTGTATTGTCATAGCTGGCTTCTATGCCCGGTTCAACAAAATAAACACCTCCAGCAGTGATGCTAGAAGCATCGCTGATCAATACAGCATCGCCATAAGTTTCTTTATTGATTGTCAGGTCGCCGATTGTCAGAGTTTCTCCTGCATCATACAATGCCTTGTAGCTTGCAATGATTTCTTTTCCTTCTACCTGAATCTTGTCTACAGCCCATGTGATACCTTTGTTCACCTGGATAGTCAGATCTTTTGAATTATCTGCCACGGCTGCACGGCTTGCCGCTGAAGCTTGTGCAGGAGCAGTTACGGTCAGAGTGCCTTCTCCTGTTTCTTCGTTGGTGATTTCTATTGTTGCAATCCAGCCAGCCGGTGCAGTTACAATGTAGTTGTCGCCTTTCACTTTCACGAATGTCTTTGCCGTCTCTCCGTATCCTATTGTCCATGTGCCGTTGCTGAAACCTTCAGTCGGGTCTGCGATTTCACAGAGCAAATTTTCCACGATAGGCAGAGAGTATGTGGCTCCCGTGGCAAGCGTCACTTTGAGTACGGTGGTGCCGTTCTCTGTAGTTTCTTCTACATTTGTGAAGAACTGATCTCCTGTTGCGATACTTTCATCAGTCGTAGCTTTGACGGGGTTCCCTTCTTCATCGAGTACAGATGTCCATTCGCCTGTAGTCTTCACCTCCCAGTATCCTTCACTGTTGATGCGGAATTGAGGAGTGGCTCCATTGTCGCCTTCTGCTTTTACACCTGTGTCCGTACCGTTGATAATCCAATTCCCGTTCTCTATTTCGATTTCGGGAGTTGAAACTGTTCCCACAGAACCTTGCGACAGGGTTATCGTTTCACCGTCACTAAGGGTAATGGTATAAGTAAGGTCAGGGGCCGTTCCCTGTGTCGTATATCCGGTTATGGTCTTGCCTCCATCCACAAATACACGGAGTGCGTTCAGATTCTCATTCAGCAGACTAACTTGCGCTTCTAGGCTTGTCACGCGGTCGGTCAGCGCGTCGATGTCTTTTTCCAAATCGTCTGTCTTACATCCTGCCAGTGCGAACACCACCAGCAAGAAAGGCAATAATGATTTCAAACTTTTCATATTTGTCAGGGTATTAAATTATTTTACATCAATGATAATGTTGCAGACTTTAGAGTCTCCGTGATGATAGTTGCCGTTGTTGAGCAGGAATGTGGCTGTGTATGTACCCACTTCATTATAGGTATATTCATAAGTGTCAACCACTGTGGAGATGTTTTTTACGGCCACTCCCTTGTCGGGTTCGCAGGAATTTACCGTCAGGTAATCGGAAACTAGCCAGCTGTAATTCAACGGCCAGTTTCCTCCTCCATTCGTATCTTCCTTTTTGGGGGTACTGTTTATCTGAAGAGTTCCAACTCCAATCTGGTCCAGTCTCCATAAGCCCTGGGCACCATTTGTTACAGAGCCATATTGGAGCATGTCATCGAGCCAGTTTCCTGATGCATCCTGGAATTTGCTCACTAATGTGCCAAGTCCGTATTTTCTCTGTGCATCGGTGAATGAAGTATAGTATGCTATATTCAGTGGTGTGAAGCCGAACTGACCGGCAGAAATTTCAATTTCTGTTCCGTTCTTCAGACTTGTCACAATTTTCATGTTCTTGAAGTCAATTCTTGACTGGGTTTGTGTCTCGTCCTGTCCCTCGTAGCGGATGGCAAGTGTCACATTTTTCCCGAAATACGGCTTCATGTCTACATCAAAATGGGCAGGAACTGCCGTGCTCGGATTTGATTGCGATTGTTGCGGCAGTTCGCTTTGAGGAATCAGTTCGGCCCACGCGGTATTTTCAACCAGGTCGACATCTTTATCAAAGTCATTCTTATAAAGTCCGGTAAACTCTTCAGACACGAGCATTTGGAAAAGATTTGCCGCATTTCCGTAAAGAGGGGTCACGTCAAATGACAGAACGGAAGACTCAATCTGCTCCATGTCAATGAATGTACGTTCCCTGTTGATATATTTGTGGCCGTTTTCACCGCTGAAGAATGTTACATAGTCCGCATCCCCTTCAAGGCGGAAAGTGATAGGCGTACCTTTCTCTACAGAGACAATCTGTCCGTCTTGGATTTTGCTTCCGTTGACAGTTACGCTGATTCCCGCATCGTCTAAATCTTGTTCCAGTGCTTTTTTGTCGCACGAAACAAGTGGCAGGAATATCAGGCCAAACATAAATAGTTTATATATTTTCATAAATCAAGCGTTAAAAGTAGGACATTCTGTTTGTTTACCATCCCGGGTTATTCTCTGTAATGGATTTGTTTACTGCCATTTCAGCGTCCGGAATAGGGAAATAGTTATAGGCAGAGGTGATTTGGAAGTAGGTGTACACATTAGAAGGACCTTGTTTCCATCCGCTTGCATTGCCATTTGTGGCTTCAGAAACTAATTCATTCATGTTTTGCACCAGTTCGCCCCAACGAATCAGGTCGAAACGGCGTGTGTATTCAAAACAGAGTTCACGTGCACGTTCGTTTTTGACAGCCTGACGGAATAAATCCTGATCCATTTCAGGAAGCGGGTCAGTAAGTCCTGCACGTTTCCTTACCTCATACAAGCAGTCTTTGGCCAGTTGGTTAGGGCCATTTACTTCGTTTTCTGCTTCTGCAACCATCAGCAAGACATCTGAATAACGTAATGCCGGAAAGTTGATAGATGTGCTGTTCTTGTCTTTTTTGTCTGCTTCATATTCGCGGCGGAATTTGGCGCAGGCACGTGCATATTCGGCTGTTTTTGAAACATTCTCGTAATCACCCAGCTTGGAATCAGCATTTCCTCCTAGGTCACCGTAATCGTATGAGCGTCCATTGTCAAGTTCGCGTACTTTTGCCAGTGCTCCCGCTTCATAAAATTCACGTCCGGTAACTCCGGTATTTTTACCGCCAGCTTCCACATATTTGAAGGGCGCGATATTCCAGAAAAATCGAACATCTTTATTCTTCAAGCTGACAGCCTCTTCATCTGTGGGGTCGGCTAGATATGTTGCATTTACAGCTGTGCCATACAACTTGTACAATTTTGGAGTGGCAAAAATGAATTCATAGCAGAATCCTGGGTCTTCTGCACCAACGACACTCGTTTTTGATGACATGTCTGGTGCTGCCAGTCCGATGATGTTTCCGATGCGTCCTTCAGCCTTAACGTCGCTCGTATTGTTTCCGGCAAATTCTATTTCCCAGATGCTTTCGTTCGAGCCAGAAGTGTTATAACGGTCAGAACACAAATCAATGAAGAATCCCCAGTAGTCACCCAAAGTATGTCCTTGGGTCATAACTTTCTGGGCATATTTGCTGGCTTCGGCAAAATAGTCTTTTTTCTCGGCTTCAGTTGCTGTGCGATTATCGCGGTAATGCTCTCCGGCACGGAACAGGTAGATGCGGGCCAATATTCCCCATGCGGCCGATTTGGAGACATGTCCGGGCTGATATCCGAGTTCAGCTGCACTTAGCAGACCACCGGTCTCTTCGTCTGCGACTTCCGATATCTCCTTGATGATGAAATCGTATATCTGTTGTTTGTCCACGCGAGGTGAGTTCAGTCCTACCACATCACTCGTGGATGTTTCTTTAAATGGGACATCGCCCCAACACTGCACCAGATTGAAATAATAGAAAGCGCGGAGGAAACGGGCCTCGGCCGTGTATTGTGCTTTGGTCTTTTCATCTGTATCGTTCAGTTTGCTGATGTTCTCCAGGAATAAGTTTGCACGGTTAATTCCCGAGTATAATGTGTACCAGAATCCTGTTACTGCTCCATCGCTGGGGGTAGCGATGTTGCAGATGAGGCCACTTGAAGCTGGCGAGCGATTCACGCCGCCATAGTGTTCCAAATCATCTCCTCCTACCAGATATAAGTAGTCCGCTCCGTAAAAAGTTGATTGTCCTAGCGTGGCATAGATACCTGTCAGGAACGAACTGGCTTCATCTATGGTATTGAAATAATTTTCCAGTGTTAATTTTGTAGGCTCCTTGTCCAGAAAGTTACAGGACGCGAACAAGCCGCCAAATATTATAGATGCGATTGTATATTTTAATGTTTTCATGTCGAAAAAATTAATTCATTACTAACTTGTCAGAATCCTAGGCTTACACCGAAGCTTACAGAATAAGCTCTCGGATAAGAAGAGAAGTCCAATCCCGGTGTCAAAGCACTGTTACGGATGGACACTTCAGGGTCATAGCCTGAATAGCTGGTCCATGTCCACAGATTCTGTGCGGCCAGATAGACACGTGCCGAACTCAATTTTGCTTTTGCAATCAGTTTGGTCGGGAATGTATAACCTAAAGTTACGGTCTTCAGGCGCAGGAATGAACCATCTTCGATGACACGCGACGAGAACAACTTGTTTGAAGCCGAAGTGGTGGCAGCCGGAATATCACTGTCCGGGTTGTCTGGTGTCCAGCGGTCGGCATAGCTTGCATATTGGTTCAATTCGCGTGACTTGTTGTTTGAACTTTCAAAGAACAAGCGGTTGGCATTCAGAATATCATTGCCGTATGACCATTGGAAGAACACGCTCAGATCGAATCCTTTATATTCGAAAGAGTTTGTGAAACCTCCCGTGTGAATCGGAAGTCCGCGTCCGATAATTGTACGGTCATTGGTGTCGATGATTCCGTCACCGTTTATATCCTTGTATTTAGGCATACCTGGTTGAGTGTTCGATTCTGATGTATAGTGTGGTACATTGGCCTTCAGCGTGTAACTGTTTCCTGACTGTGTAAAGTCATCATACTTATAAGTGCCTTCATAAATGTATCCGTACATCAGTCCCATCGGATAGCCTACTTTGGCGATATAGCTTGGCTGGGAGTTATAGTCTTTGTCGAATGTGGCGGATGTCAGCAGTGTTGACTGGTTTTCAGCCAATTCCAGCACTTCGTTCTTGTTGAAAGCGATGTTGAAATTCGTGGTCCAAGTGAAATCTTTGGTCTTGACATTCACGGTGTTCAATGTCAATTCCAGACCATCGTTACGTACCTTACCTATGTTTTTGGTTGCGCTGTAGAATCCAGAGCTCAGAGGTAGAGAAGCTTCCAGCAGAAGGTCGTGTGTGGTCTTCCGGTAAATGTCACCGGTGAAGCTGATACGTTCATCAAAGAAGCTCAGGTCTATACCTAAGTTCCACTGCTCGGTAGTTTCCCATTTCAAATCGTTGTTGATGATAGAAACCGGCACCGCACCCACATTGGTGTTGTCGTTGTTGAATGGATAGACACCGCTCGGGATGCTTCCATTTGATATGTAGTCACCTTGTTTGGCTTTTAACACTTGGAGCAGAGTGTAATATTCATATTCGTCAATACGGTTATTTCCTGTGAGTCCCCAGCTCAGACGGAGCTTTCCGTTTGAGAACCATTTCTTCAGAGGCTTCATGAAGTTTTCCTCCGTGAATGTCCAAGCTAAAGACCCTGAAGGGAAGTAACCCCACCGATTGTCTTTGCTGAATTTCGATGAGCCGTCGGCACGGAATGAAGCTGTTGCATAATATTTTGACTTGAAGTTATAGTTCAAGCGAGCCAGATAAGAAAGCATTGACCATGAGCTCTTTGAAGAACTGGTTGTATTGGCTTGTCCTTCAGACATACCTGCCATTCCCAGCGATTCATTCGGAATGTGCGTAGTCTTGAACGAATAGTATTCATAGTCGGAATTCTGGAAAGTGACACCGGCCAATGCATTGAAGAAATGTTTCTTCTTGATGTTGGTCTGATAAGTTACGGTGTTTTCATTCAGCCAAGTCAGACGCTCATTACGCACTACTTCTGCATTCACTTTGTCAGTAGAAGTGGGGCCTCCGTAGCGTGTCTTGGAGTTGTTGAATACGTCGCGCTTACGTGCGTCATAGGTATATCCTGCAGAAACTTTCAGTTTCAGCCCCTTGATGATTTCATATTCGGCAAATCCGTTCATCTGGAGATTATTCGTGTAGTTTTTGCGGTATTCGTTCTTTAACGACATAATCGGGTTGAAGCGGTAGTCGTTGCTTACGTCTACAGCATCATCCATTGCGCTGTCCATGAGTGAACTTAACGGTTTGTTAGGGAATGTTACCGGACGGTAGCCCCATACGCTGTAGAACAAGTTGTTCATACCACTATAGGATGTTTCGGACGGTGTGGAACCTGTTTGAATGGCGCGTGAATAATTGGCGGTGATACTCATATTCAGCTTGTCGCGGCGCACCACTGTGTTGATTCGTCCCTGCATGCGCTCGTATCCGGAATTCAGCAAGATACCGTCTTGGTTATAATAAGAAAGAGAAGCATTGTAGCGTATACCTTCCGTACCGCCTGTCAGACGGAGGTTGTGGCTATGTTGCCATGCAGTGCGGAAAATCTCATCCTGCCAATCATATTGAGGAATATTGCGATAATCTTCCAATGTCCACTGTTTCCCTTCCCATTCCATCAGATAACCTCCGGTTGATGAGGTCATGGCGGCCGGATACATCTCTGCCTGCAGCTTCACGAACTCGTAGGCGTTCATCATCGGAATCTTGCGGGTGGGGTTCGACATGGTGACACTGCCGTCGTAAGAAAGCTGGGCGCGCCCGATTTTACCTTTCTTGGTGGTGATGATCACGACACCGTTCGCGCCGCGGGCACCATAGATGGCGGTTGCGGAAGCATCTTTCAGGATGTCAAGGCTTTCTATATCAGACGGGTTGATGGTGGAAGCCATTGCGGCATCCTCTACGGGGAAACCGTCGATGACATAAAGCGGAGAGTTGTCCTGCGTCAGTGAGTTGTTACCGCGGATAACGATGTTCATCGTACCGCCCGGCGTACCTTCACTTGATGTTACGTTCACACCTGCGATGCGTCCTCCCAGTGTCTGGTCGAACGATGATACAGGCGTGTTGAGCAACTGTTCCATATTGGCTTTCGCCACGGAACCTGTCAGGTCGCGTTTCTTCACTTCCTGATAACCGACTACCACCACTTCGTCAAGAAGCTCAGAGTCTTCCTTCAAAACAATCGTCATCGGCTTTGAGGTGTCCACCTTCACCTCCTGGTTGGCATAGCCGATGAATGAAATCACAAGCACGGCCTTTTTGTCCGGCACGTTCAATGAGAACTTGCCGTCAAAGTCCGTAATCGTACCTTGGGTGGTGCCTTTGATCATGACACTCGCCCCAATCACTGTTTCTCCACTTTCGTCCAAGATGGTTCCTTTTACAAGGACTTGGGCGAAAGCCGCGGTAAAAGAGAATAAGGTCAACAGCAACAAACTGAAAACCCTTTTCCTTACATCAATTCGGAATTCGGTTTGCATATCTCTACGATTTACATTAATAAAGGTTTTTAAAACGTCTGAGTACAAATTTATGGCATCACGGACAAGAAAACGGGGTAAAATTATTCACTTGTTGGGGTAAAAATATTCAATATTGCAACCTTATTTCATTTACTTATCGCGGATGTGTCTAAAAAGTATTTTTCATATAGTTGCGAATATAATAAAAATATTTTATAGCATGAAGAACTTCCTTGAAAATTGTGCAAATTGATGCGCCGCGAGATAAGAAGAGAGAAAAATGAAAAAGACCCGAAAGCCGGTGGACCTTCAGGTCTTTCTCGTGTATGGAAATAGTGTGTAAGCGGGGTGTTATCTCATTTCCGTATAGGAAATCTTGTCCATGTCACCATAGTCAAGGTTTTCTCCGGCCATACCCCAGATGAACATGTAGTTGCTTGTTCCTGCTGCGGCATGGATTGACCATTCCGGTGACATGATAGCCTGTTCGTTTGCCAGCCATACCAGACGCTCTTCCTGCGGTTCTCCCATCAGGTGACAGATCATGTTGCCTGCGGGCACATTGAAGTAGAAGTAAGCTTCAATACGACGGCTGTGAGTGTGTGCCGGCATGGTGTTCCATACGCTTCCCGGCTTCAGCTCTGTAAGTCCCATCTGCAACTGGCACGGACCTTCTTCAAGCACATTGTTTACAATCAGCTGGTTGATGACGCGGTCATTGCTCTCTTCCATTTTTCCGGCAGGGAATGAGTTGGCCTTCAAAGAACCTTTGCGTCCGTCGATGGTAATCAACTGCGTCTTGTATTCCTTGTGAGCCAATGCCGAGTTGATGTAGAACTTGGCCGGTTTGCTTGCGTCCTTGCTCTTGAACGTCACTTTCTGGTTGCCGCGTCCCACGTAGAGCGCATCCTTGAATCCAAGAGTGTATTCTTTTCCGTCTACAGTCACGATGCCTTCACCTCCGATATTGATGACACCCAGTTCGCGGTTGTACAGGAAATAAGGAGCTTTCAATGCGTCGAATGTTTCCAGAGTCAGTTCCTTGGTTGCAGGAACGGCACCACCGAAGATAAAGCGGTCGTACATGGAGTAGGTGAGGTTGATCTGGTCGTTGACCATTACTTTTTCCATCATGAAGCTGCTGCGCAGTCTTTGTGTATCGTACGTCTTTACATCCTGAGGGTTGCATGCAGTCTGCATACGTACATTCACTTGGGCGTTTGCTGCCAGAGCGGCTACACCCAGCATCATAGCCATTGCAAATCTTTTCATAAGCTTTTTTGTGATTATAGATTAGTTGTTGTTATTTGGTTTCAGTGCCTCTTGCTTCCTTGATGATTCGTGTACGGTTGTAGATTGCCATACCCAGTGCGATGAGCACGAGCACAGCCGAACCCACCCATTTGAAGCTGTATACCGCATGGAAGATGAGCCATGAGAAGAGGCTTGACGCAAAGTCGAGCGCGCCTCCCTGGAATCCGTCGGGAATCTTCACGGCAGCGTCGCCTGTCCTTACAAATACATCTTGTGCGGCTTGGGTGAAGAACGGTGCGAGGTCGGTCACGAAATACAGTCCCACAACCAGTCCTACGAGGCCGATGATGAATGTTTTCAGGACATTACCCTTTGTGATAGGCAATACGGCAGGGAACAGGTAGAACATGCCGGCCAGAGAAGCCAGTGGCAGGAACTGGTTGCCCGGGAGCACAACGGAAAGAAACAGTGCCACGGGGATAAGAAGCAGGGATACTACCAGTGTGGTAGGATGTCCGATAACCAGTGCCGGGCTCATACCGATATTCAGGTTTGCACTGTTCTTGAATTTGCGTGCCACCAGTTCGCGTGTGGCATCGGAAATCGGGCGCAGACCTTCGATGAACAGAGAAGTGATGCGCGGAATCAGCTCCATCACGGCACCCATCTTGATGCCCAGTCCCAGAATGGCGGGAATGCCGTCCACGAGTTCATCCGTATTCTTGCAGGCCAGTGCGCCGATGCCGCATCCTACAATCACTCCAAGGAACAGCGGGTCACCCATGATACCGAATTTCCTTTTCATGCCTTCCGCGTCGATGTTCAGCTTGTCGAATCCCGGAATCTTGTCCAGTGCCTTGTTGATAATCAGCGCGAAGGGGACGAATCCCTGACAGAAAGGCTGGGGGATGGATATTCCGTCCATCTTGTCATAGTATGACTGGAACTGCTTGCAGGTCAGGTCTGCCATGACCAGTGTGATGATGTAGCAGATGATTGCCGCAAAGAATCCCCACCAGATGTTGTCGGAAGCAAAATAGACCACCGCTCCGATGAAGGCGAAATGCCAGTAGTTCCATAAGTCGATGTTGACGGTTTTGGTCGTTTTTGTCAGCAGCATAAGGATGTTGATGCCCAGGCAGACTGGGATGATGAAAGCTCCTACTGACGTGTTGTAGGCGACTGAGGCTGCCGCCGGCCATCCCATGTCGAAGATTTGCAGGCTGAGGCCGTAGATTTCGGTCACTCTCTTGAGCGGATCTCCCAGACTGCTTGTTAGCAATGCGGTGACAACGGAAAGTCCGACGAATCCGACACCGACCAGCAGACCGCTTTTCAATGCTTTGCCAAACTTGATACCGATGCAGACTCCCAGAATTGTAAACAAAATAGGCATCATTACGGCCGCTCCTAGCCCAATGATGTAACTGAATACTTGTTCCATGTTCTCCTTTTTTCTTGTTAAATGTTGAGTTTATTAGTTGATAAAATTATTCATTGAGGCCAAAAATAATGGATTTTATCCGAACTTGCAATTGGAACTCAAATAATTTCAAAACTTTACCTAATAAATAACATAATTTTGTTATCGTCTGCGGAGAGAGATGGAATGGATTATGGGACTGTACTTTTCTGCTGGGGGCATGCCGGAAGCGGGCTGCGTCAGTGTCTGCCGCTCATTTCTGTACAGCTTCTGCCGCGTACTTCCCTAACACCTTGTATCCTTCCGCATTGGGATGCAGCCAGTCCGACTGCAGTTCTTTACGGAACGTATCGGGTGCTTGAGGATCGGCTACTGCTTTCTCGAAGTCGATTACCCCGTCGAAGTTGCCGGAGGTGCGTATCCATTCGTTTACATTCTGGCGGACTTTTTCGCGCACGTCGCTCCAGTAGCTTGTATTCCTGATAGGTGTTATCGTACCGCCATATATTCTGATTCCTTTGGAATGCGCCAGTCTGACGAAATCGCGGTAGGCTTCAATGAGTGCCCGGGTCCTTTCCGCTCCGTCATCCTTGATGCCTCCGATATCGTTGACCCCCTCAAACACAATAATGTCAGTGATTCCCTGTTGGGCGAGCACATCGCGCCCGAAGCGTTTGACGGCAGGTTCGCTGATGCCCCCGCTCACTACGCAGTTGCCTCCGATACCGAGATTAAGTACGCCGACCTCTCCTCCAAGCGTTTCAGCCATTACGTCGGTCCAGCGGTTTTGTCTGTCGGTAGTGCTTCCACGTCCGTCTGTAATGCTGTTGCCGATGCATGCGATGCATCGTGTGCCGGCAGGAGCCTCCACTTCGAGAGCGGAGATATTGTACCAATGTTCCAGCTTTTCTGTGACATTGTAAATGCTTTCAGGTGCCGACTCGCCAGACATGATGTAGGAAGTGGTCCGTGAGCCGCGATGGGTGGTGGCTTTTTCCGGCGTTTTGCCGTAATTGATTGTTACTGTGAGGAGCTGGAGCGGCTTCAGGTTATAAGTGACGGCATCCGTATAGACGGCCTCCCCGTCCTCGATTGTGACCGATTTCTTTCCGTCGAATGTCAGGTAGGCGGCGGTCCCGGCATCAATGTCCGTACCGTCACCCGCATCCGCAATATAGACCGATTTGATTTCGACCGGCTGTGTGCTCATTTCATTGGACAGTCGCAGACGCAGTTTCTTCCCTCCAAGGCTGACATGAATCACTTGGCGGAGGGAATTGCCGTCTAATGCGGTTTTCGGCATGTCGCCTTCACTGAAGGGCCGTTCTACGGCTGTAGCCCATGTTCCTACCCATTTTGTCTGCGCTTTTCCTCCAAGGCAGACTGCCAGCATCAGAACTGACATTACAATTGCTTTTTTCATCGGTTTGCCATATTAAAAATCAGATACAATTCTGTCCATTGTCTTGTTGACGATGGGCGAATGTATGTTATTCCCCTGAAATGACAAAACGCGGAAATGGGTTCAGAATAGGTTTGTAACATTCCCGATTGTTTTTGAGACAAATCGGAACAAGACCGGGTGTGCCTGACGGGAAAAGAGGTGTGGTCAGACACGTTTAAAGCTGCGGCGGCCGGAAACGGATAAATTCCATAAGTCTTTTTTACAAGTCCTTGTCATCCGTTCCTGCACTTTCCATATATTCTTTCGGAGTCATGCCGTACACTTTCTTGAACGCGCTTGAAAAATGAGCCTGATTGGAGAAACCTACGGCATATGCAATCTGCGTGACGGTGCATTGTCCGCTTTTCAGCAAGTCGGCGGCCTGCCGCAGGCGCAGGTTGCGGATGAAGTCGCTTGTGGAGAGTCCTGTCATCTCCTTCATCTTGCGGTGCAGATGGGTCCGGCTGAGTCCTACTTCCTGGGCAAGCATCTCCACGCTGAACTCCGGATTGTTCAGATTGGCGTTCACCACTTTCATAATCCGTTCCATCAGCGCATTGTCATTTCCCTGAAGCTCTATGGAAGTTACCTTCTCTTCCTGGGTCTGGCTTCCAGAATATTTCCCTTTCAGGCGGACACGGTTGGTTATGAGGTTGCTGGCAAGCACAATCAGCTCATCCATGTCGAATGGCTTGCCCAGATAGCCGTCCGCTCCCTGCGACAGCCCTTCAATCCGGTTCGCGAACTCTGTCTGTGAGGTAAGCAGGATGACGGGAATATGGTTGGTGTTGATGTTCTTCTTCAATTCCTTGAGCAATTGGATTCCGTCCATTCCGGGCATCACTATATCCGAGACGATAAGGTCCGGCTGTTGTGTGATTGCCTTCTTCCATCCTTCCGTTCCGTCCATTGCCGTGTCTACATGATAATAGACCGACAGGTTTTCTTTCAGATAGTTGCGCAGTTCCTCGTCATCGTCTATTACCAGCACATGATAACCGGTCTTGCTTTTTCCTGTTTTTCCGTTTTCTGCCCGGCAAGCCGGAAAATCTTCAGTCATCACATTGTGTACGGGCTGCACTTCTTCCGTCTGCATTTCTTCCTTTTTCAGATGTCCGCATCCCAGAGGCAGGCGGACCACGAAACGGCTTCCCTTCGTATCCTGCCGGTTATAGGCGGATATGCTTCCGTGATGGAGCCGCACAAGCAACTGGCAAAGGTTCAGTCCGATGCCGAATCCAGAGTGGTGGACGTATGGTTGGCCTCACCCTGGTAGAAACGTTCGAATATCTTTTTCAGTTCCTTTTCGTTCAGTCCCTTGCCTGTATCGGACACGGAAATTTCCATGTAGTGCCGCAGCGCGCCTGTTTCCTTCGTGTCCTCTCCCGTACTTATGCTGACATCTATCCGTCCTCCTTGCGGTGTATATTTCAGCGCGTTGGACAGCAGGTTGACCAGTATTTTGTCGAAGTTGTTCGGGTCTACCCATACTTCCGGAAGTTCTTCAGGAATATCTGCTGACAGTTGGATGTTCTTCTGGGCCGCCTGTTCGGTGAACAGACCGACCACATCGCCCGCAAAGGTCTTCATGTCGGTCTTCGCGAAACGGAGGTTCATCTGTCCTTTGTCTATCTTCCGGATATCCAGCAACTGGTTGATAAGATTCAGAATACGGTCCGTATTGTGCTTTATGCTAAGCAAAGCCCTTTGCGTGTCGGGGTCGTATTCCTTTTTCAGAAGCTTGCTCAAGGGTCCGGCGATAAGAGTAAGCGGAGAGCGTATCTCGTGGGCGATATTGATGAAGAACTGGAGCTTCATCTCTCCGATTTCCTCTTTCCTTTTTCTGCTATAGGAAAGGAACAGCAGATAGCCTGCACCTATTACCAATAAAGTATAGACAATCTTTGCAAACAGGCTCAGATACCAGGGCGGGGCGATGCTTATCTTCACGGACCTGACCGGAGAATAGACTCCGTTTTCGCTTGCGCGTATCTGCAGGGTGTAGCTTCCCGGCTGGAGATGGTGATACTGTATGCGGTTCTCTCCCGGCAGGGTGCTGCTCCATCCGTCGCCGAACTCCTCCAGACGGTATTCGTATGACATGCTGCCAGCGTCGCGGTAGTCCATCAGTGAAACGAAGAAAGTGAATGTGTTGTCCTTATAGGACAGCCGGAATTCTTCCGCATACACCAGACAATGCAAGCCGGATTGACGGATACAATATCCTGCTCCATGCAATCTACTCGAAAAATGCCTCCATACAGGAATCGAATGAACAGGCGATAACCGCACTGCTCGAACGACTTGCCGCCACGGGAAAGATAGTCCGCATCTCAGATCTCAGTATAATGATGCAGGATGTGAAAGGGAATTTCATGGCAGCAGGAAAACTGAAGGCTTCTGAACGTAAAGAGGCCGCCGGCTATATGGCATTCATCATGCAGGAATACAGGCGGATTGTCCCTGAAGAGCAGCAGTTCGGCATTTCGTTGTCTTCCATGGCTGAAAGTGCCGAAGGCAATTCTATCTGCCCGTGGACTTCTGACTATAACCGTAATGGAATGTACGAAGGGATTGTGAATGGATTGAAAGATATATCTGAAACGGAAAATACCGAGAACGAATAAACGCAAAGACACGGAGGCGCAGGGTTACACAAAATATCTTCTGTGCCTCGGTGTCTCCGTGTTCGACAAAAACATTAAAAGACAAGAATCATGAAACAGACAATATTTGACATACGGCTGCTTCCGGTCATATTGCTTGCTGTCCTGCAGACGGGTCTGTACGGATGCAAGGATGATGAGATACCTTATATAATCACAGGACCTGACGCGCCGGAATCGGAAACGACAATCAATGAGATGAATGCCAACCTGCAAGCCTTGCAGCGGGTGGTAACGGCAGAAGGGGGAGATATAGCCGTGGCATCGTGTGTGACACTCTCTTCCGCTTCTTATAATGTGGAACTGACGGACGGAAATACGTTTACTGTCCGCACCGGAATCACTCCGCTGGGAAAAGGTGATGCGGAAAGCGATGATTATGTGTATTCTCCGCAGGTAAGTGTTGCGCGAGATGGAAGTGATTACTACTGGACACTCGACGGTGACTGGTTGACTGTGGACGGTGAGAAGGTAAGTGTGGCTTCTGTTGTTCCACAGATAGGACTGGATGAGGAAAAGCATTGGACAGTGACTTGCAGCAATGAAACGCGGACAATGGATGAAGTGATGGAGGAAGGTGCGGTGGAAAGTGTCTTCAAGATTGTGGATGTGTATGCGAAGGAAGTGACCTTCACTCTCAGTGATGAATCGACAAGTTTCACGTTTGGATATACAAGGAAAGATGCAGACGTACACATGGGAAGTATCCGGCGGCCGATTGACCCTCAGCATCCGGCATGGATTTTCCATATCGACACATGGATGCACCCCGATCCGCAATGGGTGATTGACAACATACCGGAAGACATACGTCCATACGTTATCTTCAACATCTCGCTTTCCTCCAGACGCGACCTGGTGGCGGACGGATACAATATTGCTAAGTCATGGCTTCGCGTCTGCGCCGAAAACAATGTCTGGGTGATGGTGCAGCCGGCAAGTGGAGCATACTCCGCATTCGAGGACTACACTTCGTATGAAGAACTGGAAGGAACGCTTTATAAAGAGTTTTTCCAATACAACAACTTTGTCGGTTTCAACTATGCCGAACAGAGCTGGGGATTCGGCGACCCGGCTGATCCTGATGCCGGCTATCCGGAGTCACTTCCGTCTTATGCAGAACGCATCCAGCACTGGAAGGGGCTGATGAAGCTTACTGTTGAATACGGAGGTTATCTGACCATCAGCTTCTGTCATGCGCAATATGGAGCGAAACATTCGCCTGTAGGCATGTTCAAGGACTATCCGGAATGGGCGGACCTCTGCAAACAGTATTCGGACAACTTGATTATATGTGAGAAATTCACCTCACCGGTGGGCTTGTTCCAGATTGAAAGTACCGGATTGGGCTCATGGCTGTCAGGATATGCCGGGAATTACGGTATGCGCTTCGACCAGTGCGGATGGAACACCGAAGAGAACCAACTGTCGTATCTTTACAACAATGAGTATTGGAACGGAGACCAGGAATTTCCCGTAGCGTCTGAAGCTACCGCTTTGCTGGAGCACATCGCGTTCACCGGACAAACCGTGTTCGACGGACCGGAGCTTACCACCGACCAGACTTATACGGAAAATGAGACAACCAGCACCAGCGACGGATATCGCAAACGCGACTGGAAATTCTTCCCGCAAATGGAAGCTGTTTCTTTCGACATTTACCGCAAGATTATCGACGGAACTATCCGGATTATGACTCGTGAGGAAGTGACGGACCGCACGAAGATCATCATCCTTAACGATGTATCTTCCAAGGGAGGTCAGTTCGATCCCGGCTATTTGGCACCAAGTACTCTGTTCACAGGGCTCTATAAGCTCGATGAGGATGGAGAAGATGCAAGCCGGCGTCTTTGGTTCAAGAAGACCGGACGTTATCCCACCATCCCTACTGCATATGAACTTGCTGACGCAACGGCCCGTTCGTTCAAGTATCAGCTCAATGCATCCCAATTTATAAGCGGGCAATACAGCAATATGGCCGACAAGCTGAGATTGTTTAATCAGGAGTTTCCCGAAGAATACACCGGCGACATGTACGCGGGACGTTACGAGAACACATGGGTGGCATACAATGCCTATAAGGATATCAAGAGCGCATCTATCCCGTTCAAGTACAACACGTGCGACAAGATGGAGCTTTCGTTCGCCAAATATTCTTCCGCGCTTATCCGGGAATATTCGGGCAGGGTGGATTTCTATCTTACCAACTATACTCCTAACGGTCCGAAGGTGACGGATGTCATCAAAATATACGGCTGCACCAGTGAGCCTTCATATACTTGCGCCGCAAGAAGCGGTTTCACCACCAATACCGGTGTTCAGGCAAGTGCGACAAAGTCATGGGCCGACGGAGTGTTTACTCTGACTGTGGAGCATAACGGAGGCGTAGACATTACCATCAACTGTTTGGGCAACGCGACCGGAAGAGAAACCCAATATACACCGGTGACTCGTCTTCCTGTTCCGGTTTATCCGACCGATGCCTATAATGGCCCTTACCAGCATGAGGCGGAAGATATGGAATACAAGAATATCAGCGGACATGTTCTGGCGCAAGCTTATAGTGACAATGTCGGTCTGGTACCGGGCTATACCGGCATGGGATTCGTCAATCTCGGAACCGGTGCGGATGCTGCATTACGCGATTGTTTCAACGTAGAGGAGGCAAGAAATTACATTTTGTATATCCGTTATTGTGCGACGGCGGCAAACAGCAATTTTGAGCTTTATGTCAACGGCAGCAGGTCCGAATCTCCAATCAGCTTTGAAAGTACTGGTCTGGGGAACTGGCAGACAATCGCTGTTCCTGTCGTCTTGAACCGGGAAGGAGAAAATACGATAGAGCTTAAAGCCACCGGAGCCGGAAGCGGCGAGCTCAAATTGGACAATTTTGTATTGGAATAAACTGTCCGCATCCAGCTGAATGTAGGGGCGAACCTGTGTGTCTGCCCCTACGGATATTGGCAAAATGCGGGTATTCATAAACTAAAGAAACATAGTTAAACATCGGAATCATGAAAATCAGAAAACCTTATATTACGAAAATGGCTTTCACGCTCTTATTGGGGAGTGCCATGGCTTCCTCCTGTGTGGGAAGTCGACAAGCTCTGTCCGACTCTCAGGCGGTTGGAACGGGAAACCCTTATCTTCCCCTTTGGGAACATCTGCCGGACGGTGAGCCACGTGTGTTTGAAGACCCGGACAACCCCGGGAAGTATCGTGCCTATATTATCGGTTCTCATGACGCACGTTTTACCAGTTATTGCGGATCGGATGTACACATGTGGTCTGCGCCTGTGGAAGACTTGAACGACTGGAAAGACGAGGGTGCCATTTTTACCTACAATATCCAAGACCAATGGGATGTGATGTACGCTCCGGACTTGGTGGAAGTCAGACGGAAAGACGGCAAGAAGGAATATTATCTGTATCCGCACAGCCGGGGCAACCGTCGGGGTGCCATGGTATGCAAAGGAGACCGTCCGGACGGGCCTTTCACTCCGGTCAACCTCAATGAGGAGGGGACAGGCACCCTGTCGGGAAGCATCTTCGGATTCGACCCTGCCGTATTTGTGGAAGAGATAACCGATTCCGACGACCCGGACTATGGCACCGGATTCCGCGCCTACGGCTATTGGGGATTCCAGCGTTCATCGGCCGCACAGTTGGATCCGAACACCATGTATTCTGTCCGTCCGGGAACGGAGGTCATTCCTTATTTCATTCCGGCAAGTTCGAAGTATGGTGAGATACGTGACCCGAAAGGAACGGAATATCCGGCACTCTATAAGGACCAGAAGCCGGAAGACTTCAATTTCTTCGAGGCTTCTTCCATCCGTAAGGTTGGAAACAAGTATGTAGTCATCTTCTCCGGCTATTCCGGTCTGGAATACGGCTTGGGAAGTTCAAACTCCACGCTCCGTTACGCTTATGGTGACAGTCCGCTGGGACCATGGAGAAGCGGCGGTGTATTGGTTGATTCACGTGGCATTGTCCTCAATCAGAAGGGAGACAAGCTGCAGACCACCAACGGAGGGCACAACACCCACGGAAGCATTCAGGACATCAACGGGCAGTGGTACGTGTTCTATCATCGTCCGCCGCGTGGCTTCGGCTATGCGCGTCAGGCTATGGTGGCTCCGATAAATGTTCAATGGGACGAAAAGCCGGTGGCGGAAGGCGGAAAAGTGGTCATCCGCGGATATGACCCGTACGCACCGGACAGCGTTTGGCAGGCAAAGGCTAGTAATGGAGACACATATACAGGCGCAGAAGTCACATCTGAAGGTTTCCAGATTTATGGAATGGACCCCTACAAATATTATTCCGCCGGCTATGCCTGCTATCTGTCGAACGGGAAAGCCATGCAGGACTCATGGGACATCTGGGACAACAACATGCCGGTCGACATGAAGAAAGGCGACATCGTCGGTTTCAAGTATTTCGGTTTTGGTGGTCTGGACAAGGCGCAGAAGGGACTCAAGCCCTTTGCCGGAGCGAAGACATATGAAAAGACATATTTCAATCTTTTCCTGACTCCTTCCACCCAATCCGCATTCAAGGTAAGCGTCTGGCTGGACGGCCCTTGGGACAACGATGTATGGAAAGGAAAGAAACTGGGCGAAATTCTTGTCCCTGCCGGTTCCAGCCAAGAAGAAACGGTTAAGTTCACTTTGGATGTGACGGATGCCGTGAAACCGCTGGACAAGAAACATGCCATCTTCCTGGTAGCGGAGGGGGAAGCGGACGGACAGTTGTGTGTTTTCCGAGGACTGGGATTCAGTGCCGATGAAGAGAGCATGCAATATATCACTCCGCCGAGTGTCGCCATTCAGGTGAACGGACGGGACGTGGAACTTCCCGATACGCCTGTACGCTCTACCGAATCCAACGGCTATACCGGATACGACCAGTATGAGGCTGTCTGCACGCTTTCTGCGGATACAGAGGGGATTCCTGAAGTCACCGCTTCATCAGACAATCCGGATGTAGGGATTGACATCACCCAACCGGAAACAAAAAATGGAAAGGCGATTGTGATGTTTGATTACAAGGGGAAAGTGAAGACTTATACGATAACTTTGAAATGATAATCCGTGCCGGGAAAAGCAGGCGTTTGTTTTGAACAAAGCACCGAAGTGCTTGCGTTCAAGCAGGCGTTTGCTTTTTTCCGGGCAGGCGTTTGCCTTTTTTCGGCCTCCGTGACTTTGTATACTACCCTTTTGGATAGGGGTATTCCACGAACTTTTAACAACCGAATCCGAATGAAAAAATCTTTTTCCCTTTTAGCTTTGGCTGCTGTATCTGCCACTCTTCACGCTCAGAATCCGATTGTGCAGACCTGGTTCACTCCGGACCCTGCTCCGATGGTACATGACGGAACATTGTACGTCTATACGGGACATGATGAGGACGGAGCCGATTTCTTCTGGATGCAGGAATGGCGTGTTTATTCGACACAGGACATGGTGAACTGGACTGACCACGGTTCGCCGTTGGCTTTGGAGTCTTTCAGTTGGGCTGATGACCGGGCCTGGGCTTCGCAGTGTATCGAACGGAACGGGAAGTTTTATTGGTATGTATGCGCGCATTCCAAACTTTCGAACGCGATGGCCATTGGTGTGGCCGTGGGCGACACTCCGACCGGACCTTTCAGGGATGCTATCGGGAAGCCTCTCTGTGACGGGAGTTGGGACTATATCGACCCGACCGTCTTCATTGATGATGACGGGCAGGCTTATCTCTATTGGGGAAATCCGAATCTTTATTATGTGAGACTGAACGAAGACATGGTTTCTTATTCCGGAAAGGTGGAGAAGGTGGAGCAGACAGTGGAAAGTTTCGGTGCTCCGAATCCGGAACTGCGCGAGAAGGATAAGAAATACAAGGATATTTATACGGAAGGTCCATGGTTCTACAGGCGGAACGGGAAGTATTATATGCTTTATGCTGCGGGCGGCATACCGGAACACATCGCCTATTCGATGAGCGACGGACCGACAGGACCCTGGAAGTATATGGGCGAAATCATGCCGAAGCAAAACACCGGCTCGTTCACGAATCATTGCGGAGTGATTGACTACAAAGGCAATTCTTATTTCTTCTACCACACCGGCCATCTTCCGGGTGGGGGAGGTTTCGGGCGCAGTTCGTCGGTAGAACGGTTCGAATATAATCCTGATGGCACATTCCCCGTCATCAATGCGACGAAAGAAGGTGTGCGTCCGGTTGCAGCCTTTAACCCGTATCGCCGTGTGGAAGCGGAAACGATGGCTTTCTCCGAAGGAGTGAAGTCGGAACCGAATGCGGCGACAGGAATTTATATCTCTGAAATACACAGGGATGATTACATCAAACTGCGTGCGGTGGATTTCGGAAGTCAGTCTCCTGTCAAATTTAAGGCTGCAGTGGCCAGCGCACTTCGGGGAGGCAGACTGGAAGTGCATGCAGACAGTATCGGCGGTAAGATTATAGCCGAGATTGCCGTGCCTCACACCGGAGGTTGGGAATGCTGGGAGACGCTTGAAACGGGATTGAAGGCTCCGGTTACAGGAATACACGACATCTATTTTGTATTCAAAGGACGTAAAGGCTGTAAATTGTTCAATTTTGACTGGTGGGAATTTGCCAGACAATAATCGCTAATCATAAAAACACATCTGATATCCATGATACGATTTTCGTTAATATTGTTTTGTTTGTTCTTGGAAATTTGTACCGTATCTGCAACCGGACCAGTGAAGACCGGTCTGCTCAGTACGGTGCCGCAGTATATCCAGTATGAAAGTTCACCGGACGCTTTCTGCATTGCGGCAGGCGGCAGGGCGACTTCCGTTTATGTCTCTTCCGACGACTGGGCGGGAGTGGTTCGTGCGGCAAGAGATTTGGGAGACGACATCCGCAAGGTGTCCGGCACTCCGGCTCAGGTGGTGGAAAGCGACTCTCCCGCGCCGAAGTCTGTCATTGTGGGTACAATCGGCAAGAGTCCGCTGATTGACAGACTCGTTTCCGAGAAGAAGCTCGACGTGTCTTCCGTGAAGGGGCAGTGGGAATCATTCGTAATTCAGACGGTGGACGGCAATTTAGTGGTTGCCGGAAGCGACAAGCGCGGGACCATCTACGGCATTTATGACATTTCGGAAAAAATCGGTGTCTCTCCTTGGTACTGGTGGGCAGATGTTCCGGTACGGAAAAGCACGTCGCTCTACGTGAAGTCGGGAAGATACGTGCAGCCTTCTCCGAAAGTGAAATACCGCGGAATCTTCATCAATGACGAATGGCCTTCGTTTGGTGGATGGGCTTCAGCAAAGTTCGGAGGGCTTAACTCGAAGATGCATGCCCATCTTTTCGAACTTCTGCTCCGCCTGAAAGCCAACTATTTCTGGCCTGCCATGTGGGCTACGGCCTTCAATGAAGACGATCCGCAGAACCCGGCCGTCGCCGACATGTGTGGTATCATTATGGGAACTTCCCATCATGAACCGATGATGCGTGCGCACAAGGAATATACCAGAAGAAAGGCTGAAATTGGTCCGTGGGACTATGCCGCCAATAAAGAGAATATCGACAATTTTTTCCGTGAGGGACTGGAACGGAACAAGAACTATGACAACATCATCACCATCGGTATGCGCGGCGACGGGGATGTGTCCATGGGAAAGGGGGATGATGAAGAAAACATGAAGGTGCTGCATGATGTGATAGACGGACAGCGCAAGATTATCCGTGAGGTGTATGGACAGGAGCATTCTGAAGTTCCGCAATTATGGGCGATCTTCACGGAGGTGCAACGTTACTATGACAAAGGTTTTACTGTGCCTGATGACGTGCTTCTGCTTTTCTGTGACAACAACTGGGGGTATATCCGCCGTACAGGGCCGGCGAAGGAGCGGAACCGCAAGGGCGGAATGGGGCTTTACTATCATGTGGATATGAACGGCGGACCGTGGAACGACCGTTGGGTCACCACTTCTCCTGTGTCCAAACTGCGTGAGCAGTTCCATCTGGCCTATGAGTCAGGAATCGATGACCTTTGGATTGTGAATGTGGGCGACTTGAAACCGAAAGAACTTCCCATTGACTTCATCATGCGTTACGCGTGGAATCCGGATGCGGTTCCGGCAGACAAAGTGCAGGAATATACTGTGCAGTGGGCTGCGCAGAACTTCGGAGATGAATATGCGGAAGAGATTGCTGAGGTAGTTGCGAAATACACAAAGTATAACTTGATGCGCAAGGCGGAGGTGCAGTTGCCGGATGTGTTCAGCATAGTCAACCATCATGAGGCGGATCGTATGTTGGACTTGTGGAAACGGCTGACGGCAAAGGCGGAAGACCTGGAACGGAAAATCGCTCCCGAATGCCGGGATGCCTATTACCAGTTGGTGCTCTATCCGGCAAAGGCTTCTGCAGGAGTGGCTGAAATCTATCTTTCAGTCGGCAGGAACCGCCTGTATGCGAAGCAGGGGCGTGTCAGTGCGAATGATTGGGCCGACCGTGCAAGGAAACTGTTTGGACTCGACTGGCAACTGACTTGGCGGTATAACGATGAAACGGCCGACGGGAAATGGAAACACATGATGTCGGACAAGCATATCGGCTATACGAAATGGTTTATGCCGGACGACAATATCCTTCCGGAACTCTCGTTTGTCAGTCCGCTCGGCACACCCCGTCTTGGTGTGGCAGTGGAGGGAAGTGGAGCGGCATGGCCCCTGATGACGAAGGAACTTTCGCTTCCAGTCTTTAATGCGCTGAGTGACCAGACCTATTGCATCGACATATTCAACCGGGGTGTGGGCGAGATTGATTATACGGCTATGGCTGCAGAACCATGGATCCGGATGGATGCCAAGGAAGGCAGAACAAAGAAAGATGCCCGTCTGAACGTTTCGATAGACTGGGAGAACGCTCCCCAGGGAACAGTGGAGGGGAGTGTCAGAATTGTTTGCGGAAAAGACACGGCAACAGTAAAAGTGCCGATTGTAAACGCTTCATTGCCCCAAAGTGACGAACCGTTCTTCGGGACATTAGCGCAGACAGAATTTTCCATTCCGGCCTATGACTACAATGCCAACATCTCGGGAAAGCAGGCGAAATGGACATTCCTTCCCGATTTGGGCAGGGGAAAAGGCAATATGGGTATCCTTCCTGTTACGTCAGAGAGTACCCTTTCACACAAGAAGGCTGCCCGTCTGGAATACAGAATCTATCTTCCCTCAGCCGGAAAGACAACGGTGGCACTGGGCATTCTTCCTACACAGGATGTTAATCCGGCACGCGGTCTGCGTATTGCAGTAGGGATGGACAATAATACTCCGGTCGTGCTGGATGCCCGGAAAGGTCTTGTCGATACCTTCGGAGAATACACTCCGCAGAATCTCAAACTGTCGAAAGTCTTGAAATCGCTTCCGGCTCCAAGTATATTGGCATTGAGCGGAAACGGGAAGCCTATGAGAAACGAGGTGTTCGACAATATGCGCTGGTTGGATGTAGAACTGGATGTGGGCAAACCGGGCTTCCATACCCTGAAAGTGTATATGGTTGATCCGGAGATCGTGTTGGAAAAGATTGTGGTCAATCCGGACAACGGACATCCGAGTTATTTTGGTACACCCGTCAAACGGCATGATTGAGAACCATTCGGGCAGCGTCCCAAAGATATTCTGTCTTTGTCCGGATGCTGTCCGAACCGGATTTCCATAGATCCTTGATACTTGGTTTGTCTGAAAATTTAGCGGATAAAGGATGGCAGAATGTCAGGAGCAGATTGACAAGCCAAAACCAGAACATGTTGTTGCAGCTCTAATCCACTTTTGGGGACAAGCAAACCGCTATTTTTTCATTTTTTAGGCGATATGCTTTGCAGATTAATTTATTTTATCTACCTTTGCAACGCAAAACAAAAGGGTGCCATAGCTCAGTTGGTAGAGCAAAGGACTGAAAATCCTTGTGTCCCCGGTTCGATTCCTGGTGGCACCACTTTGAAGAAAAGCAAATAGCAGTAAACTCCTGATTTCCAAGCGAAGTCGGGAGTTTTTGTTTTCCCGTAAGGCGCAAAAAAGTGCGGAATATGACCGCTTCCGGTGTTCCAAAAGGTGGAGCGGAAAAGGTGGAGCGAAAATCTCCACCGAGCAAGATTCTTTCTCACTGATTTGCAATGTTTTGCGTATCAAGAAAACGCGGATGGTTTCCTACTTTTGTCCCATTAAAAACTGTAGGAAAATGAAAAGAAACTCGTTCAATGTGCTTTTCTTCATTAAGAAAGCCAAACTGCTGAAAAACGGAGAAGCCTCCGTTTGTATGCGCATCACGGTAAACGGTGCGCGAGTGGAAACCAACATACGCAAGAGCATTGACCCTGCTTCGTGGAATCAGGCAAAGGAGTGCGCCCGTGGGAAAAGCCGCAAGTCATGTGACCTGAATGCCTACATCGAGGATGCTAAAATCAGACTTCACCAAATCTTTAATGGACTGGAGGAACAGCGGCAACCCATTACAGCACGTCTGTTGCAGGAGAAATTCTTTGGGCAGGATAAAGAGCCGGAAGAAGTCCGCACCCTCATCGGCACGATGCAGGAACACAACGACCAATGCCGTGCGCTTGTCGGCAAGGACTATGCACTGATTACCGTCCGTCGTTATGAAAGCTGCAAACGTTATCTTGCAGAACTTATCAAACAGAAATACGGGAAGGAGGATTTACTACTGACAGAAGTCAACGGTGAGTTGGTTCGTGCTTTTGAGTTTTATCTCAAAACGGAAAAGTCCTGCCAACAGAATACAGTCATTCGCTACATGAAATGCCTGAAGAAAATCACCAATCTGGCATTAGCCAATGAATGGATTACCAAAGACCCGTTTGTCGGCATCAAGTTCCATGAGAAAGAGATTGTACGCGAGTTTCTGACGATGGATGAATTATTGACCATCTATCACAAGGATTTCCCATTGGAGCGCATCCGAATCGTGCGTGATGTCTTCATCTTTGCAGCGTTCACTGGGTTGGCATTCATTGACGTACAGCAACTTTCTCCCGAACACATCGTGGAAGATGCGAATGGCAACCTGTGGATTCGCAAGACACGGCAAAAGACAAAGAACATGTGCAATATCCCTTTGCTTGACATTCCCTTGGAAATTCTCCGCAAGTATGCCGACCACCCCGTTTGCCAAAAGAAAAGGGTATTGCTGCCTGTTCCCTGCAATCAAAAAATGAACAGTTACCTAAAAGAAATTGCCGACTTATGCCTGATAAAGAAGAACTTAACTACACATGCCGCCCGGCACTCGTATGCGACCTCGGTCTGCCTTGCCAATGGTGTAAGCATCGAGAATGTGGCTAAGATGCTCGGCCACTCCAATATAAAAATGACACAGCATTACGCCCGTGTATTGGATAGCTCCATTCTGCGTGATATGACCAATGTACGGAATGTGCTTTCTAATGCAAGGTAAGAACTATGGACAGAGGAATCATTACAATCAGTGAAAACGAGACAGTCATTATGCCGACTGCTCCCGTTTGGATGACGCAGCAAGAAATATGCGATGCGTTCAATGTATTCGGTTGCGACATCCGCAGGGCTGTACACGCTATATACAAAAACATGGAATTGTCAGAAGAAGAAACGATGCGGCATGTCAGGCATGACGGTAAGATTTGCTATGACGTGTACAGCCTTGAAATGGTGATAGCCATAGCCTTTAAGCTACGGACGAAGGAGTGTATGGCGTTTAGGCGGTTCATCATGGACAAGCTATGTTCTGCCAATAGAGGAAATCCCGTACATTTCTTCTTTTCGCTATCCAATGCCCACCCACGATGCATGTGTTAGTGTAAAGTAAAAAACAACTTTTCTGTAAAGAGTAAGCCGATGGCTGAGCAATTATTTTGCCGCCATCGGCTTACTCTTTTTTGCACGTCTCAAATCACGTTTCCAAGCGGTAGGCGTTCCGATACCCGCTCATTACCAACTTTTCGATGTCGGACTCCTTGTACAGAATCTTGCCGCCCAACTGGTAGTAGGCAATCATCCCGTTGTTGCGGTAATCCTGTAAGGTGCGGCGACTCACTTTGAGCCATGCCGACACCTCCTTGTCCGTCAGGAACTGTTCATTACCCAGCGAAGCCTTGCAGCTTGCGTCCATTCTTTCGATGCCTTCCAACAGGGCATCCAGCTTTCCGATAAAGCCGACTTCCAATTCTTGGTCGGCAAAAATCAACTCATTCATAATTTGCAGTATTTACAATGGATTTAGTGGTACATTAAACTCTACTTATTAAATTGTCCTGCCACGCCATGTGGCATCCTTGCGCCTGTCCTCCACGAGCCGGACAATGCGCTGCACATCCTCCGGCTTGTAGAAAATCTTATGCCCAATCTGGGAGTAAGCCAGCGTTCCGTTGTCGCGGAGCGTCTGCAAGGTGCGGGGGCTGATGCGCAACTGCTGGCAGACATCCTGATTGTCCATCCAACGGCTGAGCTTTCCTTTTTCGCGCTTACCGATGATTTCATTCACCCGGTCGGACAACTGGTTGAGCTTGCCGACCATTTCCTCATACTTTTCTTTCGAGATAATTACTACATTCATTTTGTATATCGCTTTTGTTGTTAATAATCCGTTTCGCCTGCAAAGTAAAACCAGTGTCTGCATTAAACAATGGCTTTGCGATTGGCTGGCAGCTTGTGGCAGCAAGTGGCAAGGAGTGGCGTTGTCCGCCTACCTGCAACGGCTGTTCCAAGCGTCCGTGATGCAAAGGAAAACGAAGTCCGGCATAATCCAATCACTTTACATTCGCGTGGCAGCATTTGGCGTCGATCTGGTAGCCTCTGGCGTTCTTTAAATCTCCAAGCGGCTATCAGGGCAACCAATATCACTCTGGACTTCATCCTACATCAAGTCCGGCCTTATCTTACATGACATCCGGACTGATGCCACATCCCTTACGGACTTATCCTAAAGGCAAATCTATGCAATATCCACTGCCATTCTAATGCGTATAATGCAAATCCGTACAATGTTGCCACACCGAACCCAATCATTTGACTGCCTGTCATACAGACATTTCCTTTGCAACCGATAATCGGTCAAATGTGCGCACTGTGACCACTATTGTTAAACATTTAATTCAAACAAGTATGAAAAAAGATTTAAGCAGCCAAAGTATGGATGCAGTATTGCAGGATTTTTTAGGCAACAAGCCAAGTATGGGAACACCAAGTCTCGAACTCCAGCTTGCCGACACGCAGGAGCAGACAAGCAAGGCAGTACAACAGGAAACGGTAACGGTTAACGAGCCTATGCCAGAACAGACGGATGAAACTCCGCTGGTGGTACGCCGCATAAGCGGCAAGCAACGCCGGGCGTCATTGGAGGAATACAAGGAGACCTTCCTCCCTGTTCCGTCCATCGAAGACCGCAAGCCCGTGTTCCTCAGCCGCAGCACGCGTGATGCCCTCGACCGCATCGTCCGTATGTTCGGTGAACGCAAGATGAGCGTGTCGGGACTGGTGGAGAACATCGCCCGGCAGCATCTTGCCACCTACGGTGAGGACATCGAGGCATGGCGTAAACTCTGAGAATTAAGAGACGGGCCAGCGGGATGTAGTTTGGAGTTACTCTGAACCTGTCCAACGGAGTTTTGAGGGGAGCAAGTTTGTGTTTCGGGCATACCGAAACCGCCTGCTCCCACTCCAAACTCCGTGGAAGCCGCATCCCGTTGGTCTAATGGGTAATTACATTGCAATCAGTAGAAATCAATTAAAAGAACAATGGAACAGAAACGGATATTTGACAGAAGGAACAAGGGAGGCCGTCCCAAGAAGGGAGCGGCTGACAAGCTGAAATACTGCCTCACGGTGAAGATGGCGACATCGGACTACTACAACGCTGAAAGGTAAGGCGCGGAGTGCGGGCATCTCCGCCGGAGAGTTCCTGCGCGGTTGTATGAGGGACGGGCATGTGAAGGAACGGCTCACGCCGGAGCATACGGGGTACATTCGCCAGCTATGCGGCATGGCGAATAACCTCAACCAGCTTGCGCACAAGGCTAACGCGGCTGGCTTTGACACCGTAAGGATGGAATGCCGTGTGCTGGTCGCACGTATAGAGGAACTACTAAACTTGATACTTCTATGATAGCTAAAATCGTCAAAGGAAGCAACTTCAAGGGTGTGGTAAACTACATTCTTGACAAGGGGAAAGAGGCGAAAATCTTCGTCTGTGACGGTTTGTTCGCCGAGAACAAGGAAACAATCACAGGCAGTTTTGAAGCACAGGCAAGAATGAATCCGAAGGTAACTAAGCCTGTCGGACACATCGCTTTGGCGTTCTCCAAGGAAGACGAACACTACCTGACTGACCGTGCGATGGCTGGAATAGCATTAGAATACTTGAAGAAAATGGGAATAACCGACACGCAAATCCTTATCGTACGCCACTTCGACAAGGAGCACCCGCATGTGCATATCGCCTTCAACCGCATCGCCAACGATGGCAGGACAATCAGCGACCGGAACGAACGGATACGCAGCACACGCATCTGCAAGGAACTGACACGGAAGTATGGATTGTACTTCGCCGACGACAAGGAACGGGTGAAACGCCACCGCCTGAAAGAGCCGGACAAAACCAAGTACGAGCTTTATTCCATCCTTAAATCCGAGGTTTCAAGGTGTGGAAACTGGAACATACTTGTAGCTAATCTGAAGAAACAAGGCGTGGAAGTGCGATTCAAGTACAAGGGTAAGTCGAATGAAATACAGGGTGTCATCTTCTCCAAAAACGGTTATCCGTTCAGCGGTTCCAAGATTGACAGGCAGTTCAGCTACTTCAAGATTGACGCAACATTGAACGCCAACCGCCATGTGGAACGGCAGAGGGTAATGGGTAGCCAAACGGCAGAATATCCGATACTGTCAATGCCACAGTTTGAGCCAAAGAGAAACGATGACTTGTACAGCGGTTCCATCGGCCTGTTCATGCCAGCCAATGCAAATGCTCAGGCGGATGAGAACTATTTTGAGAAACAGTTAAAACGTAAGGACAAGAAAAAGAAACAACGTAAAATAAGATTCTAAAAATGGATAACAACGAAGTTTATGCGCTCTTCGAGGACATCAGGAATGGCTTGAAGGGCATCAATAGCAAATTGGAGTACGCTCCAAAAGCAAGTAATGGGCAATCAGGAGGACAAACTCCAGCAATGGATTTGGCTCCCATAAAGGATTTGTTCGACAGTTCCGCAAAGGAACATCAGCAACAGACGAAAGCCATGCTGACCAAGTTCGGGGAAGCGGAGGTTAACGCATCGAACAGGATTCTGCACCTGTTGCGTGATTTGAAAGAGATGTTTGTCCGAAACTCGGAAGAACGTACGGACGAGCCACAGGAGCATATCCACCGCCACCGTTTCGACATTCGGTCAAGCAAGGTGTTTTCTCTTTTGGTCGGCATGGGTGTCGTATGCAGCCTATCCGTCTGGGGCAACATCGAGCTTTGGAAGTCCAAACGGCAGTATGCGGACGATGCCTTGAAGTTCCGTGTCATCCGCTCATGGGGAGGATGCGACGCAAAGACCATTCTCTGGCTGAACGATGTGTTCGACATCCGGCGTGACGAGGAAACCATCGAATGGCTACGTCAAGAGGCTGACGGATATGACATGGATTTGAAAGCCGTGTCCGATAGTTTGATGCAGGAGAAAATCAAGCAAAGAAGATAAGTTTTCCATCTACAACAAAGGGATATTTCAACGGTATCCCTTTGTTGATTAATCACGTCTATTACTTTACCAAGTAATAATTTTATCCACTATGGCTTGCTGTTCGGAGCTACTACGGCGCAAATAAATGCGAGTAGTCTCTATGCTCTCATGCCCCATCAAGTCTGCCAATAAAGATATGTCATTGAACTTTTCAAGGAAATTCTTAGCGAAACGATGCCGGAATGAATGTGGGTAAACCACTTTTTCGTTCAATCCGTATTTTTGCGCATAGTTTTTCAGTTGTTGAGCTATACCTCTTGCCGTAATACGATTGCCAAAGCGATTAAGGAACAGATAGCCTGTTGTCCGCTTTTCCTTTTGCAGCCAAGACGCAGCTTCCGTGCGAAGTGCTTTGGGAATGTAGACGCGTCGTATCTTGCCACCTTTGGTATAGATGTCGAAATAGCCGACCTGAACGTGTTCCACTTTCATCTGTATAAGCTCACTGACACGTGCGCCTGTAGCGGCAAGAAAACGCACTACGAAATACCACGCAAGGTTGTCTTCCCTTTTTAGTTTGTTTTTCAAGAAAGTATAGTCGGCATTGCTAATCACGTTCTCCAAATAAGAACGTTGCTGAACTTTGATAGACTTCAAGCGCAAGCGTGACTTCCCCGACATATTAAGATACTTATTAATAGCCTGTATGCGGAGATTGACCGTCTTAGGCTTATACTTCTCAATCAGATACGTCTTGTAAATCAACAAGTTCTTTTTGTTCAAATCCTTGTGCCGAGAATAGAACTCTTTTACAGCATACACGTATGCTGAAACGGTGTTCTCTGCCATATTGCTTTGGCGCAAACACTCCTCAAAATCTTTAATTTCCATATTCAAATTTATTAGTGAAACAATATGTTATCTCTAATAAATTAGGCTGAGAGCCAAATGCGTTGAGTTCCTATTATGAGAAGTTACTCGCCACAGGAAAGGTGAAGTGCATTGACGAGGAGATTCCGTTTGAAATTCCAAATGGGTGGGAATGGGAACGCTGGGGAAATATCTCTCAATCTATTCAATATGGTTATAATGCTCCAGCTTTAGAAAATGGAGATATAAGAATGGTTCGTATAAGCGACATTCAGGACAACAAAGTGTTGTGGGAGAATGTACCATTCTGTTTGATTAATGCAAATGAAATAGAAACATATCTTTTGAAAGTAAATGACATTCTATTTGCCAGAACAGGTGGCACTGTGGGGAAGTCTTTTTTAGTGGAAGAAGTACCAGTGAAAGCGATATATGCAGGCTATTTGATTAGAACAAGGTATAGCTCTTTGCTCTGTCCTTATTATATGAAGGCATTTATGGAGAGCCAATTATATTGGGAACAGTTAAAGAATGGTACAATAGCAACAGCACAACCTAATTGTAATGGAAAGACACTTGCTAAAATGCTATTGCCAATCCCTCCCATAAATGAACAAGAACGAATTGTAGAAAAACTATGCAATATATCTCTTCTCATAAAACGCTATGGGAAAAGCCAAGACTCTCTCAACCAATTAAATGAACAAGTTAAGGAACAACTGAAAAAGTCTATTCTTCAAGAAGCTATACAAGGAAGACTTGTAACTCAAATGGCAGAGGAAGGTACAGCACAAGAATTGCTTGAACAGATTAAACAAGAAAAGCAGAAACTTGTCAAAGAAGGCAAGTTAAAGAAGTTGGCATTAACCGATTCAGTCATCTTCAAAGGTGACGATAACAAGTATTATGAGCAGATAGGTGGTAAGGTGGTTGATATAACGGATGAAATGCCATTTGAAATACCCGACACATGGGCATGGGCAAGAATAGGAATGCTCTTTGCTCACAACAATGGGAAACAACTTAATAAAAGTAATTCTTTTGGTAGATTTATGGAGTATATTACTACGTC